>CBDHCE010000015.1:0-108676 GCA_965260985.1 Tepidisphaeraceae bacterium | reverse complement strand
GTTCGCCGGGGCCGAGCGGAACCCGGCCTACGCCGACGTGGCCCGTGGCCGCATCCGCGCCGCCGAGGCCGAGGCCGGGGCGGGACGCCGAACTTCAAGCAGGGCGGGACGCCGCCGCGAAGGGGGGCCGCCAGTGAACGCCGCCACCCCACCCCCCGCGAGCAATTCCGCCCCGGCGGCGTGGCCCGCGCTGATGCCCACCCCCACGGCGGCGGCCTACTGCGGCTGCTCGACGCCGGCCTGGCGGAAGCTCGACAAGTCGGGCCGCGTCCCCGCGCCGGTCCACATCGGCCGGCGGCTGCTGTGGCGGCGGGCGGATCTGGACGGGTGGATTGCCGCCGGCTGCCCCGCCCGCGACGCCGACGCCGCCGCGGCCTACCGCGCCGCGACCGCCGGCAAGCTCGACGGCCTGGCCCGGCCCCGACGCGACTGACGACCATCCCGCCCGGCCGACACCCCGCCGCGCGTACGGCGGGGCGGCCGACCCGAAACCCCTGACCCGCGAAGGAAGCCCCCCGATGAAGACGCCGAAAAAACGCCGCGACCGTTCCGCCCGCCGCCGGCACCGTTCGCGGCCCGCGCCGCGGCCCGCCGCCTTCGCCCCCGATGCCGACGGCGGCTTCGACCTGCCCGTCGGCGACCTGCCGGCCCTGCCCGCCGGCTGGCGGTACGTCCCGGCCGACGGGCCGCTGGAGCCGCTGCTGAATCCGCTTAGCCCCGGCGGCCACCTGTTCCTGATCCCCGCCGAGCGCGACGACGGCCGGCGCGGGTGCGTCGTGGCGTTCGTCGACCCCGCGGCCGACGGCGCGGCGGATTGAAAACGCCCGCCGCCGCGCGTGCGGCGGCGGGCAAGGCAAACGCGAACGAGCAACCCCCACATGCTCCGGCCCGCGCGGCAACGCGGGCCGGGGGAGGACTCCCCCATGCTACCCCGCCATGTCCCGCCGCGGCGAACCGGCCGCGACCCGTTCGACGCCGACGCCGCCGAGCTCGCGCAGCTCCGCCGCCGGCTGCTGGCCGACGCCGGCCCGCCCGGCACGTCGCCCACCCGCCGGCGGGCGGACGAACTGCTGGCCCGGCTGCGGCGCGTCGGCCCCTGCCCGCTGCTGATCGACGGCCGCGACGCCGACGCCGCGTTGCTGCTCGACGCCGCCGGCTTGGCCGAGCTGACCCCCCACGCCCGCCGCGACCTGCTGGTGCTCCGGCTGGACGCTTCCGACGGGGCCACCGGGCGCGGGGGAAGGGGGCGGGGATGAGCTTGATCCCTTGCGACAAGCCCGGTGTCGGCACCGACGTTGAACGCCACCACGCACGGCTGCGGCACGCGGCGCGGAATCCGCACCTGCCGGCGCGGGCGCGGGTGTACCTGCTGCTGGTGACGCACGCCGACTGGGCGACGGGCAAGATGTGGCCGAGCGTTCGGAAGCTCGCGGAACTGTCCGGCCTGACGCCGCGATCCGTCACACGGGCGTTGACCGCGCTGGCGGCGGGGAAACTGGTCGAAACGCTTGCCGCCGGCAAGGGGCAGCGGGCATCGACGCGCAAGCTCGCCGACCCGCCACCCCCGTCCAATTTGGACGGGGGTGCGGCGGGCGATACCCCTGACCATTCTGGACGGGGCACCCCCGTCCATTCCGGGCGCGAACCCCCGTCCAAACCGGACGCCCCAACATTCAAGAACGCGCAGAACAACATCCAGCGGCGGGGCCGCGGCCGCGTCGCCGACCCGCCGGCCGCCCCCGGCCCCGCCGCCGCTGCTGCTGGCAAGGTGGGCGGAGCGAAAGAAGCCGGCCGGCCCGCGGCTGCGGCCGAGGCCGCGGCGGTGCTCGCCGCCCGCGGGGTCGGCGAACCGGCGTGGGGGGAACTGCTGCGGATGCTGGTCGGCGCGGCGAAGGCCGCTTCGCCCGGTGCCGACGCCGGCCTGCTCGACGCCCTGGCCGCCGAGGGGCTGCGGGCCGTCGCGGCCGACGTGCCCGCCGGCAAGCCGGGGCTGCTGGTGGCGATGGTGCGGGAGAACGGGGCCGCCGCCGTGGCCGCCGCCGCAATAAAGCGGGCCGCCCGCGCCGAATCGGCGGCGCGTGCGGCGGCCGAGGCCGAACGCGCCGCCGGGGAAGCCGACGCGAACGCGGCCACGTCGCGCCCGCTGCTGGCGGCGTCGGGGTGTCGGCGGCGGACCTGGACGCCTTCCGCCCCGACCGCTGGAAGCAAGCCGGCCGCGGGGCCGAGGCCGTTTGCCCGCTGGTGCTGGCCGCGGCCCTGCTGGCGGCGCGGCGGGCGGTCGATGCCGCCGGGGTCGGCAAGCGGCGTCGGGGAGACGGCCCGGCCCCGACCTTCGCCGACTTCGCCGCGGCCGAGCTGCGGAATCTGGCCGTGCGGGGCGACGCCGACGCGCTGCTGCGGCCGCCGAGGGCGGTGCGACCCGAAACCGTGACCGCGCTGCTCGACGCGGGCCTGCTGCCGCGCGGCCGGGTCGCGGTCGGCGGCGACGGCGGGGCGGTCGCAATCGACGGGCGAATCTGCGACGCCGGGGAACTGGGGGCCAAGCTGCGGGCGGTGTTAATTGTGCCGCCCGCCGCCACGGCCGCCGCCGAGGGGGCCACATGAGCAAGCGAAGGCTTCCACGCCCCACCCGCCCGACCCGCCCGCCGTTCGATCCATTGCCCGCGTTGCCGACCCGGACAATCCGCGGTAAACTTCCCCGCGTGCCCGCCCAAGTCACCATCACCGCCGAGGCGCAGGCGGAGTACGCCCGCCTGCCGCTGGCGATCCGGCCGCGGGTCGCGGCCGTCTTCGCCCGCCTGGCCGACTGGCCCACCGTGAGCGGGGCCAAGCCGCTGCGGGGCGACCTGAAGGGGAGCTTCCGCATCCGCACCGGCGACTACCGCGTGGTCTTCCGCGTCGAACCCTCGCCCCCGGCCCCGCCGCCCGGCAAGGGGAAGCCGAAGCGGGCGGGCAAGGGGGCGAAGAAACCCACGCCGCCGCCCGCCGCGCCGCCCGAGGGTGCTCCCGCCCGCGTCACCGTCTGGCGGATCGGCTACCGCGGCGACGTTTACGACTGACCCCCGACTTGCCACGACCTTCCCCCGCAACCTTCACCCCGGACCCCCGATGCCCAAAGCCCTTGCGACCCCCGACCTGCCCCCCGACGTGACCCCCGACGTGACCCCCGGCCCCGCGCCCTCCCCGGCCCCCGCCGGCCTGGGGCACGCCCGCCGGCACGAGCGCATCACCGTCGCCCACCACACCTTCGTGCTGGTGCCCGAGGAGGAATACCGCGCCAACGCCGGCCTGACCCCGCTGCCCCCGCTGCCCCCGGCCGACGCCGACGGCAACCGGCCGGCCGTGGACTTCTGCCGCGCCAATATCGCCCGAACCATCATCCGCCGGCGCGAGGCCGCGGGCCTGACCCAGCGCGAGCTCGCCGCCGCCGCCGGCGTCACGCCCGCGGTGCTGTGCCGCGTCGAGCGCGGCCGCACCACCCCCACCCTGAACACCGTCGTGAGGATCGACAACGCCCTGACCCGCGCCGGTGCCCCCGACCCCGCCGCCGCCGGCTGAAGCCCCGCCGGGCGAAACTTCGCCCCGCCCCACGCCGAGAGGATGCCCCCCATGAGCGTCTACCGCCGCACCTACGCCGCCGCCGGCACCACCCGAACCGCCCGGCGGTTCACCGTCGACTTCGCCGACCACGCCCGCGTCAAGCGCCGCCTGCCCGGCTATGCCGACCGCGCCGCGTCGGCCGAGCTGGAGCGCAAGCTGACCCGCCTGGCCGCGCTCCGCGCCGCCGGCGACGCGGTGCCGCCGGACCTGACGCGGTTCGTCGACACCCTGCCCGCCGCGGCGCGGGGCAAGCTCGCCCGCTGGGGCATGATCGACGCCCGCCGCCTGGCCGCCGCCGCCGACCTGGCCGCCGCCGCCGACCTGGCCGCCCACGCCGACGACTACGCCCGCCACCTGCTCGACGCCGGCCGCACCCCCCAGCACGCCGCCCTGACCGCCAACCGCGTCCGAACGCTCGCCGCCGCGTGCGGCTTCGCCACCGTCGGCGACGTGAACGCCGAGGCCGTCACGCGCGGCCTGGCGACGCTTCGCACCGGCACCACCGGCGCGGCCGGCGGGAGGCGGGGCGTGAGCGACACCACCGCCGGCCAATACCTGACGGCGATGAAAATGTTCTGCCGCTGGATGCTCGCCGCCGAGCGCGCCGCCGACACGCCCCGGCTGCTGGCCGTGACGCGCATGAAGTCGGTCAAGGTGGTGGACCAACGCCACCGCCGCCGCCCGCTGTCGCCCCACGAGCTTCAGCGGCTGACCGCCGCCGCCGCCGACGGCCCCGACCGCCACGGCATCCCCGGCCCCGCCCGCGCCCTGCTCTACCGCATCGCGGCCGAAACCGGGCTGCGGGCCGGCGAACTCCGCCAGCTCCGCCGGTGCGACTTCGCGCTGTCGGGCGACGCCAACGACAATTCCAACGCGAACGCCCCGACCGTCACGCTGCCCGCCGCCGCCAGCAAGAACCGCCGGGCCGCGACCCTCCCGCTGCGGCCCGCCACCGCCGAGGCCGTCGCCGCCGCCCTGGCGGGAAAGATGCCCGCCGCCGCCGCGTTCGCCGTGCCCCCGCGCCAGCACGTCGCGCGGGTGCTGCTGGCCGACCTGGCGGCCGCCCGCGCCGCGTGGCTGTCCGACGCCCCGACCCCCGCGCAGCGGGCCGAGCGCGAGGGCACCGACTTCCTGGCCGCCCGCGACGCCACCGGCCGCGTGGTCGACTTCCACGCGCTGCGGCACACCTTCATCACGAACCTGGCCGCCGCCGGCGTTCACCCGACGGTCGCGCAGAAGCTCGCCCGCCACAGCACCTCGCGGCTGACGCTCGACGTCTACACCCACGTCCACGCCGCCGGCCTGGCCGACGCGGTGTCGGCCCTGCCTGCCAGCGTCGCCGCCCCCGCCGCCCGCCGCGCCACCGGCACCGCCGGCCGATCCATCGGCATCGCGGGCGGAACCGCCGGCAGAACTGCGGGCGGGGGCGGCGAGAAAGTTGCGCCCAAAGTTGCGCCTATCCGGGTGGCGCAAGCGGTCACGAACGGTCACAATGACGCACCGCCGCCGCCGGCCGGGCCGGAAACTGCAGAAAAGGCCAATGAATCCGGGGCTTTTGTGGGGGTGAAGGGCGAAGGCCGGAGTGGGATTCGAACCCACGAAATAACGGATTTGCAATCCGTCCCCTTAGTCCGCTTGGGTATCCGGCCGGTGGGCAGAGTTTATCCACCGCCGCGACGAAGGCAACGGCGGGGGGTTAGCGCGGGCTTTATGTGGCGGCGGTATGATCGGTCGCCATGAGACATGCCCGACCCCTGCCGATTCTGACGCTCCTGCTCCTGCTCCTGCTCCTGCTCCTGCTCGTGCCGGCCGCCTGGGGGCAGGCGACAAAGCCCACGGCCGTGCCGGCGGAGGCGGGGATCGTGCCGACCACGCGGCCGCAGGGGGTGCCGGTGGCGGGGCGGCCCGAGGGGCAGCCGGCGGAGGTCGAGGGGACCGGGCGGGCGGTCTACGCCGGCGGCGAGTTGATGCGCGATTACGACCCCGTGCCGGCGCTGGTGGTCGCGCAGCACCTGATCGACAAGCCGAAGTTTCCGGTGATCGATGCGCACTGCCACTGGTCGGTCGAGCAGGACCCGCGCAAGATGCTCGCGGACATGGACGCGCTGGGCGTCGACCGGGCCGTCAACCTCTCCGGCGGGTTCGGGGAGGATTTAGATCAAATGCTCCGCAGATTTCACGACTTCTCGCCCCGGCGGTTCGTCATCTTCTGCAATCTTGATTTCTCCACCATTGATGATCCCGATTGGTCCGAGCGGATGGTGAAGGGCATTGATGAAGCGAATAAGCGGGGCGTGCGGGGGCTGAAAATCTTCAAGAGTCTCGGGCTGACGATCAAGGACAAGAGCGGGAGAATCGTGCCGATCGACGATCCGCGGCTCGACCCGATCTGGGCCGAGTGCGGCAAGTTGAAGATGCCGGTGCTGATCCACGCGGCCGACCCGGTGGCGTTTTTTCAGCCGATCGACCGCAACAACGAGCGGTGGATGCAGCTCAAGCGGCACCCGGACTGGAGCTTCTACGGGCCGGACTTTCCGCCGCGCGAGGTGGTGATTCGGCAGCGGAATCACATCGTCGAGAAGCACCCGGAGACGATCTTCGTCGGCGCGCACGTGGCGAACGATTCTGAGGATTTGGCGAAGGTGTCGGCGGAGATGGACCGGTACCCGAACCTGTACGCCGACATCAGCGGGCGGGTGAGCGAACTGGGGCGGCAGCCGTACTCGGCGCGGGCGTTTCTGATCAAGTATCAGGACCGGATTCTGTTCGGGACGGACCGGTATCCTGGCCGGCCGGACCAGCCGCGGTACAAGGTTTACTATCGGTTCTTGGAGACGGCGGACCAGAACTTTTACTACTATGACAACCCGTTCCCGCCGAACGGGGATTGGCGGATCGATGGGGTATATTTGCCGGACGTGGTGCTGGAGAAGATTTACCACGGCAACTATGACAAATTGGTGCCGTAAGGCGCGGAACGCGGTCGGTTGCGGGCGAGCGCATCTGTCGTGACGCGCCGCCGTTTAGCCGCCCCACTTGCGGGGCGCGTCTCGCGCGATCAAGCGCCCCGCAAGCGGGGCGGCTAAACGGGGCGGTGGGCATCAGTTTTTAATGGATGTGCGTTTCTATGGCAGACCCGTTCCTCGTCGCCATCCTGTTCGCTGGTGGGCTGCTGCTGGCGGGGGTCGCGCTGCGGGCGTGGCTGCGGCCGCTGGCGGTGCTGTTCGTGCCGGCGAGCGTGGTGGGCGGGTTCCTCGGCTTCGCGCTGGTGCAGGCGGGGCTGCGGGTCGGGCCAGCGGGGTTGCGCGGGGCGACGGCGGCGGTGGCGGGGTCGCTGTCGGGGTGGCCGGGCGTGCTGATCGCGGTGGTCTTCGCGGGGCTGCTGCTGGAGCGGTCGGGCAAGTCGTTCAAGGAGGCGGCGGCGGGGGCGGCGCGGCAGGGGGTGGTCGTCTGGATCATCGTGCTCGGCGAGATCGCCATCGGCGTGGGGTTGACGTGGGGGGTGGTCCGGCCGTTCTACGACGTGCCGATGGGGTTCGGGCAGTTGATCGAAACCGGCTTCGCCGGCGGCCACGGCACGGCGGGGGCGATGGGCGTGCTGTACCGCGACGCGCTGAACTTCCCGGCCGGGCGCGACTTGGCCTTTTTCTTCGCCACCGCCGGGCTGATCTGGGGCGTGGTCAGCGGGATCGGCTTCGTGAACCTTGGCGTGCGGCGCGGGTGGGTGAGCCGGCGCGGCGTCGGCGGCCTCTCGACGATCAGCGGCCTTGAGGACCGGGCCGACCCCAAACCCGCCGCCTTCGCCACGGTGCGGGGGGAGGTGATCGACCCGCTGCTGTTTCAGGCGTGCATCCTGGCGGCGGCGTTCGGGGTGGGGTGGGGGCTGCAACTCGGCTTCATCGCCGGTGCCGGGGCGGTGGTGAGCGAGGAAACGATGCGGTTCGTCGGCAACGTCCCGCTGTTCCTGTTCACGCTGATCGGCGGGCTGATCGTGCGTGAGGCGATGCACGGTTTAGGCGTGGGCGACTTGATCGACCCGCACTCGATCCGCCGGCTGGTGGCGTGCGCGATGGAGTTGCTGATCGTCGCGGCCGTCGCGGCGCTGCGGGTGGAGGCGCTGGTTGCGTATTGGGCGCCGGTGCTGCTGCTGTGCGCGGCGGGGGCGGCGTGGTGCGCGTTCTGCCTGCTGGTCGTCTGCCGCCGGCTGCTGCCGAAGGACTACTGGTTCGAGCTGGGCTTGTTGAATTATGGCATGAGCACGGCCACCACCGCGCAGGGGATGCTTCTGCTGCGGATCGTGGACCGGGATTTGCAGAGCGGCGCGGCCGAGGACTACGCCGCCGCCGCGCCGCTGAGTGCCCCGTTCATCGGCGGCGGCATCCTGACGTTCACGCTGCCGCTGGTGCTGCAGTGGGTGGGGGCGGGTTGGGTGACGGCCGCGTTGGTGGTGGCGATCGGGGGGCTGTATGTGCTGGGGGCGAAGCTGGCGGCGCGGGGGTAGAATCGGGAGTGATGAAAAGCCCCTTCCCCGGCATGGACCCGTATTTGGAGAACCACTGGCGCGACGTCCACGCCGCGCTCATCTCCGCCGCACGAGCCGCGTTGAATCGTACGCTGCCGGACGGCTTGGTGGCGCGGATTGAGGAGCGGGTCGTGATCGACAGCTTTGAGTTTGAGAAGCCGAAGGCCACCTATCCCGACGCCAGAGTATTCGAGGATCCCGAAGCGTATGGAGAGGGCCCGGACGACTTGGGGGGCGCGACGGCGATTGCCGAACCGATCGTGCTCGACTGTGAAGTCGAAGAGCATACCGAGACGTACCTTGAGATTCTCGACGCTGCGAGCGGCGGGTTGGTGGCGGTGCTCGAGGTGCTAAGCCCCACCAACAAGCTGCCGGGCGAGGGGCACAAGCAGTACCGCCAAAAGCGACACGAGTTCGTGACGGCCGGGGCGGGCTTTATTGAAATCGACCTGATCCGCCAAGGGTCATGGCGGCAGTTGTTGAGTCCCACCGTCGCGCCGGCGCGGGTGAAGGCCGCCTACCGCGCGACCGTCCGCCGGGGCGAGCGCGGCACGGCGTCGCGGCGGGTGGAACTTTACCCGCTGCCGCTGCGTCGGCGGCTGTTGATTATCCCGGTCCCGCTGCGGGAGGGCGAGGCGGATGCGCCGCTGGACCTTCAACAGTTGGTCGACACTGTGTACCGGGAGGGTCGGTACGGGCGGTCCCTCTACGAAAGGCCGCTGCACCCGCCGCTGTCGAAGGCCGACGCCGAATGGGCGGCGGAACGGATCGGGTAGTGGCGGTAGGCCGAGCAGAAACGAGAGGCGAGGAGCATCGCATGAAAAGCCCCTTCCCCGGCATGGACCCATTTTTGGAGGACGCCTCCGTTTGGGAGGAGCTTCACCACGTCTTCATCACCGAGTGCATGTACCTGCTGTCCGATGCGCTGCCGGAGGGGTACGTCGCCAAGATCAATGAGCGGGTCGAGTTGGTGAACGTCGGCGACCCGGCGGCGCGGGCCTACCTGCCGGACGTGGCGCTGGCGGCGGGGCGGGGCGACCCGTTCGCCGCGCCGAAGCCGCCAAAACCGTCGGAGGGCGGCGGCGGGGTGGCGACGGTCGAGCCGGTCACGATTCCAGAGGCGGAGGGGATCGAAATCCGCGAGGGGTTCATCCAACTGCTGCGGCTACCGGATGATGAGCTCGTCACGTCGGTCGAGCTCCTCTCGCCGTGGAACAAGCGGGGCGAGGGCGTTGGGGAGTACCGGGCGAAGCGGCGGCAGTTGCTGGGGCGTGGGGTTCACGTCGTGGAGATCGACTTGCTGCTCGGTGGCCGGCGGACCGATCTGGCGCGGCCGCTGCCTGCGGGGGAATACTACGCGATGGTCTTCCGCGCCGACCGCCGGCCGGACGTGGACGTGCTCGCCTGGACTCTGCCCGAGCCGCTGCCGGCCGTGGCGGTGCCGCTGCGGGCGGGGGATGGCGAGGTGCGGCTGGACCTCGCGGCGGTGGTGGCGTCGGCCTACGACCGCGGCCGCTACGCGCGCAAGTGCCGCTACGACCGCCCGCCGCCGGTTACGGTCGGCACGTCTCGGCGCGAGTGGATTGCGGCGGTACTCAGATCGGCCGAGACGGCGTAGCATGAAGTCACCATGAAAAGCCCTTTCCCCGGCATGGACCCGTACCTCGAGCGGCACTGGTCGGACGTGTACCCGCGGCTGTTGGGGGCGATCCACGCGCGGCTCGCGGGCGCGATGACGGAGGGGCTGGAGGTGAAGGAGTATCACCAGGTCGTGGTCGAGCCGATTGATTACGCGCGGGCGCGGGAGATGGTTCCCGACGTGCTGATCCACGCCGACGCGCGGCCGGCGGCGCGGGGGCGGGTGGCGGCCGGGGCGAACCGGCCGGCGGCGGTGGAGTTGGAGTCGCGGGAGTTTTCCGACCGGTATCTGGAAATCAAGGACGAGGGCGCGGGCGGGGAGTTGCTCACGATCGTCTCGCTGCTGCGGCCCGCCGACAAGCTGGCGGGCAGGGGCCGCGAGCGCTACCGCGTGGTGCGGGAGGCGTTGGAGATGCTGGGCGTCCACCACGTCGAGATCGACCTGGTGCGGGCGGGGTCGTGGCGGCGGCTGATGAGCCCCGGCGTCGCGCCACAGCGGGCGGAGACGGCCTACCGCACGCTCGTCCGCCGCGCGCCGCCGGCCGGTGGTCGGCGGCGGATCGACATGCACCTCATCCGGCTGCGCGACCCGCTGCCGCAGATTCCGGTGCCGCTGCGCCGGCGGGATCGGGATGCTCTGGTCGATCTGCAGGCCGTCGTGGACGAGGTGTACGCGGCGGGTCGGTACCACCGGATGAAGTACGGCCGGCCGGCGCGGCCGGAGTTGGACCCGCCCGACGCGGCGTGGGCGGCGGAGCGCATCGCGGCGTGGGGGGGATAACTCGTGGCACGGGCGTCCCGCCCGCGTCTGCGCTTTCCCTCGACGCTGAATACCTGCGACGCTGAACGGACGAAAGAACGCGGGCGGGACGCCCGTGCCACTTCAGTCTTTCAATTCTTCGGCGGCACCTTCGCCCCGAGCCACGGCATCATCTGCCGCAGGCGGCGGCCGGTGGTTTCGACGGCGTGGGTGTTGTCCGACTCATACAGCCGGGTGAACTCCTTCATGCCGCCCTCGTACTCGGCGCGCCACTCGCGGGCGAACTGGCCGGACTGGATTTCGCTGAGGATTTCCTTCATCCGCTTTTTGGTCTCGGCATCCACCACGCGCGGGCCGCGCGTCAGGTCGCCATATTCGGCGGTGTTGGAGATGCTGTAGCGCATGTAGTCGAGGCCGCCGGCGTAGATGAGGTCGACGATGAGCTTGACCTCGTGGACGCACTCGAAGTAGGCCATCTCCGGCGGGTAGCCGGCCTCGGTGAGGGTCTCGAAGCCGGCCTTGATGAGGGCGGCGAGGCCGCCGCAGAGGACGGCCTGCTCGCCGAAGAGGTCGGTCTCGCACTCGTCCTTGAAGGTGGTCTCGATGATGCCGCTGCGCGCCCCGCCGACGCCGTTGGCCCAGGCGAGGGCGAGGCCGCGGGCGTGGCCGGTGGCGTCGTGCGCGACCGCGACGAGGCACGGCACGCCGCCGCCCTTCTCGAACTCGCTGCGGACGAGGTGGCCGGGGCCCTTCGGCGCGACCATCACCACGTCCACCCCTTTGGGCGGGCTGATCGTGGTGAAGTGGACGTTGAAGCCGTGGGTGAAGCCGAGGCACTTGCCGTCGGTCAGGTGCGGGGCGATCGACTTCTCGTACACCTCGGGCTGCACCTCGTCGGGCAGGGTCACGATGATCAGGTCGGCCTGCTTGACGGCCTCCTCCACGCTCATCGGGTTGAAGCCGACCTCCTTGGCGAGCCGGCCGTTGGGGCTGTCGGGGCGGTTGGCGACGATGACCTTCACGCCGCTGTCGCGGAGGTTCTGGGCGTGGGCGTGGCCCTGGCTGCCGAAGCCGAGGACGGCGACGGTCTTGCCCTCCAGCGGCGTCAGCGGGGCGGCGTCGGCGTAGATCATCGTCAGCTCTTCAGCCATGGTCGGGTCCTTATCGGTTGGGGGATCGGGACTGTAGGTTTTGCCCGTTGGATCGTCAAAGCGGGGCCGTATCATGGCGGCTGACGTGGCTCGGGCGTCCCGCCCGAGTCTTGGAAAGCACGAAGTCGCAGAACGCGGGCGGGACGCCCGTGCCACGGGAGCCCCATGAGCCAACGCACCGACATGCCGGAATGGAATACCCTCGCCGATCACCAGACGCAGATGGCGGCCGTGGAGATGCGCGATTTGTTTGAGGATGATCCTCACCGATTCGACCAGTTTCACCTGAGTTTTGAGGACCTCTTCCTCGATTACTCGAAGAACCGCATCACGTCCGAGACGGTGGGAAAACTCTTCGCCCTCGCCCGCGCCTGCGGCGTGGAGAAGCGGCGCGACGCGATGTTCGCCGGCGAGAAGATCAACACCACCGAGGATCGGGCGGTCCTGCACGTCGCGCTGCGGAACCGGTCGAACACGCCGATTCTGGTGGACGGGAAAGACGTGATGCCGGAGGTGAACGCGGTGCTCGACCGCATGAAATCGTTCTGCGGCAAGGTCCACGACGGCAGCTGGACGGGCTACACCGGCAAGCCGATCACCGACGTGGTGAACATCGGCATCGGCGGCAGCGACCTGGGGCCGGTGATGGTGTGCGAGGCGCTGCGGCCGTATCAGGACAAGGGCATCGCGCCGCACTTCGTGAGCAATGTCGACGGCACGCAGATTAGCCTGATTCTGAAAGGGCTCGACCCGGAGACCACGCTGTTCGTCGTGGCGTCGAAAACCTTCACGACGCAGGAAACGCTGACGAACGCCCACACCGCGCGCGACTGGTTTCTGGCGAAAGCGAAGGATGAAAACGCCGTCGCCAAGCACTTCGTCGCGGCCAGCACGAACGCCGAGGGCGTCGAAAAGTTCGGCATCGACACGGCCAACATGTTCGAGTTCTTCGACTGGGTGGGCGGGCGGTACTCGCTGTGGAGCGCGATCGGCCTGCCCATCGCGCTGGCCGTCGGATTCGACCGCTTCGAGGAACTGCTCGGCGGCGCGCACGCGATGGACGAGCACTTCCGCACGACGCCGCTGGAGGAAAGCCTGCCGGCCGTGCTGGCGATGGTCGGCGTCTGGTACAACGACTTCTTCGACTTCCGCACCCTCGCGCTGCTCCCCTACGACCAGTCGATGCACCGCTTCCCCGCCTATTTCCAGCAGGGCGACATGGAGAGCAACGGCAAGAGCGTGACCCTCGCCGGCGGGCGGATCTCGGACTACCAGACCGGCCCGATCGTCTGGGGCGAGCCGGGGACGAACGGGCAGCACGCCTTTTACCAACTCATCCACCAGGGCACGAAAATCGTGCCGTGCGACTTCCTCGCGCCCGTCCAGACGTTCCATCCGGTCGGCGAGCACCACGCGATTCTGCTGAGCAACTTCTTCGCCCAGCCCGAGGCCCTGATGAAGGGCAAAACGGCGGACGAGGTGCGCGAGGAGATGAAAAAGGACGGCGGGGCGGTGGATGAATCCCTCGTGCCGCACAAGGTTTTCACCGGCAACCGGCCGACGAACTCGATTTTGTTCGACAAGCTGACGCCGCGCACGCTGGGGTCGATCGTGGCGATGTACGAGCACAAGATTTTCGTGCAGGGCACCGTCTGGAACATCAACAGCTTCGACCAGTGGGGCGTGGAGCTCGGCAAGCAGTTGGCGAAGAAAATCCTGCCGGAACTGGCCGGCGACGGCGAGGTGGCGACGCACGACTCGTCCACGAACGGGCTGATCAACCAATTCAAGAAGCGGCGGTAGCCGACGTGGCACGGGCCTCCCGCCCGCGTTCTTTGGCGGAAAGCGCGGACGCGGGCGGGACGCCCGTGCCACGGTCATCCTGCCCGCCGCCGACGCTCGCGCAGGGCGGCGTCGGCGGAGAACATCGCCAGGGCGAGCCACACCATGCCGAAACTCACGGCGTTGATCGCGCCGAACGGCTCGTGGTACAGCACCACCGCGATCAGAAACTGCATCGTCGGCCCGAAATACTGAATGAACCCCAGCGTCGCCAGCCGCAGCCGCTTCGCCGCGACGCCGAACATCAGCAGCGGGGCGGCGGTCAGCAACCCGCACCCGAACAACAGCAAAGCCGTGGCCGTCAGGCCGTGGCCCGCCGGCGACCCGTCCGCCATGCCCCACGGCCCGCCGTACAGGCCGAACAGCACGATCCCCAGCAGCCCGATCGGCGCCAGCAGCAGCACCTCCGTCGCCAGCGCCACGATCGCCCCGACCGGCACCAGCTTCCGCAGCAGCGAGTAGAGGCCGAACGTCGCCGCCATCCCCAGCGACAGCCACGGCACCACGCCGCCGGCCACGATCAGCACGCCCACGCCGGCTGCCGCGAGGGTCAGCGCCGCGGTCTGCATCGGCCGCAGCCGCTCCTTCAGCACCCCCACGCCGAGGGCCACGATGAACAGCGGCGTGATGAAGTAGCCCAAGCTCGATTCGAGCACGTGCCCGCCCGTGACGGCCGTGATGAACAGCACCCAGTTCGCCGCCACCAGCGCGCCTGACGCGGCCAGCGTCAGCAGCGTTTTCTTAGACCGGAGTACCGCCCGCAGCGCCGGGCCGTTGCCGGTGAGCAGCACCACCGCCGCCATCACAGCCGCCGTGGCGACCACGCGGTAGGCCAGGATCGTGAACGGCGGGACGTGGGCGAGTTGCTTGTAATAGATTGGGATGAACCCCCAGATGAAGTGCGCCCCGAGGCCGGCGGCGAGGCCGACTTTGACGGAGCGGCCGCTTACTTCGGCCGGCGTCTGGAGGCGCTCGAACAGCGCGTCTTCACCGGGGCGCGAGGGCTCGACCGGGGGCGTTTCCAATAGCGACGGCTTCACGAGATCGTCCCGGTCGTGGGGGTCGTGGTGGGGAGGTTTCTTTGCGAAGCCGCAAGCGGCAGTGCGCCGAAGGGGGCGGCTGCGGTCGCGCCGATGGCGAACATGGCGATGCCGAAGCCGGTCTTGGCGACCATGCCGATCAGCCGGCCCTTCGCCGCCCCGAGGCCGACGCGCGTCAGCGTCCGCCAGTCGCGGGTGCGCGTGACCTCCAGCCCGCTCGCGCCGATGGCCGACCCGACCAGCGCGCCGAGAATGCTGCCGACGATCGGGATCGGCACCAGAAAGGTGAACGCGATGCCGCCGACGAAGCCGCCGGTGATCGCGCCGGCCATGCTCCGCCGCGACCCGCCGGCCGACTTGCTGCCCGCCGCGCCGGCGACGAACTCGACGATCTCCGCGCACAGCCCCAAACCCGCCAGAATCAGCAGGCTCGGCCAGCCGACGTAGAGGCCCCAGCCGGTCGCCCAGCCGAAGACCGCGTGGGCCGTCACCATCAGCCACAGCCCCGGCAGGCCGAGGAGGTTCAGCAGCAGCCCGACGAGGTAGGTGCCGAGCAGGAGGATGTAGTAGAGCCAGGCCATCCCAATGGTCATCCACGAATTTTCACGAATCAGCACGAATGGAAGAAAAGGCGATGGTCTCCATCTTCATTTGTGTTGATTCGTGTTCATTCGTGGACCCTCTTCTTTTCACGCCTGAATCGCCCGCCAGATCACCCACCCGCCCCACGCGGCGAAGGCGAGGCCGACGAGGAAGACCAGCCAGCCGACCCACCGCAGCAGTTGCTTGCGCCGCCGCCGTCGCACCGCGGCCGTGACGGCGGGGAGGATGATCTTCTCGCCCGGCGTCAGCGACCGGTACGCGCGCACCAGTTGGGCCGTCAGCGCGCCGACGTTCTCGCCGCCGATGGCCCGCATCGTCCGCTCGGCGGCCTCCAGGTGCTTCTGCGCCGCCACCTGCGAGTAGTCCATCACGATGCCCAGCGCCCGCCCGGAGAGGCCCTCGCCGTGGTGCAGCAGGTACGCCTCGGCCTGCTGCACCGGCAAATCGCGCAGGGCCACAACGAACGCCAGGTACGGCATCGCGGCGTCGGGCGTCATCAGCGCGTCCTTCTTCGTCGACACCGGCTGCCCGGACGCCGCGCGGGCGGAGAGGACCGCGTGGTGGCGGAACCAGCGGTCGGGCTCGCCGACGTCATCGAACGCCGGCAGGCGGTTCAGGCCGTCGATCATCACCTTCCGCGACACCGCCCGCGCCGCGTCCTGCCGGCCGGTGAGGGCGGCGGCGGTGCGGTAGACCGGCGGGTAGAAGGTGGCGAGCAGCTCGATGGTCGCCGCCCGCCTGCCGCGTCGGGCGCGGTCGAGAAGTTGGGGGTCGACGTCCACGGGGCGGAGTGTAGCCGCTCGTGGCACGGGCGTCCCGCCCGCGTTCTGCCGCTCGCGGCCTCGCACAGAAATTGGAGCCGGTCAACGTGCTTTTCTTTGAGAAGCCGCAAGCGGCAGAATCCGGGCGGGACGCCCGTGCCACGGAAAAGGCCGCGCGGCGGGTGCCGCGCGGCCTTTGGGTTGGGGTCAGAATGCCTTACGTCGCGTCGCTCGTGGCGGCGACGGCGACCTCGGGCTCGTCCTCACGCTCGGTCCGCTGGGCGTCGAAGAACAGGTGCTTCGCGGCCTCGCCGTCCTCCGAGGGCTCGGCCACGCTGATGCGGATCACGTCCTTGCCGTCGAAATTGCCGCGCAGAATCTCCTCGCTCAACGGGTCCTCGATGTGCTGCTCGATCGCCCGCCGCAGCGGCCGGGCGCCGAAGTCGGCGCTGGTGCCCTTGTCGATCAGGAACTCCTTCGCCTCGGGCGTGAGCTCCAGCCGCAGGCCGTGGTTGGTCAGCCGCTTGGAGACCTTGTTCAGCTCCAGCTCGACGATGCTGGTGAGGTGCTCCTTGTTGAGCGGGCGGAAGACGATCACGTCGTCGAGGCGGCCGATGAACTCGGGGCGGAAGTAGCGCTCGATCTCCTTCATCAGCGTGGTCTTCATCTTCTCGTAGGACTGCTCGTCCTCGGTGCCCTTGCCCTTGCCGCGGAGGCCGAACGGCGTGTTGCCGCCCTTGATGAGGTCGGCCCCGATGTTGCTCGTCATGATCATCACGACGTTGCGGAAGTCGACGTGCCGGCCGAACGAGTCGGTCAGCCGGCCCTCCTCCATGATCTGCAGCAGCATGTTGAAGACGTCGGGGTGCGCCTTCTCCACCTCGTCGAGCAGCACCACACTGTACGGCCGGCGGCGGATGCGCTCGGTGAGCTGCCCGCCCTCCTCATAACCGACGTAGCCCGGAGGCGCGCCGATCAGGCGGCTGACGTTGTGCTTCTCCATGTACTCGCTCATGTCGATGCTGATGAGGGAGTCCTCGTCGCCGAACATGAACTCGGCCAGTGCCTTGCTGAGCAGCGTCTTGCCGACGCCGGAGGGGCCGAGGAACAGGAAGCTGCCCATCGGGCGGTTCGGGTCCTTCAGGCCGGAGCGCGCCCGGCGGATCGTCTTGCTGATCGCCTTGATCGCCTCGTCCTGGCTGACGACGCGCTTGTGCAGCTCGCCCTCGAGCTCCAGCAGGCGGGCGGCCTCCTCCTTCTCCAGGCGGGTCAGCGGCACGCCGGTCATCTTGCTGACGACCTCGGCGATGACCTCCTCGTCCACCACGCCGTCGATCTCCTTGCTCTTCTCGCGCCACTTGCGCTGCATCTCCTCCTTCTCCGCCCGCAGCGCCTCGGCCCGGTCGCGGAGCTTGGCGGCCTCCTCGTACTCGGCGTTCTTCACCGCCTCGTCCTTCTGGATGCTCAGCCGCTCGATCTGCTCCTCGAGCTCGGCGAGGTTCGGCGGCTTGGTCATCGTGCGCAGCCGAATCCGCGCGCCCGCCTCGTCCAGCACGTCGATCGCCTTGTCCGGCAACGCCCGGCCGGTGATGTAGCGGTCGCTCAACTCGACGGCGGCCTCCACGGCGGCGTCGGTGATCTGCACGCGGTGGTGCGCCTCGTACCGGTCGCGCAGACCCTTCAGAATCTGCACCGCGTCCACCTTGTTCGGCGGCTCGACCGTCAGACTCTGGAACCGCCGGGCCAGCGCTGCGTCCTTCTCGATGTACTTGCGGTACTCGTCGAACGTCGTCGCGCCGATGCACTGAATCTCGCCGCGCGACAGGGCCGGCTTCAGCACGTTGCTCGCGTCTATCGCGCCCTCCGCGCCGCCGGCACCAACGAGGGTGTGCAGCTCGTCGATGAACAGGATCACGTTCTTCGCCCGCCGCACCTCGTTCATCACGGCCTTGATGCGCTCCTCGAACTGCCCGCGGTACTTCGTGCCCGCGACCATCATCGCCAAGTCCAGCACCACCAGCCGGCGCTCGTGCAGGATGTCCGGCACGTCGTTGCTGACGATCATCTGCGCCAGGCCCTCGACGATGGCGGTCTTGCCCACGCCCGCCTCGCCGAGCAGGACGGGGTTGTTCTTCTGCCGCCGGCAGAGGATCTGCACGACGCGCTCCATCTCGGTGCTGCGGCCGATCACCGGGTCGAGCTGGCCCTCGCGGGCGAGCTCGGTCAAATCGCGGCCGAAGGAATCGAGGGCGGGCGTCTGGCTCTTCTTGCCCTTTTTATCGCCCTTGCCCTCGGGGTTGGTCTGCTCGTCATTTTCCACGCCGGCCCCCAGGAGGTTGAGGACTTCTTCCCGCACTTCTTCCAGTTTCAGCCCGAGGTTCATCAGCACCTGCGCCGCCACGCCGTCGTGCTCGCGCAGCAGGCCGAGCAGCAGGTGCTCGGTGCCGACGTAGTTGTGGTTCAGGTTCCGCGCCTCCTCGATGGCGTACTCGATGACCTTCTTGGCCCGCGGCGTCTGGGGGAGCTTGCCCATCGTGACCATCTCCGGGCCACTCTTGACGAGCTTTTCCACCTCGAGGCGGACCTTGCGGAGGTCGACGTCGAGGTTCTTCAGGACGTTGGCCCCGACGCCGGAGCCCTCCTTGACCAGCCCGAGCAGGATGTGCTCGGTGCCGATGTATTCATGGTTGAACCGCTGGGCCTCCTGGTTGGCGAGCGCCATGACCTTTCTGGCCCGGTCGGTGAATCGTTCGAACATGTTTGGTCTCCGTAGGCCGGACGGTCGCCCCGCGCAGGGGCGGGACGGCGGGCCGGAGGGTGTCGCACTTTTTCGCGTCGGATTTTAGGGTCGCATGAAGGTGAATCAAGCGGTCGGAAGATGCTGCGCGGTCCGCGAATCCACACGAATCGGCACCATTGAAGAGGGCCGGCCCTTGCCCCTTTATTCGTGCCGATTCGTGTGGATTCGTGGACAGTGCTCCGCCCGCCCCTGTTGCCTTTCGCCGCCCGCCGCCGATGATGCCCATCGGAGGCCTTCCGCCATGACGTTCTTCGCCAAACTCTACGACCTGCTCCGCCACCTCAACGAGGATTCCAAGTGGTCGGCCATGCTGCAGTACGTCGGCGGGCCCGGCACGCTCTACGCCGTCCTCTTCGCCGTCGTCTTCGCCGAGACCGGCCTGGTCATCCTGCCGTTCCTGCCCGGCGACACGCTGATCTTCGCCGTCGGCGCGATGGCCCACCGCAACGTGGGCCTCTCCCTGCCGGTCGCCGCCGCCGTCCTGATCGCCGCCGCCGTCCTGGGCGACGCGGTGAACTACTGGGTCGGCCACCGCCTCGGACCCGCCGTCTTCAGCCGCGAGGACTCGAAGCTCCTCAACAAAAAGCACCTGCTCGCCGCCCAGGCCTTTTACGAGAAGCACGGCGCCAAGACCATCGTGCTCGCCCGCTTCGTGCCGATCGTTCGCACCTTCGCCCCCTTCGTCGCCGGCGTCGGCCGCATGAGCTACCCCCGCTTCCTCGCCTACAACCTCATCGGCGGCGTCGCGTGGGTGCTGCTCTGCCTGATCAGCGGCTACCTCTTGGGCGGCTTCGAGTTCGTCAAAAAGCACTTCGAGGTCGTCGTGCTGGTCATCATCGCCATCTCGCTGGTGCCGATCCTGATCGAGTTCCTCAAGGCCCGCCGCGCCAAATCCCGCGCCGCCGACCCGCTGGTCGAGGCCACCACCCTCGGCGAATCCCCCGCCCCCGACGCCCGGCCGGAGTGAACGCGCCACTTGCCGACCGCGGCGGCGGGGCGGTATCTTCGCGGCATGAGCCAACGACCCAGCCGCCGAGCGGGCTTCACCTTAACCGATTTGCTCACCTGCCTCGCCCTGCTGGCACTCGCCGCGGGGGCGGCCGGTGCGACCTATGCGCATGCGGTCGAGACCGCCAACCGCGTCAAGTGCTGTGGCAACCTCCGCCAGATCGGCCAAGCCCTGCTTCTGTACTCGAACGAGAACGACAACCGCTACCCCCGCACGGCATACGACCCCGCCGAACCGCCGACCTTCGGCACCCCCTACGCTGGCGACCCGGACCTCGGCGCGGCCGCCAAGGCGGTCAGCCCGTTCGACCCCAAGTCGCCGGTCCGCCCCAAGGCGAACGACGTGACGGCCGCGTTGTTCCTGCTGCTCAGCACGCAGGACATCACCCCGCAAGTCTTCGTCTGCCCGACCACCGACCAGAAGCCATGGAACTACGGCGGCGGGGCGAACTCGGCCCGGAATTGGGTCAACTGGCAGGGGGTCGAGGGCATCCGCCGGCACCTCAGCTACAGCTTCCAGAACCCCTACCCGTCGGCCGAGGCGGTCAAGAACGGCTTCAAGTTCAACAATACCGTCGGATCCGATTTCGCCGTGGCGTCGGACATGAACCCCGGCGGCGAGGCGGTGCTGAAGGTCGCCCAGGATTCGCCGGTGAAGGAAATCAGGCAGGCCAACAGCGGCAACCACGGCGGCGACGGGCAATGCGTGCTGTTCGGCGACGGCCACGTGGAATTCACCCAAACGCCCTTCGTCGGCCCGCGCGGCGACAATATCTTCGCCTACCGCAAAGCCGCCATCCCCGATGGCAAGGCCGACACCAACGCCAGCGCCGCCGGCATCGTCGGCAGCCCGTTCGACGGTCAGGACTGCCTCCTGCTCCCCACCGCCGAGCAGGTGAAACTGCCGCGGGTGGACCTCACCACGCGGCCGGCGGACGGCGGCCCGTTCTCCCGCGCCGAGGCCGCCCGCCTCGCCGATCAGGCCGACGCCCTCGCCGCCGAGTCCGAGGCGACCGCCGCCAAGGCGCGGGCGCTGGCGGAACAACTCCGCGGCGACTAGTCCGGTGCGAGAGGAGTCCAATGACCGTCGCCTCTGTTTTCCGCGCCAGTCTCACCACGGGGACCGGGGCTTCCGCCTCCGGCTATCAAGGAACCGCCCGCTTGGATTCCGCGTCCACAAGTCGCTCGACTGCGGGCCGGCTCAACAGGATCCAAAGCAGCACCGGCAGTAGGCAGTTCTCCAGCCTTTCCAAGAGAAATTGCAGGGAGAGCCAGGCCGCGTAAGTCCATCCGGAATCGGGATGTTCCAACCTGACCTGCGCGTGGTTCACGCTGGAAACGACCGCCGGCACGAGGCGCGAAAGCGCGATGGCACCCATGGCCGCGACGAACAGCCGCCGTGCCGCGGGCCGCATCCGCAGCACCCCGACGCCCGATGCCAGCAGCAGCGGCCCGGCCAGCACGCCGACCGGCACGTTGAGGTAAAACAGCCACCATTGCCAGTCCAGAAGTTGTATCCACCAGTTGGTGAGCCGGACCAAGTGTAGGAAAGCGGCAGCGGACGAAACCGACGCGAACAGCCCGACGGCCAAGCCCGCCCACGTCGCGGCGCGGAGCGCGAACCGCCAGCCGTCCCGACGCACATCGGCGTCGGGGCGGTCATACTCAAGCACCTGCACGGCGGCCGGCCGGGCGTTTTGCGGGAGGTCATTCGCCATCGGCCGATTCTGGCCGCCGCGACCAAGTACGACAAATCATTTGAGCAGCTCAACGTCCGACGCCACGTTATCCCCCTCGCCGCGCTCGCCGTCGTTCGCCACATCGTCGAACGTGACCGACGTCCGGCCGGTCGAGCGCGAGTAATCGGCCGTGTCCACGCCGGGGCCGCCCCACAGGAGGTCGGGGCCGCGGCCGCCCTCCAGCACGTCGGCCCCTTCGCCGCCGGCGAGCGAGTCGGCCCCGTCGCCGCCGGTCAGGGTGTCCGGGCCGCCCAGGCCGCTGACGGCATCGTTGCCGGCCGCCCCCATCAGCAGGTTCGCCGCCGCCGACCCCACCAGCACGTCATCGCCCGTGCCCGACCAGACGTCCTCCACGTCCGCCAGCACGTTATCCCCCTCGCCCGCCTCGGGATCGTGCCCCTCGCGCGGCAGCACGGTGATGCCGGGGATCGAGGCATACACCGCCGCCGGGTCGCTCGTGAAAAACTCGCCGAAATCGTTGTACTCCCCGCCCGCGATCGCCGTCCGCCGCTCGGCGATCCGGCCGTCGTTCGCCGCGCCGTCGAGCGTAATTCGGAGGTCGGCGGTCCGGTCGGAATAGTCGGCCGTGTCGCGCCCGCCGCCGCCGCGGAACTCGTCGGCCCCCGCGCCGCCGTTCAGAATATCATCGCCCGAACTGCCCCGCAGCGTGTCGGCCGACCCGCCCGAGCCGCCGTCGTCGCCGAGGTCCAGGTAGTCGCCGAACGACTGGTCCAGCGCGGCGAACTCCGCCAAGTCGAGGTAGCCCAGCGTGCCGTAATTCGGCGTCCCGTCGAGGACCACGCGGTGCGCCGGCGGCCCGCCGGGGCCGCCCACTGCGTAAGAGTTCGAGCCGGTCGTGCCGTTGATGAAATCGACGTGGGCCTGCTCGATCCGCTGAAGCGTCGAGGCGTCGAACGGCCGCTTCGCGCGGTCGCCGGTGGGGGCGCCGACGGTCTCGCCCCAAATCCGGTCGGCCCCGCCCAAGCCGTTGATCCAGTCGCGCCCGCCGTCGCCGAAGATCAGGTCCGCGCTCGCCCCGCCCAGCAGGCTGTCCGCGTCGGCCCCGCCGTACACCTTGTCGCCGTCGGCCCCGCCGTCGATCCGGTCGCGCCCGCCGTCGCCGAGCAAAATATCGCGGCCCTCCCCGCCGAGGATCAGGTCTTCGCCCGCGCCGCCGAAGATCGAGTCCGCCCCTTCGCCGCCCGACAACAAATCCTCGCCCCCCTCGCCGTAGAGCGCGTCCGCGCCCGGCCCGCCGAGCATCGCGTCGGTGCCGGCCCCGCCGTGCAGCACGTCATTTCCCGCGCCGCCGTCGACCGCGTTGAAGCCGTCGTAGACGAAAATTTCATCATCCCCGGCCTCGCCGAGGTACAGCCCGCCGCCGGTGCCGCCGACGAGGGTGTCGTTTCCCGACCCGCCGTGGACCGTGACGTTGCCGCCCACCGCCGCCGTCGCGTCGAACGCGGAGACCACGTCATCGCCCGCGCCGGCGTCGATGTAAAGGTTCCGAACCCCACTGCGGGAGAAGGTGGAGGTGGCGCCGTTGATCCGCACGACCACGTTGAGCAGCGAGACATCCACGCGGATCACGTCCGCCCCGTCCGTGCCGACCGCGACCAGTGCCGACCCGTCCAGCCGCGCGGTGCCGGGCGCGGTGGGGCCGGCCGGCGAATAGGGCGTCGACTGCCCGCCCGCCAGCGGCTCGCCGGTCAGCGGAACGGTCGCCGCCGCGCCCGCCCGGCCCACGCCGCCGTCGAACCGCGTCGCGGTCGATTCCGGGCCCGTGGATCGCCCGTATTCCTCGCCCGCCACCACCACCGCCCCGTCCGCCTGCGGCAGCAGGGTGGGCGGGCTGCTGAACTGCCCCGTCGCCGACCACCCGCCGGTGCCGTACGACCCGTCCGGCGAGCCGCCGGCGTCGAACCGCCGCAGCACCACCGGCGATAACGTGACGCCCGTTTCGATGTACCCGAGCACGAACGACCCGTCCGCCGCCAGCGCCAGCCCGTCGCGCACCGGTTGGCCCAGGTCCGACACGCACGCCACCCCCGCCGACCGGCCCGCCGACGTGAACCGCAGCACCCGCAGCCGCGCCTCCACCGGCCGGGCCGCCACCAGCGGGCTCTGCGGCGCCGCCGACGGCGCGGCGTCGGTCAGCACCGCGAACGACCCGTCCGACGCCACGTCCAGCCCGAACACCTGCGACCCATAGGCCAAACCGAAGCCATCTCCCCTCGCCTCCGTCGGCAACGGGTCCACGTCCGACCCGCCCGCGAACGGCAGTGGATTTCCAGACGCCCCCAGCCGCGCCAGCGCCGGCCCGCCGGCGTCCTTCAGAAGCATCACCGTCGTGCCGTCCGGCGATGCCTGAAGCTGGTCCACCGCCGACCCGCCGGCGTGGCTGAACCCGCCCGCCATGCCCCCATCGGCCCGCAGCGCGACGGCGAACACGCGCGGCGAGAACGCGGCCGAGTTCGGCGTCTCGGCCGCCGCGTAATTCCGCCTCACCGACCCCGCGGCGACCAGCGAGCCGTCCGCCGTGAACGCCAGGTGGCTGACGGTCTCGATCCGCCGCACCCCCGCGTCGGCGGCGTCGGGGGGCGGCACGATCACCCGCCGGCCGCCGGGGCCGAACGACGGGTCCGGCGACCCGTCCGCCCGCAGCACCACCACCGCCGCCCGGCTCGTATAACTGTCGAACCCGTCGGCATCGATCACCGCCACCGCCACCCGCCCCGTCCGCGGGTCAACCGCCACCACCGGCTCGCTCTGCAAATATCCCGGTGCCCCGGCCACCTCGACCGATCCGCCGCCGAACCCCGCGTCCACCCGCCCGTCCGCCCCCAGCCGCGCGACCCGCACCGTCGAATCGCCGTTCACCCCCGCCACGACCACGCGCGACCCGTCCGCCGCGGCCGACACCAGGTCCGCCGCCAGCGGCAGCACCGCCCGCCCGGCGGTGCCGAAGGTCGGGTCCAAATCGCCCGCGCTGAGCAGGGCACGGCGTTCGAGCGGTTCGAGGTGCATCATGGGCCGGGCACCCTACCCGACCGTCGCGCCAATTGCACGACAATTTCGCGCCGCCCGCCTTCGGCCCGCCCCCCAAAGTAGCCGGGAGCGGAAGCCCCGGTCTTGATCACTCCAGTGGCGAGAAACCGGGGCTTCCGCCTCCGGCTATTAAAGAGCCCGCCCGACTTGCTGCACCGCGCCGTTGCGGTATCTTGGCGTTATGACGCACGCCCCCCACGCCCGCCCCGGCTTCACGCTCACCGACCTGCTCGCCTGCGCGGCGATCGTTGCGCTGCTCGCCGCCACGCTCGGGGCGGCAGGCGGCGGGGCGAGGGAGACGGCCAACCGCATCAGGTGCGCCCAAAACCTTCGCCAGATCAGTCAGGCGCTGTTGCTCTACTCGAACGAGAACAACGGCCAGTTCCGGCGCGCCCTTTACAAGGCCGGCGAGGCACCCAATTTCGGGACGCCCTACGCCGAGCACCCCGACCTCGGCCCCAGCCCCGCGGCCGTCAGCGGCTTCGACCCCAAGTCGCCCGCCCGCCCGGCGGTGAACGACGTGACGGCGGCGCTGTTCCTGCTCCTCCGCACCCAAGACGTGACGCCCAAACTCTTCGTCTGCCCCACCACCGACCAGACGCCTTGGGACTTCGGCGGCGGCGCGAACACCGCGCAGAACTGGGTGAACTGGCGGGGGGCCGAGGGCGTCCGTCGGCACCTCGGCTATAGTTTTCAGAACGCCTACCCGTCGGTCGAGGCCGTCGAGCGGGGCTTCAAGTTCAACAATACCCTCCCGGCCGATTTCGCGGTCCTCTCGGACATGAACCCCGGCGGCGCGGCGGTGCTGAAGGTCCGCCCCGACTCGCCGCCCGACCTCCTCCGCGCCGCCAACAGCGGCAACCACGGCGGCGACGGGCAAAATGTCGCCTACGGCGACGGCCACGTCGAGTTCCGGCGAACCCCGCTCTGCGGACCGGCGGGCGAAAATATCTTCACCTACCGCGACGCGGCGCTGGAGGATGCCCCCGGCGCCCGCAAGCCCGCTGCCAATGCCCAAGCCGCCGGCATCGTCGGCAGCCCGTTCGACGCGCGGGACTGCCTGCTGCTCCCCACCGCCGAGCAGGTGAAGCTGAAGCGCGTGGACTTCACGACGCGCCCGGCGGACATGCCCGCGATGACCAACGAGGAGGCCGAGTCCCTCGCCAAGCAGGCCGACGCAATTGCCGCCGAGTCCGCCGCCACCTCGATCAAGGCGAAGGAACTGGCCGAGCGGCTCCGCGGGCAGTGAACCTTTCGTCAGCCCCCTCACTCCCCCGGCCCGAAGAGCCGCTTCACCGCGGGCCGGGTCATCACGACCCAGAGGATCGCCGGCGCGACGGCGGGGCCGAGGGCATAGTCCGCCAGCCGCGCCGCGAACGACAGCGCCGCCGGCAGCATCGGCAGGCCGCCGGCCAGGTATTGCCCGAGGTAGTGCCCGTAGTCGAAGATCGCCAGCGCGCACCGGCCGAGCGCCAGCCCCGCCGCCGACAGCACGAAGGCGCGGCGGTGGGCGGGGCGGTACCGCAGGCACCCCCACCCGCCGGCGGCGAGCGTCAGCCCGGCCGCGCCGATCAGCACCGTCGCCATCCCGCCCGCCCACGCCGCGAGCTCCATCACCAACGGCCGACCCGCCTCGTGGCGGAACACCAGCGTGCCCTCCCGCAACCGCCCGGCGGCGTGGAGCGCCTCGATCGCCCCGAGCACGATCCCCGCCCGCGCCGCCAGCGCGGCGGCGAACCGCCACCCCTCGCCGCGCCCCGCCGCGTCGGGCCGGCTTTCGTACCCAAGCGGTACCGTCGTGGGGGCCGATTGATCGTCCATGCCTCGATCCTCCCGCGGGACACCGCGCCGGGCAAGCCGCGGGCGGCGTCTTCCTTCATAGCCGGAGGCGGAAGCCCCGGTCTGCCCCGCGCCGCAGGTCAAAAAAACCGGGGCTTCCGCCTCCGGCTATCAAAGAGCCCGCCCGCCGCTAGCGGCTTCGCAAAGAAACCGCGGCTTCCGCTCCCGGCTACTTTGGCACAATGCTTTACCGGCGGAACTGCTCCCGCACCGCCGGGCGGGTGAAGATGATCCAGAGCAGCGCCGGCAGAATCAGCCCAGCCGCGGCGGTGGCGGCGGTGCGAGCGGCCTGGAACATTACCATCTCGTGCGGCAACATTCCGAAGATTTGGACAATCGTCAAGGCCGCCGTCAGCACCTGCGCCGTCGCCAGTGTCGCCAGCGACCCGAGCAAAGCTGCCCGCGCACCCGGCTTGAACTTGAGGCACCACCAGCCGGCGACGCCTAGCGCCACCCCCGCCAGTACGCCGACGGTCGCAAGGCCCAGCGCCAGCACCTCCAGCGGGCGGGCGCCGGCGAAGCCGTTGACGACCATCAACATCATCAGGCGCGGCGACGGCCCCACGAACGCCGCGACCTCCACCGCCTGCGCCGCCCCCAGCGCCACCGCCGCCCACGCCCCGGCCCGCGCGGCGAACCGCCAGCCGTCGGGCGCGGCGTCGGCCCGGTCATACTCCAGCGGCCGAACCGCCAGCGGCGGGACATCGGTCCGGGCGTCGGCAGTGTCGTCGGGAACGGTCGGCACCGCCCGATCTTCCCCGCCCGGCTGCCCATCGGCAAGCCGCCGGGCAGTCCTCCGGGCGCCACGGAGGATCTCGCATGAAGGACTCTGAGGCGACCCAACTGCCGGAATAAGCCGGCGTCTGAGCCGAAGGCGAAGACCCGGGTCCTCGGCGCAGGAGCGTCGCGGAGTCCGGGGTGCTCCCGCGCCCGAGTCCCGGGTCTTCGCCTGCGGCTCAGACGCCGGCTTGTTCCGGCAGTTGGGCGGGCTGCGTGGCGGGAGAACCGCTCTCAAACCCGCTGGCCCGATGCGGTTTGCGGCGTCCGCGACGACCCTTGAGGCGAAATCCTCCACGGGTTGACGTGCTCGTCAACCCGTGCCGAACGGCTTTCCGACTTTGGTTGCCCCGGCGCGATGCAGGCCGCCCGGCACGGGTTGGCGGGTACGCCAATCCGTGGCACCCCGATCCGGCGTTTTCCTCGCCGCCTCAAGGTCGGCCCGCCCCTACTTCGCAAACGCCCGCCGCGCCTCGGGGTGCAAAAAGGCGTAGGCGATCGCCGCCGGGTAGAGCAGCGCGACCGCCGCGTAGGGCAGCGCGAGCCGGCCCGGCGATTGGCCGGCGAGGCGGGCGAGGTGCTGGCCCCCGTAATAATTCGTCACCGTCAGCCCCACCGCCACCGCCGCGTACACCAGCATCCCCCACCGGCCCCAGCGCCGCAGCGACATCGACCCGGCCGCCGAGGTCAGCAGCAGCAGGCTCGTCAGCGTGCCGGCCACCGTCAAATAGATCGCCCACCGCTTGACATCCAGCGGCATCACCGGCGCGTTCGGGTCGGGGTTCGACAGCAGCAGCACCAGCGCGATTGGCTTCCAGAACATCCCCATCGCCCCGAACAGGATGCCGAGGACCGACGTGATCACCACCCCCACCGGCCGCGAGCGGGCGGGGGGCAGGTAATCCGCCGAGGGGGGCAGCAGGCGGCTGACGCGGTTCATCCGGCCTCCGGGGTCGGGGCGGGCGTGGGCGATGGGGTGGGTTCGACGGCGGGCCTCTTGCCAGTCCGCAGATCGCGGAGTTGTTCGACCAACGCCTTTTCCGCGTCGGTAAGGTCTTTGGGGACCGTGACTTGCACGACGACGAGTTGGTCGCCCTTCTCCGCGCCGCGGAAGATGCCCCGGCCCTTCATGCGGATCTTGGTGCCGCTGCCGGTGCCGGCCGGCACGCGGAGGGTGATGGTTTTGGCGTCGAGGGTGGGCACGTCGACGGTGCCGCCGAGCAGGGCGTCGAACAGGCCGACCGGGGCGTCGATGAGCACGTCCATGCCGTCGCGGCGGAAGAGGGGGCTAGGGGTGACGTTGACGATGATGAAGAGGTCGCCGGCGGCGCCGCCGGGCCCGCGCTCGCCGCGGCCCTTGAGGCGGACGCGGCTGGCGGTCTTCACGCCGGCGGGGATTTTGATCTCGATCGACTCGCCCCGGCCGTCGCCGCGGTCGATCTTCAGCGGCAGCGTGGTGCCGCGGGCCGCCTGCTCGAAGGTGAGCGTGACGGGGTACTCGATGTCGGCGGGGCGGGGCATCTGCGGCTCGCCTGGTGCTCTGGGGCCGCCGGCGGTGCCGCGGGGCTGTCGGCCGAAGGGGCCCTTGCCGCCGAAGAGTTGCTCGAAGATTTCGCCGAACTGGCCGTTGCCGAAGTCCTGGGCGTCGAAGTCCTCGACGCTGACGCCGCCGCCGGGCGTCCACTGCTGCCGCGACCGGCCGCCGCCCGGATAGCCGCCGCCCGGATAGCCGCCGCCGGGGTAGCCACCCGCGCCGGGTTGGCTGCCGGGGTTGGGCCGGAAGCCGCCGAAGGGGTCGCCGCCGGGCGCGGGGCCGCCGTGGCCGAACTGGTCGTAGGCGGCCCGCTTGGTGGGGTCGGACAGGACGTCGTAGGCCTCCTGCACCTCCTGAAACCGGCGGGCGGCGTCGGGCACGTCCTTGTTCATGTCGGGGTGGAACTGCCGCGCGAGCTTGCGGTGGGCCTTTTTGACCTCGTCGGCGGTCGCGGTTTTGCCGACGCCGAGCACCTCGTAATAATCCCGTTTCGCCATAGGGTCCTGCCGTGCCAGTTCGCGGGCGGGTCCGCCCGAGGGCCGGATCGTAGCACGCCGGGCCACCGGGCGACACGGCCGGGCGGGCGGGGCAGGATTCGTCGGGGTCGCCAAAATGTCGCGTCGGAAATATTGCGGCGCAAAATGAAGCGGCTTGACATTTATCCGCCGCTCGTGCAACCTTGGCGCAACCAACACCGCTCCACGTCCGCGACCGACCGTGAACCGACCAGTTTCGCCGCCGTCCCGCGAGGGCGGAAGTCGTGTGCGCTACGCCCCGTTCCGGCCCCGTTCGCGGGGCAGATTCTCTTGGAAAGGACCCAGATGGCCCGCCCCACCACCCCCCGCCGCCGCCAATCCGGCTTCACCCTCGTCGAACTCCTGGTCGTCATCGGCATCATCGCCCTGCTGATCAGCATCCTGCTGCCCGCCCTCGGCCGCGCCCGCGAGCAGGCGAACAAGGTCAAGTGCCTGAGCAACATCCGGCAGTTGAGCCTGGCGATGATCCAGTACACGAATGACAACGCCGGGTTCCTGCCCGCCGGCGGCCGCGGGGATAGCGGCCACAACTCGTCCGACTGGATTTTCTGGCAGTTGCCTTTCATCACCCCGACGGCCACCTACCCCCAAGGCGAGCGTTCTCAGGGCGCGATCTCCAAGTACCTGATCAGTAACAACGGCTTTGACCCCGCGATCTACATCTGCCCCTCGGATGATGTACAGACACATAACCCCGGCGGGACCGATGGCCCCTTCCGGTACAGCTACACGATGAATTACCTCTTGTGCAGCAACCTTAGGCCCCAATCCTCCAGTACTGGCGTTCTCGATCCCGTTGTTCCAGACAACAACGCCATCACCTATGTGAAGGGACCGGTCAAGATCACCAACGTGAAGCACTCGTCGGACAAGATTCTAATGGTCGAAGAGAGTTCGCTCACGATCAATGACGGCATCACCGCCCTGGTCGGCTTCCTGAGCGACACCCAAACCAACCCCGGCGGCACCGCCACCGGCACGGGCTTGGCGAACAACCGCGACTGGCTCGGCCTGCGGCACGACGGCAATGCGAAGCTTCCGGAAAACTTCATTCAGCCCGGCCAGACCATCCCTAACCCAGGCTCCAAGGGTAATGTTTCGTTCGTCGACGGACACGCCGACTATGTGACCCGCGAGTTCGCCCACAGCCCCGAAGGCCACCACTGGGACCCGCGGTGGTAGGGTGATCGGCCTGTTGGCCGACCAGAGAAAACTGTCGCCCCGAGCGGGCAGGCGCAATTAGTCGAGTGATATCGGGCACCTGAAACCTCTCCGGCACCCGATATCCCTCAAATTTCTTCGCTAGCGGGTTTGGACGCCTTCGCACGCGCCGCCGCACTGCCCGCGGTGGGATTCGAACCCACACTGGGGCGATTTTAAGTCGCCTGCCTCTGCCATTGGGCTACGCGGGCGGGATGGATTCGACAGGATCGAGTGGGGCCGAATCAGTCGCCCTGAAGATACGCCTCGGCCACCCGCAGATCGAGCGGCATCGTCACCTTCAAGTTCCGCCCCTCCCCCTCCACCAGCCACACCCCCAAGCCGGCGGCCTCCAGCAGTTGGGCGTCGTCGGTGATCTGTTCCAATCCGATCGGGCACCGCGTATAGGCGTGCAGCAGGTCGGCCCGCCGGGCGATCTGCGGCGTCTGGGTGGCCCAGACCGTGCCGCGCGGCAACGTCCGCTCGACCGGCGCCGGCAGCGGGCCGACCGCCTCCTTCAGCGTCGCCACCGACGGCACCGCCGGTGCCGCCGCCCCGTGCTCCACCGCCGCCGCCAGCACGCGGTCGATCAGTTCCTGCGACACCAGCGGCCGGGCGGCGTCGTGGACGGCCACCCACTCGACCGACGCCGGCACCTTCGCCAACGCCAGCCGCACCGTCTCCGCCCGGCACGACCCGCCGCCGCAAACGTGAAACCGCGGGTCCGACTCCGCCGACTGCCGCAACTCCGCCGGCAAACGGTCGTAGACCTCCCCGCTCGCCGCGAGCACCACCGCCGCCACGTCCTTTCGATTGAGGAACGCCAGCAGGCTGTGGCCGACCACCGGCATCCCGCGCAACGGCTGGAGCAACTTGTTACCGGCGGTTTCGCCGCTTGATGAAAACCGGGTCGAACTGCCCGCGCCGGGCAGGATGACGGCGAAAGGAGGCATGGCCGCATTGTAACACGGGTTGAAAACCCGTGCTACGGCTTCACCGCCGCGCCGGCGGCCGCCGGGCCGGGCGGGGGGCGGGCGGCGGCGAGTCGCCGAGGCGGCCGAAGATCATCTTGCCCGCCGACGTCTGGCGGGTGTTGGTGATGGTGAACGAGACGTCCTCGTCCACGTGCCCGCCGCCCCCCTCGACAACCACCATCGTGCCGTCGTCCAGGTAGCCCACGCCCTGGCCCGCCTCCTCGCCCGGCTTGACGATGTGGACCAGCAGCCCCTCGCCGGGCAGCACTTCGGGCTTGAGCGCGTTGGCGAGGTCGTTGAGGTTCAGCACCTCCACCCCGCCGAGCTGGGCGACCTTGTTCAGGTTGAAGTCGGCCGTCAGCACCCGACCGCCGAGCTCGGTGGCGAGGGCCATGAGCCGCTCGTCGACGTGGCCGCCCTCGCGCCCCAGCCGGGCGTCGCGGCCGGAGGAGTCGTAGATCAGCACGTCCAGCCCCGGCATCTGCTGCAAATCGGCCAGCACGTCCAGCCCCCGCCGCCCGCGGTTGCGCTTCAGCCGGTCGGCACTATCGGCGACGGTTTGCAACTCCAGCAGCACGAAGCGCGGCACGATCAGCCGGGCATCGAAGATCCCCGTGCCCGCCACGTCGGCCACCCGGCCGTCGATCAGCACGCTGGTGTCGAGCAGGATCGGCCGGTTGCCGCGCGTCTGCTTGCGGAACTCGACGTAGGGGATGATGAAGCGGAAATCGTCCTTGGTTTGCAGGATGAAGCTGATGGCGAGGTAGCAGCAGATCACGCCGAGCACCAGGTTGAGGTACTGCGTGATGGCCGTCCGGCCGTTCTCCTGCAGCGCGCTGCCGAACTGGTCGACCAGCAGGGCGGTGATGAAGCTCAGGGCGTAGGCGAGGGCCAAGCCGACCACCAGGCCGAGGAAGGTGCCGCTGAAGATCGCCAGCTTCCGCCGGCTGGAGAGGATGTCGATGCAGACGACCACCACGCCGGCGATCACCGCGAAGGCGAGCAGCTCGTACTTGCTGTCGTCGAGCGTGCCCATCGCCGACGGGTCGGCCTTGACGAAGAACCAGCCGACCGCCGCCAGCGTCAGCACCAGCAGGGCCCGCAGGACGTGCAGGATCAGCACCTCCCCCTCGGCCCGCACCGCAATGCCGCGGAGGCCCGTCAGCAGTCGGGCGGCGGGGCGGGGCTTGGGAGGCGGGGCTTCGCTCACGTCCGGCCAGTTTACGCGATCACAGGCCGCAAGGGCAGGGCGGGCGATTATCGGCCGCCGGAGAGTTCGTACCGCTGCCACCCGCGCATCGGGTCCGGCGGCAGGCGGAAGCCGTTGCGCCAGTGCCAGCACGCCGACGGGCCGTTGTCGACCAGGCAGGTGCTCGCCAGCGTTCGGTGCCCGGCGGCGCGGAGGGATTTCACCGCCGCGTCGAGCAGCAGCGTCGCCAGCCCGCGCCGCTTGTGCCAGCCGTCGACGAACAGCCAGTCCAGGTGCGGCAGCAGGCGGGCGTCGGGGTGGTTGGCCGCGTCCGGGTGCGGCACCGCCCCGTCGACCGGCAGGCCGCGGAGCCGCCGGACGTCGACCAGCGTGAGGATCGCCGCCCCGGCCAAGTGGTCGAAATCGGCCTCCTTCCCCCCGCCCCGCCCGCCGACGAGGGCGACGTGGCAGCAGTCGTGCAGCACCGGCCCGTCGCGCCCGCGCCGCGTCCAGTCGAGCACCGCCCGCGCCGCCGTGTGCGCCGCCCCGCCGCGCCACTGCGACAGCGGCGCCTGGTTCCCGAACGCCGACGCGAAGGCGTCGGGCAGTTCCTTCCAGTCCGCCTCGACCATCCGCCGGACCACCGCCGGCTCGACGACCGGCTCCAACTCCCCCCACGCCTCCCCGCCCGCCGGCGGCCCCGCCCACTCGTCCAGCGGCAAGTGACAGACGAAGGTGTCCGGCCGCGGCGTGTACCACGCCTCGCCGCCGATGTACTCATTCTTGTGCCCCGCCACGCGCGGCATTTTCCGCCAGTCGCGGGGGCTCATCGGCACGCGGACGAAGCGGTAAAAGCGATAGAACGGGTTCTCGGCCATCGCAGGGAAGTTTATCGCATCCCGAATCTGAGAGTATGCTGCCGCCGTGAAACGCCTCGCCGGCCACTTGTTCGCCGCCCTCGCCCTCGTTGGTGGCATCTTGTCGATCTTGGTGATCGCCGCCACCGTCCGCAGCTTCTACTCAATGGATGAATACTGCGTGATCCGTCGCCAACCCTACCCCGCCCTGTTCGTCTATGACGACATGTTTAGCCGCGATACCTCTTGGGTTGTCGCCACTGGCAAGGCGGGAATATCGTTCGGCATTGGGGTCTTTTGGAACGAGCCTGATAATCCGCCGGCCAGGCCGTTCGGCTACCACTTTACATTCGATAGCTATGAAACTTACTACCCAATCATGCCGGCTCAAAAAGCGACGGGCAGGCTTGAAACCCGGCTCACGCTCTGGCGGTTTCAGTTCGTCAATTCCTCTTGGGTGAATGAGCAACTGCCGACGGTGCATCCCATCCAGCCGCTAAAGCGTGACGGCAAATCGGTACAACCCCTCGACGGCCTCGCCGTCTATGCGCAGCCGCGCGTGCCGCGGGAGCAATTCGTGGGGCTAGTCTCGCTCCCCCTCCCGCTGCTGCTGGTGCTGACCGCCGCGCCGCCACTGTGGTGGGGTCGCCGGACGATCCGCCGCCGCCGCCTCGCCCGCCGCCGCGCCGCCGGCGACTGCCTCGGCTGCGGCTACCCCCTCTGCCACACGCCCGACGCCCCCCACTGCCCCGAGTGCGGCCTCGCGGCGGCGAGTGTTCCTTCATAGCCGGAGGCGGAAGCCCCGGTTTCGTCGCGGAAACCTTCCCGAACTCGAACCACTCCCGCCGCGAAAACCGGGGCTTCCGCTCCCGGCTACCAAGGGGGTGACGCACCCCCCCGACGCAACATCGTGGTCGCCGGCGCAAGCGAAGTGCGGCTCGGCCGAACCGTGGCGCGGGCGTCCCGCCCGCGCGATGCCACAGCGCATTGAATGGCAGGCGAATCCGGGCGGGACGCGCGTTCCACTTGACCGCGGCACCGGAGGCCAACCCATCGCGGCGGGCGAAGCCAGAGAAGATTATCGGCACGACCCTCTTCCCGAACGCCACCGACACCCGCGCCCGCGTCGCCGACCTCTCTGGTCGGCCGGGCGTTCGCCCGCAACACGAGCCGGACGGCGTGCGGGGTGATCGAGTCTTATTAGGGACCGCACCCTAGCTTTCGCCATTCTTCATCGATTTCAGTTCAAGATAAGCCGTCGCTGCCAGTGGATATTCGGTAGTAGGATTCGCTTCGCCACGGTGCCGTCCCACCTCGTGGCGAAGCCTCCGGCCTCGGCCTCGGCGGCGACCCGTTGACCAACACCCACGCCTCGCCCATCGCCCCCGGCGAAGCAGCCGAAGGCCAACCACAGACCTTCCCCCTTGACCGCCCGCTCCAAATCCTGCCGGTGATAGAAGCAGTACCCCGCGATTTTGGAGTCTTCGCCCCCAGCCGCCACATAGGCTTCTTTGGCGTCGGAGAACCCATCGGACTGGGTGTATCCGGCGTTTTGGATGGCAACGATGCCCTGTTCGTTGAGGGACGCAAAGACGCGATCAAGGCGGTCGCAGTCGGTCTGGTCGGGCCAGCCGGCCGCCTGGCGGCGGTGCTCGGCGAAGGCCGCTTCAATTTCACTCCGCAGCCAACCTTCGTCGACCGGTCCCGGCGCGTAGACTGTTTCACGGATCAGTTCAACGCTCTGCTCCACGCCGTAAAAGCCTGATCTTACGCAAAAGCGGATTGCCTCTTTGGCGGCTGCTTCATGATCCTTGGTCATCCTGGCTCCCCGCAAGCGTTGATCCCGATTCGGGCATCAACTCGTCCGCTCCGCCGCCTTCTCGCCACCGACGCGCCCGCGAGTCGCCGGATCATCGCCAGCCGCCGCCACGCTGCACCATCGACCGCTAGGTCATCGTCACGGTCGGCTGGCGGCACTCGATGGGCGCCACCAGGCACCGCCGGGTGAGCTTCGGACCCGCCTCCACGCGGGGGAGCACCGTCCGCGACCGATGTGCGATCACCCGCGTCTCCACCCGCGGCGGCCTGAACGTAATGCGATTTTCCGACGAGGCAAGTTGACGCCGCATTCGCCACACGGTCAGATGGACCCAAGCGCGAAACGAGCGGAACGGTGACGGAGGACGCGATGGCCGACGTGATGGAATGCTCGAACTGCTCGGCCCCCATCGGCCGGCTGGAGGACGCCCACGTCTGGCTCGACCGGCCGATCTGCGAGGCGTGCGACGCCCGCATCCGCGTCAAGCAGCGCAGGCGGGCCGGCCTCGTCCCGGTCTGGCTCGCCGCCGCGACCGCCGTGGCAGCCGCCGTCGCGGCGCTGGCGCTGCTGCTGGGCGGGTTCGCCGCCTACCGCGCCTACGCGGCGCCGCCGGCCGCGGAGGTGTCGCGCTACGACTGGAAGAACGGCGACCCGCCGGTGCGGATGATCCGCAAGGAGGAGGGCTTTTGCTACCTGACGGCCCTGAGCGGCGGCTTCGCCGGCGGCGGGGAGGTCGCCAACGTCTATGTCGCCGACGACGGCTACTGGTACCTCGGCGGCCAGACGGGCACCGGCTTCCTCCGCCTCTCCGCCGTGAGCGTGAAGCGGCCGGTCGGAAAATACGCGCCGGCGGTCGAGGTGCCGTGAGGCGGCGAGGGGCAGGGGCGGGTGCCGAGTGCCTAGCGGCTTGAACCCTCAAGCGACCCGCCCGCCGGACGCCCCCCGCGCCGCAGCGAAGAGGGGCGGGCTCGCGGGCGTCACGGCACCGCTCTTTCCGCCGCCCGGTCCGCCGCCGCCCGCTGACGGCACCAGTTGCGGAACTCGCGGGCCGCGGCGGCCTGATCGGCGTGGGGCGTGCGGGCGAACTCGGCGGCGAGCAGGTCGAGCGGGAACTCGGGGAGCGCGACGCTGCGCCCGAGTTCGGCGTAGGTGCCGTCGTCGGCGCGCCCGAACACGGCCAGCCGGCCGTCGCGCCACCGCCAGAGTTCCGGCACGCCCAGGCGGCCGTAGATCGACGCCTTCTCCACCGCCGGCGGCGAGAGGTCGATCTCGACGGCCAGGTCGGGCGGCGGGTGGATGCCCAGGTCGATGCGCCGGCCGACGACCGCGCGGTAGTTCTGGATGTAGTACGCCTGGTCCCCCTCCAGCCCGCCGCGGCGGGCCTTGCGGCGGAGGGTCATGCTGCCGTAGGAGAGGGAGTCGATGCCGAACTCGTCCATGTAGGCGTTGAGGAACTTGTCGGCAACGCCCTTGAGCAGTTCGTGAAGGTCCGAGGGCATCTCCATCTCCAGCGTGCCGTCGTCGTAGGTGAGGCGCGGCGGGCCGTCGCCGACCGCGTCGAGCAGGTCCTCGTAGAGCGACCACGGCACGCCGTGGAACGTCGCGCGGCCGTCCGGCGAGTCGGCGGCGGCGGCGATGATCTCCGCCGGCGTCGGCAGCGCCCGGGCGGCGGGGATGGGGGCGGGGGCGAGGGTCATGGGAGGTTCATTCTACCTTGTCACCGGAAAGTGATTGGCCGAACGCCTCGACCAACTCCGTCGCCGGCGGTCGGTTCGGGTCGGACATGGCGGCGGCCAAGCGGTCGAGCGGGAAGTCCGGCAGGCAGCGACTCCGGTCGGACGCGGCGTAGCGGCCGTTCGCGCCGCGGAGCAGGACCGAGAGGCGGCCGTCCCGCCACCGCCAGATTTCCGGCACCCCGAGGCGGGCGTAGACCGACTGCTTGTGCACGCGCGGCGGGCTGAGGTCAATCTCGACGGCCAGTTCCGGCGGCGGGTCGCCGGCCTCCAGGTCAAGGTCGTCGACCGCCGCCATGCGGCGGGCCTCGGCGAAGTAGAAGCTCTCGTCGGCCTCGCACCCGCCGTCGCGGTCCTGCCGCTTGAGGGTCGCGCTGCCGGCCGGCTCGGCGACGATGCGGTGGCGGGCGCAGTAGGCGGAGATGAAGTCGCCGGCGATCGTCTTGAGCCGCTGGTGCAGCTTGGAGGGCACCTCGATCTCCAGCCGTCCGCGGTCGTAGGTGATGCGCAGCGCGCCGTCGCGGGTGGCGCCGAGCAGGCGTTGGTAGAGGTCCCAATCCACCCCGCCGAGCTCGACGCGGCCGACGACGCATTCGGCATCGGGAGAGACGCGGCAAACGGGTGCGGTGGCGACGGTCATGGCGTCCGAATTCTACCACGCGAGGAGGCGAATCCGCCGCGCGGGTCGCTAACTCTCTGCCGGTTCGGTCGCGGCTTGCGTGCGGCACCACGCGCGGAACGCTCGGGCGGCTTTCGCGCGGTCGGGGTTCGGCGAGCGGCTCAACTCGGCGGCCAATATCGCCAGTGGGAAGTTTGGGAGGGCGATGCTGCGCTTCCGCGCGGCGTAGGTGAACCCGCCGGCCGGGGTCGGCTCTCGCTCCAGCACGGTCAGCCGGCCGCGACGCCAGCGCCAGATTTCGGGCACGCCAAGGCGGGCGTAGATTGACGACTTGCGGACGGTCGGCGGGGAAATGTCGATCTCGATCGCCAGGTCCGGCGGCGGGTCGACTGCAAGGTTCAACTCCCCGCCGGACGACTTGCCGACGTTCTGGACGTAGTACGCGCCGTCCGGCTCCAGGCCGCCGCGGCGGGGTTGGTCGCGGAGGGTCGTGTGGCCCATCGGCTTGTAGTCAATGCCGAACTCGTCCATGTACGCCTCGACGAAGCGCGAGGCGACCCACTCGCAAGAGTCGTGTTCCTCGTCGGGCATCACCAACTCCAGGTCGCCGTCGTCATAGTTCAGGCGCGGCAGGCCGTTCCCGACCGCTTCCAGCAGGGACTCGTAGCAGGACCAGGGCACGCCGTAGAAAACGGCGCGGCCGTCCGGTGCCGCGAGGGCGGCGTCGATCATCTGCGCCGGCGTCGGCATCGGCGGGGCGGTGTGGATGGCATCTTCGGCCAAGGTCATGGCGTCCTCAGTCTACCGCATCACCGGCAGCACCGTGCCGCGCTCCTCGCGGATCTTCTCCCAGCCGCTGCCGAGTTCGCCGATGGGGTCGGGCGGCAGGATGTCGACCTTCTTCTCCCCCAGCTTCGCCTCGCCGCGCTGGACCTTGGACTGAAAGTCGCGGCACTCGGCCAGCAGGCGGTCGAGGATCTGCTCCTCGGGCACGTTCGCCACGCGCTCGCCCTGGACGTAAATGATGCCGCGTCGGTCGCCGGCGAAGATCGCCACGTCGGCGCCCTCGGCCTCGCCGGGGCCGTTCACCACGCACCCCATCACGGCCACCTTGATCGGCAGGGTGATCTCCTCCTTCAGCTTGCGGTTCACCTTCTGGATCAGCGTGAACAAATCGACCTGAATCCGGCCGCAGGTGGGGCAGGCGATGAGTTCGGCCCCCTTGCGGGTGCGCAGGCCGAGGGTGTAGAGCAGTTCCAGGCCGTCCTGCACCTCGTAGATCGGGTCGTTGGCGTAGCTGATGCGGATGGTGTCGCCCACACCCGACGCCAGCAGGTGGCCCAGCGGCACGACGCTGCGGATCGTGCCGGTCTCCTTCGGGCCGGCGTGGGTGACGCCGAGGTGCAGGGGGTAATCGAACCGCTTGCTGATTTCGGTGTAGGCGGCGATCACGAGTTGGGCGTCGATGCTCTTTGCACTGATCACGATGTCGTGAAAATCCTGCTCGTGGAAGATGTCCAAATACTCTTCCAGCTTCGTCACCATGATGGCGAGCAGGTGGCCGTACTTGTTATCTGAAAAGTAGCCGCCGAGTTCCTTCATGCGCTTCTGCTTGTCGCGGCGCTCAATAATTGATCCCTCGTTCACGCCGATGCGGATCGGCAGTTTCCTCTCCTTGCAAGCGGCGATGACCTCGATCACCTGCTTGCGGTCGGAGATGTTGCCGGGGTTCAGGCGGATCTTGTGGACGCCGGCCTCGACGGCCTCGAGCGCGCGCTGGAAGTGAAAATGGACGTCGGCCACGATCGGCACGGTCACTTGCGGCAGGATTTCCTTCAAGGCGTCGGTGTCCTTCTTCTCCGGCACCGCGACGCGGACCAAATCCGCGCCGGCGGCGGCGAGCTTTTGGATCTCCGCCACGCACTTGTCGATGTCGTAGGTGTAGCCGCTGGTCATCGACTGCACGCTGACCGGGGCGTCGCCGCCGATCTTGACGAAGCCGTGCTGCTCGTCGCCCACGGTGACCTGTCGAGTTACGCGCCGCTGATTCATGGTTGCTCCTGAACGGACACTTTACGCCGGCCGCAGGGCCCGCCGCACATAAGGGTTTCGTGAGCGCTCCTCGCCCAGCGTCGAGGGGTCGCCGTGGCCGGGCAGCAGGGTGGTGTCGTCCGGCAGTTCCATCACCCGGCGGATGCTGGCGTAAAGGGCTTCCTCGTCCGAGTCCGTCAGGTCCGTCCGGCCGACCGCGCCCATGATGATGAGGTCGCCGCCGACCAGCAACTTTTCCGCCGGGAAGTGGAACATGACGTGGCCGGGGGAGTGGCCGGGCGTGTGGATGACCTCCACCTCCGAGTCGCCGAGTTTCAGCCGGTCGCCGTCCTGCAGGATGCGGTCGGGCTCGCCGGGCGGAATCTCGAACGGCAGTTGGAAGACGCGCGATACCGGCACCCGCAGCTTCTCCGCGTCGAGCTCGTGGATCAGCACGGCGGCGTCGTGGAAGCGACTTTTAACCAGCGCGTGATCCGCCAAGTGGTCGAAGTGGCCGTGCGTCAGCCAGAGGCCGGCGAGTTGCCAGCCGTTGGCCTCGACGGCGTCGAGCAGCGGGGCGGCGGTGTGGTCGGGCGCGTCGAACAGCACGGCCGTGCGGCTCGGCTCGTCGGCGAACAGCCAGGCGTTCGTGGAGGCGATGCCGCCGCGGTTGGAGAGGATTCTCATTGCTCGCCCTCCCAGCGAAGGCCGATCTGCCGGCGGATTTCGTCGAGCACTTTCATGTTTCCGAGTGAATCCTCGCGGGAGACCGTCGTCGGCCTCTCGCCGGCGACGGCGGCGGCGAAGTCGTCGGCCTCGATCGCGTACAGCGGCTGCGGCGAGTTGACCTCCACCGTCTCGCGCGGCGGCCGGGCCGGGGCGGCGTCGGGATCATCCTGCCGCGGCGGGACGGAGCGCTCGAGCGAAAACTTCGCGCCGCCGGCCGGGGGCTTCCACGGCCAGCCGATGCTCAAGTATCCCTCGTCGCCGCAGACGTGGGCGGTGTTGTCGGCCTGCACGGCCATGCCGCAGGTGAACGAGGCGGTCAGGCCGCCGGGAAACTGCATTAAAACCGACGTCTGCTCGTCCACGCCTGAAGTGTGCATCTGGGCGACGGCGCAGACGCGCGTCGGCTCGGCGTCGGCGATCATTCGGCTGAAGTTCACGCAGTAGCACCCCACGTCCATGAGCGCGCCGCCGGCGAGGGCGCGGTCGAACCGCACGTTCCCCTCCTGCTTTTTCACGCGGAAGCAGAAGGCGGTGCGGATGAGTTTTAAGGTGCCAAGCTCCCCGCCGCGCACGCGCTTCAGCGCGGCGACGGTCTGCGGGTGGCTGCGGTACATGAACGCCTCGGCCAGCACCCGCCCGGCGGCGTCGGCGGCGTCGAACATCTCCGCCGCTTGTGACGCCGTGCAGGCGATGGGCTTTTCGCACAAAACGTGCTTGCCGGCCCGCAGCGCCTTGATCGTCCACTCGTGGTGCATCGCGTTCGGCAGCGAGACGTAGACGGCGTCGACGCCCGCGTCGGCCAGCACCGCGTCATACCCCGCCGCCGCCCGGCCGCCGTGGGTTTCGGCGAACGCCTTAGCCGAATCCGTCGAGCGCGAGCCGACGGCCGCGAGGGTCGTTCGGGTCGAGCCCTTCAGCCCGTCGGCGAACTGCCCGGCGATGTTGCCGGTGCCCAGAATGCCCCACCTGAGTCTGTCCATGCCCCAACCCTACCAGAACCGCCCCGGCGTGCTATCCTAGCGGACCTTGAGCGAGAACACCGCCATCGTCGCCCGCGCCCAGAAGGTGCTGATCGGCAACTACGCCCGCCAGCCCGTGGTGATGGTGCGCGGCGAGGGCTGCCGCGTGTGGGATGCCGACGGCAAGGAATATCTCGACCTCTTCGCCGGCTTCGGCGGCGGCGTGCTGGGGCACTGCCAGCCCGACCTGGTTGCGGCGGTGAAGAAGCAGGCGGAGACGCTCTGGCACGTCGGCAACCTCTACCACACCGAGCCTCAGGTGCGGCTGGCCGAGGCGCTGAACCGCACGGCGTTCGAGGGAAAAGCCTTCTTCTGCCACGGCGGGGCCGACGCGAACGAGGCGGCGATCAAGCTCGGCCGGCTGCGCGGCAATCGGCACTCGCCGCGGCGGTGGAAGACGATTTCGCTGACCCAGAGCTTCCACGGCCGTACGCTGGCGACGATTGCCGCCACCGGCAACCCGGCCGTGCGCGCCGGCTTCGCGCCGGACGTCCCGGGGTTCATCAACGTCGAGCAGGGCAACTTCGACGCCCTCGCCGCCGCGGTGGACGAGGAGACGGCGAGCATCCTGATGGAGCCGGTGCAGGGCGAGGGCGGCGTGAACCTCTACCCGCCGGACTACGCGCGGCGCGTCCGCGAGCTGTGCGACGAGCGCGGCCTGACCCTCATCTTCGATGAAGTCTGGACCGGCTGCGGCCGGACGGGGAAATGGTTCGGCCACCAGTGGTTCGACGGCGGCGTGGTGCCCGACGTGATGACGCTCGGCAAGGCCGTCGGCGGCGGCCTGCCGGTGGGCGTGATGTTCGCCAAACCCGAGGTCGCCGACCTGATGGTCCCCGGCACGCACGGCAGCACGTTGGGCGGCAACCCGATCTGCGCCGCCGCCGCGGCGGAGGTCTTTCACATCATCGAGCGGGATCATTTGCTAGAACACGCGGCGAAACTCGGCGAGCACGCGATGTCGCGGCTGCGCGACGAGCCGTCGATCCGCGAGAAGGTCGCCGACGTGCGCGGCCGCGGGTTGTTCATCGGCATCGAGCTGCGCGACCCGCCGGAGCGGTTCGCGGAGCGCACGCAGGCGCGCGGGTTGATCGTGAACCTGACGGCGAAGAAGGTGATCCGGCTCGCGCCGCCGATCAACATCAGCCCGGCAGATTGGGACCGTGGTTTGGACGGGGTGATTGAAGTGATCGCGTCGCTCTAACGTGGAACGGGCGTCCCGCCCGGATTTTCTTTCCTTCTCATTCGCAAGAAATCCGGGCGGGACGCCCGTTCCACCGGGACGCCCGTTCCACGAAGGGCCCGCCCACGCCGGCGATTTCGGATAACCTTCCGCCATGCTTTCCCGCTCTTGCCTCCTCGCCCTCCTCCTCGCCGCCGGCTGCGCGACCGTGCCGAAGGGCGCGCCCGCGACGCGGCAGGCCGAGGACGTTGGCCCCAACTCCTTCCAGTCCATCGCCCCGGCCGCCGCCCGGCCCGCGGCCGACGCCCTCGACGCCCGGCCGGGCTTCACGCAGGCCTACGTCATCCACGTCTTCCGCCTCTCGGTTCCCGCCGGCTTCGTCAGCGGCAACGCGGGGTTCTGGAAGCCGATCGACGAGACGGCCGTCGACCCCGGCACCTACGACCTCCTTTACAAGAACGGCGTCCGCGTCGGCACCGCCCCGATGGCCGAGTTCGACGCCGCCCGCACCCTGCTCGCCGGCGCGATGGGGGCGCAGGGGGCCAAGCGGTCGGACGTGCTGGCGACGCGGGCGCAGCAGGTGGAGGTCGAGATGAAGACCAACCTGCCCGAGCAGATCCTGTTCTACTTCGAGTCCGCCGCCACCGGCACGCAGGCGGTCGGGCGGACCTTCGGCGAGTGCGACAACGTCTTCTACCTCGCCTTCCAGCCCGTCCCCCGCACGCCCGACGAGGTCGAGCTCTCCATCACCCCGGCCGTCAAAACGCACCGCAAGCGGATGGAGTTCACCGTGCGCGGCAACGAGCAGGAGATCACCTACGCCAGCCCCGAGTCGCTCTACCCGCTGAACCTGCGGGTCGATCTGCCGCTGGACCGGTTCATGGTGGTCGCGCCGAGTCCGGGGGCCCAGCAGGAGACGAGCATCGGCCGGGCGTTTCTGACCCAGGACGACCCGACGCAGCGCCGCGAGAGCGTGCTGGTGATCGTCCCGCAGGTCGAGCCGATCCCGAAGGGGGTGCAGGCGTCGCCGGTGGGTTAAGAATAGGGATGAGCGGGCGAGGGATGAGCGGGCGAGGGAGAAGGGACATCGGAATCTGGACTCACCTGCTCATCCCTCACCCGCTCATCGCTTCTGCGTCTCGAACCGCGCGGATGAACGCCTCGATTTTCCCCTCATCCTTCCGCCCGTAAATCTCCCCCTCCACGCCGCTACTCACATCGACGGCGTAGGGGCGGAGGCATCGAACGATGGAACCGACCGTCTCGGGTGTCAGGCCGCCGGCGAGGAGAATCGGAAGAAGCGTGTTGGTGAGTGCGAGGGGGCCGAGTCGGTCCCAGTCGCCGGCGCGGCCGGTGCCGCCGGCGAGGCCGCCGTGGTGGGCGGCGGGTTCGAGCAGCAGGCCCTTCAGGATCGACCTGTGCGGGCCGTTGCGGAAGGTCAGCCACCTGCCGAGGCGTTTGTCGAGGTCATCGCCGGCCGGGATCGCCTTGATGACGTGCAGGCCCGTGAGGGCCGCGACGGTTTGCTCCGACTCGTCGCCGTGGAGTTGCACGACGCGCAGCCGCAGGTGCTCGGCGGCGTGGCGAATCTCGTGCGCGCCGGCGTCGGCGAATAAGCCGACCGGCGTCACGAATGGCGGCAGGGCATCGAGAATCTCCCGCGCCCGGCCGAGGTCGATCCGCCGCCGCGCGCCGGGCGCGTGCAGCACGATGCCGACCGCATCCGCCCCGAGCGACCCGGCGAGGGCGGCATCATCGGGGTGCGTGACGCCGCAGATTTTGATGCGGGTGCGGGGCATGTCTGAAGTGGCACGGGCGTCGCGCCCGCGTCTGCGACTTTTTGATTCTCGGATAAACAAGCGCAGACGCGGGCGGGACGCCCGTGCCACGGGTCACTCCGGCAGCTTCGCCAAATCCTTCTGCACCTCGTCCATCAGCGGGGCGATGGTCCGCTCCGAGAAGTCGAACTGGATGCCCGCCGCCTCGAACAGCGCCGGCAGCGGCTTGGTCCCGCCGAGTTTCAACGCCCGGCGGTAGCCGGCGAGGGCCTCGTGCTGGTCGGCCTTGCTCTTGACGTAAATCTGCAGCGCGCCGAGCTGCGCGATGCCGTACTCGATGTAGTAGAACGGCGCGTGGAACAGGTGGAGCTGCCGCTGCCACATGCTCTCGCGCACGTCCTCGTGGCCGGCCCAGTCGAGGTCGTGGTAGAAGCGCTTCAGCAGGTTCAACCACTCGCCGTTGCGCTCGTCGCGGGTGTGGCCGGGGTGGGTGTAGATCCAGTCCTGAAACTGGTCGATCGTGGCGATCCACGCCAGCAGCGACATGCCCTCGAGCTGGTGCCGGCGGGCGCGGTCGGCGCCGGCGGGGTTGTTCTCGTAGAAGACGTCCAGGTGCGGCAGGGCGAGCAGCTCCATCGACATCGACGCGACCTCGCAGAACTCCATCGGCGCGTGCCGCAGGAACGTCAGCGGCTCGTCCCGCGCCGCCAGCGCGTGGAAGGCGTGGCCCCCCTCGTGCAGCAGCGTCTCCACGTCCCGCTGTAATCCGGCGGCGTTCATGAAGATGAACGGCTCGCGGATTTCGCTCAGCGTCGACTGGTAGCCGCCCGGCTGCTTGTTCCGCCGGCTGCCGAGGTCGAGGTTGTTCCGACGCTTCATCACGTCGAAATCCTCCGCCAACTCCGGGTCCATCGCGGCGAAGATGTCGCGGGTCTTGCTGACGAAGCCGTCGATGTCCGCCTCGTCGAACGGCCGCAGCGGGTCGCGCCCCTTCACGTCGACGGCCAAATCCCACGGCTTCAGCGCGTCGAGCTTCAACGCCTCGATCCGCTCGGCGTCCAGCTTGCGCATCAGCGGCACGACGGTCTTCTCGACCGCCGCGGCGAACTGCCGGCACTCCTCCGGGCCGTAATCGAAGCGGTGGTAGTTCTTGAAGCAGTAGTCGCGGTAGTTGTCGAAGCCGGCGTTGTTCGCGATGGTCTGGCGGATCGGCAGCAGTTCCTCGTAGATCTCCTCGATCCGCTCCCGGTCCCGCAGCCGGCGGGACGCGACGGCCTCCCACGCCTCGCGGCGCGTGTCGCGGTCGGTCTCGTCCTGGAACTTGCCCATCTGCGGCATCGTCCGCTCCTCGCCGCGGAACTCGACGGTCATCGCGCCGCTGATCTCGTCGTACTCGGTCACGAGCTTGGTGATCTTGGTCTCCAGCGGCACGTTCTCCGGGCGGAACAGGTCGACGTCGGCCTGCCAGTTGCGGGTCAGGATCTCGTACCGCTCGCCGACCAATCCCGCGCGGTGCGGCGAGGCGAGGAACTTCTTCTGCAGCTCGAAGTGCAGCGGCTTGAGCCTGGGGTCGATCTCCTCGACGAAGTGCAGGAATTTCTGCTTGATGCCCTCGTCGTTCGTGTGGCAGCTCTTGTCGATGTACCGGCGCGAGCCGTACTCGTCGATCACGCTCTCGAGCTCCGAGGCGTCCAGCAGGAACTGCTCCAACTCCTGCGGCGAGTGGAGGTCGCGGCCCAGGAGCTCGCGGAAGGTCGGCTCGATCTGCCCCCAATCGGCGGGGTCGAAATCGGCGGCGACGTAGTGGCGGGGGTATTGCTTGAGTTCGGGCATGGGAATTCCTCGTTCGGAGGAGAGAATAGGCGGCCCAACCGTGGCACGGGCGTCCCGCCCGCGTCTTGGTTGGCTCCAAAACGCGGGCGGGACGCCCGTGCCACAAAGCGTGTGGCGGAGCCGGCGGCTCTCGGCTATCGTACCGGCACCGTGACCACGATGGATGCCCCGCCGAAGACCGACGACACGCCCGCCCGCAACGCCCGCCAGCGGCCGACGCCGCGCGCGCCGGTGCAGCCGGCGAAGTTGACCTGGGTCGACCGCGCCGAGGCGTTCGTCAGCCGGCTGAGCGTGCGGGACAACTTCTGGAACAGCGTCACCAGCTTCATCTTCCTGCCGCTGGCCTTTTTCAGCGGCATTCGGATGAAAAAGCTGGACGACGACTCCTTCCTCGCCGTGCTGCCGTTCAAGAAGTTCAACAAGAACTGGTACCACGCCATGGCCGGCGGCGCGCTGCTGGCGAACAGCGAAATCGCCGGCGGGATGTACGTTTTCGGCCGGTGCGGGGGGGATTACACGGTGGTCTGCAAGCACCTGTCCTACACCTTCCTCCGCCCGTGCCTGGGCCCGGCGGTTTACCGCATGACGCCGCGCGAGGATCTGGGCGCGCTGCTGAAGGCCGGCGGCGAGTTCAACCTGACGCTCGATCTGGACATCAGCCAGCAGAGCCTGCGGCCCGGCGAGCGCGACCGCCGCGTCGGGCGGAGCGAGGCGACCTTCCACGTCACGCCCAAGTCGCAGTTCAAGCGGCAGGTGCAGAAGCGGAAAAAGAAGTGAATAGGGGTGGGGGACAAGGGATGAGCGATGAGGAAACAAATTGTCGGTGGGGGATTCTCCTCATCCCCCACCCCTAGTCCCTCATCCGCTCTGATCTACGCCCCGTTCCTCGCCTGCTCCTGGACGTGGGTGATCGGCATGTTCCTGCCGGTGGTGCTGGCCCGCGACTTCGGCCTGGCCGGGTGGGTGGTGTTCACGGTGCCGAACATCGTCGGGGCGGCGGCGATGGGGTGGGTGCTGCGGACGCCGGCCGAAAGTGACCGACTGGTGGCGCGCCACGGGCCGGCGGTGGCGGCGTTCTCGCTGGTGACGATCTGCTTCCACGTCTACTTCCTCGGCTGGTTCCTGCCGCGGCTGATCGGGCAGTGGAGCATCGCGGGGCTGGGGGCGGTGATCGCCGCGGCGCTGGCGGCGCGGCTGGTGCCGACGCGGCGGGGCGATGGCCCGCCGGCGCGGGTGTGGGCGTCGGCTTTGGTTTTTCTCGCGTCGCTGGGGGCGTTCGGCTACCTGCTGGCGACGGGGCCGACGATGCCGCTGGAGAAGGCGATCGACTGGCCCGACCTCGCCGGCCTCGCCCTGGTCTGCACGTTCGGCTTCGCCCTGTGCCCGTACCTCGACGTCACGTTCCACGAGGCCCGCCGGGCGACCGGCCGCCGCTCGGGCCTTGCGTTCGGGCTCGGCTTCGGCGGGTTCTTCCTGGTGATGCTGCTGTTCACCCTCTGCTACAGCGGCGCGATCTTCGGCGCGTCGGTCGGCGGCACGCTGGCGTGGGTGCTGGCGGGGCATTTGCTGCTGCAATCGGGCTACACGGTCTGGGTCCACGTCCGGGGGCTGATCGACCGCGTGCCGGGGGCGGGGGGGCGGGAGAGCGCGTGGCTGGCGATGCTGCTGTCGGCCGCCTGCGTGGCGGGGGTGGCGGCGTCGACGGCCGCGCTGAACGTCGACCGCCTCGACTACCGCTACTTCGGCCTGACGGCGGGGGAGGTCGTCTACCGCAGCTTTATGGGCTTTTACGGCCTGGCCTTCCCGGCCTACGTCTGGCTCTGCGTCGCGGGCCTGAAGGGTGCCCGGCCGTCGCGCCTGCGCCTGGCGGCCACCGCCGCCGCCGTGGTGCTGGCCGTGCCGTTCTACGCCGTCGCGTTCCTGCTCCGCCACGAGACGTGGGCGGGCGTGGCGCTGCTGGCGATTTTGGGGGCGAAGGTGCTGGTGACGGTGGCGGACCGCCCGCCGGTTGCGGCTTCGCAATGAAAACCGGTTCGGTAATCCGTTTCTTTGCGAAGCCGCAAGCGGCGGGAGGCCTCACGCGAACGTCAGGTCCCGGAACTTCGCCGTCGTCAGCGTGCCGGTCTGGTGGCTGTTGGCGGCGAGGCCGACCTGCAGCGTGGCGGGCATGCTGATCGTGACGCGGCCGACCTCGCGCCAATTCATGCCGTCGGTGCTGTCGTAGCCGACGAAGAGGTTGCCGACGCGGGTGAGGCGGAGCCAGGCGTTGGGGTACTGCGGGGTGCCGTTGCCGAGGGCGGTGCTGCCGCCGCCGGTGGTGCCGCGGTAGCTGAGCCGCTCGCCGTTGCCGCGCGAGGCTTTGATGAAGACGTTGCGGGCGTTCTCGTCGAGGCCGTCGCGCGCCATCAGGCCCGCCGCCGCCCAGTTGTCGAACCCGCCGGTGAGGCTCTCGACGCGCACCTTCACGTCGAAGTTCCCGGTGACGCTGCGCGAGGCGAAGCGGAACTCGTCGCGGGCGTTCCAGACGTCGTAGCCCGCGCCGGCGATGTCGTAATCCCGGCCCGGCGTCACGACGGTCGTGCTGCCGGCGGCGGGGTGGCCGACGTCGGTGCTGCTGAGGGTCGAGCCGCTGGAGAGCAGGATCGTGACCTCGTTGCTGAAGTCCGACAGCGCCCCGTCGTTCCGCACGGCGCGGACCTGGTAGCTGTACGAATTGCCCGCCGCCGTGGTGGCGTCGAGGTAGGTGGTCGCGTCCGGCGGGCGGGTGCCGAGCAGGGCGTAGGAGCCGGCGTTGTCCTTGCGGAAAATCTGGTAGAGGTCCTCGTCGGTGGCGTTGTCCGTCCACCCGAGGTTGACGCTGCTGCCGCTGGCGGACGCGGCGAGGTTGGTGGGCGTCGCGGGGTTGGCCGCCGGCGGGGTGTTGGCGTTGGGCGTGGTGACGGCGGCGGTGTTCGACGCGGCGGAGGGGCCGGCGTTGTTCACCGCGACCACGCGGTACTCGTAGGTGGTGGACGCCGCGGCGGTCGCGTCGGCGTAGCCGGTGGCGTTGGTGGCGACCGACGCGAGGGTGCCCCACGCGCTGGTGCCGGCCACCCGGCGGTCGACGCGGAAGCCGGTCTCGTCGGCGGAGTTGTCGGTCCACGCGAGCGTGACGACGGGCGAACCGTTCGCCGTCCCGTTGGCGGCCGTCAGGTTCGATGGCGCGGCCGGCGCGGTGGGCGTCGTGGCGGTGCCGGCGCGGGCGGACTCCGCCGGGCCGGTGCCTGTCGGGGTGTAGCTCGCGCTGCGGGTGAGGAGGATCTTGTCGATCCGCACGCCGTCCTCGCGCATCCAGACGTTGAGGGTCTGCACGCCGGCGCGGGCGACGGTGATGGTGGCGACCGGCCCGTCGCTGGTGGCGGCGGTCCAGCGCCAGGCGCCGTCCTGGGGGAAGCTGATGCGGTCGGCGGTGTCCTGCGCCGCCCCGTTGAGGCCGACGTGGATCGAGTCGTCGGCGCCGGTGGGGCCGTTGCCGCGGACCCAGACGTAGTAGGTGCCGGGCTGGGCGAAGTTGACCTTGTAATCCAGCCGCGGGCTGTTGGCGACGTAGTCGGCGTCGTACTTGACGCCGGCGTTGGGCCCCGCCTCGAGGCCGCCGGCACCGCTGGGGTCGGGCAGGCCGTTGAAGGGGGTCCAGTCCTGGCCGTTGGCGGCGGTTTTGGCGTCGTAGTGCTCGGCCTCGAAGGTCACGAGGCCGGTCGGGTCGGGCTGGAACGCGGCGGGGCCGGCGGGCGGCGTGACGGGGGCCGCCGGCGTGGTCGCGCCGGCGGTGTTCGTGTACGCGCTCTCCAGCGTGGTGCCGCCGGCGGTCTTGACGGCCTTGACGCGGTACTGGTAGCCGGTCGAGGCCGTCACGGTGGTGTCGGCGAAGGTGGTGACGTTCGCGCCGACGGTGGTCAGCACCGCGAACGCCCCGTTGCCGGTGGCGCGCTCGATGACGAAGCCGGTCTCGTCGGCGGAGTTGTCGGCCCAGGTCAGGTCGACGCGGGTCTGGCCGGCGGCCGACGCGGCGAGGTTCGACGGCGCGGCGGGCGCGGTGGTGGCGGGCGGCGGGGTGGGGTTGGTCCGCGCGCTCTCCGCCGGCCCGTTGCCGGTCGGGGCGTAGGTGGGGCTGGTGGTCAGCAGCAGCTTGTCGAAGACCACGCCGTCCTCGCGCATCCAGACGTTGACGGTGTGGACGCCGGCGGTGGCGACGGTGATGGAGGCATACCCGCCGGTCTGGCGGATGTTGCTCCAGCGGAACTCGTTGAGGCCGCCGAGGGTGAGGCCGCTGGCGGAGGTGGGCTCGGCGCCGTCGATGCCGACGTGGACCGAGTCGCTGCCGGCGTCGGGCCCCTCGCCGCGGAGCCAGACGTAGTAGGTGCCGGGGGAGGAGAAGTTGACCTTGAAGTCCAGCCGCGGGGCGTTGCCGACGACGTTGGAATCGACCTTCAGCCCGGTGTTGGGCCCGGCCTCGAGGGCGGTGCCGCTGGCGCCGGCGACGGGGCCGGCGTAGGGCGTCCAGCTGCTGCCGCCTTGGTCGACCTTGGCGTCGTAGTGCTCGGCCTCGAACGTGACCAAACCGCCGGACTCCTGGAAGCCCGCCGGCTGGGCGGGCGGCTGGGTCGGGGTGGCGGGGGTGGCCTGCGTCGCGGTGTTCGACGAATCGCTCGCGCCGACGCCGTTGAGGGCGCGGACGCGATACTCGTAGGTGGTGCCGGGGGCGACCGAGGCGTCGGTGTAGCCGGTGCTGTTGGCGGGCAAATCGGCGAGCGTGGCGAAGGTGCCGCCGGCGACGCGGCGCTCGAGGCGGAAGGCCGTCTCGTTCGCGGAATTGTCGGCCCACGCCAACACGACCTGATCCTGAGAATTGAGGGAGGCGGCGAGGTTCGACGGCGCGGCGGGGGCGGCCGGGGCGGCGGGGGTGGCCTGGGCCGCGGTGTTGGACGCGGCGCTGTCGCCCGCGCCGTTGACGGCGAAGAGGCGGTACTCGTAGGTGACGCCCGCGGCGGCGGTGGCGTCGGTGTAGGCCGTGGCGTTGGCCGCGACGGTGGCGAGGGCGGCGAAGGTGCCGCCGGCCACCCGCCGCTCGACGCGGAAGCCGGTCTCGTTCGTCGAGTTGTCCGACCACGCGAGGGCGACCTGGTTCTGGGCGTTCAGCGACGCGGCGAGGTTGCTGGGCGCGGCCGGCGCGGCGGGCGCGGGGGTGCTGCCGGACCGGGCCGATTCCGCCGGGCCGGTGCCTGTCGGGGTGTAGGACGCGCTGCGGGTGAGGAGGATCTTGTCGATCCGCACGCCGTCCTCGCGCATCCAGACGTTGAGGGTCTGCACGCCGCTCCGGGCGACGGTGATGGTGGCGACCGGCCCGTCGCTGGTGGCGGCGGTCCAGCGCCAGGCGCCGTCCTGCGGGAAGCTGATGCGGTCGGCGGTGTCCTGCGCCGCGCCGTTGAGGCCGACGTGGATGCTGTCGTCGGCGCCGGTGGGCCCGTTGCCGCGGACCCAGACGTAGTAGGTGCCGGGCTGGGCGAAGTTGACGCCGTAGTCCAGCCGCGGGCTGTTGGCGACGTAGTCGGTGTCGTACTTGACGCCGGTGTTGGGCCCCGCCTCGAGGCCGCCCGCGCCGCTGGGGTCGGGCAGGCCGTTGAAGGGGGTCCAGTCCTGGCCGTTGGCGGCGGTTTTGGCGTCGTAGTGCTCGGCCTCGAACGTGACGAGGCCGGCCGCGTCCGCCTGGAACGCGGCGGGGCCGGCGGGCGGCGTGACGGGGGCGGCCGGCGTGGTCGCGCCGTTCTCGGCGGACGCCGCGGCGTCGCCGGCGGCGTTGGTGGCGATCACGCGGTAGGTGTACGCCGTGCTGGCCGAAACGGTGGTGTCGGCGTAGCTCGTGACGTTCGCGCCGGCGGTGAAGATCGTGGCGAATGCGCCGCCGGCGGTGCGGCGCTGGACCTTGAAGCCGGTCTCATTCGCCGAGTTGTCCGACCACGACAGGTCGACGCGCGAGGAAGAGGTGGCGACGGCGGAGAGGTTGCTGGCCGCGGCCGGGGCGGTGGCGGCGGGGGGCTGGCCGCGGGTGCCGGTGACGGTGCTGCTGGCGGCCGACTCGTTGCCGCTGCGGTCCTGGGCCGTGACGCGGTAGTAGTAGGTGGTGCCGGCGGCGGCGGTGGAGTCGGTCCAGTCGCTGTGGCCGATGTAGTCGCCGCCGATGAGCGCGGCGAACGGGCCGGCGGCGCTGGTGGCGCGGTAGACCTTGTAGCCGGCGAGGTCGGCCTCGGTGTTGTCGTCCCAGTCGAGGAACACGCCGTCGGGGGTGGAGGCGGTGGTCAGGCCGATCGGCTTGGCCGGCGGCGTGGTGTCCGTGCCGCGCACCGCGTCGGCGGTGGCGGCGGCGGAGGCCCGGCCGTGCTCGTCGACGGCGACCACGCGGTAGTAGCTGCGCGACCCGTCGGCCGGGGCGGCGGCGTCGGTGAAGGTCGTCTGCACGATCGGCGCGTCGGGGTTCACCAGCGCGAAGGCACCCGACGTGCCGATCCGGCGGTAGACGTTGTAGCCCACCACGTTCGCCTCGGTGTTGGCCGACCACGCGAGCTTGACGCCCGCGCCGGTGGCCGCCGCCGACAGGCCCGCGACCTGGCTCGGCCCGCTGACGGGCTTGACGTTGCGGATCAGGTAGACGTTGTCCTGATAGTCGAAGTTGGTGAACTGCGTGCCGGTGTAATCGTGGATGGCGAGGTAGGTGTCGGGGATGAGATTTCCCGAGGCGTCTCGGGCGGCGTAGAAGCGGATGCCGTGCTGGCCGGGCGCGCCGTTGCCGGCGCCGCTGGGGTCATAGGCCTTGTTGAACTGGTCGTCGGAGGCCTGGCCGTCGATCTTCAGGCCGAACGCCGCGCCGTTGGTGTCGAACCGGCCGAAGGCGGGGTTGGTGGTGCTGCCGTCGATGCGCGGCAGCAGGCTCTGGCCGTAGCGGTCGGAGTGGGTGAAGATTTTGGTCGTGCTGCTGGGGGTGGATCCCTGGGCGAAGTAGGCGAGGTTGGTCTTCTTCCCCTGGCTCTGGCCGTGGTAGGCGGCGAGCTGGATGACCTCCACGGGGCCGGAGCTATCGGCCTGCTGCCAGTAGGCGCTGAGGGTCTCGCCGCCGGCCTTCTCCGGCCGGCCGTTGGTGTCGAGGTTGCCGACCGGCGTCGAGTACCCGAACGCCGCGAAGATGTCGGTGACCTGCGGCTCGACCGACTGCTTGTTCGGCAGCGTGTACTCGCTGTTGCTCTGCCAGATGCCCGCCAGCGCGACGCTCTTGGTCGGCTCGTCGGCATCGTCGCTAGGGATCGTGAGCGTGGCGTAGCGGTTCTCGTGCCCGCTGCCGTCGCGGTTGTAGACGAACTGCACCGTCAGCGTGTAACTCTGCCCCGGCGCGACGCTGCGCGCCCCGCCGCCGGAGGTGATGATGAAGTCGGCGTTGCTGACGCTCGGCGCTCCGACGTTCAGCGTCTGCGTGCCGGTGTTGCGGACGGTGACCGACGCGGTGTCGTGGACGTAGTTGGCGTAGGCGTTGGGCTCGCTGTCGACCGGCTGGTCGAGCTCGCGCAGGCGGCTCATCACCAGCCGGTCGGGGAAGGGCGCGTCCTGGTCGGTGTTGCTCAGCCCGATCTCGCCCCCGGCGGCGGCGGGGCGGACGTTGCGGATGATGCCCACCAGATCATTCTGGTCGGCCTCCAGATTATATTCCTCGAACGCGAAGACGTAGGCGTTGGGCACGACCGAGCCGTCGGCGTTCTTCAGCGGGAAGAACTTCACCTTGCGGCGGTAGGCGGAATTGCTCTCCCAGGTGTTGAGCGAGTCCTCGCTGTAGACGTTGCGCACGCCGCCGTCGGCGCTCTTGAAGTAGGGGAACGTGCCGTACAGGCCGAAGGCCTTGTCGGCCGGGTCGAAGCTCGTCTTGCCGTCGATGGTCGGCGTGACGCTCTGGGCGGTCTGCTTGCCGACCTTGAAGAGTTCGGTCTTGGTCGCCGGCGTGCCCGGCTCGTAGTAGCCGAAGTTGACGACGGTCGGCTTGAAGTCCACGCCGAAGGTGGCGAGCGGCTCGATCGTGACCGCGCCGCTGCCGGCCTTGACGAGGCTGCCGAAGCCGAGCTCGTCGCTGCCGGCGATCACGCCGCGGCCGGTGAGGGTGTTGTCCGGGTTCGTGTTGCCGGTGTTGATCGGGATCTGGTAGAGGTCGAGGATGCGCTGCAGGCTCGGCTCGTTCGTGCCGCCGGTGCCGGTGGTGCCGATGCCGCGCAGGGCGACCGTGGTGGTCGGGTTCGCCATGTCGTTCGTGCTCAGGGTGAGCGTGGCGCTCTTGATGCCCTTGGACGAGGCGGTGAAGTTGAGCAGCACGTCCATCGACGCGCCGGCGGGGATGTTGAAGGGCAGCGACGGGGCGTTGCGGATCTTGAACTGGTCGGCGTTGGCCCCGCCGAGGGTCAGGCCGTTGAGGACCAGCGTGCTGGCGCCGGTGTTGCGGATCGTCAGCGTCTGGTCGGCGGTGCCGCTGCTCGCGCCGTCGGCGACGTCGTTGAAGTAGAACGCGGGCGCGCTGACGTTCACGGTCGCGCCGCTGGCGCTGGGGCGGAGCAGGGTGATGTGCTTCACGCCCGAGTCGCTGCGGTCGTACTCCGAGACGTAGAGGAAGCCGGTCTGCGGGTCCTGGGCCATGTCGAGCGGGTTCACGAAGCCGTCGAGGCCGACGTAATTGTCCTTCACGCCCGTGACCCGGCCCTGCGCGTCCAAACTCATCACGAGCAGGTCGTTATTGACGTTGAAGCGGGTGACGAGGAGCTTGCCGTTGAGGGCGCCGTTGAAGGCGTTGCCCTTGAACTCGATCGCGCCGTCGGGCGACTTGCTCTCGCCGAAGTCGTAGGCGATGCCGCGGTAGTTGCGGTCGGGCAGGGTGCCGACGGGGTAGGCGGCGACCTCCTGGGGGTCGACGCCGCCGGTGGGGTTGCCGCCGTTGAGGATCCACTCGTCGCGGAGCGGGTTGGGGTGGCCGTAGTAGCCGGTGGGCTGCACGTCGTAGAGCCAGTCGTGCTCCTTGACGGGGTTGCTGGCGATGCCCGGCCCCTGCGGCCCGGCGTAGGGCCCGTTGGCGGCGGCGTCGATGCGGACCTTGCCGTAATCGTTCGACGGGTCCGAGTCGCTGTTCGAGTAATTGTCGTACTTGTCGTTGGTCGAGCCGCTGACGAAATCGCCGGGGGTGTAGACGTCGGCCTCGGGGGTCGCGCCGCCGCTGGCCGAGCCGTTGACCGGGGCGTAGAGGTGGCCGTTGCTGTGCCAGACGAGGTCGTAGGAGTTGCGGACGCCGGTGGCGTAGAGGCGGACCTTCGCGCCGGCGGCGAAGGGGTCGTAGGTGCCGCCGCCGTCGGGCGTTTTGACGTTCAGCGTGCCGGTGATGGTGCGGACGTCGATCTGCAAAATCGCGGCGCTGAGCAGGTGCTCGGGGCGGTTGCCCCAGGCGTTGTCGGCCGCGCCCATGGCGTTCTCGGCGGCCTGCGAGACGTAGAGCAGGCCGTCGGGGCCGAAGACGGGCTGGTTGGTCAGGTGGTCGCGGATCGAGCGCGGCAGGCCGACGACCTTGTCCTCGTAGGTGCCGAGGGCCGGGCCGGTGAGTTTCGTGATTTTGCCGGTGAAGTCGCCCGCCTTGGGGCTGCCGTTCTCGCCGAAGGCGAACTCGCCGTTGCTGACGTAGGCGATCAAATTGCCGGCGGTGCTGGCCGGGTCGAACGTCAGGCCGGTGATGATCCGGTTGCCGCCGTTGTTCGTCTGGATCGTCTTGATCAGCAGCCCGTTGGTGAGCGAGCCGTCGGCGGCGATGTCGAAGCGGTTGATCTCGCCGGTGATGGTGGTGGCGTAGAGGCGGTGGTCGGGCCCGACGGTCAGGCCGGTGAACTGCTTGCCCTCGGTGCTGGCCTGCACGATCTTGTCGAACGAGACGCTGGGGTCGTAGATCTTGCCGTCGGCGCCGGTGGTGAAGGTGGCGCTGTAGGGGGTGAAGCTCGCGCCGGCGAGGTCGCGCACGCCGTCGGTGACGTCGAATCGGTACTGGGTGTTGGCCGCGAGGCTGGTGGTGGGGGCGAGGGTGAGGGTGATCGTGTCGCCGCCGCCGCTGGTGGTGGCGTTGGTGCCGCTGACGATCAGGCCGTCGCTGACGCGCGTGAGCATCACGGTGGCGGGCCCGAGGGTCGACTCGTCGACGCCCGCGCCGCTGGTGGGCAGGTAGAGGTTGGTGGTGATGCCGCCGTTGAGGTCGCGGCGGACGTTGGTCGCGCCGTTCGCCGGCGTGCTGTCGACCACGGCGGGGTGGGCCACGACCGGCGTGGTGTTGCGGGCGATCGAGAAGCTGTCGTAGCTGACGGTGATCGGCGCGACGTTGTTCTTCTGGTACTGGATCAGCCCCGCCCGGCTGGCGCCGTTGAACACGCTCGCCCGCGCGCTCTGCGGCACCGTGACCTGGAACGGCAGGTCGGTGAACTTCCCGCCGTTGACCGCGTAACTGGCGGTCAGCGTGCCGGTGCTGGCGACGCCGGTGAGGCGCAGGTCGAGCGAGTTGATGCCGGCGAAGGAGCCGATGTCGGCGCGGCTGTTGGCGTCGGCGATGGTGCCGTAGGTGCCGCCGGTGCCGGTGGAGTACTCGTCGATGAACTGCAGCCGCTGGCCCTCGTTGGCGCGGATGGCGACGAGCTTGATGAAGTCGTCCTGGTCGGCGCCGAGGTAGATGCCCTGCTGCTCGTAGGCCTGGTCGAAGTTCAGCGGCCCCTTGAGGCGGGCGGTGATCTGGAAGCCGTCGGCGGTGCCGTCGAACTGGGTCTCCAGCGCGTTGACGAGGGTGTTGTCCGCGCCGAAGTTGCCGCCGGTGCTGCTGCTGCCGCGGGTGGTGAGCTTCAGCACGCCGGCGGTGGTGTCGAGGTCGACCAGCGACGGCTGGTACTGGTCATTGAGCTTGTTCTGCTGGATGCGGGTGAAGCCGGTGGCCTGGCCGTTCTTGTCCAGCACGTCGGCGCTGGTGCCGACGGGGCGGGAGAAGTCGAGGTTGAACGGCAGGGTCTGGACCGTGCTGGCGGACATGAGCTGCCGCTTCTCCAACTGCTCGAACTGCGAGTTGGGGCTGCCGGCGGGCGTCCGGCGGCGCGCGGCCGCGGCGCGCGGGCCGGCCGGGGTCGCCCCTAGGGCCGCGTCACCGGCGGCGGCGAGGGCGAAGTCGGCGGGGGAAGGGGCCGCGGGGTTCAGGGCGGGCTGCATCGGGGTCTTGGCTGTGGGCACGGCTCGGTCTCCAAATCTCGGCCCCGCGCCGCGTCAGTTTGACGGGGGGCGGGGTGGGGGGTCGGGGGTCGGGGCATCCTGCGACATCCGCTCAAGGCCTTTATCGACCCAAAACCGGCCGGCTTGGGGCCGGGGGCGTTGCGGGGGGCGAAAATCTCGGGCGGGCGGGGGAGGCTGATGGTCGCTTCGCCGACGCCCGCCCCTCCACGGGCGGCGACGGCGGCAGGGGCGGCCCTGCGGGGGGTTCACTGGTTAGTAGTACGATCAAGACGCCGCTTCGGATGAGTCGGCCGGGGTATCGGACGTTCCTCTCAAGGTTCCTCTCAACGCTCCAGACCGGTACGCCCGACCGGTGTAAAGGTGCGGGCCTTTTTTCGCCAACGCCCGGCTGCGGGGGGCGTCGGCGTCGGAAAAATCCGCCCCGCTTGCCCTCCTAGACACGCGAGGTGGGCCGGCCGGGGGTTGGGGAGGGATTTTCACGATCCGCCGCCCGGCCGCCCCTGCCACCCTGCTGCGGGGCGGCATTATCGGACCCATTTAGCAAATATCAAGTGGGCCGACGTGGTGGCCTGCCGCGCCGGGGGCGGGGCATTCCACTGCGGCGGGATTCGCGGTATGTTATCCCGTGCCGTAGCCCGGCGGCCGCAGCCGGCCGCACCCCCATAGACCGAGGCCCCAGCCATGACCCACCCGCAAGTCGTGCTCGTCATGTTCCGCCCCAACGGCGAGACGCGCTCGTTCTCCCTCAGCCGCGCCGAGACGGTCATCGGCCGCCGCCAGGAGTGCGACCTGCGCATCCCCCTCAGCGAGGTCTCCCGCAAGCACTGCCGGATCGCCATCGACGCCACCGGCGTGCGGGCGGAGGACCTGGGCAGCTCCAACGGCACCTACCACAACGGCGAGCGCGTGCAGGAGGCCGCCCTGGCCGCCGGCGACCGGCTGAAGATCGGCCCGCTGACGTTCGTGGTGCAGATCGACGGCGAGCCGGCCGACCCTGCCCTCAGCCCCCGCTCGGCCGGCAAGTCCACCGCCGCCGTCATCGCCCGCGGCGCCCCGAGCGAGGACGCCCTGAACCCCACCGCCCAGTCCGACGCCGCCGACGCCCACCGCTCCCCCGCCCCCGCGTCGATGGTCGACTCCGAGGAGTTCGACCCGATGTCGATCCTCTCCAGCCCCGGCGGCTCGGACGAGTTCGACGCGATCCAGATCGACGATGATGAGGACGCGAAGATCGAAATGGACTGAGGCCGTGTGCCTTGCGGAAAAGCCGAAGAGTTGAACCACAGAGGACACGGAGGGCACGGAGGAAGTCACAGAGGAAGAGCAAGAACTCTCGCTTCTTCTCTGTGACTTCCTCCGTGCGCTCCGTGTCCTCTGTGGTTCGTCTCTTTCGTGGGACACCAGTAGTTGCGCCCGCCGCCCGCTTGACCCCCATGCCTAGCATTCGGCAACCTTTACCGAAGGATGCCGATGTCTTACAACGTCTTGAATCTGGTCTCGAGCGCCGCCCCCGCCGTCGCGGGGCCGGTTCGCCCGTCCGCGGTGCCGGCCGACGCGGGGGTGATGGACGCCTACAGCCGGGCCGTCACCGGGGCGGTGGCGAAGGTCGGGCCGTCGGTACTCAACATCGAGGTGGCCGTCGAGGCGACGGACCGGGCGGGCCGACCCGTCGAGCGGGCCGGCGGCGGGTCGGGCTTCTTCTTCACGCCCGACGGCTTCGCCCTGACCAACAGCCACGTCGTCCACGGCGCGGCCCGCATCTCGGTCGTGACGCCCGACGGCGGCCGACATGCGGCCCGGCTCGTCGGCGATGACCCCGACACCGACCTCGCCGTCATTCGCGTCAACCTGTCGCAGGACGACCCGCCGTTCGTGCCGGTCGACCTCGGCGACAGCGACGCGCTGGCGGTCGGCCAACTGGCGGTGGCGATCGGCAACCCCTACGGCTTCGCGGCCACCGTGACGGCGGGCGTGATCAGCAACACCGCCCGCAGCTTCCGCGCCCGCACCGGCCGATTGATCGACAACGTCCTGCAAACCGACGCCGCCCTCAACCCCGGCAACAGCGGCGGCCCGCTGGTCAACGCCGCCGGCGAGGTGATCGGCGTCAACACCGCCATCATCCAGATGGCCCAGGGCATCTGCTTCGCGGTGCCGATCAACACCGCCCGCTGGGTCGCCGCCCGGCTGATGCGCGACGGCCGGGTGCGGCGGTCGTTCATCGGCGTGGGCGGGCAGAACGTGCCGCTGCAGCGGAAGGTCGTGCGGCACCTCGGCTTGCCCGCCGACGCCGGCGTGCTGGTGATCCAACTCGACCCCGCCGGCCCGGCCGCGACCGCCGGCGCGGCCGAGGGCGACGTGATCCTGAGCCTCGCCGGCGAGCCGGTGACGAGCCTTGATGACCTGCAGCGCCTGCTGACCGCCGACCGCGTCGGCAAGCCGTGCCCGCTGCTGATCCTGCGCCGCGACCGCACGCTGGATTTGACCGTGACGCCGGCGGAGCGCGGCTGACCGTGGAGCCCATCGTGGAACGGGCGTCCCGCCCGGATTCTCTTTCCGTGGCATCGTGCCCAGAAGAATCCGGGCGGGACGCCCGTTCCACTTGTCGCCCGCATGGATCGGCCGGTAGAATCGGATCAACGGACGCCTATGCCACAATCACTCCTGAACTCCGACCTCATCACCGCAGATGAGTTCGACCGCTTGGGCGATGCCGCCCACGGCTACGAACTGGTGGACGGGCACCTGGTGGAGAAGCCGATGAGCGTTCTGGCGGATTACACCTCGGCCCGGACGGTGCGGAAGGTCGGCGAGTATCTGGATGACCACCCCATCGGACTCGTGCTCGGCTCCGAATCGGGATATCGAATGGGCGTGCCGAACGCCCGCCGGCAGGTCCGCAAGCCGGACGTGTCGGTGGTTGCAATCGAGCAGGTGCATCAGCAGGGGCTTCCCGAGGGCAGCATCACCGGCCGACCCTTGCTCGCGTTCGAGAGCGTGTCGCCCAAAGATCGGACTTATGAGCTGGAGCAAAAGCTCTCGGAATACCGCCGCGCCGGCGTGCCGCTGATCTGGATCGTCTACGCCGGCCTGCGCGTCGGCCGGGTGATGGACGCCGACGGCTCGACCCGCCTGATCGCCGAGGAGGGCGGGGTCTTCGACGGCGGCGAGGTGCTGCCGGGCCTCCGCATTCCGCTGGCCGACATCCTGCCCCCGCGCGACCTGACGCCGCCCGCCCCGCCCGCGGTTGAGGACGACGGCGATTAGTTGCCGCCGCACTTTCGCCCTTCCCTTTCCCGCCCCCGCGCCCTACGAATGGGCCATGCCCACCCAACTCGATCACTACCGCCTGCTCGGCCGATCCGGCCTCCGCGTCTCGCCCCTGTGCCTCGGCACCATGACCTTCGGCACCGACTGGGGCTGGGGCAGCGATGAGCAAACCAGCCGCAAAATCTTCGACGGCTACGCCGAGAAGGGCGGCAACTTCATCGACACCGCCGACCTTTACACCAACGGCACCAGCGAGGAATATGTCGGCAAGTTCGTCGACGGCCGGCGCGATTCGTTCGTGATCGCCACCAAGTTCACCTTCAACAAAACCGCCTTCGGCGACGGCACCGGCGGCGACCCCAACGCCGGCGGCAACCACCGCAAGCACTTGCGGACGGCCGTTGAGGCGTCGCTGAAGCGGCTGAAGACCGATTACATCGACCTCTACTGGGTCCACGCCTTCGACGGCCGCACGCCGGTGGAGGAGACCATGCGGGCGCTGGACGACCTCGTGCGGCAGGGGAAGGTCCTGTACCTCGGCGTGAGCGATTACCCCGCGTGGAAGGTCGCCGAGGCCAACACGATGGCAATGCTCCGCGGCTGGACGGCGTGGACCGCGCTGCAGATCGAGTATTCTTTGGTCGAGCGCACGCCCGAGCGCGATTTGCTGCCGATGGCCCGCGACTTCGGCATGGCCGTCACGCCATGGAGCCCGCTGGCGCAGGGCGCGCTGACCGGCAAGTTCCTCGACGATTCGGCCGACAAGGACGCGCGGCTCATCAAGGACGGCAACCGGCGGAACAGCAAGTATCAGAACGAGCGCGTCAACCAGATCGCCCAGGCCACGGTGGACGTGGCGAAGCGGAAAAACGTCTCGGCGAGCCAGGTCGCCCTCGCGTGGCTGCTGGCCCAGCCGGGCGTGACCAGCCCGATCATCGGGGCCCGAAAGCTCGACCACCTCGCGGACAATCTGGACAGCGTGAGCGTCGAATTGACGAGCGATGACCTCGTCGCCTTGGACGGCCCGAGCAAGATCGACCCCGGCTTCCCGCACGATTTCCTGGCGGGCGTGGACCCGATGATCACCGGCAAGACCACCATCGTGCCGCCGCCGCAGGGGCGGTTGGTTTAGGAAGGTCAGTGGTTCGTGGTCCGTTGTCAGTTGCAAAGCGGGCCACGTCGTTTGCAACTGACAACGGACCACTGACGAAGGACGAACGAATGAAGGCGATCCGCATCCACGAGTTCGGCGGCCCGGACGTGATGAAGTTGGAGGAGGTGCCCGACCCCACGCCGGGCGAGTACCGGCAAGTCGTGGTGAAAGTCGCCGCGGCCGGCGTGAACCCCGTCGACACCTACGTCCGCACCGGCACCTACACGCTGAAGCCCGACCTGCCCTTCACGCCCGGCGGCGAGGGGGCGGGCACGGTCGAGTCGATCGGCGAGGGCGTCGAAACGCCGAAGGTCGGCGATGCCGTCTTCTTCTTCGGCAGCGCGGCAGGTCCGATGGGCGGCAGCTACGCGGAGAAGGTGCTATGCGACGAGGGGCAGGTCTATGCGCTGCCGCCGAACGTCGACCTCAAGGCCGGGGCGGCGGTGCCGATCGCCTACGGCACGGCCTACCACGCGCTGTTCGACCGCGCGAAGGCGGAGCCGGCCGAGACCGTGCTGATCCACGGCGCGACCGGCGGGGTGGGCCTCGCCGCCGTGCAACTCGCGGTCGCCGCGGGCTGCACCGTCTACGGCACCGGCGGGTCCGAGGAGGGCCGGCAGTTGGTGCTGGACAACGGCGCGGCCGGGGCGTTCGACCACGGGGCCGACGATTACGCGGATCGCATCAAGGCCGCCGTCGGCGAGTCCGGCGTGGACGTGATCGTGGAAATGCTCGCCAACGTGAACCTCGACCGCGACCTCGAACTGCTCGGCACCGGCGGCCGGGTGGCGGTGGTCGGCAGCCGGGGGCGGGTGGAGATCGACCCGCGCCGGGCGATGGGCAAGGAGGCGGCGATCCTCGGCGTGACGCTGCGCGGGCTGGGGCCGGCGGGGCTGCGCCGGGCCTTCGCCGCCATTGCCGCCGGCCTGACCGCCGGGGCGTTGCGGCCGGTGGTCGGCGAGGCGTTCCCGCTTTCGCAAGCCGCCGACGCGCAACGGCGGGTCATGGCGGACGGGTCGCGCGGTAAGATCATCCTGGTTCCGTAACGGTTCATTTCATGCCCGCCAAACCCAAAGTCACCGCCGCCGACTTTCTGCCCGTCAAGCTCGAACTGCCCTCCCTGCGCGACGCGGCGGCGGCGTGCGAGGGGTGCGAGTTGTACGAGCACGCCACGCAAACCGTCTTCGGCGAGGGGCCGGCCGACGCCGAGGCCGTGTTTGTCGGCGAGCAGCCGGGCGACACCGAGGACCGCGCCGGCCGGCCGTTCGTCGGGCCGGCCGGGCAGCTTTTGGACGAGCTGCTGGGCGAGGCGGGCGTCGACCGCTCGCGGGTCTACGTCACCAACGCCGTCAAGCACTTTCGGTTCGAGCCGCGGGGCGGCCGGCGGATTCACGCCAAGCCGCTCGCCCGCCACGTCAGCGCCTGCCGGCCGTGGCTGACGACGGAGATTCTGCTGACGAAGCCGAAGATTCTCGTTTGCCTCGGCGCGACGGCCGCCCAGTCGCTGTTCGGTAAGGGCTTCCGCGTGACCCAGCGGCGCGGCGAGGTGTTTTCGACCGAGTGGGCAGAGTGGTCGATGGCGACGATCCACCCGTCGGCCCTGCTGCGGATTCCCGAGGACGCGGCGCGGGAGCAGGCGCGGGCCGACTTCATCGCCGACATGCGGCAGGTGGCGAAGGCGATGGGGAAGTGACGTAGGGTGGGCACCGCCCACCGCTTGGGGCCGGTGGTGGGCGGTGCCCACCCTACGGAGACTCACGCATCCTCCCGCCACGCCGACTTCACCAGCAGCCAGCCGATGCCGCTGAGGGTGATTTCCAGAAAGACCTGAATCACCCGCAGCGCGACCGAGACCACGCCGGCCGCTTGGGGGCCGAGGACCGGACCGAGGGTGATGAGCAGCAATCCCTCGCGGACGCCGATGCCGCCGGGGGCGAGCAGGGTGAGGTAGCTGACGGTCATCGACAGGGCGCAGATGGAGATGAACCGCGGCAGCAGGGTCAGGCCGACGTCGGCGGCGTGGCCGTCGAACACCAGCGCGCGGCTGATGAACCACAGCGACAGCCCGCCGGCCAGCCACTGCCCGAAGGCGGCGCAGGCGGGCAGGGCGTAGTCCTTCAGTTTCGCCTCGCGCGGCAGGGGCGGGCGCTTCAGCATCTTCAGGCCGAGGTTCACCAGGCGCGTGAAGACGGCGGGGAGGATGGCGATCAGGCCGCCGACGGTCACGACGGCCATCAGCACCGGGCCGCCGGGCACGACCGCGCGGACCTCGGGCGTGAGCAGCAGGGGCGCGCCGAGCATCAGGCCGGCCACCACCGGCAGGGCGTCGAGCATCACCACGCTCGACAGCGCCGCCGGCGCCGGCACGCCGCTGCGCCGCAGCAGGTAAATCGCCCCCGTGACCGACACCACCTTGCCCGGCACATATTTTCCGAGCAGCGGCACCCACGCGACGGCCGCCATCACCCGCCACTTCACCCGCCGCGCAAACGCGGCGAGGAGGAAGCGGTAGCTGACCATCTGCAACCCGTAAATGCCGAGGAGACTGACCGTCGCGCCGATCAGCATCAGCGGGCGGACGCGGAGGGTGCGCCAGTCGATCTTCGAGAGGTCGCGGTAAAGGGTCCTCCCGACGTAGTAGAAGACGGCGAGCAGGACGAGCAGTTTGAGGGCGTTGAACGCGAGTTTCACCCACCGGCGCGACGGCGGGGCGTCGGGCGCGGGCTGATAGTTAAGCACGGGCGCGCCGCCCGGCGGCGGGAGGGTGGGCGTGTCGGTGGCGAGGGAGGGGGCGTCCAAGGGGGCGAGGATTCTAGCAGGCCGCGCCTCCCCTGTGGCACGGGCGTCCCGCCCGCGTCCGCGGATGGAAAATGATCATCATCTCAAAACGCGGGCGGGACGCCCGTGCCACGAGGTCACGTCGCCACCGTCTCGCGCGATTCGACCACCGGCAGCCGCGTCGGCGGCCCGACGGCCCGGTCGATCGCGTCGAGGATTTGCTCCCGGCGGATGAACGTGATGCACATCGGCTCGCGGCAGCGGATCTTCGGGTAGGGGCTGTCCATCGGATAAAGCAAACACGGCGCGCAACCCGCCCCGCGCGGCGGGGGCGTGGGCTGGACGACCAAGTGCCGGTGGCCGACGGGGCAGACGCGGTCCGGGTCGGCCGGGGCGAAGAGCGTAACCGGCGGCGTGCCGACGGCGGCGGCGAGGTGGGCCAGGCCGCTGTCGGTGCCGACGTACAAATCCGAGCGCTCCAGCACGGCCGCCGCGTCGCCGAGGGGGCCGTCGAGCGGCAGCACGCGCGGGCGCGACGGCAGGGCGTGGGGCAACACTTCCTGCGCCACGCCGCGCTCGTCGGGCCCCTCCATCAGCACGATGCGGGGGCCGAAGCGGTCTTCAAGGTTGCGGATCAGGGCTCCAAAATCCTCCGGCGGCCAGCGTTTGGCGGAGGCGAGAACCGTCCGGCCGCAGCCGGCGTGGAGGCAGATCGGGCGGACGCCGTCCTCGATGCCGATGCCGCGCAGCATCGCGTCGGCGCGGTCGCGGTCGGCTTGTGTGAGCGGGAAGACGGGGGCATCGTCGTAGTCCGGCTCGACGCCCAGCGGGCGGAGCAGGTTGAGGTTCTGCGCCACGTCGTGCAGCCCGCGCTCGGCCGGCACGAGGGTCGCGCGGGTCCGCAGCAGGTGCATCGCGCGGAGCCGGCCGGTGGGGTAGCTGTGCAGGATCGTCCGCCGCGCCCCGCCGGTCGCGGCGAGCATGGAGTACTGCCAGCGGTTGCTGGGGAAGGGGATGACGTAAACGTCCGGCCGGCGGCGTCGCATCTCGCGCTGCGCCGCCAGCACGACCGACGGGCGGGTGCCGGTGATTTTGACCTCATCCACCTCCGCCTGGCGGCTGTAGATTTCGCCGAACACCTTGCTCCGCGCCAGCACGGTCAGCCGGCCGGCGGGGAAGGCGGCCTTGAGCTGGCGGACCATCGGCACCGTCAGCAGCGCGTTGCCGATGCCCGCCATGATCGGCACGACGAGCTGAGGATCGGGGGGCATCGGCGCGGGCATGGGTGCGGTCCCTGTTGTACCCGACTTGCCGCGAAAAGGCGCGACCCCCGCGCGCGACCCCGCCGCGTCGGCTTCACTGCTTGCGGTTCCGCCTCCGCTCGGCGCGCTCGCGGCGGGCGCGCTCGTCGCGGCTCTCCTTCGCCTTGGGGCCGTACTGGCCGGTCAGGTTGTAGTAGGCGTGCTCGGCCTGATCCCACAGGAACGGGATCAGGTCCAGCGGGTTCTGCCGCGCGTAATTCTCCAGCCCCGGCACCGCGGTCGGGGCGATGGGGTTGTCGACGAAAATCTCCGTCGCCCGGCCGCGGTGGAAGAGGTACAGGTGCCAGTCCATGTCCATGTCGGCCGGCGGGGGCGGGTCCCACGGGGCGTGGCGGAAGTGCAGGAACCGCGTCGTCCGGCCCTGGAACAGGTAGTACCGCACGTTGTTCGCCGCCGCCCAGTCGATCAGGCTGCGGCTGGGGAGGTAGCTCATGGCGTCCGGCGCGTCCATCACCGGCCGGTCGGCGAGGAAGACCGCCACGCGGCGGGGGCCGAGGGTTTTGCGCCCCGGCCCGTCGCCGGTGAAGGTGTAGACCGTGCTGGCGACTTCCATGTCCGCCGGGGCGTTGAGCCGCAGCCACGCGCCGATGCGGGCGCGGCTGTCGTCAAACCCCGCGTCGTACAGTTTCTCGAACCGATCGCCGCTGCGGGCGATGCGCACCTCCATCGCGTACATCGCCCCGTTGAACAGCACCACGCTCGACGCCATCGCCGCGAGGAAGCCGTAGGGCACCACGCGCGGCCACCTTCGCGGCAGTCTGCGGAAGACCCCCAGCCGCGCCGGCCGCCGCAGTTGGCGGTCGAGCCAGTCCGCCCCCCACGCCAGCGGGTCGCGCACGCCGATCCACGCCGCCAGCAGCAGCAGCGGGGCGATCGGGGCGATGTACCGGGCGATCGGGTGCGTCCAGTCGACGATCAGAACCAGACAGTAGCCCACCGCCCCCAGCCACAGCCACTGCCGCCGCCAGACGCAGACGGCCAGCCCCGCGACCATCGGCACCAGCGCCGCCACCGCCATCTCGTCGGCCAACTCGCGGGTCGGGCGCGACCGGGCGGCCATCTCCCACAGCAGGCTGCTGAGCCAACTCTTGGTGTCCAGGAACCGGCCCCAATAGACGTCCAGCCCGACCGGCTCGGTCTTGTTCCTCAGGCCGTAGTTCTCCGCCATGAACGTGTTGTAGCGGCGGTTGATCTCGTCGGGGGCGACCCGCAGCATGTGCCGCAGCGCCACGAAGGTCGCCAGCGTGACCAGCAGCGTGACGCCGACCGCCACCCACTGCCGGTCGATCCGCCGCGCCGGGTTCCGCCGGTCCGGCTCGGCGAGAAAGAACCGCCACCCGCTCCACCGCCGCCCGCCCAGCAGCGCCCCGCCGACCAGCGGCCACCAGATGATGCCCTGCCACCGCACCGAGATGCTCGCCGCCATCAGCCCGCAGAGCAGCGCGATCCGCCCCCAGCCGTCGCGCCCCTCGCCGATCTGCACCGCCAGCAGCAGGGCGAGCCCGGCGATGCCGCAGAACGCGCCGTCGGAGTGGAACCAGAACGACAGCGGCAGGATCGGGTAGAGGAATGCCGTCATCCCCACCGCGACCGCGCACGCCGCCGGCCCCGCGAACCGCCGGCAGATGCGGTACATGCAGGCGTAGAAGACCAGCAGCGACGCCATCGGGATCAACTTCAGGAACCCGAACGCCGGGCTGACCCACATGGCAACGGCCAATATCGCCGGCCAGCCCGGCGGCACCAGCCCCACCGGGTTGCCGTTGTAGACGAACCCCTCCCCCCGCAGCAGGCTCCGGCCGATCGCCAGGTAGACCTCCCCGTCGCCGGCGCGCACCCAGTAGCCGTTCTGCAGCAGCAGGTAGGCGACGGTCAGGCCCGCCATCAGCCAGAAGAAGACCCGCCGGTCGAGCCGGTCGACCCGCGCCGGTTCGGACTTCGTTTGCGACGCCCGCTCGCTGGCGTGCGGCGGCGCGTCGAGGGTCGGGGCCGCGAGATTGGTCAGCGGGTGGACGGTCATCGGCGGACGGGCATCTTAGAACGGTTCGGCGCCGGGCGAAAATCCTGCCGCCCGACTCCGTGGAACGGGCGTCCCGCCCGGACTCCGTGGAACGGGCGTCCCGCCCGGACTCCGTGGAACGGGCGTCCCGCCCGGACTCCGTGGAACGGGCGTCCCGCCCGGATTTTATCCGGCACGGGGTGAGGCGTACCCGAATCTGTGGCGTCCGGCCGGAATCCGGGCGGGACGCCCGTTCCACGGGGGGGGGGGCGGATGCCGGCCGGCACGGGTTGAGGAGTCCTCAATCCGTGGCACCCGGAAGGTCATCTGCCACCCGACGAAAAGCCTCGGACACCCGACGAAGTTCCTCAAGCACCCGATGGAGTCGGTCGGGCACCCGGCCATCGACCATCGAGAGCGTCCACCTCCGCCCGGCCCTACAGCCCCGGCACGCGGGTCGGCCAGCCGTGGACGGGCGGCACGTCCACCGGCTCCAGCGTCCGCCGGCCGTCGTGCTGCACGAGTTCGTACAAAATCCACCCGCCGGTCGGTTCGTCCGGGGCGGCGGCGGGCACTTTGGGGGGGCCGGCGAGCTTGCGCTGCAGCCACGCCGGCAGGCGGAAGTGCCAGACCACCCACGGGTCGGCGCGGTCCTGGAACAGGTAGTAATCGACGTGCTTGTTGCGGACCCACGCCGTGACCGACCCGTTGGGCGGGCGGTTGTAGCGCCGGGGCATCCGCCGCAGCACGCGGTCGGTGAGCATGGTGGCGGCGCGGGGGCCGAACGGCTCGTAGGTGCTGTGGCCGAGGTTCTGGTAGCGCTCGCTGACGGCGATGGCGTTGTCGTCCGGCTCGTGCTCCTGCAGGTAGCGGCAGGCCGAGACCAGCGAGGCGTGCAGGCCGCCCCAGTAGGTGCCGTAGTAATCCGACGAATGCACGACCGCCACGTCCACCGCCCACAGCGCGGCATTGTTCAGCAGCACGGTGCCGACGAACAACCCGACCGCGAGGCGCGCCCCGAACGGGGCGGCTGAACGGGTTTCGGTGCTGGACTTAGACCGATTTCCAATCGCCAGCAGCCCCGCGAACAGCAGCAGCGGCACGATCGGCGTGAAGTAGATCGGCAGCAGCGGCCACCGCAGCGCGCCCCACGCGGCGATCAGGACGATGCAGTACGCCGCCGCCAAGGCGAGGAAGCCGGCCGCCCACCGCCCCGGCGGGTTCGACGCCACCCACCGGCCCGCCGCCCGGCAGCCGAGGATCACCCCCAGCAGCAGGAACGGCGCGACCGGCACCAGGTAGCGCGCGTTGGGGTTCGGCCAGACCATCACGACCGTGCCGCAGTACGCCGCCACCGCCGCCCAGAGCAACTCGCCCCGCCGCCAGCCGGCACACAGGGTTGCGACCAGCAGGCCGATGGTCGCCCAGCCGAGCGCGCCGCTGAACAGGCCGACCGCCCGGACCGCCGCCCCGAACCGTAACGGCGGCCACATGAGGTCGCTGACCCACTCGCCGGCACTGATGAAGCGCTGGCAGTATTGCAGCGGCAGCGGGATCTTCCCGCCGGCGTTCGTGACGACATCGATGATCTTGGTTTCCGAATTCTGATCCTCCGGGTCCAGCACGGTCCCGTTGTCGGTGGTGATGACGCCCGTGTCGGGGTCCACCGTCATCGAACCCGCCGCATAGCGCAGCAGCCCCTCGCGCACGCCCCAGAACCCGCCGGCCATCACCAGGAACGTCAGCCCCACCGCCGCCCACCGCCGCCCGACCGCCGGCCGCCAGTGTGGCCCCACCGCCAGCGCCGCCAGCACCGGCCAATAGAACAGCCCCGGCCAGCGGGTGAAGACCATCAAAAAAGAGAGTGCCACCAGCCCCGCGACATGCCCCCACCGGCCGCGGCCCTCGCCGATCCGCACCGCCAGCAGCGTGGCGGCGGACGTGAGCAGCAGGAACGGCGCCTCGGTGTGCATCCACATCGTCAGCGGGTAGACCCAGCCCAGCAGCCCGACCAGCACCACCACCGCCCCCGCCAGCCGCCCCGAGGCGAACCGCCGCAGCACCAGATAATTAAGCCCCGCCGACGCGAGGATCATGCCGATCAAACAGAGCTTGAGCCACAGGAACGCGGCGGAGACCTTCAGCAGCCCCGCCAGCAGCAGCGGCCAGCCGGGCGGGGTGATCGTCACCGGCTGCCCGTTGTAGGTGTAGCCCCTGCCCCGCACGAGGTTCCGCGCGATGACGACGAACAGCTCGCTGTCCCCGCCCGGCGACCAGTAGCGGTTGAGAAGCAATCCGTACGCCGCGGCGAGCAGCCCGAGGGCGAGCGCGACGATCTGCCAATCCCCCCACGCGCGGCGCGGCAGATCGACCATCGCGGCGGGTGCGGGGGATGGTTCGTAAACGGTCATTTCACCCTCGGGCCTCGAGAAGAAGAACGAACCACAGAGGGCACGGAGAACACGGAGGAAGTCACAGAGAAACCACAAAATCAATTTCTTCTCTGTGACTTCCTCCGTGCCCTCCGTGCCCTCTGTGGTTCATTCCCCGCCCGCCGCTACACGACAGCCGCTTCAATCCGCTCCGCCGGCTTCTCCGCCGGCACGCGGGCGTCGAGGCAGAAGACGGCCTTGCTGCGGAAGCCGCCGGTCCACCCCTTGCCCTTGATGAGGTCGCGCACCGCGATCGCCGCCCGCGGGCGCCAGGGGAGGAGCTCGGGGTGGGTCGCCTGAATCGCGTCGGTGGTGAGCAACCCGTCGGGATGGTCGAGCTTCGCCAGTTCCGACCGCCAGTCGAGGGGGCCGAGGTCGAAGGTCGAGTCGAGCTTTTCGAGCAGGGCGGTCGCCTGATCGCGCGGGAGCTCGAACTTGTCGTCCAGCGAGAGGTCGAAGGTGAGGACGAGCAGCCCGCCGGGCTTGAGGACGCGGCGGAACTCGTCGACGATCTGGCCGTAATTCGCCGTGTGCTCCAGGACGGAGATGCAGCAGACCGCGTCGAGCGAGTCGTCGGCCATGGGCAGGTTCTGCAGGGCGGCCTCGACGAACGAGACGCGGCGGTGGCCGGCGTTGGCGTTGATCGCCTCGAAGATCGGGGGGTAGCTGCCGTCGTTGTCGCAGCAGATCACCTTGGCGTTGGGCAGGCGGTCGCAGAGGTAGTAGGGGAAGTACGTCACGCCGCTGCCGGCGTCGAGGACGGTGCTGCCCACGCCGCAGTCGGCGAGGTAGTCCTCGACCCTGGCGGCGGCGAAGGGGTACTCCCACCGGCGGCTCCAGAACTTCAGCGGGTCCAGCCCCCAGTGGAACTTGTAAACCCGCAGCGCCGCGGCGTGGCGGTCGAGGAACGCGCGGTTGCTCTGGGCGTGGCGGGCGTAGGCGTCGGTGCCGAGCAGGGCATCGACGTCGGCCAGGCGGGGCACTCCATTCGTCAGCGGCGTCGGCTCCATGGGCGGATCATGCTAGGCGGAGCGGGGCGAAACGCAAGCCGGGCGGAATGACCAATGACCAAACCAGAATGACCAAGGAAAACCCAATGCCCAAATCCCAAGTTGGGGCTTGGGCATTGGTCATTATTTGGTCATTCTGGTTTGGTCATTGGTCATTCCACCGATCAATTCACGCAACGCCGCGTCGTTTCCCGATGTACGCAATGCAGTGGCCCTCCCCTTGCCCCAACTCCCGCCGGACCTCGCGCCGCCGACCGCCGGGGGTGCCGCGCCGTCGATCGGGTGGCCGGACCAGGCGGAGCTGATCCGCTGGTGCCACGAGCTCAACGGCCCGACCGCCGCCATCCTCATCGCCCTCGGGGTGGTCTACCTTGCGTTCGGGTACTGGTCGTTCCGGGCGTTCATGATGCTGAACTTCGCCTGCCTCGGGGCGTGGTTCGGCACCTGGGCGGGCGGGCGCTACGGCCAGCCGGTGCCGGCGGCGATCGTCTCGGCGATCGTCCTGGGCGCGCTCTGCTGGCCGCTGATGAAGGGGGCGGTCAGCCTGACCGGCGTGATCTTCGGGGCGATCCTGGGCGTCTACGTTTGGCGGGCCTACGGCCTGGACCCCGGCTTCGGCTGGGCCGGCGGGGCGATCGGGGCGGTCTTCCTCGGCATGCTCGCCTTCAGCGTCTTCAAGGGGAGCGTGATCGCCTTCACCAGCCTGCAGGGGGCCACCATGCTGGTCTTCGGCCTGCTGGGGCTGCTCTACAAGTACCCCGACCTCGGCCCCCGCCTCGACGCCACCCTCGCCGCGTGGCCCTACGCCCTGCCCCTGGCCGTCTTCCTCCCCGCCGTCGTCGGCCTGCTGTACCAGGGGTCGACGAACAAGGCGCCCGCGAAGTGACGTGGAACGGGCGTCCCGCCCGGATTTTATTGCGAGCACACGCGGAAATCCGGGCGGGACGCCCGTTCCACGATCGATCCGCCGCGCCTTGCCAGCGTACTACTTTCGCCCCGCATAGCCCCGGCATTTATGCCGGTGGCGCGGGACGTCGGATCAAGGATTTTCAATGCGCATCGACCACTTCACCGTCAAGGCCCAGGAGGCCGTCGCCCGCGCCCAGGAGTCGGCGCAGGAGCGCGACCACGCCGAACTGCTGCCCGTCCACGTCCTCTCGGCCCTGCTCTCCGAGCCCGAGGGCGTGGTCCGACCCCTGCTGCAAAAGGTCGGGGCAAACGTCGCCGATCTGCAGACCCATGTCGAGCAGCGGCTGCACCGCCTGCCGCGCGCCAGCGGAACGCAGTTGAACGTCTCGCGCGAGACGCAGGCGGTTTTCCGCGTCGCCCACCAGGAGGCCGACCGGCTGAAGGACGAGTACGTCTCCACCGAGCACCTGCTGCTGGCCCTGACCAAAACCGACAGCGACGCCAAGGGCATCCTCGCCACCGACGGCGTGACGCACGACGCGCTGCTCGCCTCATTGAAGGGCGTCCGCGGCAACCAGCGCGTGACCGACCCCAACCCCGAGGAGAAGTATCAGGCCCTCGAAAAGTACGGCCGCGACCTGGTGGAAATGGCCCGGCGCGGGCGGATCGACCCCGTGATCGGGCGCGACGAGGAGATCCGCCGGACGATGCAGGTGCTGAGCCGGCGGACGAAGAACAACCCCGTCCTCATCGGCGAACCCGGCGTCGGTAAGACGGCCATCGTCGAGGGGCTTGCGGTGCGGATTCTGAACGGCGACGTGCCGAGCGTGCTGCGCGACAAGAAGGTGATCGCGCTGGACATGGGCTCCCTGATCGCCGGCGCGAAATATCGCGGCGAGTTCGAGGACCGCCTGAAGGCCGTCGTGAAGGAAGTGACCGAGAGCGACGGCCGGGTGATCCTGTTCATCGACGAATTGCACACGGTCGTCGGCGCGGGCAAGACCGAGGGCAGCCCCGACGCGGGCAACCTGCTCAAGCCGGCCCTCGCGCGCGGCGAGTTGCGGTGCATCGGCGCGACGACGCTGGACGAGTATCGCAAGTACGTCGAGAAGGACGCCGCGCTGGAGCGGCGGTTCCAGCCCGTGCGCGTGGGCGAGCCGACGGTCGAGGACACCATCGCCATCCTGCGCGGGCTGAAGGGGCGGTACGAAACCCACCACGGCGTGCGCATCACCGACGCCGCCATCGTCAGTGCTGCGGTCCTGAGCGACCGCTACATCCAGGACCGCTTTTTGCCGGACAAGGCGATCGACCTGATCGACGAGGCGGCGTCGCGCCTTCGCATCGAGAACGACTCGATGCCCGCCGAGCTCGACGTGCTGCGCCGGCAGATCATGCAGCGGCAGATCGAGATCGAGGCGTTGAAGAAGGAGAAGGACGAGGCGAGCAAGCAGCAGTTGACCAAGGCCCAAAAGGAGTTGGCCGACCTGCGCGAGCGCGACACCGAGTTCACCGCCCGCTGGGAGAACGAGGCCGGCGCGCTGCGGCGGATCAAGGAGTTGCAGGAGCGGGTCGGCGCGAAGCAGACCGAGCTCGAGCAGGCCCGGCGGCAGGGCCAACTGGAGGCCGCGGCGCGGATCCAGTACGGCGACCTGCGCGACCTGAACACGCAGATCACCGAGGCCGAGTCGAAGCTGCACGAGTTGATGAGCAGCGGCGAATCGCTGGTGAAGGAGGAGGTGGACGCCGAGGCCATCGCCGACGTCGTGAGCCGCTGGTCGGGCGTGCCGGTGACGAAAATGCTCGAGGGCGAGCGGGAGAAGCTCCTGAAAATGGAGGAGCGGCTCGGCGAGCGCCTCATCGGCCAGCAGGAGGCGGTGAAGGCCGTCAGCGACGCCGTCCGCCGCAATCGGGCGGGCCTGGGCGACCCGAACCGGCCCATCGGCAGCTTCATGTTTTTGGGCCCCACCGGCGTCGGCAAGACCGAGCTCTGCAAGGCGCTGGCCGCCTTCCTCTTCGACGACGAGAACGCGATGGTGCGGATCGACATGAGCGAGTTCATGGAGCCCCACAGCGTCGCCCGCCTGATCGGCGCGCCGCCGGGCTACGTCGGCTACGAGGAGGGCGGCCGGCTGACCGAAAGCGTCCGCCGCCGGCCGTACAGCGTGATTCTCTTCGACGAAATCGAAAAGGCCCACCGCGACGTCTTCAACGTCCTGCTGCAGGTGCTCGACGACGGCCGGCTGACCGACGGGCAGGGGCGGACGGTCGACTTCAAGAACGCCGTGATCGTGATGACCAGCAACATCGGCTCCGACCGCATCCAGCAGTTGAGCGGCGAGGGCGCGCCGGAGTTCGAGATCGAGGCCGCCGTCCGTGAGACCCTGCGCGGGCATTTCCGCCCGGAGTTCCTCAACCGCGTGGACGACATCATCGTCTTCCACCCGCTGGACAAGGCCCAACTCACCCGCATCGTCGATATCCAGCTCGCCCACCTCCGCAAGCGGCTGGCCGACCGGAACCTCTCGCTGGAACTGACCGACGCCGCCCGGCAGCAGTTGGCCGACGAGGGGTACGACCCGACGTATGGCGCGAGGCCGCTGAAGCGCGTGATCCAGCAGCGGATCGAGAACCCGCTGGCCGGGAAGTTACTGAACGGCGACTTCGAGGGCGGCAGCACGATTCACGCCGATGTGGACGCCGCCACCGGCGGGTTCACGTTCGAATTGGCAGGTGAGAAAGCCGACGCCGCCGCGGCTTAGGTGAGTCATCCATGAGCCGGAACAAGCCGGCGTCTGAGCCGTCAGGCGAAGACCCGGGTTCTTTGCGAAGCCGCAAGCGGCCCGGCACCCGGGTCTTCGCCTTCGGCTCAGACGCCGGCTTGTTACGGCTCGCGTGGCACCCTCCGACTTTGATATAATTCCCACATGCCCGCCGCCCTCGCCACCCCGCCCGCCCCACCCGCCCCACCCGCCCCGCCCGCGCCCACCAACGGCCGGACCTTCCGCCTCGTCCACCGCTTCGACAACGGCGCCGATTGGCTGAACGCCCTCGGCGGCGTGCCGCTGGAGCGCGTCCTGTTCGACCCGCCCCCTGGCACCGCGACCGAGGCCGATCTGCTGCGGATGGTCGAAACCGGCGACCGGCTGTGCGAATTGATCGACGGCACCCTTGTGGAGAAGCCCGTGGGATTGATCGAAGCTGCCATTGCGTCGAACCTGACCGTCGACGTCGGCTACCACGTTCGGCGAAACGACCTCGGCGCCGTCAGCGGGTCCGACAGCACGCTGCGAATGGCCTCGTCCGACCGCGTCCGCCTGCCGGACTTCTGCTTTTTCGCCAAGGCCCACCTGCCCGGTGGCCTGCTTCCGACGGAGCCCATCCCCACCCTCGCCCCCGACCTGGCCGTGGAGGTCATCAGCGAATCCAACACGCCGCGCGAGATGGCCCAGAAACTCGTCGAATACTTCGCCAGCGGCACGCGCCTGTGCTGGTACATCGACCCCAGGACCCGCACCGTGGCCGTCTACCGCGCCCCCGGTGAGCCGGCTATGGTGATCGACCTCGACGGCACCCTGGACGGCGAGGACGTGCTGCCGGGCTTCTCCCTGCCCGTCGCCGACCTGTTCCGCAACGTGCCGGCGATGCCTTCGGAGTAGAATCACGCCATGCCCACCGCCGCCCCTCCCACGCCGGTTCGCTTTACCCCGCCGCGCCGCTTCGACAACGGCGCCGAGTGGCTCGACGCCCTCGGGGGCGTGCCGATGAGCCGCATCATCTTCGACCCCTGGCCCGGCACCGCGACCGAGGCGGACCTGCTCGAGTTCGTCGAACGCGACAAGCGGCTGTGCGAATTGGTCGACGGCACCCTGGTGGAGAAGCCCGTGGGATATTGGGAAGAAGTCATTGCAATGAACCTCGCCATGCCGCTAGGCAACTATGCCCGCGACCACAACCTGGGTGCCATTTCCGGCTCCTCCAGCACCCTGAGAATGGCGAGCGGACGGGTCCGCCTGCCGGACCTCAGCTTCGTCTCGATGGCCCGGCTGCCCAAAACGCTCGATCCCATTCCGACCCTCTCCCCCGACCTCGCCGTGGAGGTCATCAGCGAGAGCAACACCCGTGTTGAAATGGCCCGTAAGTTGATCGAATACTTCGCCAGCGGCACGCGCCTGTGCTGGTACATCGACCCGCCGACCCGCACCGTGGCCGTCTACCGCGCCCCCGGCGGCCCGTCGTTCGTGCTCGACCTCGACGGCACCCTCGACGGCGAGGACGTGCTGCCGGGCTTCTCCCTGCCCGTCGCCGACCTGTTCCGCAACGTGCCGGCGGTGCCGTGAGTGGGGCGATGGACGACCTTCCCGAACCGCCGCCTGACGACCCGCGCCGCGTCCTGCACGACGCGGCCCGGCGGTACTGCCGGACGCGCGGGCGGAAGTGCCGCGAGCGGTACGACACGCTGGACGCCGCCGGCCTCGCCCGGCCGGAGGCGGGCCGTTATTCCGACGCCGCGCTCGATCTTTTCCCGCGCTATCTGGCGATGGAGGCCGTGCTTGTCGAAGTCGAACGCTTCGTCCCCAGCGACTTCGCCGACGAGGCCGAGCTGCGCGACCTGCTCGCCCTCGCCGCCGGGACGGTGCCGGTCGGCGATTCGCGGCGGGCTGGCCCGGTGGAGACCGCGGCGGTGGCGGACGAGCGGCGGCGGTTCGTTGACTTCCTCCGCGCCGCCGCCGTCGCCGACCACTACGCCGACCCGCTGCCGTACCGCCGGGTGCTGAGTGCCGAGGAAACGCGGCGGCAGTGGGCGGCGTTCGAGGCCGTTTGGGGCCACTGGCACGGCGGCGCGTGCGACCGCGCCGACGTGCCGCCGTCCGTCACCCTGCACGTCGCGGCGATGGACGGCCCCGGCGTTGACGACGCCCTCCGCCGCGCACTCGGCATCGGCCGGCTGCTGGAGCTCCGCGAGTTCGGCGAGAGCTACGAGCTCGACCCCGCCGCCGCCACGTTCGCCTACGACGGCGCCGAGGGCGTCTGGACGCCCCGCGACTTCGGCCGCATGGTCTACGCCTCGCACGAGGCGTCGATCACCCTCGGCGGCGGCCGGCTGATCGACGTGGTGCGGCCGGTGCTGGACTTCGAGCGGTTCGCTTTCAGCGACTTCGGATCGGCGTCCTGCGAACTATAAAACTTGATCTGCTCGGCCGCACCACTGCGGACCGTTGGTCCGCAGCTACCGGGCGTGATCAGAGCGGTTCGCAGTCGGCGTCGAGAACGTTGCCGATGGCGTTGATGACGCTCCGCATCGCGGGGTCGTCGAGGGTGCCGGGGTCGAGCAGGGCGACCTCAATCTGCCCGATGGCCTCACACTGAGCGACGCAATCGCGAGGCAATCCGAACTCGCCGGCCCGGAAGAGCACGTAGTTTGGCAGCTTTCGCCTCACCAGCAGACCCGAAGAGGTGAACGGCACCACCGTGACCACGCTTCCGCGGTTGAGCGCATTGCGCGAGACCACCACAACCGGCCGGCGGTCTCCGTCGGACAAGTCGGCGAAGAAGATCATTCCTTGCCGAATGGCCCGTCCTCCGCCAGTCGCTTCGCCATCGCTTGGCGCGACGCCCGTGCCCATGCTTCTTGCTGCATGCGCTCGACGTACTCGTCGAACGCTTCGAGTGGGACAAGCCGAAAACGCTCTCCGGTCACGGGGTCAACCAGTTCCGCCGGCGAGCCTACGGAAGCGCGCACCTCTCTGCGTTGCTCGTCAGTCAGTGCGGTCGGCATGTCCCGATCCTAGCAGACTGGCGGGGCCTTGCAAAACTGCAATGGCGTCTACTTGACCCGCCGCCGCAGAAGGACCAGTCCGGCCGCCAGTGGCAGCAGGGCGGTCGGCTCCGGCACGGTGCCGTCGAAGTAGCGGGCGGCCAGGGCGTAGTCGTCCAGGCCGATCCGCGAGCCGATGAGGCGGCCGGCGAAGTCGTCGGCGCGGACGTGGATGCCGCCGTACAGCCGGCTCAGGCCCGCCTCGTCGCTGGCGTCGAAGTAGGTGGCCCACTCCAGCGTGACCTCCTGCGTTGGGCCGGCCTCCACGCCCAGGCCCGCGCCGGCGTTGAAGACGAACTCGCCCAGCCCGCCGGGGAAGTAGTCGTCGCCGGTGTAGGCCGCCAGGATTTCGGCCGCGGCGCGGCTGAAGGTGCTGTGGCCCGAGACGTAGCCGGGGAACGGCGGCGTGGCGAAGGTGGTCTTCTGGTACGGCAGCCAGTCGCGGGCGTCGATCCAGCCGACGCCGCTCGCCTCGGTCGCCGGGTCATCGGGGTGGCCCTTCCAGGCGCGGATGGCGATGGTGCCCGGCGCCAGCCCCGCGTGCCGGCCGCCGGGCGCGGCGGTCTCGGCCGTCACCAACTCCACCACGCCCGGCTTCAGCGGAAGCCCGTTCGGGTCGTAGTGCGGCAGCGCGGGGTCGGAACTCTGCCCCAGGTCGGCCATGTGCCGGATCATCGTGATCGGCCGGGCGTAATCGGTCTTCAGCTTCTGGTCCCACGACGCGATGGCGGCGTCGCTGACGGCGGCGTTGAGGGCGAAGTAGAGTTTCGCGTCGTACTCCAAATCGCTCACCACCGGCCCGGTGCCGCCGACGCGCTTCTGGGCGATCAGGTCCGACGCGGCGTTGGCGATGGTGTTCCAGTGGCCCGGCGGCGTCTCGCTCTTGGGGCCGTCGGCCCAGAACTCGGCCAGCACCCGGCCGTAATCCCCCTGCGGCACCAGCTCCGGCGCGTAGGGCAGGCCGGTTTTGGGGTTGACCGACCGGCCGGCGCCGTCGTTGGTGCCGAGGGTGTTATTCCCCCGCGCGCCCGGCGAGATGTCGATCACCCGCCCGTCGGCCGCGTCGAGCCGGCCGCTGAACTCGATGACTTGAACCGCGGCGTCCTTGTATTCCTGCGACCCGAACGCCGGCGGGGCCGGGGCGAGGTCCGACCCGTAGGCCGCGCCCGGCGACGGTCGCGTCAGGCCGAACGGCGTCACGTCGCCCCACTGCGGCGCGAGGAAGTGCTGGCCCGGCTCCCCCTCGAACTTCAGCGGCTGCCAGCGGCTCGGGTCGGCCACCGGGCCTGCGCCGTGCGACGTGACGTCGAGCGTGGCGTTCACCGGGGCGTAGCCGGTGGTGTCGGCGTAGTTGTGCTGCTGGTTCGACCCGTCGGCCAAGCCGTAGGCGATGACCTTCGCCGCCACCCGGTTGCCGACCGCCGCCGGCGAGTTGCCGACCGTGGTGGTGATCGACGGGTCGTAACCCAGCGCCGTCATTTGGGTCGAAAAGGCCGCCAGCGAGCTCGCGGCGTTGGGCGAGAGGGCGTAGCGGTCGTTCAGCACGCGGTAGGCGGCGTAGCTGACGGCCTCGGCCTGCGCGGCGGGGGTGCCGGACAGTTTTTCGCGGTCGAGGAAGCCCGCGCCCGTCGGGTCGTAGGCGGCCCAGGCGTCGTACATGGCGGCCGACAGGTGCCACAGGTTCCGCGCGTGGACCGGCGGGCGGGCCTTGTCGATGCGGATCGCGTCCAGCGCCTGCTCGTCCCAAACCCGCGCGACCGACTGGCCCCACGCCGGCCTAGCGAGGGGGATGAGCAGCAGGGCGACGAGGGGCAGGCGCTTCGGCGGCAACGGGGCGGGTGCGGGCATGATGATCCTCCGGCGCGGATTATGCCGGGGATGTCGGATCGTTGTCAAGGGGCCGGATGCACCGAAGAAGATTTAATCGATTAGCCAATAGTAGCGCGCCCCGTCGCGGGTTTGGAAGGTGCCCTTGGCCCCGTCGCCGTCGTCGAGTTGGTCGTCGATCCGCCGGACGTCGGAGGCGACGTCCGGCTCGTCGGCCGGCCACCAGACGCCCACGCCCCAGCGGTCGACGTCCACGAAGTGCCCGACGTGCCAGTAGCCGCCCAAGGGCGTGCGGGTCGGGAAGGGGTCGGCCCGGCCCGCGCCGGCGAAGATCGCCGCCGGCACCGGCTCGCCCCCGTTCTGCGGCGGCAGGGCGCGCCACCGCTGGAAGTAGAGTTGCGACGAGTTGATCAGGTCGCGCAGGTTGGCGGCGAAGGCGCGGTCGCGGGCGTCGCGCGTCGCGTTGGCGAAGGCGGGGATCACCACGGCGGCGAGGAGGCCGAGGATGATCACGACGATCAGGATTTCGACGAGCGTGAAGCCGGCCGGGCGGGCGGGGTGGTGGGCGGTCGGGTTTGGTGTCATATGGCCTCCGGTGCGGTAGTTTGGTTCGGCCCGTGCCGTGCTTTCTGCATCGGGAAACGGGTCCGGCCGGTTGAGAGGGCGGCGAAGTTTCACCGTATCCGCCGCGGCGGGGAGGTGTTCAGATGGCGGCCAACCAACCCCTACCCGAGGAGCAGACATGGCGACGGCATCGGATCGGCTGAAGGACAAGGTGGCGATCATCACCGGGGCGAACGGCGGCATCGGCCGGGCCGTCGCCGACCGGCTGGCGGCGGAGGGGGCGCACGTCGTGGTCAACTTCCGCCCGGACCGCGGCCACGACGCCAAGGCCGCCGAGCAGGTGGCGGCCTACCCGAGCGAGTCCATCGCGCTCGCCGGCGACGTGAGCGTCCGCGCCGACATGGAGGCGAACGTCGCGGCGGCGGTCCAGAAGTTCGGCCGGCTGGACATCGCCGTCTGCAACGCCGGCATCGAGAAAAAGGTGCCGTTCCTCGACCTGACGGACGAGGATTGGGACTCGATCCTGGCCGTCAACCTGACCGGCGCGTTCTACCTCGGCCAGACCGCCGCCCGGCAGTTCGTGAAGCAGGGCGACGGCGGGAAGATCGTGTTCATGTCCAGCGTTCACGAGGACGTGCCGTTCCCGGCCTACGCGCCGTACTGCGCCAGCAAGGGGGCGCTGCGGATGCTGATGCGGAACATGGCCCTGGAGCTCGCCGTCCACAAAATTAACGTGAACAACGTCGCGCCCGGGGCGGTGGCGACGCCGATCAACAAAACCACGCTGGAGGACCCGGCGGCGAAAAAGGCGGCCGAGGGCGAAATCCCCTGGGGCCGCTTCGGCACGCCGGAGGAGGTGGCGGCGGTGGTGGCGTTCCTGGCCTCGCCGGACGCGGGGTACGTCACGGGCAGCACCTACTTCGTGGACGGGGGGCTGACGCAGCAGGTGACGAAGTATTGACCCTTTCGGCGTGGTACAATCCGCCCATGAGCACCGCCACGGCCCCACCGCCCGCCAAGAAGCCCAAGGCCGCTCCGACGGCCTCGCCGACGCCGCAGGCCCGCCCGCCGCGCCGGATTTACAACGGGGCCGATTGGCTGGAATCTCTGGGCGGGGTGCCGCTGGAGCGCATCCTGTTCGACCCGTGGCCGGGCACGGCGACCGAGGAGGATTTGCTGCGCCGCACCGCCAGCGACACGCTGTGCGAATTGATTGACGGAACCCTGGTGGAGAAGCCCGTGGGTGGATTTGAGTCGATGGTTGCCGTTCGGTTCATCGTTCGGTTCAGCACTTGGGCCGATGCGAACAAGGCCGGCAAGGTGGGGGCGCCCGACTTCACGCTGCGGGTTTCGTCGGGCCGGATTCGGCTGCCGGACGCGACGTTTTTTTCCAAGGACCAACTGCCCGGCGGGCAGATGCCGAAGGTGAAGGTTCCTCAGGTGCCGCCGACCGTGGTGGTGGAGGTCGTCAGCGAGTCGAACACGCCGGCCGAGATGCAGCAGAAGTTGAAGGAGTATTTCGATTCCGGCTGCCGGCTGGCGTGGCTGGCGTATCCCGAATCGAGGACCGTGGCGGCCTACGACAAGCCGGGCCAGCCGGCGGCCGTCTTCAGCGAGCAGGACACGCTCGACGGCGGCACGGCCATGCCCGGCTTCTCCGTGCCGGTCGCGGAGTTGTTTCAGGATTTGTAGCCGTCGGGTTTCTGAGCGGCGGCAGACCGGGGCTTCCGCCTCCGGCTAGGATGGGCACATGCTTATGGACGCCCCGACCCTTCCCGATGCGCCCGCCGACTCTCTTGACGTTGCGAAGCCGCAAGCGGCTAGTTTCTTGGAATCGCTCAAGGCGCGCGACGGCGAGCAGTACGACCTGCACGCCAAGCACGTCAACCCCGCATTCGTCAAAATGCTCAAGACGATCGGCTTCGACAAGGCCTACGTCCGCGGCGAGGGGTGCTACCTCTGGGACGCCGACGGCAACAAGTACCTCGACCTCCTCACCGGCTGGGGCGTGTTCGCGCTCGGGCGGAACCACCCGAAGGTCGGGGCGGCGCTGCAGCAGATCATCGGCGGGGGGCTGCCGAACCTCGTCCGCATGGACTGCGGGCTGCTCTCGGGTTTGGTCGCCCAAAAGTTGACGGGCCACCTGCCCGACTCGCTGTCTCGCGTCTTCTTCTGCAACAGCGGCGCGGAGACGGTCGAGACGGCCATCAAGTTCGCCCGCTGCACCACCGGCCGGCGCGACGTCGTTTACTGCGACCACGCCTTCCACGGCCTCTCCACCGGCGCCCTCGCCCTCAACGGCGCCGAGTTCTTCCGCGAGCGCTTCGGCGACCTCATGCCCGGCACGACCAAAGTGCCCTACAACGACGCCGCCGCGCTGGAGAAGGCGCTGTCTGGCAAGGACGTGGCCGCCTTCATCATCGAGCCCGTGCAGGGCAAAACGTGCGACGTGGCGACGGCCGATTACCTCCGCGCCGCCCGCCGGCTGTGCGACAAGTTCGGCACGCTGCTGGTGATGGACGAGGTGCAGAGCGGCCTGGGCCGGACGGGCAAATGGTTCGCCTTCCAACATGCCGACGGCGTTGAGCCGGACATCGTCTGCACCGCCAAAGCCCTGAGCGGCGGCTACGTCCCGGTCGGCGCGGTCATCACCAAGCCGAAGATCATGGACGGCGTGTTCAACTCGATGGAGCGGTGCGTCGTCCACTCCAACACCTTCGGCCAGAACGATTTGGCGATGGCCGCCGCGCTGGCGACGCTGCAGGTGATCGAGGAGGAGAAGCTCGTCGAGAACGCCGCGGAAATGGGCGATTACGTCATGGCGGGGCTGAAGCGGATCGGCGAGACGTGCCCGTTCGTCGCCGACGTCCGCGGCCGGGGGCTGATGTTCGCCATCGACTTCAAGCGGCCCGAAAAATCGCTGAAGCTCAAGATGGCGTGGGACATGCTGCACAAGATGAACTTCGCGGTATTCGGCCAGATGGTCATCATCCCGCTGCTGCAAAAGCACCACATCCTGACGCAGATTGCCGGCTACCACACCGAGGTCATCAAGTTCCTCCCGCCGCTGACCGTCACGAAGGCCGACCTCGACTGGTTCCTGACCGCGATGGCCGACGTCCTGGCCGACACGCAGCGGTTTCCCGGCGCGGCGTGGGATACCGTCTCGGGCCTGGCGAAACGGGTGGTGTCGGCATGATCGTGCGATCCCGCCCGCTGGCCGTGCTAATTCTCCTGCTCATCCCGTTCCTGGCCGAGCGGGCGGCGGGGCAGGCGACCCGGCCGCTGGACCACACCGGCGTGAGTCTCGCCGGGGCCGAGTTCGGCAAGTGTAAGCCGGACGCGCCGGGCGTCTACGGCACCAATTACACCTACCCCACCGCCGCCGAGGCCGACTACTTCCTCGATCGTGGGATGAACGTCATCCGCCTCCCGTTCCTGTGGGAGCGCCTCCAGCCGACGCTCGGCAAGCCGTTCGACGCGAAGGAGTTCGCCCGCCTCGATGAGGTGGTCCGCCACGTCACCGGCCGCGGCGCGGTGGCGATCCTCGATCCGCACGATTACGCCCGCTACTACGGCAAGGTCATCGGCAGCGATGCGGTGCCGGTGGCTGCATTTGCCGACTTTTGGCGGACGCTCGCCGTTCGCTTTAAGGGAAATGACCGCGTCTGGTTCGCCCTGGTGAACGAGCCGCACGACCTGCCGGGCGGACAGTGGGTCGCCGCCGCCAACGCCGCGTTGGCGGCGATCCGCGACGCCGGCGCGCGGAACCTCGTCCTCGTGCCCGGCGTCGCGTGGACCGGTGCCCACAGTTGGCACGCGGCGGGGAATGACGCGCTGCTGGAAAAGATCCACGACCCGCTCAACCATTACGCCATCGAAGTTCATCAATATCTCGACGGCAACAGCTCCGGCCAGTCGCCGGAGGTGGTGAGCCCGGCGATCGGCCGCGAGCGGCTGGCCGGCTTCGTGAAGTGGTGCCGGAAAACGAAGCGGCGCGCATTCCTCGGTGAGTTCGCCGCCCCGGCCGCGCCCGAGGGCCGGGCGGCGCTGGGGGAGATGCTGCGGTCGATGGAGGCCGACCGCGACGTGTGGCTCGGCTTCGCGTGGTGGGCGGCGGGGCCGTGGTGGGGGGACAATATGTTCTCGATTGAGCCGCGCGCGGGGGCCGACGCCCCGCAGCTCGCCTGGCTGATTCCGCACCTTCAGCCCGTGGCCTTGAGAGGGCCGGCCACCCGCCGGGCCGCGGGCGATTGATTCCGCCGCCCGGCCGTCGCCCGCCGCTTTGACGGCACTTCGCCTGTCGAATAGCCTTCCAACCACGATGGTCGATGCGTCCCAGCGGCAGGTGTCCCGAGTCGAAATCGTGGCGGCGGTGGTCATCTTCACGGCCGGCGTGGCGCTGCGATTGGCGTGGGTGCTCCGGCCGCTCACCTACGACGAGGCCTCGAACTACCTCGAGTTTGCCCGCCACGGGCCGTGGTTCGCGTGGAGCCATTACCCCTCGCCGAACAATCACGTCCTGCACACCCTCGCCGTGTGGCTCTCGACGGTGCTCTTCGGCGACTCGCCGGCGGCGATCCGCGTGCCGGCGGTCCTGGCCGGGGCGGGCGTGCTGGCCGTCGCCTACGTCGTCATGCGGCGGATGCACGGCCCGGCGGCGGCGCTGGTCGGACTGGCGATCCTGGCCGCCGACCCGATGACCGCCTTCGCCGGGTCGGTCGCGCGCGGCTACTCCATCGCCACCCTCGCGGCCGTCGCGGCCATCGGGCTGATGGATTTGCAGCGCGACCGGCCGACGGTCGGGCGGTGGGTCGCCCTCGGCCTGGTCGTGGCGGCCGGGGCGTTCACCGTGCCGACGATGCTCTACCCCGCCGCGGCGGTCTTCACCTGGGGCGGGTTGTCGGCGATCGTCGGCGGGGTCGGGCGGCCGGACCGCAAGCGGTTCCTGATCGGCCTGTTCGCGTCGGCCGCGCTGGCGGGAATCGTCACGCTGCTGCTCTACGCGCCGATCCTGCACTACGAGGGGCAGGCGGCGATCTCCGGCAACCGCTTCGTCCGGCCCATCTCGACCGAGCAGTTCTCCGACCGGCTGGGGCCGTGGGTCGACCGGCTGCTGTCCGACGCCTCGCGGGGCGCGGCGGGCTGGGGCTACGCGGTGGCCGCGCTGGCGGTGGCCGGGTCGCTGCTGCCGGGTCGCGGGCGGCGCGGGAAACGCGACCGGGTGCCGCTGGTGTTCGTGCTGGTCCTGACGCTGGCGGCGCTGCTGGTCCTCGGCAAGCGGCTGCCGCCGGCGCGGGCGATGGGGTGGGCGGCGGTGTTCCTCGCCGGCCCGGCGGGCGCGGCGATGGCGGCGGCGGGGGGGTGGATTCTCGACCGTTTGGCGAAGGGCGGCACCGTCCCGATGCGGCCGATCCTCGCCCCGGCATTCGCGGTGCTGCTGGCGGCGGGGCTGCTGATCGGCGCCGCGCGGGCGGGGGCCGAGCCGTTCGCCCGTCGGATCGGCACGTTCAACTCCGTCGGCCCGGTCCTCGCCCTGCTGGAGCGCGACGCCGGCCGGGAGGGGGATCAGGTGACGGCCTACGTCCCCGAGGACGTGGTGCTGAAGTACGCCATCACCCGCGCCGACGGCCCGCTGGCCGAGTCGATCATGGAGCGCAACCGCCGCGCCCGGCGGGTGTTCGTCGTCGTGCAGGACAACCGCCACCGCTCGGCCGACGAGCAGTTCCGCCTCGCCCTGCGCGTGCGGCGGATCGACCCCAAGCGGTACGCGCCACCGGTGCTGCTGAAGGATTTTGGGGACGTGAGCGTTTACCTCCTCGACAGCCGTGCGCGGTGAGCCTCTTGCCGCTTGCGGCTTCGCAAAGAAGACGGGTTCCCAGAAGGGTTCTTTGCGAAGCCGCAAGCGGCAGATTGCTCAACCCGCCTTGCTCAGTCGGTCGCGGAGGCTTTGGAGTTGCTGTTTGATGGCCGGCTCGGGCGGGGGGCTGGTGCGGAGGATGGCGTCGATTTGGCCGAGGAGGGAGCCGGCGCGGTCGCCGTCGCCGCGGGCTTGGTAGAGGGTGGCGAGGCCCACGAGGGCGTCGAGGCTTTGCGGGTCGAGGCTCAGGGCCTGGTTAAAATGGTTCTCCGCCGCCCGCCCGTCGCCGGCGGCGGCCTCGGCGCGGGCGAGGGTGTCGTAGAACGTGGCGATGCCGGGGTTCTCCTTCACCGCCTGCTCGGCGAGGGTTTTGGCCTCGGCCAAGTCCTGCGGCTGGCCCTTGCGCGTCAGCACGGTCGCCAGGTCGTTCCGCGCCGCGTAGGCCCACACCGGCTTGGCGGCCAGCACCTTGCGGAGGTTGACCTCGGCGGCGTCGAGGTTGCCCAGGCGTAGCTCGAGTTGCGCGACGCGGAAAATGATCGCCGGGTCGGTCGGGTCGAGCAGGGAGAACTCGTCGAGGGCGCGGCGGAGGGCGGCGGCGTCGCCGAACTTCTCGCCGAAACTGGCCCACGCGGCGGCGAGGCGCTGGCGCTCGGCGGGGGCGGCCTTGGGCGTGAGGGAGGCGACGCGGCCGAGCCAGCGTTTGGCGGCGTCGGCATCGGCGAGGTCGCGGGCGGCGATCGTCAGCCACACGCCCCGCCACGCCGCGGCGGCCGGGCCGGGCTGGTCGGTCAACTTCGCCTCCGCCAGCGACCGCGCCGCGGCCTCGTCGCCCGAGGCGGCGAAGGCGCGGGCGGCGAGGGCGGCGACGTCGTCGGGCACGTCGCCGGACTCGGCCGACGAGAGGTACGGCTTGAGGCGCGACAGGGCGTCGGCGGGGCGGTCGAGCTCGAGCTCCGCCTCGGCCGCCGCCACGTCGGCGCGGCGGGCGAGGGCGGGATTTTTGTCCGCGAAGCGCGCCTTGAGCGTGTCGGCCGCCAGCCGGACCGAAGGCCAGCGCCGGGCGGCGCGGCTGGCGGCGATGTTCAGCCCCGCCGCGTCGGCGTTGAGGGGCAGGGCGTCGGCCGTCCGCGCCGCCACCGCCGCCGCATCGTCGGCCCGGCCGAGCTTCAGGTCCAGGCTCACCAACTGCTGCTGCAGCGGGTAGAACCGCGGGAACTTCTCGGCGATCGGCCCCAGCCGGGCGGCCAGTTCCGCGTCGCCCCCGCCGGACTTGCGCACCTGCTGCAACTGCTCCAGCACCGCCGCCTGCGGCGCCTTGGCCGGGTCCTTCTTGAACACGGCGATCAGCGCGCCCAAGTCCTCGGGGTTCTTCTGGCTCTGCTCCAGCGCGTCGACCTCCTGCTTGATCGTCTTCAGCCCGTCATCGTTCGGCAGCCGCGCCGCGGCGTCGGCCGCGACCTTGGCGGCGGCGGCGTAATCGCCCTGCCGCTGCTCGAACTGGATGTAGGACGCCCACCCCAGCGGGTTGTCCGGCGCCAGCAGCGTGACCTGCCGGTAGCCGGCGCGGGCCTCATCGACCGTGCCGTGCCGCTCGGCGTAGAGGGCGAGCGCGGCGGCGCGCTGGGCGGGGGTGATCGCCGGCTCGTTCAGGCGGGCGAGGGTCTTCTTCGCCAAATTTGCCTGCTTGCCGGCGGCGTAAAAGTCGGCGGCGCTGACCAGCGTCTCGGCGGTGGGGGCGGGGCGGGCGAGGAGCTGGTCGTACAGCCCCGCCGCGTCGGCGTCGCGGCCCTCGCGGCGGAACAGCTCCGCCAGCAGCAGCTTCGAGGCCGGGTCCAGGTCCGCCCGGTCGGCGGCGGCGGACTTGGCGTCGGCGCCCGGCGCGGCGGGGTCGAGCACCTTCGCGGCGCGGGCCACGTCGCCGAGGTCCAGCAGCAGCGCGGCGACGGCGGGCTTTTGCGTCGGGGCGAGCACCGCGTCGTCGGCCAGTTGGTTGACGTAGGTCCGCACGTCGTCGGGCCGGTCGGCGGCGCGGAGCATGCGGACCAGCTCGAACGCCGGCCGCGGGTCGCGCGGGTCGCGGGCGGCGGCGGCCTGCAGGTGCTCGATGGCGCTGTCGCGGTTGCCCGCCTGCTCCAGCGCGCGGGCGTACCAGATGCGGCTGTCGACGCGGTCGGGGGCGGCGCGGACGAGCTCGATCAGGATGTTCACCGCCTCGACGGTCTGCGGGTGGGTCGGCTTGCCGTCGGCCCCGCCGGCGAGCAGCCACTTGGCGCGCTCGAGCTTCCACTGCAGCGCGTCCTCGCCGGTGAGGGCTTTGAGGCGGTCGATGGTGCGGCCGACGAACGCCCGGTCGGCGCGGGCGCTGGGGGCGGCGTCGAGGACCGCGCGCTGCACGGCGAGGTCGCCGGGGAAGGCGTCGCCCAGCGCGACCCAGGCGTTGGTGGCGGCGGGGTCTTTGGAGTCCTCCAGCCACCGCGCCACGGCCAGCCGCCACGGCGCGGCGTCGCCGTGCGACTGGGCGAGGCCGCGCAGCCGGGCCAGGACGGCGGCGGGCTGCTGGGTTTCGGAGTCGATCTTCGCCTGCGCCAGCGCGAGGGCGGGGGTGATCTCGCCGGCGGGCGTGGCGACGAGTTCGGGGGCGAGGCCGAGCTGATAGGCGCGGCTGTAGCCGGCCAGTTGCAGGCGGACGTCGGGCGAGACGCCGGCGGCGAGGGCGGCGTCGATGGCGGCCTTGGCGTCGGCGTCGCGGCCGGCGCGGGCGAGCAGGTCGACGTACATCGGCAGGGTGTTCGGCTCGTTGGGGATCGCCTTCTGGACCTGCCCGACGCGGTCGAGGAGGGCGGCGGCGAGGGCCTTGTTCTTGGGGTCGCGCTGCAGCCGGGCGTGGCCGACCAGCAGGCCGTTGACCACCACCGGCAGCGAGCGGGCGCGCTGCTCGGCGTCGCGCGCCAGGCGGTCGGCCTCGGCCACGCGGCCCTCGGCCAGCAGCGCCTGCGACGCCTGCACCAGCGGCGTGGCCCAACTCGCCTCGGCGTCGGCGGCGGCCCGCCAGTTGCGCAGCGCCAGCTCGGTCTCCCCCTGCCCGTAGTAGGCGTCGCCGATCCACTTGTAGTACAGCCCGTTGCCGCGGTCGGCCGACTTGGACCGCTGCAGCGCGTCGATCCGCGCCGGCGCCGCCAGCGACGGGTCGAACTCCGCCGCCAGCGCCCGGCCCCACGCCTTGGCGAGCGGGTCGGCGTCAGCCCCGAGCGCGTCGGCGACCCTATTCGCCTCGGCGGTCCGGCCCAGGCCGTAAAGGGCGAGGGCGCGGAAGGCCTTGAGGTTCGCGTCGGCCTTCTCGGCGTCGGGCTGCTTCGCCAGCCGGTCGAGCACGTCCTGGTAGCGGCCGTCCTGCCACAAACGGCGGACGAGGGTGAGCACCACCGGGGCGTCGGCGTGGTCGCGGTCGGCGACGGTTTCGAGGAACGCCTGGCTCTCGCCGAACCGCTGCAGCCGGTCGAGGTTGCGGGCGATCTGGCGGATCACGTCCGGGTCGGTCGGCCGGTGGGCGGCGGCCTTGCGGAGCAGGTCGAGGGCGGCCTTGACGTCGTTCGCGTAGCCGTCGGCGAGGGCCATGAGCAGCTCGTACCGCGGGTCGCCGGGGTGCCGGTCGAGCAGGGCTTGGTAGCGGTCGACGATGGCGTCGGCGGGGCGGTTGAGGCGGCGGCTGAGGGCGAGGGTGAGGAGGTGGCCCTCGATGTCCTCGGGGGCGGCCTTGTTGTAGCGCAGGGCGGTGGCGAGGGCGGCGTCGACCTTCTCGGTGCGGACCAGCGCGAAGGTCTCGCCCCGCAGCGCGACGGGGTCGTCCGGGTGGGCGGCGAGGACGCGGTCGGCCAGTTGGATCAGCTCGCCGGACTGGCCGGTTTTGAGGTAAACGCCGATGAGCTCGTGCTGGGCCTCCAGGTCGTCGGGGTTGCGCTGCAGGAGGGTGTTGAAGACGGTGCGGCTCTCGGTGAGGTTTCGGCCGTCGGAGGCCTCGACGCGCTCGCGGCTGACGCCGTAGGCGAACAGGGCGTCGCGGTCGCCGGGGTGCGGGCCGACGTAGCGCTTGAGGTTGTCGAGGGCGGTTTGGTAATCCTTCTTCGCGTAGGCGGCCAAGCCCTCGCGGCCGTAGCGCTCGACCTCTGCGGCCTTGTACGCCTCGTTCTTGCGGTAGGCGAACACCCCGCCGCCTATGAGCAACGCCAAGGCCACGAGCAGCACGATCAGTCGGCGGACGGTTTTGGGTCTGATAGCCATGGGTGGGTAGGGGGTAGCGGGGAGCGGGGGGAAGAGGCGGGCGTCGGACGGGTGTGGGGCGGCGGGCGGAGTCATCTTTCCCCCGCTTCCCGCTACCCGCTACCCGTCACGTCCGCGTCCCCTTGCGCACGATCATCATCAGGGTGCCGACGATGATTTTCACGTCGAGCCACAGGCTGTGATTTTCGACGTATTCGATGTCGTACTTGATCCACTCCTGGAAGTCGGTGCCGGCCTGGCGGGTGCGCTTGAGCTGCCAGAGGCCGGTGATGCCGGGGCGGACGCTGAGGCGGGCCTCTCGCCACGGGGGGCAGTACTGGTTTTCCTTGTAGGGGCTGGGGCGGGGGCCGACGATGCTCATCTCGCCGCGCAGGACGTTGAGGAACTGGGGGAGCTCGTCGAGGTTCGTTTTGCGGAGGAGCTTGCCGACGCGGGTGAGGCGGGGGTCGTCCTTCATGAAGAACTGCGGGCCGTCGGCCTGGTTCTGCATCAGGAGCTTGGCCTTGATCGCCTCGGCGTCCTTGCGCATGGAGCGGAACTTGACGCAGGGGAACTCGCGGCCGCCGCGGGTCTCGCGGCGGTGGGCGAAGAAGAACGGCCGGCCGTCCTCGATCCAGATCGCCAGGCAGATCAGGGGGTAGAGCCAGAAGGTCGCCAGGATCGCGCAGGCGGCGAAGGCGAGGTCGAAGGCGCGCTTGGCGAACCGGCCGAGGGTGCCGGCGGTTTTGGGCTGGGGGTTGTCCGGCGGGTCGGTCGGCTCAATGGTGAGCCACTGGATGTCGGTCTCGGCGGGGGCGGCGTCGGGGTCGTCCCAGACGACGGCGGGGCCGACGAGGGCGCCCTCGGGGCCGATGGTGCGGCCCGCGCCGACCCAGACCGGGCCGACGCTTTTGGCGGCGGGGTCGATCTTCGCCTCGGGGTCGGCCCACAAACCGCTGCGTTCGCCGGTGAGGGCCGCTCGCTTGGCGCGGGCGATGGTGGCGTCGGGCCGCTTCCAGTCGCGCACGAGGTCGTGGAGGAAGTGGGCGATCTCCTGGTCGCTGGTGCGGTCGTAGACCTGGCCGTCGACGCTGACGGTGACGCGCTCGGCGCGGGGCGTGTACCGCCGCAGTCGCCGCCAGCCGGTGAGGGGGTCGGGCACGCGCTGCCAGAGTTGGGCGATCCGCCGGTCGGGCGTGAGGACGACGCGGGCGAGGCGGTCGGCGGTGTCGTAGGACCGCTGGAAGCGCACGAAGCGGTCGTGGCCGTCGACCACCACGGTCTCGCGGTAGGCCCGCTCGCGGGTGTCGTGCAGGCGGACGAACAGCACCTGCGGGGCGATCCAGTTCAAGGTGTCGATCACGTCCGAGAGGCGGAACAGCGGCAGGCTGCGGGGGTCGGTGAGCAGGTAGAGCTCGGCGTGCTTGACGATCTGGCTCGGCTCGCCCTGGCGGACGACCTGCGCGCCCAGCGACGCCCAGTAGCGGGTGTGGAGCTGCAGCGCGTCGAGGCCCCAGATGGTCCGGCCGACGGGGGCGGGCCGGGCGGCGGGGCGGGGGCCGACGCGGCCGCCGAAGCTCGGCGCGGCCGTCGCCACGGCGGCAGCGTCCCGCGCCGCCTCGGGCGGCGGGGCGGCGGGGGCGGGCGGCTCGGCGGTCAGCGTGGTCATGGGGATCACTCGGCTCGCTCGCTTCACTGCGTGAGAGGGCGGGGCGCGGCAGCGGGTCGGGACTGGGGCGGCTAGTTCTCGCCCCGGCCCTGGCTGGCGACGGCGTGGGCGATGGGGCCGAGGGTGCCGTCGCCGTTGTTCGGCCGGCTCTGGTAGCGGCCGTTGCCGTTGACGCTGCTCCCGTTGGTGCCGTTGGCGCCGTTGCGGGGCTGGCTGCGGGCCTGGCTCGCCATGCTCATGCCGTTGATGGACTGCTCGAAGTCGCGGGCCTGGGCGCGGTTGAAGACGACGCCGGCGAGGGTCGCGCCGATGTGCCGCAGGTGGGCGAGGGCCTTGTCGACCATCGGGCGGCTCTGGCCGCGGGCGACGGCGAGGATCACGCCGTCGACGGCGGCGGCCACCGGGGTCGCCTCGATGCTGCCCAGCAGCGGGCCGGTGTCGATCAGGATGATCTCGAAGTGCTTTTTCGCCTCGGCGATGAGCTTGCGCATGACCGCCGGCGAGAAGTTGCCCGCGTGGTGGGCGCCGGCGTTGCCGACCGGCAGGAGGGCGAGGTCGGCGACGTCGGTCTCGCGGACGTGGCTCATCAGGTCGCCGGTCTGCAGCGCCTCGACCACGCCCTGGTCGTCGTGGACCTCCAGCCGGGCCGAGAGGCCCGCGCCGACGAGGTCGGTGTCGATCAGCAGGGTGCGGCTGCCGCTGGCGGCGAAGCTGAGGCCCAGGGCGAGCGAGAGGCTGGTCTTGCCGTCGCCGCTGGTGGCGCTGGTGATGGCGAACGCGCCCGGCTCGTCGCCGATGGCGTTGAGCTGGAGCATGGTGCGGATCTGGTGGACGCAGTGGGCGGCGATGGAGGCCTGGTTGGGGTCGCTGAGGCGGTCGGGCAGGTTGGGGAGGATGCCGAGGAGGGTGGGGTTGCCGTTGGCGCGGCTGGTCGCCTCGTCGCTGTAGCGGAAGCGGCTGTCGAGCAGGCCCCAGAGGAGCACGAGGCTGAAGGGGATGAGCCCGCCGGCGGCGGTGCCGAGCATCGCCATTTTGCGGCGGCCGTCGTTGGTGATGCGGGCCTGGCTGCCGAGGTCCACCGGCCGGTAGATGCCGCCGCTGCTGACGGCCTCGGCCTTGCGGCTCTCGAGCTTGCGCTCGGTCGCCTCGATCTGCTTGGTCAGTTCGTCGAGCTTGTCGGTGTCCGCGCCGAGCTTGCCCTGATCCCTCGCCATCACCGCGACGCGCTGGCCCACGTCGTTCAGCACCACCCGAAGGCGCGCCTCGGTCTGCCTGAGTTGGTCGACGAGGGCCGGCGTGATGATGCTCTCCTGGCCCGCCAGATCGGTCACGATGGCGACCTGCTGCTTGCGGAGCTGTTCGACCTGGCTGTCGATCGACGATTGGGTCAGCTCCATCTCGCGCTGCAGCGAGCGGACGTAGGGGTGGCTCTGGCCGTAATTCTGCTGGGCCTTGGCGATCTGGTACTTGATGGTCGCGCGGTTGTCGAGCAGGGTCTTAAGGAACGGGTCCTGGCCGGCGAGGGCCTCGGGGGTGAGCTCCCTGGCCCCCTCCGCCTGGCGGGCCTTGAGGGCGGCCTCGGCCTGCTCGCGCCTGAAGGTGGTGTCCGAGAGCTGGCCGTCCAGCTGCGTCCGCTGCCTGATCAGCGGCTCGAGGATCGACGCCAAATCGATCATTCCGTCGTGCTGGGCGGCAATGGCCCGCTTGTCGGTGGAGGTCTTGTTGACGTCGTTGCTCAGGAAGACGAGCTTGTTCTCGAGCTTCTGGATCTCGTCCTGCACGTCCACGCTGGTGGTGTTGCGCCGCTGGTTCTCGTAGCTCGACAGCAGGGCGCGGATGAACGCGCTGGCGAGCTTGCGGTCGGGGCTCTCGTAGGTGATGACGATGTTGAACGAGTTGTTGACGTACTCGGCGTCGAGGTTCGCCAGCACCGCCGCGACGCTCATGGCGGGGCCGCCGGCCTTTTTCCACTCGTCGTTCAGCAGCGCCTGCTCGATCAGCGACGGGGCCTTGAGGTTCAAGGTCTGCGTCTTCATGTAGTTCGAGTAGAACGGGATCACGCTGTCGCCCCGGTTCACGTCGCTGTTGATGACGATCGGCTTGATCTCGATCACGCCCGCCGAGCGGTACTGCGGCACCTGGCTGAACCAGCCGTACAGCCCGCCGGCGAGCGCGCCGAACAAGCCGAGGCCGATCGCCAGCAGGTACCGCCCGCGCAGCAGGCGGTGGATTTTCTGCAGCGGCTGGGGGGCCAGCTCGGCCGGCGGGGCCTGGGCGAGGCTGGTGGTGCCCCCGCCCCAGGCGTCGGGCAGGGCCGGGGCATTGTGGGCCGCCGGGCGGAGGGTGCGAATGATGTCCTGGCTCATGGTGGCTTCCCGTGGGTCCGGGGTCGTCCGAAAGGGGAGGAAAGGGTCGTTCTTCTACTTTGGTCGGCCGGGCCGCGTGTCTACTCTAGATTGGTTCGTCGGTTCTAGGAAAAAAGTTCGCCCGCCCCGCCAGTTTATCGGACCACCGGCCCGGCGGACGACACCGCGTCCGGCTCGGCGGCGGGCGGCGGGGCCGTCAAATCGCCGGCGGCGATCATTCGAATCAGCCCCGCCGCCGGACTCATCAAGGTCACGAAAATCTTGTCCCGCTCCGCCCGCGCCTCCGCCGTGTCCGACCGCGACAGATCGTCGGGGTAGACGACCTGGAACTGCGCCGCGCCGTAATACCGCTGCTGGTAATCCTCGGCCGCGTCCTGCACGCCGCGGATGTCCGGCAGCACCCCCGCCTTCGCCACGACCATGAAGTTGTCGACCACCTTGTGGACGTCGCGGTCGTTCACGCGCTGCACGAACTCGTACTCGGTGCCGCGGATCGTCAGGTCCCCCACCTGCCAGGTCCGCGGGGCGTGGCGGACCTCCTCCATGCCCAGCGAGGGGTAGCAGTTCGGCGGGTAGTGCCCCACCATATCGCCCGACCGCCGGCATTGCACGACGACGAAATCGACCACCCGCGGGTGGAAGATCGACCCCACCCCGGTGTCCTGGTACCGCAGCGCGAGCAGGGCGTTGGGCTTGAGGAGCTTGATGGCGGCCTGGGGGATGTCGATCTCCCGGCCCATCCACCCGCCGACGCTGGAGTTGGCCCGCAGCGCGTCGACGGCGGCGGCGACCCGCGCGTGATACCCCTCGAACGCCGGCGCCTTCAGGTAGGCCCGCTTCTGCGCCGCCATCAGCCCCAGCATCCCGACGCACAACGCCGGGGCGAGCAGGGCGAGGATGGGGCGGGAGGGGAAGTATCTCATTGTGGAGTAGGTGGTGGGGAGTAGGTGGTAGGTAGAGGAGAGGAAGTTGCGGAGTAGGGGAGGGTGCCGGATAGAGAGATGTATTCTTCCGCCTCTACCTACCACCTACAACCCTCTACCCACTTTCCCACCTACTGCCCCGCAAGCGTATACCGGTTCACCGGGATCGCGGCCCAGCGCATCAGGCGGATGATTGCCAGCAGCACCACGAAGGCCAGCGGGAGCATGGCCCAGCCGCTGTAGTCGTGGACGACGTTGGGGATCCACTGGTCCGAGCCCGACTGGAACGCGCCGAACAGCCAGACCTCCGGCACCGTGCGGATCACGTTCGCCACGATCGCCACCACCGGGCTCGCCGCCAGCAGCAGCAGCCGCACGCCATTCCGCAGCGGCAGGCCGTAGGCGAAGGCGAAGGCGATGAGGATCAGCGGGAAGACCATCCGCATGCCGTTGCACGCCTCGGCGATCATCACCGGCTTGCCGTTGATGATCAGGCTGTTGCCGCTCACGTGCGTCTCGACGCGCATCAAATCCAGCAGCGCCTGGTCGATCTGCGCGATCCCCGCCTGCAGCGGCACGGCGATCTTCTGCCGCAACTGCCCCGGCACCGGCACCATGAATGCCAGCACCGCCACCGCCGGCAAAAACGCGAAAATCGCCCCCCGCCCCAGCACGCAGACGATGCAGCCGACCGCCAGGATCACCGCGCCGCCGTGCCAGAACGCCTGCACCCCGTGGTTGAACCCCCACCACGTCAGCCCCCACGCCGCCGCCACGATCAGCGGCCCGAGCCACGTCCCCTCGTGCCGCAGCCGCCGGAACCGCATCCGCCGGACGTAGACCAGCCACCCGGCGATCAGCGGCACCAGGAAGATGTGCGAGTACTCCTCGTCCCGCCACGCGATCGTGAACAAATCCGCCCACGCATCCCACGTCACCACAATCCCCAACGCCGTCAGCGCGGCCGCCACCAGCAGGTGGTAGACGGTCAGGCGGTCGGTCTTTAGCGGTGTGACTGACATGCTGGAGTAGGTTGTGGGTAGTAGGTGGTAGGTGGAGAAGAGGGAAAGGAGGGGTCAGGGGCCGGTGCGGTTCACCTTGCTTTTGAGGTGGTTGATCAGGCCCCTGTTGATTCGGCCGACGTCGTCGGCGAGGGCGAAGAGGGGGGCCCGCGTTTCGGGGCGGGAGAAGCCGAGTCTTTCAGCAATGGTCAGTTGCGTCTCCAACTCCCGTAGCGAGCCCTGGGCGATGAAGAGGAACCGGCAAAAGTCGCCATCGCTGCCGCGACCCCGCCCCTCGGCGATGTTCGACGGAACCGAAACCGCCGCCCGCCGCGCCTGCGACGTCAGCCCGAACCGCTCATCACCCGGCCACTCCGCCGACACCCGATAAACCGCCTCCACCAACTCAATCCCCTTCTTCCAATTGTTCAACCCGCGATAATTCTGCGTTTCCCCCATCTTCTCCTTCTTCCTCTACCTGCCACCTACTACCCACCACCTACTCTCCCCCAACAAACTGATCGACCGCCTGCGCGTCGCGCTTGACCGTTTCCCCCGCGCACACCACCGACCGCACCGCCACCGCGCCGGGCTCCAGCGACCCGCCGGCGAGGATCACCGAGTCGTGGACGCGGGCCGTCGGCGCGACGCTCGCGCCGGGCTCGACGATGGCGAAGGCGTGCTTCCACGTCTCGGCCAGCGGGTCCACATCGCACCGCCGGCCCGACGTGACGGCCTCCCGGCCGCCGCAGCGGTGGTACGCCCGCAGCGCCGCGATGTAGTCCGCCGTCGACCGCACCGGCAGCCCCGTCGGCCGGCGGGCGGTGATCACCTTCACCTCGAACTCCTTGGCGATCAGCGGCAGCGCCTGCTCCTTCATGTCCACGAACCCGACCGGTTGAATCAGCCGCAGCGCCCCGACCCGCACCAGCATCAGCCCGCTCGGCGTGCCGTCGCGGTGGGCCACCAGCGCCACCCCCGCCCGCTTGTGCGCCATCGCCACCGCCACCGCCGCCAGCGGGTCGAGCAGCACCTGGGCGGCGTTGCCGACGAGGATCAGGTCGTCGTCGTCGTATTTCTGCGCCAGGTCGCGCAGCACCCCGCCGGTGCCGCGGTACTCGCCGGAGTCCTTCTCCACCGCGAAGTCGACGCCCGCCTCGACGCCCGCCCGCGGCTCGGGCGAGTGGCCGCTGACGGTCACGCGGACCGGCAACTCCTTCAGCCCCAGCCGGTCGGCGAGGTCGCGGGTGTGGCGGAGCCACTGGGCCAGGATTGTCTCGCCGCCGCCGTCGAGGGGCAGGTCGAGCAGCGACCGGCCGATGCGGGTGTCGAACGCGCCGGGCCGGACCTTGCCGCCGAGCAGCACCACCGCCCGCAGCCGCTCCAGCGGATTTTGCCCGCCGAGCGCGACGTGGTTGGCCGGGTGGGCCGACGGCCCGCCGGCCGTGGCGGGCCCGGCCGGCATCTCGACCGGGATGCCGTCCGCCGCCCCGTCAGCCCCGTCCGCCGTGGCCGCCCCGTCGAACTGATTTTCCGCCGGCAGGCGGCCCCACGCCCCGGCCGAGCCCATCGGCCGGGGCCGGCGGGGGCCGGCGTGGGCCGCCGGCGGGTAGGGGGCGATGGCGTGGCCGTTCGCGCCGCCGCCGTCCTCCAAATCCAGCCCGTCGGACGGCTCGGCGAACTGGCTCAGATCGAACGGCCGGCGGTCGCCCGGCAGCGGCGGGGCGACCCCGCCGGTCAGGCCGTGCAGCGCCTCCTCGGCCGCCCGCGCCGCGTGGGCGGCGTGCTCCAGCGCCCGCCGCCGCGCCCGCCGCGCCCCGGTCAGGCCCGACCGCTCGCGGTCCGTGCCGCTCTCGCGCCACCACCGCAGCCGCCGCAGCGCCGCCCGGCCCATCAGCCGCGCGCCGAACGGCAGGCCCACCAGCAGGTACCGCTTCGCCAGCCGCCGCGGCTCCTGCACCAGCCGGTGCGTCCACTCCAGGCCGATCACCTGCAGCCACCGCGGCGCCCGCCGCACGTCTCCGCACAAAAAGCTGAAACTCACCCCCACGCCCAGCCACCACGCCTTGGGCATCACCCCGCGAATCCGGTCGATCAGGTATTCCTGCTTCGGCGACCCGAGCGCGACGTACACCACGTCCGGCCGGCCCTGCACCAGGCTGGCGATCATCCGCCGCATCTCGTCGTCGTCGTCCTCGAACCCCACCGGCGGGCAGTAGGCGCCGGCGACGATCAGTTCCGGGCTCGCCCGCCGCAGCACCTCCGCGGCGCGCTCGGCGGTGCCGGGCATCCCGCCGAGGAAGAAGACGCGCTTGCCCCGCGCCGCCGACGCCGCCGTCAGCGTCGAGATCAAATCGCTGCCCGCCACCCGCTGCGGCAGCCGCTGGCCCTGCACCCGGCTGGCCCAAATCAGCGGCATCCCGTCGGCCACCACCAAATCGGCCTCGGCCACCACGGCGGCGAAGTTCGGGTCGTGCTGCGCCCGGTACAAATGGTCGAGGTTCGGCGTGACCACCACGCCGCCCCGGCCCGCGTCCGACTCGTCCAAAATGTGCGAAATCGTCATCGCCGCCGTCACCGCGTGGACGCGCACGCCGTGGAGCACGATCGACGGCAGCGCCGCCGGCTCGCCGGCGTCCGGCAGGGTCGTCGCAACATCCCGCGCGACCGCCTGGGGGGCGGAGGGGGCGGGGGGGGCTTCACCGGGGCGAAGGGACATCGTGGTGCATTTCCTCTGAGCGGCCGGGGCGGCGCGGCGGAACAACCATGAGAACGGCGGCGGTCGATTCGTCGGTCGATTCGTCGGTCGATTCGTCGGTCGATTCGTCGGTCGATTCGGCGGTCGGCCGAGCGGGCGGTCAACCGGGGCGGGGGCGGCACAACCTCGAGCGGAACGAAACGGTCCCGCCGCCGTCGCGGCACCGGCCTTCTCCCGAGGCGTGCGGCGCGACGCCCGCATCATCGCAAGGCCCGGCCGAAAAATCAATGCCCGATCACGCGACCCCACCCGCCGAACCGCTGCTACGGATCGACACCCGACGATGTTCGCACCGCCGGATGGGGACGCTCCCGGCCCGCTCCCGGCCCGCTCTCCCCGGCTCTACCCACCTATCGGCACAATCCCGCCCGGACCCACGCCCTGCCGTTCAAGTCCGGCGATCCATCGGCGTCGGATGCCCCGGCGGGTGGAACGCCGCCGCCTGCCGCCGGTCCAGGTCGGCCGTGGCCCGGCCCTTGGTCTTCACCAGGCAGTCCCGCTGGAACCGCCGCAGAAACCGCCGGAACTCCGGCCCGCCGTACCGAGGCGCGCCCGCCAGCATCGCCCCGAAGTACCCCCACAGCATCGCCAGCCCCCCGATCACGATCGGAGGCCGGGTCATCCGGTACACCGCGCTGGCGACCATGTACAGCGGCGCGGTGCCCATGAACCACTGCCCCCGCCCGTGCCGCACCCGGCCGGTCCACCAGTTCTTGTGGCTCGTGCCCATCGGCCGAAGGTGCGTGAACCGCAAATCCGGCCCGTCGACGCTGGCGGCCTTCCACCCCCGCCGCCGGCACTCGTGCCCGTCGATGCCGTCCCACATCAGTTCCCGCACGAACCCGCCCACCTGCTCGAACGCCTCGACGCGGTAAAACTTGGTCATGCCGACCGAGTTCTCGTCGCCGCACATCTCGCTCACCATCTTCCCGTCATCGGTGGGGAAGTAGGGTTTGCCGCTGACGGTGGCGAGCCGCGGGTCGGCCTCCATCCGCTCCATCAGCCGCTCGAAGTAGGTCGGCGGCAACTCCAGGTCGAGGTCGAGCTTGCAGACGTAATCGAAGTCCGCCGGGTCGACCGCCGCGTACCCCTCGTAAAAGGCGTCGATCACCCCGCCCCCGAGCTTGCGGTCGCCCCGGTCGGCGCGGGTGATCACCTGTAGGTAGGGCAGTTTCCCCGACCACTCGGCGAGCAGTTCGGGTGTTTGGTCGGTCGAGCCGTCGTCGACCACGACCCACTTGGCAGGCGGGACGGTCTGGGCGGCCACGCTGGCGAGGGTGCGGGCGCCGAACTTCGCCTCGTCGCGGCAGGGGGTGATGAGGCAGTACCGCCGGCCGGGCCGATGTCCGGTGCTGCCGTTCGCGTCGTGCCGCGGCGCATCGGAGGCGTGGGCGCGCGGCCCCGGCCGGGCGTCGGCCGGCGGCGGGGCGGTGGGGATGGAGGTGTCCGGCTCGGCCTGCATGAGTCTGTTATTCTACTTCAACCGATGCCGACCGGTGCGCCGAAACCGCGGTCGGATCGGCCGCCGCAACGATAGCCGACGGCGCGGCCGGCCGCACGGAACTCATCACCGCCCGCTCCAATCCGTCGAGCGTGACGGGCAGCGAGAACTCCCGCCCCACCCGCCGCCGACCGGCTTCGGCCAACGCCCGACGCTGCGGCACGTCCCGCGCCAGACCCTCCAACGCCCCGGCCACCGCCGCCGGGTCGGTGCCGTCGACCAGTCGGCCCGTCTCGCCGTCGGCCACCAACTCCCGCACGGCCGGCAACTCGCCGGCCAGCACCGCCACGCCCGCCGCCATCGCCTCCATCAGCGCCACCGGGATGCCGTCGCGGTCGCCCCGCGCGTCGGTCCGGCAGATCAGGGCGAACACGTCGGCGTCCGCCAGCAACTCCGCCACCCGGCCGTTCGCCACCGACCCCAGCCACCGGACCCGCCCGTTGACGCCCAGGTTCACGGCCAACTCCTCCAACTCGCCCCGCAGCGGCCCGTCGCCGGCGACGGTCAGCCGCCACGGCAGATCGGCCGGCAGCAGCGAGAGGCCTTGGAGCAGCACGTCCACCCCCTTCTTTTCGACCAACCGGCAGACCGTCACCACCCGAAACGGCCGGCCGGCGGCGGGTATTTCGGGGCCGGCGTCTATTTCGACCGAATCGGGTGCGACCTCGACCCCGCAGCGGATGACCGGCAGGCGGCAATCGACCAGGCCCGGCCCGCCCGCGTCGCGGTAAAAATCGCGGTGCCACCGGCTGATGCACGCCACGAATGCCGCCCGGCGAAGTTTTCGCTTCAGCAACGCGCGGCGCTCGAACAAATCGTTCGCGTGGCCCGTGAAGCTGAACGGCACGCCGAGGTGCCGGGCGGCGTACATGCCGACGGTGGCCGGCGCGTGCGCGAAGTGGCAGTGAACGTGCCCGACGCCGCGCTCTCGCAGCCGCCCGGCCAGCCCGAGGGCCGCGAGGGCTTGGCCGACGCCCTTGAGCCGGTCCACCAACCGCGCCGGCTCGCCCGGCCACACGGCATCGGCCACGGCGGCCCCGACGGTGCCGGCGGCCCGCAGCGGGTGGGCCAGCAGTTCCGCGAAGATCTCCCCCGGCCCGCCGCCGTAGACGGCCATCGGGTCGCGCCGGAACTCGTCCAATCCGTCGCCGTCGATTGCGGGCGCGGCGGCGTGCAGGCCGACGGGGTGGACGGTCCAGCCGCGCCGTCTCAACCCGCGCACTTCCCGATAAACGAACGTCTCGCTCGCCGCGGGAAAGGCCCCGGCCAGGTAGGCGAGCGTCGGTCGGTCGGTGGGCGGCATGGGTGCGTGGTGCTGGTGCGTGGTGCGTGGTGCGTGGTGCGTGAGAATTCGAGCCGTGTTGATGGGCCGGAACAAGCCGGCGTCTGAGCCGAAGGCGAAGACCCGGGTTCTTGCCGCTTGCGGCTTCGCAAAGAAATCCGACTCCGACGGTGCATCACTTTGCGAAGCCGCAAGCGGCAAATGCCGCAAGCTGCGAAGAACCCGGGTCTTCGCCTTCGGCTCAGACGCCGGCTTGTTCCGTGCTGGGGCGCGGGTCTGAAACCCCTTTATATTCGATCAATTTCGTCCGCCGCCCCAGCAGGCGGTTCTTCCTGTATTTCACCTGCCCGAAAAACTGCGGGAACTTCCCCAGCGTCGTGAACCGCGCGTACAGCCCCGCCTCCGCCGCCGAATCGCCGCGCGACAGGCGGTGCCGGCGGACGCGCCAGAACAGCACGCCGTACAACCCCAGCGGCACCAGCGCCAGCGGAATCCACGCCGACCCGGCACAAACCCCCAGCAAAACGCCGGCCGCGACTACCCCCAGCGGCAGCAGCCCGGCCCAGAAGCGGTTGCTCCGCACCTCCTTGGCAAAGTGCCGCTCGGGCGGCGCGCCGTGCATCGCACACCCCTCCGCGTAGGCGTGGCCGGCGCGGATGTTGCGGGTCCACCACTGCCCGAACCGCGTCATGTCCGCGTCGTGGCGGGTCATCTCCGCGTCGATCCGCCACACCTCGCCGCCGCGCCGGCGCAGCCGCACGCACAGCTCGGGCTCCTCGCCGGCGATGACCGACTCGTCATACCCGTCGGCCGCCTCGAAGGCGTCGGCGCGGAACAGCGCATCGCCGCCGCACGCCCGCGCCTGGCCCACCGGCGTGTCCCACTCCATGTCGCACAGCTTGTTGTATCTCGTGGCGTCCGGGAACCGCTCGCGCCGCCGCCCGCAGACGACCGCCGCCTTGGGGTGCTCGTCGAACGCCGCCAGCGCCGCGTCAATCCACCCCTCGGCGATCTCGCAGTCGCCGTCGACGAACTGGTAAAAATCGACCTCCCGCCGCATCTCGTGAATCCGCTGAACCCCCGCGTTCCGCGCCCGCGCCGCGGTGAACGGCCGCTTGGCGTCGAGGAATACCACCTCCGCCCGCAGCGTCTCGGCCGCCTCCACGCTGTCGTCGGACGACGCCGAATCGACGTAAACCACCACGTCCGCCTGCGCGCGGGCCGACGCCAGGCAGCGGACCAGCCGCTCCCCCTCGTTGCGGCCGATGGCGATGACGGCGACGGTGGGCATACTCACTTCTTCGGCAGCTTCCCGATCAAATCCTTGAACACCGCGTCGCGGTCGACCCACACCGCCTCGCGCATCAGCGGCCGCGACGGGTCGGCGGAGTAGGTTAGGCCGGCGGTCAGCAGCGGCGTCGGCACGAGCGCGGTGCGGACCCACTGCGGGTTGACCAGCCACGCCACCGGGGCCAGGTCCCAGATCACCCGCGTCGCGCCCGGCACGTCGCGCAGCACGTCGGCGATGATGCCGGCCAGATAATCGCCCACCTTCCCGCGCCCGCCGAAGTGGCGGTCGATTTCCGGCCGCGACACGCGGAGCATTTCGGCGACCTGCTGGCAGGGGAACTGCACCAGCGGCACGCCGCTGTCGAGCAGCACGCGCGAGGCGTGAACATCGCCGGAGAGGTTGAACTCGTCCGCCGTCGGCCAGTCGTGCGGCTGGCCGCCGAGCCAGCAGACGACGATCCGCTCGACGATCGACGGGTCCAGCAAAATGGCCGACGCGACGTTGGTGATCGCGGCGATGGCGGCGACGTACAGCGGCCCGTCGCGGTGGGCCTTGGACCGCTCGATCAGGTCGCGGGCGGCGGGGCTGTCCACGGGCTGATCGGGCGAGGCCATCCAGCGGTCGGAGCCGCGAAGGGCCGGCACGTCGGTTCTGCCGGTCAGGTCGAGAATCTGCTTGATCTCGTTGAAACTCCGCGCCATCCCGTCCGCCGGCCCGCTGGAGAGGCCATTATGGAACGGCGCGGCGTGGACCGCTTCGAGCTCGATCCGGCCGCCGCTGAACAGGGCGTAGGTGAGGGCGAATTGGTCGTCGACCTCGTTGAAGGTGTCCGTGTCGAGCACGACGTGGACCGGCCCCGCCGGCGGGGCGAGGCGCTCGACGCGCTGGGAGTCCGTCAAGGTTGATCTCATTCCAACTCCTTCGCCGGCCGGGTCTTGATCACCTTCGCAGGGATGCCGACCGCAATCGACCGCGGCGGCACGTCCTTCAGCACCACGGCGTTGGCCCCGACGGCCGAGTCGTGCCCGACCGTGATGCCGCCGACGATCACCGCGCCGGCACCGATGTCGCAACGCGGTTCAATCGTCGGCTTGAGCCACCGGCCGTCGCCCCTTCGCGCGACGCCGAAGGTGGTGTTCTGGCGGATGTGGGCGTCGTCGCCAATGCTCAGCGCGCCGAGGATCATCCCGCCGTGGTGCCAGATGCGCACGCGCCGGCCGACCCGCACGGTGTAGGCCAGCGAGATGCCGCATGTCCACTCGACAATTTTGTACAGGATTTTGTAAAGGATGCTGAACGGCAGCCGCAGGATCGCCGGCTTGATGCCCATCCGCCAGTTGCCGAAGCGGTGGACGGCGACGGCCCAAAAGCCCTGCATCAGCGGGTCGTTCTCGTGCGTTTGCAAGTCCTCGCGCAGCAGCGCGAAGAACCCGATGCCCGGCGGGTTCTGGTTCGTCGCGCCGAGGAAATAATCCGACTCGGGCCGAACCGAACGGGCCGGTGTGGAACCGGCTTCGACCATGTGCGGCATGGGTTGAAGGTGCATGGGCAACTCGTGGCACGGGCGTCCCGCCCGCGTCTTGGCTCGTCAAAGAACGCTTCCAAATCCTAAGACGCGGGCGGGACGCCCGTGCCACGGTCGCCACGGCGGAAAGTGTACCGCACGAAATCGCGCCAAAGTTTCGGCGGGTCGTCCGAGGGCTTTCGGCGCGCCGCCAGCAGCAGCCGGCTCGTCGGCTGCGCGGCCGTCCAGACCAAATCGGCCAACACGGCCTTGCCCAGTCCGAGATTCTTACGGAAATAGAGTTTACGCGAGTCGAACCAGTACCGCGGCCGCCGCTTTTTCGCCCGCTGCGCGCCGGTCACGCCGCTGGATTGGCCGACCAGGTGGATGATCCGGCTGGCCGGGACGTACCAGCACGGCCAGCCGGCTTTTTCCGCGCGGAAGCAGAAGTCGGTCTCCTCAAAATACATGAAGAACCGCTCGTCCAGCAGCCCGACCTGCTCGAACACCTCGCGGCGGACCATCATGCTCGCGCCGCTGACCCAATCGACCGCCGTCGGCACGTCGGGCGTCGGCGGGGCGACCTTGTGGCGGTCGAGCAGCTTCGACGCGGGGCCGAATCTTAAAACACTTTCGACCTCGCCGAGGACCGAGTGGAAGCGGAAGGCCGAGCGGCGGACGGTGCCGTCGGCGTTCTCCGCCCGCCCGCCGGCGATGCCGACCTGCTCGTCTTCGTCGAGGAACTTGATGAGTTCGCCGACCGCGCCGGGCAGGGCGAGCGTGTCGGGGTTCAGCAGGTAGACGTACTGCGGCTTGTCGGGTTTCTCCAGCGCCGGCCCGATGGCGGCGTTGTTGCCGTAGGCGAAGCCGCCGTTGTGCTCCAGCGGCATCACACTCGCCCAGCCGCCCCAGCCGTTGACATCCACCGCCTTCTGGATCGCGTCCGCCGAGTCGTCGCCGCTGGCGTTATCCGTGACGACCACGCGGCACCCGCCGGCGACGGCCGCCACCTCGGGCAGCAGCGACCGCAGGCAGTCGACCGTGAGGCCGGCCGTGCGGTAGTTGACGATGACGATGAGGAGTTTCATCTTCGTGGAACGGGCGTCCCGCCCGGATTCTTCGCCGCCGACTCACCAGAAAAGAAATCCGGGCGGGACGCCCGTTCCACGGGCTACGCCACGGACAGTTTTGCCGCGATCTCCGGCACCATGCCTTGCCGCTTCAGCAGCCCCGCCGCCAGATTCGCCCGCCGCCGGTGTGCTGCGTCGAGGGTCATCGACCGCGCCAGCCGCAGGCCCTTCGCGCTGAGTTCTTCCAAACGGTAGCGGTTCTGGTGCAGCCGCAGCAGGGCGTCGGCCAAGGCATCGACCTCGCCGCGCGGCACCGGGACGGCCGCGCCGGCCAGCAGGCGGTCGGTCCCGCCGTTGCGGTAGGCGACCACCGCCAGCCCCCGCGCCGCCGCCGACACCGCGACGCGGCTCACCTCCGCCGCCAGCGTGGCGACCACCAGCGCGTCGCGGTCAATCCACGCCCCGAACGTCGCCTCGCCCGCCGGCACCGTGCCGAGGAACCGCACCGCCGCGGCGATGTTTTCTTCTACGGCCACCTGCTTGAACACGTCAAGGTCGGCCCCCTCACCGATCACATCGAGCTCCACCGGCACGCTCAGCCGCCGGCACTTGGCGACGGCTCGAATGATGTGGTCCGTGCCCGCCACCGCCGTCTGCCGGCCGGCCGTCACGAGGCGCAGCGGGCGGTTGGGGTCGCGGAGCATCGCCTGCCGCGCCGCCCACTCACGGTCGGTCAGGATCTCCGCGTCGGTGACGGTCGACCGCTCGAACAGGTGGCAGTGCGGCCCCCACGCGCCGGCGAACCGCTCGGCAAGTGCGGGGCTGTGGGCGAAGACCAAATCCGTCTGCCGCACCGCCTTTCGGCAGAACGATTCCAGCCGCTCCACCCGCCGCCGCCGGACCAGCCGCGTGATCGGCCCGGCGGCGTTGGCGGCCTCCAGCAGCAGCCGCGGGAAGGGGTCGGCGTCGCCGAAGCTCCAGACCCGCCGCTTGCCCTGTCGCCCGGCGATCGGCCACGCCACCCGCCCCAGCGGCACCGGGTGCCCGCCGTAGCCCATCTGCACCACGTCCGCCGGCCGGATCGCCCGCGCCAGCGTCCGCCGCAACTCCCCCCGGACCGCGGCGAACTGCCGGGCGGTGGCGTAGCGCGGCAGGGGGACGAACTCGAAGCCCTCCGCGTCGGGCACGACCGACTCGCCCTCGAACGACTCGTCGGCGTGGACCAGCGGCGCGGCGAGCGTCAGCCGGCCGCCCGCCTCGCGGACGGCGCGGGCGTGGGCGCGCAGTTCCGCCAGCCACGCCGCCCCGACCCGCACCGCCGCCCGCGAGCCGCCGCGGGCGAGGGGGGCGTGGTTGATGAGGAGGTAGTTCACGGGGAGAGTCAAGTCCAAAGTTGGAAGGGCGAAGGGCGAAGTAAGAAGGGAACCTCAGGCGTGCTGCGGGGTTAGGCGAACTCCTTCGACCTTCGGCCTTCGCACTTCGGCCTTCGCAAACGAGGCCGGGATCAGTGCCAGCAGCACCAGTTGCAGCGGCTCGAAGGGCACGGCGAAGCGGGCGGCGGCGATGGTCAGGACGTAGGTCAGCAGGCAGGTGCCCGCCAGCAGCAGGCCGTAGCCGACCCGCCACCGCCGCTTAATCGCCAGGAACAGGCCCACCGGCGTCGCCAGCAGCAGCAGGGTGCGGGTGATGACGTACAGGTGCAACCGATCTTGGCTTTTGGGGTTGTCCCCCTCGACCCACAGGGTTTTGACCAGGCGGATGCCGCAGAGTTTCAGGTAGCCGCCGGGGTGGGCACCGATCCAGGTTTTGGCGTAGCGGCCGAAGATCTGCTCGCGCTGGGCCTCGTTCTTGCCGCGGAGCTCGGCCTTCTGCTCGACGCCCAGCAGGTCGTACTGCCGCAGGGCGTCGAAGTCGTCGCTGCGCCGCTCCTCGTCGGTCATGCCCGCCCGCAGCGACTTGGCCTGCTCGGCGGAAAGGGCGACGCGGTCGGTGCCGGTGGCGTGGGGATTGTTGCCCTTCCAGACGTTGACCCAGAAGGTGCTTTTGATCGGGATCCACTGCCCGTGGACGATGCGGTTGCGGGCCGTCCAAGGGCCGATGATGACCAGGGCCGTCAGCAGCAGCAGGGCGGCGTTGCGGAGGCGGGTGGGGAAGGCCAGCACCGCGGGGAGGCCGGCGTCGGTCCGGCCGGCGGGCCAGACGAGGATCAGCACGCCGCTGAGGGCCATGATCGGCAGCAGCACCGGCTCGGTCAGGGCGGCGAGGCAGCCGATGACCGAAAATCCCAGCCACGGTGCCAGCCCGCCGGTCTCCACCGACCGCTGCCACAGGTAGAGCACCGCCAGCGTCGCCAGCGTGATCAGCGAGACGGCCTGCACGAACGTCGCGGCATAGACCTGCGTCGGCCAGACCGCGACCAATGCCGCGCCGATCAGCCCGGCGAGGCGGCTCGTCGGCGTCCTGCGGCCGACGGCGGTGGCGAGCAGGTAGGTCAGCCAGACCGACGCCGCGCCGGCGAGCGCGTTGAGGGTCATCATCGCCACGTAGCTCGCCTTGGTCTCGGTGCCAAAGGCCTTGAACGACGCCGCCAGCAGCAGCGGGTAGGGGGGCGACTGCACGCTGCTGGGGCCGATCCAGCCCCAG
>CBDHCE010000014.1:0-196918 GCA_965260985.1 Tepidisphaeraceae bacterium | reverse complement strand
GAGCGGCCCGACGGTGGTCGCGTGGAAGTAGACGCTCGCCCCGTCGCGCGCGGTTTGGGCGGTGGCGAAGTCGTTGCGGCCCGAGTGGTTTTCGTAATGCGTGCCGGTCGGGTTGCCGTCGAAATCCCGCGCCGCCACGTCCGCCGGCGTGTCGCGGTAGACCGGCGTGACGCCGCGCCAGTCGGCGAATTGGCCGTCCACCGCGACAGTTTTTCGCGGCGAGACGCGCTGCGGTGCCAGCATCCCCTTGTACCGCCGCATCTCGGCGACGAACTGGTAGTAGTAGGCGTCGGCCGTGCCGCCGCGCTGGGGCTCGAGGTCGCGGTTGAAGGTTTCGTTGAACTCGTCGACCAGAATGCCCTCCCCCTTCTTCGACGGCCTGCCGAGCATCGGGACGCCGGGGTTGTCCCACACGCTGGCGTTCCACTCGTTCCAGCCGGTGACGAGCAGGATCGGCGCGCCGACCTCGCGGGCGTGATCCCAGCCGGCGGCGAAGAACTTGCCCTCGGCGCGGTCGGGCAGGTTCCAGCCGGCATCATAATCGGCCTCGGCGTGCTTCGACCCCGCCACCGCGCTCACGCCCCCCTCGGCGAAGTTCTGCCAGATCGGCCCGCCGGTGCTCTTGGCGACCACCAACTGCTCCACCTCGCCGTCGGGCCCGACCGCCGGTTTGGCGTCGAGGCCGGCGACGAACCGCCAGACGTGCGGGTCGCGGTCGGCCACCTCCAGCGCCCAGGTTTTGCGGAACGTGAAGTACCGCCGCACCGCCGGCAGCGCGGCGGGGTTCTGCCCCGGCCGCAGCTTCGCCCCGTCGGCCGGCGGGGCGGACATCAGCAGCGGCTTGCCCTGCCACCGGAACCACAGATCGTCGTACTTCCCCGGCTTGTACCACTTTTCGTAAAGCGAAAGGGCCTTCCACTCCGGCTCGTGGTTCAGGAAAAAGGTGAGCCGCGGCACCCGCGTGCCGTGGGCCTGCATGTCGCGCGCCACGTCCAGGAAGGCCTTGAGTTGCGCGTCGTAGACGTAGCCATTCGTGTAATCGAGGAATAGGAAGTCCACGCCCGCGTCGGCGATCAGGGCGATCTGCTTGCGGATCACCCACGGGTCGTCCGAGCGGTAGTAGCCGAAGATCGGCTCGCCCCAGTAGTAGGTGGGGTTCTTCGGCCCGCCTTTGGGGTCGGCGGCGAAGGCGCGGAATCGGGGGTGCGACCGGAGGAACTCGGTCATGTCCCACTGGCCGGGCACGTGGCGGAGGTTGCCGTGCCACTGCCAGAAGAAGAGGCCGACCCAGCGGCGCGGCTTGGGCGGCCCGACGTCGGCGAAGGTCGGCAGCGTGCGGTTCAATTCGTCGGTGGCGGCGAGGTCGGCGGTGTCGATCCCGACCACCGGCGAGGCGGACTGGCCCGTCGCGGCGGCGGTCAGAATTAGCGGCAGCAGGAGCGCGGCGAGTCGGCTTTGCATAAGGTTCGAGCATCGGCGAAGATGCCGTTTTGGGCAAGCCACATCGCACCACACTCCCGGAGCATTTATGAGTCGCCCCGCCTCCGCCGCCCTGATCGCCCTGCTCTGCGCGTCAACCGCCGGGGCCGCCACCACGATGCCGGCAAGTCAGCCATCGACCCGCCCCGCCACCACGGCGGTTGAAGAGGCGGGCGTCACGCTCCGCGTCTACCGCATCGCCGCCCCGCTGGAGCACCTGCGGCCGCTGGCGGAGAACCAGACGCCCAACCTCGACGAGCTCAAGCCCACCCTCGACTTCGGCCCCACCGCCTGGGGCGAGGGCACCGGCCCGCTGGTCGGCACCGTCACCGGCACGCTGCTGATCGACGCCCCCGGCCGCTACGGCTTCGACTGGAAGGACCGCGAGCGGGCGACCCTGAAGATCGACGGCAAGCCCGTCAACACCACCGCGAATCTGGCCGCCGGGCCGCACGACTTGCGGATCGACTTTTTCTACAACACCCCGCCGAACGCGCACCTGATCGTCTGGTGGAAGCCGCCGGGCGCGGCCGACTTCGCCGAGGTTCCGGCCGACCGGCTGCGGACCGAGGCGAACGTGACGCGCGTGGTCGCGCCGGGCCTCAAGCAACTGCTCGCCGCCAACCGCCCCGGCGACCGCGTGCCGCTCGAGGCCGTCCACCCCGGCTACACCCTCACCACCCTCCGCCCCGCCGGGCTGGACCCGAAAATCTCCGCCCTCGGCTTCCTGCCCGACGGCCGGCTGGTCGTCGGCACCTTCAGCCCGCTGCAGCGCGACGCGACCAACCTGCCGGACATCAACTCGAAGGTGCCGGACAAACTCTACGCCATCACCGGCTTCGCGGGGCCGGGCGCGAAGGTGGTGAACGGCGAAATCGACGTCACGTCCACCCCCATCGCCGACGGGCTCTACGAGCCGCTCGGCGTCGTGGCGGTCGGCGACGCGATCTACGTCTCGCAGCGCAAGGAGATCACCAAGCTCACCGACCCCGACGGCGACGGCTTCTACGACAAGCACGAGACCGTCGCCAGCGGCTGGGAGGGGTGGAACTACCACGAGTTCACCTTCGGCCTCGTCCACGCGGACGGCAAACTCTACGCCTCGCTCAGCACCCCCATGGCCCCGCCGGCGTGGAAGGGCATGCGCGAGAACAGCGCCCCCGGCGGCCTGATGCGCGGCGGGGTGATGCAAATCGACCTCAAGAGCGGCCTCACCACCTTCATCGCCGGCGGTTTGCGCACGCCCAACGGCCTGGGCATCGGGCCGGGCGGCACCCTGTTCGTCTCGGACAACCAGGGCACTTGGATGCCCGCCAACCAGTTCGACGCCATCATCCCAGGCCACTTTTACGGTCACTACAACAACACCAACGTCGTCGACAAGCTCGCCGACCGCTTCCCCGACGGCGGCCTCCCCAGCCTCTACTGCGACCTGCCCCGCACGCCGCCCGCCCTCTACCTGCCGCAGAACGAGCTCGACAATTCACCCACCCAGTCGCTCCTCGTGCCGGGCGGACCCTACAAGGGCCAAATGCTCATCGGCGAGCTCACCGCCGGCGGCATCCGGCGGGCGAACCTCGAGCAGGTCAACGGCATTTGGCAGGGCTGCGCCTTCCGATTCTCCCAGGGGTTTGAGGTCGGCATCAACCGCATGGCGTGGGGGCCCGACGGTGCCCTTTACGTCGGCGGCATCGGCGCGGGCGGCAACTGGAAGTGGCGCGACACGCAGGAGGGCCTGCAACGCCTCGCCCCCAACGGCAAAACCGCCTTCGAAATGCTCGCCGTCCACGCGACGCCGGACGGCTTCGAGATCGAGTTCACCAAGCCCGTGCCGAAGGAGTTCCTGGCGAACCCCGCCAACTTCAAGGCCGACTGGTGGACCTACCGCCCGACGATGAAGTACGGCGGCCCGAAAATCGACGAGCGCGCGCTGGCCGTCGTGAAGGCCCGGCCCTCCGCCGACGGACGCAGCGTCCGCCTCACGATCCCCGATGCCCAGGTCGGCGGCGTCGTCCACCTCGTCACCGACCCCAAAAGCGCCGACGGCGACGCGATGTGGTCGACCGACGCCTACTACACCCTCAACGCCAAGCCGCTGGCCGAGCCCGTCACGTCAGTCGCCATCGCCGGCCAGACGCTCGACCCCGGCCCCACCGGCGTCGGCGCGCCCGCGCCGGCCGACGCCGTGCAACTGATCGGCAAGGAGGCCGAGGCCCACTTCGTCCGCGACCGCGGCGGCAAACTCGCCTACGACCAGCCGAAAAACCTGTCGCAGGACGACCTCATGAACATGTCCGGCGAGGCGACCGTGCCGGCGGACCTCGGCGACCTCGTCAGCCGCGGGCTCATGGCCGACGCCCGCGTCCATGTCGAGTGGTTCAGCCCCCCCGGCGGCACCGGCCAACTCGCCGGCAACAGCGGCATCTACCTGCAGGACCGCTACGAAATCCAGGTCCTCGGCACCCCCGCCGGCCCCAACCCGCCGGCGAAGAACGAGGCCGGCGCGATTTACGAGCGTAAGCCGGCGGACGTGAACGCCTCCACCGGCCCCGGCACCTGGCAGGCGTATGACCTGTGGTTCCGCGCCCCCCGCTTCGAGGCCGGCAAAAAGGTGGCCGACGCCCGCGTAACCGTCCTGTGGAACGGCCGACTGGTCCACCGCGACGTGCAGATCGACGGCCCCACCGGCTCGGGCCGCAAGTCCGAGGATGCCCCCGAAGCCGATGCCGGCACCGGCCCGCAGCTCGGCCACCTCCGCCTGCAGGCCCACCAGACCGCCGCCGACGGGCCGGTCCGCTACCGCAACGTCTGGATCGCCCCGCTCGCGCCGGACGCCGAAACGCCCGGCGACTGGGCCGACCTGTTCGACGGAAAATCCCTCGCCGGCTGGCACCCCCTCGGCGGCCGTGCCACCTTCGAGGCCGACGCCGGCGAGATCGTCGGCACCAGCGCGCCCGACTCCGCCAACACCTTCCTCGTCACCGACGAGAGTTACGGCGACTTCGACCTCACGTTCGACGCCAAGCTCGACCCGGCCCTCAACAGCGGCGTGCAGATCCGCTCGATCGCCCTGCCGAACGCGAAGGCCCGCGACGCCCGCGTGACCGGCGACCAGGTCGAGCTCGACCCCGCCGCCCGCGCCTGGACCGGGGGCATTTACGACGAGGCCGGCCGTGGCTGGCTCGCCCCCCTCTCGGCCAACGCCGCCGCCCGCCGCGCCTTTCTGCCCGGCGCGTGGAACACCGTGCGCGTCGTGGCACGCGGCCCGGTGATCCAAACCTACCTCAACGGCGTGCCCGCCGCCCGCACCTTCGACGCGACCCGCCCGAGCGGCCTCATCGGCCTGCAGGTCCACGCCGTCGGCTCGAACGAGAAGCCGCTGGAGGTCCGCTTTCGGGATCTGAAGATCCGCGAGTGGGCAAAGTGACGCCGCGGCGCCCCGAACTCCGCGGACCCCTCCCGTGGCACGGGCGTCCCGCCCGGATTTGCTTGCCCTGCCGCTTCCCGTCCCGAATCCGGGCGGGACGCCCGTTCCACAGGGCGGGACGCCCGTGCCACAGGGCGGGACGCCACGCGACGGCCCGCGCTCGTCTCAACCCCTCCACGAGTTGAGAACTTGGCGTCGTGCCGGCCGTCGTTCGTGCGAAATCCTCCGTGGCACCCGGAGGGTCGTGGCACCCGGAGGGTGCAATTTGCAACCTAGCTCAGCACGCCCCTACGGGCCGTGTTGACCGGGGTGCGGACCGGGGCGATCGGCGCGACGGCGATGCCCGGAGGGCGGAAGGCGATGGGGGTCGCCAGCCGCTTGCCATAATTCGCCAGCAGGATCGAGAAGTCGGCCCCGGTGACGACGCCGTCGTCGTTGAAGTCGCCGGCCGCCCAGGTTCCGGCGCGGCCGAAGTTCGCGCGGAACAGGGCGAAGTCGGTGGCGTTCACGGCGCGGTCGCGGTTGGCGTCGCCGGCGAGGGTGAAGAAGTCCATCGAGTACGACGCGAGGGCGTTGCCGGCGGCGTCGGTGAGGCCGGCGTTCGCCATCGTCAGGCGGTAGTTGCCGTTCGGCAGCACGCCGCCGGGGAAGGCGGGGAAGTTGACGGCTACGGCCCGCGAGGCGGCGGAGTAGGTGGCGGTCGCCGCGACGGTTTGGCCGGTCCCGAGGTTCGTCACGACCACCGACGCCGGCGCGAAAATCCCGTAGACGGGTTCGCCGATCGACACCTGAGCCGACTGGACGCCGGCGTACTTGAACGTGCCCGACGCCACGACGGGCGCGGCGGTGTCGACCGTGACGGTGAACGCCGCCGACGCGGGCGAGACGTTGCCGGCCGCGTCGGTGGCGGTGGCGGTGAACGTGCTTGCCCCGTCGGGCAGCGCGACGGCGGAGTAGTCGAACGCCCACGCGCCGGCGGCGGTGGCGGTGGCCGTGCCGATCACGGCGGTGCCGCGGCGGAGGGTCACGGTGCTGTTCGCCTCGGCGGTGCCGGCGAGGGCCAGGCGGTTGTCGCGGGTCAGGCGGTCGGACGTGCTGATGCCGGTGTCGTCGGAGAAGCCGGCGATCACCGGGGCGGCCGGGGCGGTGGTGTCCGGCGGCGGCGCGGTCGAGCCGGAGGCGACGTTGGTGAAGGTCGCGCGGCTGAGGCGGGCGTCGTCGTGCGCCGTGACGGCGAGGCCGACGTAGACGGCGGGCCCCATCGGAATGGTGGCCGAGCCGACGGGGGTCCAGGTGGTGCCGTCGGGGGACTGAAAACTGGTGAAGAGGTCGCCGGCGCGGACGAGCTTGAAGTAGACCGGGGCCGCGCCGCCCTTGCCGCCGGTGGAGGTGGAGGAGAGGCCGGTGCCGCCGCGGTTCTCGAATTGGACGCCGACGCCGGGGGTGAGGTTGACGAAGGCGTAGGCGGCGTCGGGGGCGAGGCCGCCGCGGACCATCACGCCGGCCTTGGCGAAGTAATCGGTGTCCTGCTGGGCGGTGAGTCGGGCGACGATCTGGCCGTCGCCGGTGAGGGTGCGGCTGGCGAACTGGAACTCGTCGGCCGTGTTCCAGATGTCGGCCCCGGAGCCGATGACGGTGAAGGTGCCGCCGTCGGCCGGGCCGTAGCCGCTGGTGCCCGCCCCGCCGACGGGGCCGAGGTCGGCCGACGCCCAGCCGGCCGGCAGCGAGGCGGCGGCGGGGCCGGCGGCGAAGATGGTCGCGGAGGTCGCGCCGGTCTCGGTCGCGCTGGTGGCCGTCACGCGGTAGAAGTACTCGCCGAGGGGCGCGACGCCGGTGTCGTCGAAGGTGGTCGCGCCCGCGCCGAGGGTGGCGTATGGGGCAAAGGTTTCGCCGTCGGTCGAGCGGTCGATGCGGTAGCCGGTCTCGCCGGCCACGTCGGTCCAGGCGAGGCTGAAGCGGGTGGGCTGAACGCTGGTGAAGCGGAGTCCGGTGACGGGCGGGAGGAAGCGCGCGACGGTGGCCGAGTCGCCGTCGCCGAGGTTGCTGAGCGGGACGACGCGGAACTGGTAGGCGGCGTTTCCGCCGAGGCCGGTGGCGGTGAAGCTCGGGACGTTGGCGCCGACGGTGCCGATGGGGGCGAAGTTGACGCCGTCGGTGGCGCGCTCGATGCGGTAGCCGGTCTCGCCGTCGGTGTCGGACCAGTTGAGGATGACCTGGGTGCCGTTGGCGTTGGGGAACTTGGTGAGGGCGAGGTTTCGGACGGCCGAGGGGCGGTTGACGGCGCTGGCGACGGCGGACGGGGCGGAGGTCGCGCCGGCGGCGTCGAGCGCGGCGACGCGGTAGAAGTAGCGGTGCGAGCCGGCGAGGCCGGCGTCGGCGTAGGTCGATTGGGCCGAGTTCAGCGTGGCGATGCGGCTGAAGGTCGCGCCGTCGGCGGAGCGTTCCAGGGCGTAGCCGACCGCGCCGGCGACCTTGTCCCAGGTGGCGTTCAGGCCGGTGCCGGTGCCGAGCGAGACGGCAAGGTTGGCCGGGCTGGCGAGGCCGTTGTACGTCGGCGCGGCGCCGGCGGCGCCGGTGACGTTGCCGGTGGTGCGGACGTTGCTGAAGGTGGCGGTGGCGGTCTGGCCGTTGTCGGCCGAGCTGACGGCGAGGCCGATGTAGACGGTCTGGGCCATCGAAATGGTGGCCGAGCCGATCGGGGTGAAGTTCACGCCGTCGTTCGAGCGCGAGGCGCGGAGGGTGCTGCCGGTGCGGTCGAGGCGGACGTAGACGGGGTAGGTGAAGTCGCCCGAGCGGGTGGCGTCGGACGCCCCGGCGGTGGCGGCGCGGCGGACGAACTCGATGCCGAGGCCGGGCGTGGCCTCGACGAGGGCGTGGCGGCTGTTGGCGGCGAGGGACTCGCGGATCATCACGCCGGCCTTGGCGTTGAACTGCGAGGCGTCGAGGCCGTCGACGCGGGCGGTGATCGAGCCGTCGCCGGTGAGCTTCTGGTAGGCGTAGCGGAACTGGTCGGACTGGTTGAAGATGTCCGACCCCGAGCCGGTGACGGTGAACGCGCCGGTGGCGGCGTCGAAGCCCGCCGCGCCCGGCCGGCCGGGGTTGCCGACGTCCGACGTCGCGTAGCCGGCGGGCAGCGTGGGGGCGTTGATGGTGAGGTTGTACTGCCCCGCGTCGCCGGCGTTGCCGTGGCCCGAGACGGCGGCGTAGTAGGTGCCGGCGGGCAAGTCGAGGGTGATCTGCTGGCCGTTGGCGGCGGAGTCGGCGACGGCGACGATCGAGCCGTCGGGCCGCAGCACGGTGAGCTTGGCGTCGAGGCCCGACCGGCCGTTGGGCTGGGCGGAGAGGCTCACGCTGCCGCCGGTGGATTGGAAGGCGTAGGTGTCGACGTCGGCCAAGCGTTCGATGATGCCGCTGGCGGCGTAGGTGCCGTTGGAGGCGGTGAGGGCGCGGGCGGTGGCGGGGGTGTTGCCGACGTCATCAGGCCGAAAACCGTCGCCGCCGGAATCGTAGCGGCGGACCTTGCCGGCGATGACGGCCATGTCGTCCTGCACGTTGCTCGGCGAATTGCTCGGGTGGCCGATGGTCCACTTGTGGACGCTGCGGGCGAAGTCCACGCCCATGATCGGGCCGTGCAGGTCGTCCGGGCCGGAGGAGTACTCGTTGACGAGGATGCCGTCGGTGTCGAAGTCGGCGATGTGCTCGAGGCCGAAGTTGTGGCCGAGCTCGTGGGCGAGGCCGGAGGTGCGGTTTCGCGCGTCGCCCGAGTTGTTGAACGACGACGGGCGGTTGCGGTTGTTGTCAGGAAAGGCGCCGACGCCGCTGTAGCCGCCGTTGATGTTGTTGCCCGCCACCAGCCAGGCGAAGGGCTTGGTCGGCTTGACGGTGGTGACGTCGACGTTGAACATCGCGTAGTACGTCGAAATGTCGGTCCACGCCTTGGTGATGTTGGCGGCCTCGGAGGCGTTGAAGGTCGAGGGGTTGCCGTCCTCGTCATATGCGTCGGTGTTGGTGGTGGCGTCGCCGTCAAAGTCGAGGTAGATGGCGGCCGGGGCATTGGGCAGGCTGTGCAGGTCGGGCAGGCCGTTGGCGGCATTGGCGACGGCGTCGGACGACCGCGTGGCGGCGGCGTTGGCCGGGACCGAGACGACCGGCACGGTGTCGTCGTCAATGACGCCGCCGTCGTACCAGACCGGCGCGAGTCCGTGGGAACCGCCGTGGAGCAGGCGGCGGTGCTCGAGGGGCTCGAAGATCGCGGGGCGGCTGCGTCGGGCGGGACGGGGGGCGGTGCGGTTCAACTTTCCTCCTCGGCGGGTAGAACGACGACTGCGGGCGGTGCCGACCTGCCGACGAGCAGTCGGCGCGGGTTCCTCCGGCTTAGCAATACGCCAACAAACGGGCGGGGGTGCGGGGCGGAAAAAAAGCCCCGCGGGCCCCGGCCTGAAGGCCGGGGCTTTGGGGGCTTTCTACTCTTTTTTCGAGGGGAGGGTTACTTCTCCTCGATCGTCACGCTCTTCATCACCACCGGCTCCACGGGCTTGTCGCGGGCGTCGGTGGGGGTTTTACCGATCTTCTTCACCACGTCCAGGCCCTTGGTCACCTTGCCGAACACGGTGTGTTTGCCGTCGAGGTGCGGCGTCGGCGCGAGGGTGATGAAGAACTGGCTGCCGTTGGTGTTGGGGCCGGCGTTCGCCATGCTCAGCACGCCGGCGGAGTCGTGCTTGTTGGGGTTGCCGCGGGTCTCGTCCTCGAACTGGTAGCCCGGCCCGCCGGTGCCGGTGCCGGTCGGGTCGCCCCCCTGCAGCATGAAGCCGTCGATGACGCGGTGGAAGATCACGCCGTCGTAAAACCCCTCGCGGGCGAGGAAGACGAAGTTGTTGACGGTCTTCGGGGCGTCCTTGGCGAAGAGCTCGACGTCGATCTCCCCCATGCTGGTGTCGATCTTGGCGGTGTAACTCTTGGCCGGGTCGATGGTCATCTCCGGCGCTTTCTTGTACTGTTGCTTTGCCACGGGGGCTCCTTGCTTGGGTTGCGGTTGGGGGTGGCCCTGCGCGCACGCCATCGAGGCGAGGCCGAGGGACAGGCCGGCGGTCATTGCGGTGGATAGGGCGAGTCGGCGGACGGTCATCGGTGAATCCTTTCGAGGAAACCCCACCCTACCGCCCCGCCGGCGGCGCGACAACCGTTGGAATCGGGTAGACTTTCTTCCATGCGATCCGCCCTCGCCGCCGGACTCCTCTTCTTCGCCCTCACCGGAACCGCCATGGCCGAACCTTCCTTCGACGTGACCGTGACCGTCGACGCCTCCAAACCCGCCGGCCCACTGCGGCCGATCTGGCGCTTCTTCGGCGCCGACGAGCCCAACTACGCCACCGCCCCCAACGGCGTCAAACTCCTCGCCGAACTCGGCAACATCGGCCCCGGCCCCACCTTCTTCCGCGCCCACAACCTCCTCACCACCGGCGACGGCACCCCCGCCCTCAAGTGGGGCAGCACCAACGCCTACACCGAAACCCCCGACGGCCGACCCGTCTACGACTGGACCATTCTGGACCAAATCTTCGACGCCTACCGCGACGCGAAGATCACCCCCTACGTCCAGATCGGCTTCATGCCCGAGGCCCTCTCCAGCAAGCCCCGGCCCTACCGCCACCACTGGTCGCCGGCCGACGAGTACGCCACGATCTTCACCGGCTGGGCCTACCCGCCGACCGACTACGACAAGTGGGGCGAGCTCGTCTTCCAATGGGCCACCCACTGCGCGAATCGCTACGGCGCCGACGCGGTGAAGTCGTGGTACTGGGAGACCTGGAACGAGCCGAACATCGGCTACTGGCAGGGCACGCCAACCGAGTTCTACCGCCTGCACGACGTGGCTGTCGCCGCCGTCCGCCGGGCGATTCCAGAGGCGAAGGTCGGCGGGCCGGACGTCGCGGGCAGCGGCGGCGACTTCTCGCGCGGCTTCTTCGAGCACTGCCTGCGCGGCACCAACGCCGCCACCGGCGCCGTCGGCACGCCGCTGGATTTCGTCTCCTTCCACGCCAAGGGCCACCCGACATTCGTCGACGGCCACGTCCGCATGGGCATGGCCGAGCAGTTGCGGACGGTGGACGAGGGCTTTTCCATCATCGCCGGCTTCCCGGAACTCAAGGGCAAGCCCGTGGTCATCGGCGAGTGCGACCCCGAGGGGTGCGCCGCCTGCCAGGGGCCGGCGCTGGGGTATCGCAACGGCACGGTCTACTCCTCCTACACCGCCGCCAGTTTCGCCCGCCTGCAAACGCTGGCCGACCGGCGGGGCATCAACCTCACGGGCGCGCTGACGTGGGCGTTCGAGTTCGAGGGCCAGCCGTTCTTCGCCGGCCAGCGCGCGCTGGCGACCAACGGCGTCGATTTGCCGGTGCTGAACGCCTTCCGCCTGTTCGGCATGATGGCCCCGGCGCGGGTTCAAACGGCCAGCACCGCCGAGGTGCCGCTGGACGAGCTGCTGAAGTCCGGCGTGCGGGCGACGCCGGACGTGGGCGCGATGGCGTCGGCCGCCGACGGCCGCGTGACCGTGCTGCTGTGGCACTACCACGACGACGACGTGCCCGGCCCGGCGGCGTCGGTCGCGGTGAACCTCGCGGGCCTGCCGGCGGGTCCGCTGTCGGCGACCGAGTACCGCATCGACGCCGACCACGCCGACGCCTTCGCCGCGTGGCAGAAGATGGGCTCCCCCCAGCCGCCAACGGCCGAGCAGGCCCGGCAGTTGGAGAAGGCCGCCGAACTCCGCCCTAGCCCGCCGACGCCGCTGAAACTCGCCGGCGGTGCGGCGACCGTCCACCTCACCCTGCCCCGGCAAGGCGTGGCGCTGCTGGTGATCGCCAAGCCGTGACCCCCCGTGGAACGGGCGTCCCGCCCGGATTTGACAGCGGGTCAGGGCGCGACAGACAAATCCGGGCGGGACGCCCGTTCCACTGAACTCACCGCCGGCCACGCGGCGAAGGCGTCGGCGTGGCCGGCGTCGATCCGGCGTTCCGTTGCCGACAGTGGGCGAGCCGGCAGCTGGAGGCCGCCGCGACCCTCGTGCCCGCCCCGCCAAGGCGTGGCGCTGCTGGTGATCGCCAAGCCGTGACCCCCGTGGCACGGGCGTCCCGCCCGGATTCGGCGGCGGGTCAGGCCGCGGCAGCCGAATCCGGGCGGGACGCCCGTGCCACGATCACTCACCGTCGGCCGAAGCTGGCGGTGACGGTCAGGTGCTCGCCGGTCGAGACGGCCACATCGCGCAGCCGCACGTCGCCGAGGCTCACGGCGGCGAGCGGGAACTGCCGGCCGTTGAAGTCGGCCATTTTCGCCGTCAGCACCGGGGCCACCGCGTTCGCCACCACGCCCTCGCCGGAGCAGGTCAGGCCGCCGAGCGTTGCCACCAGATCGTCGTCCACCGACAGCGTGGCGGCGAGGTGAAAGGTGCCGCCGGCGGAGCCAATGAGGATCTTCCGCCGCGCCACGATCTTCGCCGCGACCGCGACCGTGCGCGGCCCGTCGTTGGTCAATTTTACGTCGGCGGAGTCGATCAGAATCTTGTGCGCCGCCGTCGCCTGCCGCGCGCGGTCGAGCAGCAGTTGCTGCAACTCCGCCGCCGCGACGCGGGCAGAGACGTGGCCCCGGTCGGCGCCGCTGAGCACCAGCCGGGCCGCGCCGTCGGCGGCGCGGTCCAGGGCGAACGCGACCGCCTCGGCCGTCAGTTTCAGGTATACGGCGGCGGCGTCGATCCGCACCGGGTCGGCCGTCAACTCGAAGCGGTCGTAGGTCGGCCCCGGCTCGGCGTCGGCCGTCGGGCCGCCCCAGGCGTCCGGGCCCGCCTCCTCCACCAGCCGCGCGCCGGTCAGGTCCACCTTCAGCAAATCCCCCGCCGGCCAGTCCCCCTCGGTCGTGACCACGCTTCCCTCCGGCAGCGCGAACGTCCGCGCCAGCGACCCCCGCACCGCCGCCGCGAGCTCGATCTGGTCCGTCGGGAAATCGTCGGTGGCGAGGTGGAACATGCCGCAGAGTTTACCCCGCTCACGCCTTCGGCGGCTCCCCGAGGTTGTGATGCTTGTACCACGCCGCCGGGTCGGCCTTCAGCGCGGCGACCATCGTCGGCAGCGTCGCCAGCAGCCGGCGCGACGGCTCCCACCCCAGCATCGCCCGCGCCCGCGAAATGTCGAGCTCGTAATGGTCGTCCGCCAGCGGGATCATCCACGGCTTGATGAACGGCTCGTCCACCCCCGGCAGCACGTCGGCCTTCTGCTGCACCCACGCGCCGGCCTCGGCGACCGCCTTGGGCACCCGCGCCGTTTTCCAGTCCGCCTGGCCGTGCAGCAGCCGGCCGAGCTCCTTTTGCAACTCGTCGTAACTGTAGGTGTCGGGCTCGCCGATCAGCACCGGCGTCGGGTCGCGCGGGAAGGCGTCGCGCCGGTCCACCGCCCGCGCCAGGGCGTCGGCGGTGTCGGCGAGGTGGACGAACGCCTGCCCGTGCGTCACGTCCGCCGGGTAGACGTGGCTGGTGAGCTGCCGCTCGTAGACCCGCTGAATCTGGTGGGCGATGGGGATCGAGTCGCAGTCGTCGGTGTAGACGCCCGCGATCCGCAGCATCGCCGCGGGGAAGCGGCCGTGATGGGCGCGAATCACGGCCTCGGTTTTGATCTTCGACGCCGGGTAGTCCCACTTCGCCTCCAGCGGCGAATCTTCCGTGATCGGCACGCCCGGCGCGGTGGGCTTGTGGACGAGCATGGTGCTGCTGAAGACGAAGAGCCCGAGGTCGAACCCGCCGCCGTCGAGCGCGTCGAGCGCGCGGGCGGTGCCGTCGACGGTGACTTTCTCGTAGAGGTCGCTGGGCGCGCCGGAGAAGTCGTAGTAGGCGGCGAGGTGGACGAAGGCGGCGAGGCGGTCGCCGTAGGCGTATTTCACGCGGTCGAGGGCGCGGCGGACGGAGTCGGCGTCGGTCACGTCGAACAGGACGTTCTCGAGCTGCCGCGGCGGTTGATGGTTGGGGTGGCGGTCGAGGCCGACCACTTGGTAGCGGTCCCACAGGGCGGCGGCGAGGGCCTTGCCGATCAGGCCGTCGGCGCCGGAGATCAGGACCACGGGCTTGTCGGGAGAGTCGGGCATAAGTCTGGGGCTGGCGGGGCGGTTATGATTCTGCCCCGAACGATACCCGCCGGACGGCCGGGCGTGAACCGCTCAAAATGCATCGAAAGGATTGACATGCCCACCGCCCTCGTCACCGGCGCCGCCGGGTTCATCGCCGGCCACCTCACCCGCGCGCTGGTCGATCGCGGCTACCGCGTCAGAGCCTTCGACGACCTCTCAGGCGGCACTTGGGAGAATCTGGCGGACCTGGGCGACCGAATCGAGCGCCTCACCGCGAGCGTGACCGACCCCGCCGCCGTGCGGGCGGCGGCGGAGGGGGCGGACGTGATCTTCCACCATGCCGCGCTGGTGAGCGTGCCGCAGTCGGTCGAGCGGCCGGCGGACTACAACGCCGTGTGCGTGGGCGGGACCTTGAACGTGCTGGAGGCGGCGCGGGCGGCGGGCGTGCGGCGGGTCGTCTACGCCTCGAGCAGCGCGTGCTACGGGGAGAACCCGGTGCAGCCGAAAACCGAGGCGATGCGGGCCGAGCCGATCAGCCCGTATGCCGTGGCGAAGTACGCGGGCGAACTCTACGTTTCGGCCTACGCCGGTTTGCACGGCATGAAGACCGTCTCGCTGCGCTACTTCAACGTCTTCGGCCCCGGCCAGAACCCCAAGAGCCAGTACGGGGCGGCCATTCCGTCGATCCTGAGCCGGATGCTGGCCGGCGAGCGGCCGACGGTGTACGGCGACGGGTCGCAGACGCGGGATTTCTGCTACATCGAGAACGTGGTGCGGGCGAACCTGCTGGCCGCCGAGGCCGACGTGGCGGGCGAGGCCGTCAACATCGGCTGCGGCCGGCGGACGAGCGTGAACGACATTGTGGCGAAGGCCAACGCCCTGCTGGGCAAGGAGTTGCAGCCGATTTACGGACCGGCCCGGACCGGCGACGTGCGGGACTCGCTGGCCGATATCTCGCTGGCGGAAAAGGTGATCGGCTACCGCCCGACGGTCTACTTCGACGAGGGGCTGGAGCGGTCGATTCGGTGGTACGAGCAATCGCTGAAAAGAAATTAACCACAGAGGGCACGGAGAACACGGAGGAAGTCACAGAGAACAGATTTTGCTTTGCCCTCTGTGACTTCCTCCGTGCTCTCCGTGCCCTCTGTGGTTCATTCTGCTAAAGCGAGGCCGACGGGGCTCGAACCCGCAACATCCGGATCGACAGTCCGGTACTCTGACCAATTGAGCTACGGCCCCAGGATCGGCCGGCGGGAAGCCGTCGGCCGTGGGTGGTCGGACAGTGTAGACCCCCCGCCGGCGGCGTCAAGTGCGGGGGGTCGAAGGCGGCCTAATCGGCGGCCGAGAAGGTCAGGTCGACCGCGACGTCGGGGTGCAGACTCTGCGTGACCGGGCAGGTGGCGGCGGCGCGTTTTAGGGTCTCGACCTGCGCGTCGGTCAGGCCGGCGGGGAGTTGGAAGTGGACGCCGAGGCGCTTGACGCGGCGGACGCCGGCGGTGTGCATCTCCTTTTGCACGGTCGCGGTGGCGCCCTCGAGGGAGAAGCCGTCGCGCTTGGCGGCGAGGCCCATGATTGTCAGGGTGCAGGTGCCAAGGCTGGCGGCGAGCAGGTCGGTGGGGCTGAAGGCCCGGCCCTGGCCGCCGTTGTCGGTCGGGGCGTCGGTGACGAGGTCGGCCCCGCTCGGCCCGTGCGTCGCCTCGACCCGCAAATCGCCCCGGTACTCCATCGTCATCTCGACCATCGCGCGCTCCGTTTGGTGTGAACAGGCCGGCCGCAACTCGTGGCACGGGCGTCCCGCCCGCGACGGCGCCGCCGACGCCGGACTAAAGCACGACCGCGGGCCGGTGGCAAGGCGGGTTGACCGGCGGCACGAAAAATTGTCGGGCAGCGACGTTATCAGTATGTGGCCGGGTCCGATAACCTCATTTCATGGCTGGAAGGCGTGGGAAGCCGATCGTGGCGGTCCTGCCGCCCGAAAAAAGAGGGGTCTGGTGGCGAAGTGACGGCCGGCCGGAGGTTTGGGAAAATCGTGAGACTTGACCGGCGGACGCGGGGCCGTTAAACCCTGACGCACCGGCCGCGCAAAAGTGCCGCGGCCGGCACCGCCCGAGGGAACCCTCCCGACGGCACCGCCCGAGTTGTTCCGAGCCAACGCCCAGTCAACACCGAGTCAACGCCAAGCCCCCCAAAGAACGCCGACCGCCCGCCGCGACACCAAGACGATGCCGTAACGGACCCTCCCCGCCGCCCGCAGCCTCCCGACCGGGGGCCGAGCGGCGAAGGGCCACTCCCGATCCTGACCCCGCTGTACGAGGTACCCATGAAGCGATCCGCACGCCAAGGCCACTCCTTCGCCCCCGCCGCCGACCTTCGGCCTTTCGGGCTCCGAAAGACAAGACACGCCGGCGGCGGAAAGGTTAGTCGGAAAATTATTTCGGCCGCATCCGGCCGCTCCGGGGCGTTTGGGGCCGGGCCGAAGTCGATCTTCGAGCCGCTCGAGGCGCGGCAGATGCTCAGCACGGCCTACCTCAGCGGCGTGACGCTGAACGTCGTGGGCAATTCCAATGCCGCCAACGACCTCACCGTCGGCTACAGCGGCGACAAAAAGTCGCTGGTGGTGGGGTTGAACGGCTCGACCCAGAGTTTCGACGCAGGGTCGGTCCGACGGCTGCAGGTCAACGGTGGCGGCGCGGCGGACCGGATCGTGATCGCCAAGGACCTCGACCGCGACGCCACCGTCTACGGCGGGGCGGGAAACGACCTGATCTACGGCGGGGCCGGCAATGACCGCCTCAACGGCGGGACGGGCGATGACACGATCGCGGGCGGGTCGGGGAGCGACACGATCTACGGCGAGGATGGCAACGATGTGCTAGACGGGCAGACCGACATCGACAGTCTGTACGGCGGCAATGGGTATGATTATGCGAACAGCGGCTTTTGGCGGGCCGACCTGGAGGCGGGGTTCGACGGCCTGCCGACCGACGCGCCGGGCGGGTCGGGCAATTCGGGCGGCTATTCGGGCGGGTCGTCGACCGCCGCGGTGAGCCTCGACGGCGGCGTGCTGAAGCTGACCGGGGCCGACGGGCGGGCCAACACCATCACCGTCAACTACGGCGGGTCGGGCTACACCGGCACGGTGAACGACCAGAGCGCCACCTTCGCCGGCGGCGTCAACGCCGTCAGCGTCACGGGCGGCAACGGCAATGACACCATCAAGATCAGCCAGAACGTGCTGCTGCCCGGCACGATCCACGGCGGCGCTGGCGACGACCTGATCGAGGGCGGCGGCGGGCCGGACACGATCTACGGCGACGGTGGAAACGACGTGCTCTGGGGCGGGTCCGGGGCAGACGTGATCAACGGCGGGCCGGGCAATGACTCGCTCGACGGCGGGCCGGACCTCGACCAGCTCTACGGCGGCGGCGGGTCGGACCGGGCCAACAGCGGGTTCTGGCGCGACGGCATCACCTCCGGCTGGTCGGGCTACACCGGCAACACCGGCGGCACCACGCCGACCCCCCCGCCGGTGACTCCGCCACCGACCCCCCCGCCGGTGACTCCGCCGGCCACGGACCCCACCGGCTCGGTGCCGTCGGACAATTCCGGGAAGGCGCCGACCGCCCGCATCGACGCCCACGACACGAGCCTGATGGTCGGCGATGCGGTCTTCGTGCAGGGCCTGAACAGCACCCTCAACGCCGGCAGCCCGCTGACCGCCCGCTACGAGTGGGACTTCGGCGACGCCGGCAGCGCGTACAACACGCTGGTCGGCTTCAACGCCTCGCACGTTTACGACAAGCCCGGCACCTACACCCTCACCCTCCGGGTGTTCAATGAGGACCGCAAAAGCGACACCGTCACCACGACCGTGAAGGTCGCGGCGGACAACCGCCGGGCGATTTACGTCAGCAACGCCGGCAGCGACTCGAACCCCGGCAGTTGGGACCGGCCGATCAAGTCGTGGGACAAGGCCGCCGCGCTGCTGGGGGCGTCGGACAACGTGGCGGTGCTGTTCCACGCCGGCGAGACCTTCGACGTCCGCCGGTCGATGGTCATCAGCGGCAAGGACACCCTCATCGGCACCTACGGCACCGGCGCCAAGCCCGTGCTGAAGTGGTACGGCAACGGCGACCGCAACACGATCATCCGCTCCAACCCCTCGGCCGCCAAACTGACCATCCAGGGCCTGACCTTCGACAGCGAGTACACCTCGACCAACGGCGAGCCCAAGGGCCTGCCCTTCGGCGTGAAGCTCGACGGCAAGGATGCGGTGGTCCGCGACAGCACGTTCCTGAACGTCAATTACGCGATCCAGGGCAGCGGCGCGCCGCAGGGCGTGCTGCTGCTGGACAACGATGCCCCGTCCATGACCGGCATCCGCGGCTACTTCGCGTGGGTCGACGGCTCGGACTGGACCTTCCTCGGCAACAAGGTCGTCAACGTCACGCGCGAGCACACCGTCCGCATCAGCGGCGGGCAGCGGGTGAACTTCCACGACAACGATCTGGCGAACGCCGACCGCCGGACGGTCGACCGCTACGACACCAGCAAGGGCGTGATCACGGTGCAGCTCGGCAGCTACGCCTACCTGTCGGACAACCGCATCGACGGCCCGCTGCCGATCGGCCCGCTGGGCGAGGCGGACGGCCTGACCACCAAGGGCTCGCGGTGGCGGTACGCGGTGGTCGAGGACAACGTGATCGACCGGAGCACCGTCGAGGTCGCCCACGGGGCCGAGCACGTGATGATCCGCAACAATGTGATTCGGGTCAATAACGATCAGGCGATCGAGGTCGACGGCTACAACAGTCAGTACGGCCGCGGGGTGGTCGACGTGTCGATCCTGAACAACACGGCGATCAACAACAGCACCATCGGCCGCTTCGCCTGGTTCAGCGGCGTGGCGGACGGGGTGAACCTGGAGAACAACCTCTACGTCGCCCCGAACCTGACCATCGGCGCCTACCACTCGGCCGGCGTGTTCATCAACACCAGCGACCTGAGCGGGTTCAACAAGATCGACCACAACGTCTGGCCCGACCCCCGCATCCTCGACTATGCCCAAGGCGGCGTGAACTGGGTCGGCGGCCCCGGCACCGGCACCGAGGGCTTCCTCACGCCGGCCGAGTGGAACGCGCTGCGGGTGGTGGTGAACGACTCGTTCGAGAACGTCAAGCTCGACGGCGGCCAGAAGCCCACCACCACCGACGCGGCCGTCGGCGGCGGCGTGCCGCTGGCGGGGGTCTTCACCGACATCAACGGCAAGTACCGCGACCCGGGCAAGCCCTGGACGGTCGGGGCGGTGCAGGCCTAACCCGGCGGACGGGAGGGGATCGCAGGACGCCCGCGGGATTCGTTCCGCGGGCGTTTTGCTGCGCGCTGTCCCGTGGCTGGGGCGTCCCGCCCGAGTCCGCGCCTTCTCTTCTCACCAAGACGCGGCCGGGACGCCCGTGCCACGAGGATTGCCACTACTGATAAGGCGTCGATTACCGGACTTAGCGGGGGCGAGAAGTCTATCGGACGTGAACCTGTGCCGACTCCGCCGGGCGGAGGGGTTGCGAGGGCTGCGGGAGCAGGGCGACCCGCGGAAAGTGGGCTGAAGCGGCCGCAGTCGGTGCCCGGACGGCTCGACATGGTGGCTATGAGAGCTACCACCCGCCTGATTATCGGTACGGCCGTCCGCACTGTGGCCCGCAAGATGGTCGCCGCCCGGCTGCCGGGCCGGCCCGCGGAGGACCGCCGCCGGTTCGCCACGCTCGAGAGCCTCGAGTGCCGCCGCCTGATGGCCGCCCCGCAGGACGCGCCGGTGACGCTCAGCGGCGGCGAGCTGGTGATCCACGGCGAGGCGTACCGGTCCAACGAGATCAAGGTCGAGGCCAACCGCACCGGCCGCAGCCTCCGCGTGCTGGTCAACGGCCACGCCGGGTCGTGGATCAGCGCCCGAAACGTCAGCCGCATCGTCATCGACGGCGGCGAGCGGAACGACGCCATCACCGTCGACGGCCGCATCAGCATTCCCGTCCGCGTCGACGGCCGCGGCGGGTCGGACCAGATCCGCACCGCCTCCGGCCCCGACACCATCTACGGCGGCGAGGGAAACGACACCATCTTCGCCGGCGCGGGCGCGGACCACATCGAGGGCGGCGCGGGCAAGGACCGCATCGACGGCGGGTCGGGCGATGACTCGATCTTCGGCGGCGATGGCAACGACGTGATCGCCGGCGGCGCCGGGTCGGACTTCGTCCGCGGCGGCGGCGGGCGCGACCGCATCGACGGCGGGGTCGGCGACGACACCCTCATCGGCGACCGCAACGATTCGCTGGCCGGCGGCTCGGGCGCGGACCTCTACCGCTACAACGCCAGCCGCCTGCTCGCCGCCGACTCGACCGGCGCGGGCACCACCGTCAACCGCGTCACCGGCTTCACGCTGATCGACGCCGACACCGACCGGCCGGTGCCCGGCTTCCTCGACCTCGCCGACGGGCAGACGCTCGATTTGGCGAAGCTGCCCAAGCACCCGACGCTGCGCGTCAACGCGCCCGACGGCTTCAAGGGGAGCATCGAGATCAAGGCCAACGGCAAAACGGTGCAGACCGAGAACCTCGCCCCCTACGCCCTGTTCGGCGACACGAAGGGGAATTACGGCACCGGCCCGTTCCCGACCGGCACGGTGCGGCTGGAGGCGATCGCCTACGCCGGGGCGAACCGCACCGGCGGCGCGGGCGGCGGGCGGGCGATCACGCTGAAGGTGCTGACGGCGGCGAAGGCGGTCCCGGCGCCCCCGAAGAGTTCCACGACCTCGACGACCTCAAAATCCTCGACGACCTCCACCAAGGCCGCGCCCGCGTCGGTGCCGCCGGTGAAGCCCGTGGCGGTGGCCGAGCCCTCGCCGTCGGGCGGGTGGAACGTGCCGACGATCTCCGCGACGGCCACGGGGGCCGCGCCGGTCGCCCGCATTCAGGCGCTGTTCGACAACGTGGCGGTCGGCACCGCGGTCCACGTCGACGGGCTGGGCAGCACGCTGAACGCCGGCGACGCCGAGGACGGCATCTTCGCGTGGGACTTCGGCGACGCCGGGTCGCGGTTCAACGAGACCGTGGGCTTCAACGCCGCCCACCTCTACGCCAAGCCCGGCACCTACACGGTGCGGCTGAGCGTGACCAACGCGGCGGGGAAGATGGACAGCGCCACGGCCCGCGTGACGGTGGCGGCGGCGCAGCGGAAGGTGCTGTACGTCAGCGCCGCCGGGGCCGACTCGAACGACGGCCGCTCGGCGGACCGGCCGCTGCGGACGGTCAAGAAGGCCGCGTCGCTGGCGGGGGATGACACCGAAATCCTCTTCGCCCGCGGCCAGACCTTCGGCGTCGAGGCGGCGATGAAAATCTACGGCAAGGACGTGGTGATCGGCGCCTACGGCACCGGCGAGCGGCCGGTGCTGAACTGGGTCGGCGGGCTGGGCCTCAACGAGATCGTCCAGGTCGGCCCCGCCGCCGACGGCGTGACCGTCCGCGACCTGACCTTCACCAGCAAGTACGGCGGCACCGATTCCGCCGGCCTCCCCTTCGCCCTGCGGATCGGCGGGCGGAACGTCACGGTCCTCGGCAACCAGTTCTTCAACGTCAGCTACGCCATCAACTCCAACGGCCGACCGACCGGCGCGCTGGTGCAGGACAACGCCTCCCCCAGCGTCACCGGCGTGCGGGCCTACTTCCTCTGGGGCGAGGGCCGCAATTTGGTGGTGCAGGGCAACTTCGTCGCCAACAGCACCCGCGAGCACGTCGTGCGGCTGAGCGGCAACGGCGTCTCGCACGTCGTGATCGCCCACAACGACTTCACCAACCTCGACCGCCGGGCCGAGGGCGACCGGTACGACACGGCGAAGGGGGCCATCGTCGCGCAGGTCGGCGAGTACGCCTACATCGCCGATAATATCGTCAACGGGCCACTGGCAATCGGCCCGTTGGGCGAGGAGAACGGCCTGCACAGCAAGGAGGCGCGGTTCTCGCACGTCGTGGTCACGCGCAACAGCATCAGCGGCGCGATGCTGGAGGTCAAGCACGGGTCCGAGCACGTCACGCTGCACGACAACGTGATCTTCCAGACCGGCGGCACCGCCATCGAGGTCGAGGGCTTCAACAAGGAGTACGGCCGCGGCGTGGTCGACCTGGTGATCGACCACAACACGGCGGTCAACCCCGCGGAGATGGGCCGCTTCCTGCAGGTGCAGGGCAGCGTCGGCGGGATCGTGCTGACGGACAACGTCTACCTCGCCCCGAACCTGCGGCCGGGAGCGTACGGCGCGGCGGCGATCTACGTGGCCCAGGCGGACCTGTCGAGCTTCGTGCGGCTGGACCACAACGTCTGGCCGAGCGGCAGCAAGGGCCTGCCCCTCGCCGGCGGCGGCGTGGCGTGGGTCGGCGGCGGCACCGGCTACCTCACCCCCGCCCAGTGGGAGGCCCGACGCCGCGTCACCAACAGCACCTTCCGCGACGTCGACCTCGACCGCCGCAGCTACCACGCCACCGTCAACGGCCACGTCAGCGGCGCGCGGCTGGTCGCCTGATTGAACCGGCGGGAACTCTCATGCGGCAAGGCCCCGGCCCCGGCATTCACCGCCGGCCGCCGGGGCCTTCCGTTGCGCCGCTCAAGAGCCCGACTTTCCGGAGCACCTCCGCCACGGCGTCGAAGAACAGGCCGCCGGCGAAGTATTGCTTGTACCGCCGCCGCGCGGTTCGCACCACCCGCCGCCGCTCGTCCGGTCGCGCCAGGTAGTGCCGGCAGACGGCGGGCAAATCCGACCAGTCCCACCGCACCGCGGCGTAGGTTTCGCCGGCCTCGAACAGGTCGGGCCGGGTTCGCAGGTGCGAGAGGTCGGGCTTGACCAGCAGGCAGCCGGCGAGGGCGGCCTCGAAGTCGCGGTAGCAGATCTCGCCGTACCCGAACGGGCTGACGCACAGCTTGCTCCGCCGCAACTCCAGCCGGTAGCGCCACGGCTTGACCCGCCCCGCCGGCCCCTTGCCGTAGCCCTCGGCCACCACGGCGAACTTCGGCGCGAGCTCGGCGACCCGCTCGACGGCCGTCCGGCGGTGCAGCCGATACCACCCGCCCGCCTCGGACTCCGCCGCCGACCCCAGCGAAACGCGGCAGGCGACGTCGATCGTCCGCCGCGCCGGCAGCGGCCAGGTGCGCCGCCAGCGCGCCGGGCCGCGCTTCAGCAGCGGGTCGCGGAAGCGGTCGGCGGTGCCGACGTTCCAGCCGAGCACGATTTTGCCCCACTCCCCGGCCGGAACGCGCGAGCCGAGGTGCCAGCCGTGCAGATCGACGTTCAGTTCGCGGGCGAGGAAGTTGGTGAAGACGTAGCCGCCGGCGAGGTCGGCGTCGTAGGCGGCCCGGTCGCGGAGGAGCTGCTTTTTGACGTAGGCGTCCACGAACGGCAGCACGCCGAAAAAGGGGGAGGCGGAGGAATCGAACGAGTCGAGGTAAACGATTTTCGGCCGGTCGGGCTTTGCGTGGATCGCGCGGAAAAAGCCGGCGGTGGCGTCGGGCGAATCTTTCCACGAGGTTTGGATGAACGCCACGTCGCACGGCCGGGCGGCGAGGGCGGCGGCTTTGTCGGCGAAGGTTTTCGTCTCGGCGAAATCGAGCGCGAGGCCGAAGCGGTTTTTGAGTTCGGATTGGTGGCGGCGGAACGGCTCGAGTTGGAGCGGCTCGACGGTCGCCAGGGATTGGCCGAGGATCAGTGCCCGGAGGGTTGGTGGGTCGCCCGCGTCTGCCATGCCGGGCCGATTGTGCCGAGCGGCCGGTTCGACGCAAGCGAAGTGGCAATGCGGCGCGCGTCGGCCGGCGGCTATCATGCGGCATGGCCGACCCCGACGCTGGAACGCACAGTTACTACGACTGGCAGGTCTCGACGCTGATGCTCGCGTACGACGTGCTGGAGCCGGCGGACCGGGACGACGCCGCCACCCTCGCCGCCCGCCAGCAGCGGGCCGAGTACGAGGTGCGGGAAATTGCGATGGGCGTGATCCCCGAGTCGTACAAGCAGAATCCCGAGGCCGACTTCCCGCCGCAGTTGGTCGTCGCCATGACCCGCGCGACGCTGCGGCGGGCGGGGGAGATCGCTCGGGTAAACGATGAGGCGTGACGTGGAACGGGCGTCCCGCCCGGATTCTCTTTCTTAGAATCTCTTCGCCAAAAAAAATCCGGGCGGGACGCCCGTTCCACGGGGTAGCCGATAGATTAAGAATGCCGCACCGCCCGCTCGTGATTGCCGAGGCCGCCAACCCGGAGTGGGTCAGCGTGCCGCTGGAGGGGTGGTCGCACTACCGCGCTCTGGCGCGGGCGACCGACGCGCACCTCGTCACGCAGGTGCGCAACCGGCCGGCGATTCTGCGGGCGGGGCTGGTGGAGGGGCGCGACTTCACCGCGATCGACTCCGAGGCGGTGGTCGGGCCGATCAACGCCCTGTCGACCAAGCTCCGCGGCGGGTCGGGCAAGGGGTGGACGACGAAGATGGCGCTGCTGGCCGTCAGTCAACCGTATTTCGACCGGCAGGTGTGGAGGGCGTTCGGCGGGCGGATCAAATCGGGGGAGTTCGACGTCGTGCATCAGCTCACGCCGCTGAGCCCGACGCTGCCGGCGCGGCTGGCGGGGCGGTGCCGGCGGGCGGGGGTGCCGTTCGTCTGGGGGCCGCTCAACGGCGGGGTGCCGTGGCCGAAGGGATTTGATTCCGCCCGGCGGCGCGAGCGCGAGTGGCTCAGTTACGTCCGCGGCGCGTACAAGCTGATCCCCGGCTACCGCGCCTGCCGCCGGAATGCCGCCGCCCTGCTGATCGGCAGCCGCGACACCTGGCGGCAGATGCCGGCGCGGTACCACGACAAGTGCGTGTACGTCCCGGAGAACGGCATCGACCCCGAGCGGTTCTCGATCCCGACCGACGGCCGCCCCGCCGCCGCCGATGCCCGGCCGGTGCGGGCGGTGTTCGTCGGCCGGCTGGTGCCATACAAAGGGGCGGATTTGCTGCTGGACGCCGCGGCGGACCTGATCAAAAGCGGCCGGCTGGCGGTGGACATCGTCGGCGACGGGCCGATGATGCCCGCGCTGCGGAATCGGGTCGAACAGCAGGGGCTGGCGGGCGTAACGCTCCACGGGTGGGTCGAGCACGCGGGCGTGCAGGGGCACCTGGCGCGGGCGCACCTGATGGCCTTCCCCAGCGTCCGCGAGTTCGGCGGCGCGGTCGCGCTCGAGGCGATGGCCCTGGGCGTCGTGCCGGTCGTGCCGGACTACGGCGGGCTGGGGGAGCTCGTGACCGACCGCACCGGCTGGCTGGTGCCGATGGCCGACCGCCCCACGCTGGTGCGGCGGTTCCGCGAGGTGCTGACGGCGGCCGTGGCGTCGCCGGAAACCATCGACGCCAAGTCCGGCCCGGCCCGCGAGCGGGCGATGGGGCAGTTCACCTGGGACGCCAAGGCGGCCATGACGATCAAGGTGTACGACTGGGTTGCGGGCGGGGCGCCGAAACCGGACTTCCCGATGCCGCTGGCGGATTTGCCGGCCGCTTGCGGCTTCGCAAAGTGAGGGAATCGGGGACTCGATTTCTTTGCGAAGCCGCGAGCGGCGGGGTCGGGTTAATTCGCGCCGCCGGGGCGTCCGATGAGAGGGTGGGGCGGGGCGAGTCAGTTGATTCCCCGCCCGCGACCGCTATCACTAGCCGACGATGGACCGCATGACGATGACCGCCGACACGCCACTGATCGCCGCCCCGCGCGCCGATTCTCCCGCCCCGCCGCCGCCACCGGCCGGCGAGGTGTCCGACGGCCTCGTCGAGACGGTGATCGAGCCGCACAAGGGGTGGATCGGCGTCGACTGGGGCGAGCTGCTCGACTACCGCGAGCTGCTCTACTTCCTCGTCTGGCGCGACGTGAAGGTGAAGTACAAGCAGGCGATCCTCGGCGCGGCGTGGGCGGTGTTCGTGCCGCTGATCTCGATGACGATCTACACCGTCGTCGGCCGCGCAGCGAAACTCGACGGCTCGATAGTCGGCGACCCGCCCTACGCCCTGTACATCTACGCCGGTTTGCTGCCGTGGCTGTTCCTGCAAAAGTCGATCACCGACGGCGGCATGTCGCTGGTCACGCAGCAGAACCTGATGAGCAAAATCTACATGCCCCGCCTCTACCTGCCCGCCGCCGCGTGCGGGTCGGCGATGGTCGACATGTGCATCAGTTTCGGCATCCTGGCGGCCGTCGGGCTGTTCTACTTCTTCACCGCCGGGTGGGTGCCGAGTTGGCAAATCGTCTTCCTCCCCCCGCTGCTGCTGCTGACGTGGGTGGCCGCCCTGGGGCTGGCGCTGCTGATGAGCGCGGCCACCGTACTCTACCGCGACTTGCGCTTTTTGATCCCGTTCATCAGCCAGTTCGGTTTGTGGCTGAGCGCGGTGGTCTACCCGCCGGAGGTGTTCGGCAAGAGGGAGGTTTGGCTGGCGCTGAACCCGCTGGCGGGCATCATCACCGGCTACCGCTCGGCGATTCTGGGCCAGCCCTGGAAGCCGCTGATGCTCGCTAGCAGCGTGGTGATGTGCTCGCTGCTGCTGGGGTTCGGTTTGTTCTACTTCAAGCGCGTCGAGCGCCGCTTCGCCGACATCGCCTAATCCATTGGAGGAGTCACCATGAGCAAGCCAATGGTCAGCGTCGAGGGGATCGGCAAGGCGTACCGCATCGGGCTGAAGGACAAGGCCAACCGCACCTTCAAGGAGGCGGCGACGGCGGCGCTGACGGCGCCGATCACCCGCCTCCGCAAGTTCAACGAAAACTACGACGACGAATCGGCCGAGGACGTCTTCTGGGCGCTGAAGGACGTGGCGTTCGAGGTCGGCGAGGGGGAGACCGTCGGCCTGATCGGCCGCAACGGGGCGGGCAAATCGACGCTGCTGAAGATCCTCAGCCGCATCACCGAGCCCACCGCCGGCCGGGCCGTCATGCGCGGCCGCGTCTCGTCGCTGCTGGAGGTCGGCACCGGCTTTCACCCCGAGCTGACCGGCCGCGAAAACGTCTACCTCAACGGCGCGATCCTCGGGATGAGCCGGGCGGAGATCGCCAAAAAGTTCGACGATATCGTCGACTTCTCGGAGGTCGGCAAGTTCCTCGACACGCCGGTGAAGCGGTACTCGTCGGGCATGTACGTCCGCCTGGCGTTCGCGGTCGCGGCGCACCTCGACCCGCAGATCATGATCGTCGACGAGGTGCTGGCGGTGGGCGACGCGGAGTTCCAGAAAAAGTGTTTGGGGAAGATGAACGACGTGGTGAAGCAGGGGCGGACGATTTTGTTCGTCAGCCACAGCATGGACGCGATCGCCGGCCTCTGCTCGTCGGTGGTGGTGGTGGAGGGGGGCCGGGCGGCGGGGAAGGTGCCGACCGAGGAGGGCATCCGCCGCTACATGACCGCCGGCGGGGCCGGCGAGGATTTGCCGCTGAGCCAAAAGCCGCGCGACCAGAACCGCGCCCGCCCGCCGATCTTCCACGACTTGAAGATGTTCGTCGACGGCGAGGAGACCAACATCCTGCCCGCCGGCCGGGGCGTGCGGTTCGAGGTCGAGATGCGCGACTTCGCCGACCCCGGCAACTTCACCCTGGGCATCGGCCTACGCAACCGCCGGGGCCACCGCGCCGCCCTGTTCCACACGCTCTACCACGCGAAGATGCTGTTCAAGGGGAGCGACTTCAAGCGGCTGACGTGCGACGTGCCCGCCCTGCCGATCGGGCCGGGCTCCTACGACGTCGAGCTGATTCTGGCCGACAGCCACGAGGCGGTCGTGGAGCGCGTCGATTTGGCGGGCAAGCTGGAGGTGATCTACGCCGACCTCCTCGGCACCGGCAAGCTGCCCAGCAGCACCCAGACCAGCGCAATCCTGCCGGCCCAGTGGCGGGAGTGAACGGTGGCACGGGCGTCCCGCCCGCGTCCGCGCACGGCGCGCCTCGTGGTTCAGGCCAGGCAAAAAGACGCGGGCGGGACGCCCGTGCCACAGAAACTTCTATGTCCGACCTCGTCTCCATCGTCATCCCGACCCACAACCGTGGCGCGCTGCTGCGCGAGGCGCTGGAGTCGGCGCTCGCTCAGACGCACGTGAACTGGGAGGCGATCGTCGTCGACGACCGCTCGACGGACGACACCGACGCCGTGATGGCCGAGTACCTTACGCGCGACGCGCGCATCACCTACCACAAACTGCCCGCAGGCCGCACCGGCGGGCCGGCGGGCCGGAACCTCGGGGCCGAGAAATCGACCGGCGACTTCGTCATCTTCTTCGACTCCGACGACCTGATCGCCCCCGACTGCCTCGCCCACCGCGCCGCGCTGATGGTCGCCAAGCCCGAGCTCGACTTCGCCGTCTGGCAGTGCCAGGTGTTCCGCCAAACGCCCGGCGACACGAACCTGCTGTGGAACCGCTTCACCGACGCGACGCCCGCCGAGGATTTGGACCGCTACCTCCGGCGCGACACGGTTTGGCAGACCACCAGCCCCATCTGGCGGCGGGCCGCGCTCGACAAACTCGGGCCGTGGGACGAGTCGATCCAGAGCAGCCAGGACTGGGAGCACCACATCCGCGCGCTGGCGAGGGGCTTGAAGTACGAGAAGATCGACGTGGTCGACTGCTACTGGCGGCGGCCCGACGGCGAGCGGCACTCCATCGGCAAGAGCAGCTTCGGGGTCGAGCACGCCCGCACGCGCGTCTCGACGCTCGACAGCGTCTACCGCACCGTCGACGGCGCGGGCCTGATGACGCCGGCCCGAAAACTCTGGTTCGCCGGCCTCTACTTCAACGCCGCCGAGCGCCTCGCCCGCCGCGTGGACCGCCGCGAGGGGCGGGCGCTGCTGGGCGCCCTGCGCCGCCGCGGCATCCTCGGCCCCAGGCGCTACGCCGAAGGGATGCTCTACTTCACCGCCATGCACCGCCACCCGTGGGAGCGGCGTGTGAAGGAGCACCTGTTGCGCCGCTGGCCGCGCGAGCTCTTCGCCCCCGGCTCGCCGACGTTTCAGTCCGAGCCGCTCGACCCCGCCGTTGCCCCGTCGATCAGCGTGCTGCTCTGCGTGCGCAACGGCGAGGCGTACCTCGACGAAACCCTCGAGAGCATCCTGCGGCAGACCGAGCACGACTTCGAGTTCGTCATCGTCGACAACGCCAGCACCGACGGCACCGCCGCCATCCTCCGGCGGGCGGCCGACCAGGACTCGCGCCTGCGGCTGATGCGCAGCGACGCCACCAGCCTCGCCGGTGGGCTGAACGACGGGCTGGCGGCGTGCCGGGGGGAGTTCGTCGCGCGCATCGACGCCGACGACGTCTGCACCCACGACCGCCTGCACAAGCAGCTCGCCCACCTGCGGGCGCACCCGGAGGTGGTCGCCCTCGGCAGCCGCATCCGCCGGATCGACCCGCTCGGGGCCGAACTCGACGTGCCCGAGCACCCCCTCGACCACGACGCCATCGACGCGCAGTTGCTCCAGGGCATCGGCTGGTCCATCGTCCACCCGGCGGCGATGATGCGCCGGTCCGCGATGCTCGCGGTGGGCGGGTACGACCCGTCGCTGACCTACGGCGAGGATCTGGACTTTTTCCTCAAGCTCGCCGAGATCGGCCGGCTGGCGAACCTGCCCGACGTGCTGCTGAACTACCGCCAGCACCTGTCGAGCATGGGCCAGCGGCGGACGGCGGAGCAGTCGGCGACGCTGCGGCGGGCGGTGCAGGCCGCCCACCGCCGCCGGGGGCTGACCGCGCCGCCGGAAACAGCGCTGGCCGACCGCAAGCCGCTGCTGCTGCCCGCCGAGCAGTACCGCCGGTGGGGCTGGTCGGCATTGCGGCTGGGGAAGAAGCGCATCGCCCGCCGCCACGCGACCGCGGCGGTGCGGACCTCGCCGTGGTCGCCGGAGAGTTGGCGGATGCTCTACTGCGCCCTCCGCGGCCGGTGACCGGGCGGGTTTGCAAGCCGGACGCGACCCCGCAACTCGGGTTGCGGTCGGCCACGACTTTTGCCGATAATAACCGGCCCGCCGCGCAACCGCCGACGCGTGGGGCGAGTCTGCGGAGCCATCATGTCCAATCCACTCGACCAGCCCCGCCCCGCCGTCTCGGTCGTGATGGCCGTCTACAACGCCGGCGACTTCCTCGCCGAGGCGGTGCAGAGCGTGCTGGAACAAACTTTCGGCGACTTCGAGTTCGTCATCGTCGACGACGGCAGCACCGACGGCTCGGCGGCAAAACTGGCCGCCTACGCCGCGGCTGACCGGCGGGTGCGGGTCATCACCCAAGCCAACGCCGGGCTGGTCGCGTCGCTGAACCGCGGCATCGAGCAGTCGCGCGCCGTTCTGATCGCCCGGATGGACGCCGACGACGTGTGCCGGCCCGACCGGCTGGCGCGGCAGGTGCAGTTCATGCGCGAACGCCCCGAGGTGGTGCTGCTGGGCGGGGGCTACGAGTTGATCGACGGCGCGGGTCGCGCGTTGCGGGCGTTCGAGCCGCCGGCGGACGATGGGTCGCTGCAGCGGCTGTGCCTGGCGGGCCTGACGCCGATCAGCCACCCGCTGGCGATGTTCCGACGCGACGCCGCCCTGAGCGTCGGCGGGTACGACCCGGCCTACGCGACGGCGGAAGATTTGGACCTGTGGCTGCGCCTCGGCGAGGTCGGCCGGCTCGCGTGCCTGCCGGGGGTGATCCTCGGCTACCGGATGCACGCCAAGAGCATGAGCGAGACGCAGCAGGACCTGCAGATCAACAACCGCCGCGGCGCGTGCGAGGCGGCGTGGGGGCGGCGCGGCATCGAGGGGCGATTCGAGGGCGCCGGCGGGTGGAGGGCGGATGCCGGCAAAATCGGGCGGCACCGCCAACTCGTCAAGTTCGGCTGGTGGGCGTTCCGCAGCGGGCACCGGCGGACGGCGGCGGTGTACGGGCTCAAGGCGGTCGCGGCGCGGCCGGGGCGGCTGGAGGGGTGGAAGCTCCTCGCCGCCGCCGCCGCCCGGCCCAACCGCGCGCCGCTGGACCCCGGCCCGCCGAGCCTCCCGCCGCCGGCCACGCCCGCGCGGCAGGGCGTGGCCCGGCGGACCGCCGCAACCCGCACCGCCAACTCCTACTCGTCGGCCGCCTGATTCGGCCGACAGGATCGCCCGATACGATGAACATGCCCCGCCTCTCCGTGGTCATCCCGATGCGCAACGCCGAGCCCTTCGTGGCCGCGGCGCTGCGGTCGGTGCTCGACCAAGCCGCGGTCGACCTGGAGGCCGTGGTGGTCGACGACGGCTCCACCGACCGCTCCGCCGACGTGGCCCGGGGCTTGGGCGACGCGCGGGTGAAGGTGATTGACGGGCCGCGTCGCGGCATCTCCGCCGCCTTCAACGCCGGCCTCGCGGCGGCGTCGGGGGAGTTCCTCGCCCGCTGCGACGCCGACGACCTCTACCCGCCCGGCCGCCTGGCGCGGCAGGTCGCATGGCTGGAGGCCCGGCCCGACTTCTGCGCGGTGTGCGGCGGCTACGCGACTATCAGCGAGTCCGGCCGCGACGTCGATCATCCCTTCGCCGACGGGCCGACGCCGCAGGACGTGACGGCCGAGCTGCTCGCCGGCCGCGGGCGGTCGCACGTCTGCGCGTACCTGTTCCGCACCGATCTGCTCCGGCGGATCGGCGGGTGCCGGGAGTGGTTTCAGACCAGCGAGGACGCCGACCTGCAGTACCGACTGGCCGGCGTCGCCCGCATCGGCTACGACCCGGCGGTCGCCTACTTGTACCGGCTGCACGACGCGTCGATCACCCACACGCAGCGAGACGGCCGGCGGCAGTTTTACGCCGATGCCGCCGCCGCGTTTTTGGGGCAGCGGCTTGCGACGGGGACGGACGATCTCGAGCGTGGGTGCCCGCCCGCGCCGCCGGAGGAGTCGGCCGACGCCCCGCGCCGCGGGACGAGCCGCCAGATTCAGGACATGCTCTTCGCCCGGAGCTGGCGCGAACACCGCCGCGGCGAGCGCGTGAGCGCGATCAAAACCGGTTTCCGCGCGGTCATGCAGCGGCCGACGCGAATCGACGCCTGGAAGAGCCTGGCGGCGCTGGCGGTGAAACGATAAATCCCTGTTTAGCCGCCCCGAGTGCGGGGCGCGGGACGGCGAAACGCGTTCCGCAAGCGAGGCGGCTAAATAATCCAACTTCCAACTTCCAACTTCCAACTTCCAACTTCCAACTTCCAACTTCCAACCGCCCACTGCCCACTGCCCACTGCCCATGCGTATCACCTTCGTCCTTCCCCACGCCGGATTGGCCGGCGGCATCCGTGTCGCGGCGATTTACGCCGAGGCGTTGGCGGCGCGCGGCCACGCCGTGACGGCCGTCAGCCTGCCGCTGCGCGCCCCGCGGCTGCGGAGCCGGGTGAAGAGCGCGCTGACCGGCCGCGGCTGGCCGGGGGTGCCGGTGACGCCCTCGCACTTCGACGGCCGGCCGGTGGGGCACCGCGTGATCGACCGCCACCGGCAGATCGTCGCGTCGGACGTGCCCGACGCCGACGTGGTGGTGGCGACGTGGTGGGAGACCGCCGAGTGGGTCGCCGCCCTGCCGGCGGCGAAGGGGGCGAAGGCGTACTTCATCCAGCACGACGAGACCGTGACGGTCGGCCAGCCGGTGGACCGCGTGAACGCGACGTGGCGGCTGCCGATGAAGCGGATCGTGGTGGCCGAGTGGCTCGCGCGGATCGCCCGCGAGCGGCACGGGATCGACGCCGTGGCGGTGGTGCCCAACGGCGTGGACGTTGATCAATTCTCCAGCCCGCCGCGTGGCAAGGCGGCGGTGCCGACGGTGGGGGTGCTCTACTCGCACACGCCGTTCAAGGGGTGCGACCGGTCGCTGACGGCGTTCCGACTGGCGGCCGAATCGGTGCCGGGGCTGCGGCTGGTGAGCTTCGGGCAGGAGGCCGTGGACGACGCCCTGCCGCTGCCGGCGGGGTCGGTCTACACCCGGCGGCCGGCGCAGGGGGAGATTCCCGGCATCTACGCCGCGTGCGACGTCTGGCTGTTCGGCAGCCGCAGCGAGGGGTTCGGCCTGCCGATCCTCGAGGCGATGGCGTGCGGCACCCCGGTGATCGGCACCCCCGCCGGCGCCGCGCCGGAATTGATCGCCCAGGGCGGCGGGATCCTGCTGGACGAGGCGACCGCCACCGAGGGCATGGCGACGGCCATCCGGCGAATCGCGGCGATGACCGACGGCGAGTGGCGCGCCCTCAGCGCCGCCGCCCGCGCCACGGCCGAGCGCAACACATGGGCGGAGGCGACCGACGCCTTCGAGCGCGCGCTGCTGGAGGCGGCGGGCGAACAGCCAGCTGCCGGGTAGCGGCGGGCAGTGGTCCGCAAACACCTGCCATAGCCCACTCCGAGCGCGGGACCTGAACATGATTAGGTTCAGCCTGACCCCGCGGCGGGCGCCGGACTTCCGCCGGCGGTCACCAGCACGCACTCCGGGCACCGGCCGGGCGAGCCGCGCAGATCGTAGCCGCAGGCGGGGCACAGCCCTCTCCGGCGCCTCTTCCGATCCATCCAATGGTGCCGCGCCCAAAGGGCGGAAACGAATCCAAATCCGATCAAGAAGGGCCATGTTGGCGACGTAACGTATACAGCCTCACAGGAATCAAACATTCCAACCCCTAGATCTAAATTTTTTCTAATGCCCGCCTCCCACACGAGTGGCGGGAAGACTTGTCCACCCAGAGACGGCGGGATGTATATGTAACTGAATCCGATAGTTGGTGCCCAGAGCCTATATTGTAATCCCTCTCCTCTATCACGAACAGGCCATGCCGACAGGTTCCACTTCATGCCCTTGGGTGCTGGATTTTTCACTGCCATACCCGAGATGTCAATGCAATTCCCTACTAGAATATTTACGTTGACGCAATAGAGGTAAAAGTGTACCGTCGTGTGCCGGCGGGAGTTCTGGGTGCTGTAGCTCAACATGTCTAAGTAAAACCCTTCAATAAAACTAGCCGCCGAGATGAGCAGGACACCCGAACAGGTGACTGCACAGACGCAAACCAGGAGCTTCTTAGTCATCCTAGTCGTTTAACAAACTGCACCTCCTTGTCTTTACCGCGTCAAGGGGTTTGTCAATTGGTGACAGTGACGTCGACGTCCTTGAAGTCTTCATCATCCGCAAGAGACGCCTTGACCCGCACTTTGGTTGTCTCGCTGTTAATCCCATCCTTCAGTGGATTCCCGAAAACTTTGATCACGACCCGCCCCATAACATCGCTTGTCAGAGAGGAGGAAGGGATGTCGATTTCTACGTTCCCGGCACCGATGTCGAGCGGCGTCAGCGTCACCCCTTGGACCGGCTTTGCGTTGCCGGGAATCTCGGTGACTACCGCATCAATCTGTCCCTTGTTGTTTGGGGTGTTCGCTTTGGCGGACAAGGTGAGCCGAGGCGTTACGGCAAGGTAAATCTTGTGAACCGTGACCGGCAAGAGTTTGGTGGCCCCACCGGGATCTTCTTTCAACGTCAGCTTGAGTGTGGCCGGCGTCCCCGCAGGGGTCGACTTCTTGAGGATCACGATGAGGTCGACTTTTCCCTGTTCGTCAGTCTTCTTGTCAGGGTCGCCGGCAAAAATGTGCTCGGCATCCGCAGGGCCGTTCGGTGCAGATTGCACCTGCGCCCCTTGAAGGGGCTTGTTGTCGGCACCGGTGACAGTCACGTGAACAACCACCCCTTGGCCGGAGAAGCCGTCCAGTGCGGTCACGTCGATGGTCGCATGTGCCGCCTGCTGGTTCCCCTGCCCTATGACTTTGGGGTTCTGAGCCACCTCGAGCAGCAGCGCGGCGAGGCCCGCGCCGATCCCCTTGACGGGCAGCGCCGCGTTCCCATTCGCGTCCGTGGCGACCGACGGCTGTTGGGGCTGGATGACGGCCGGGTTGTATGAGTTTGCCTTAATGTTCAGCGTGGCGGCCTGCGGGGGGAAGCCCTCGGCGTCGCGGACGGTCAGGGCCAGCTTCTCCGTGAACCCGACGGTGAACGTCTTGCTTTCGACGCCGACGCGGTACGGCGTGTCGACGAGGGGATCGGACGCCGGCCCACCGTTGCCGCCCTTGCCGCCGTTGCCGCTGACGGAGTAGCCCGCGCCGGATTCGAGGGCCACCTTCACGGTCTCGTGCCCCTCGATCACCCGGTCGCGGACCGGGGTGAAGGGGACGAAGGCGAGCGCGTACCCCTGCGGGATCAAGACCTGGCGGGCGAGCAGCGGGCCGCCGTAGTCCGAGCCGGGGGTGGCGGGCCTGACGTCGGCCGGCGGGAGCGAGTAGTTGATCGTCACCCCGCCGGCCGGGGCGAAGGCATCGTTGGCACCGGGGCCGCAGCTGTCCGTGAGGCCGAACTTGAAGTAGCCGTCGCGGTTGTTGAGTTCGGCCCCGGCGCAGTAGCCCGTCACCGTGGCGAATGGGGTGGTGTACGAGGTCGAGGCCGTTTGGGGGGCACTGGTGCCCGACGGCGAGGCGTGCGGTTGGGCGTCCCAGGAGACCGTCGGGTCCGGCTTGGTCCGCGGGGTGGTGGAGAAGAAGCCCGTGGTGTCGTCGGCGGGCGCATCGGCCCGTGGGTCGGCCGGGGAGGCCGGGACGAGGATCGTGCCGTCGGGCTGCCGGACCGCGCCGGGCAGCTCCATCGGGTCGATCGGTGCCGGGGCCGCGCTTAGCAGGCGGCGCGGCTCCAATGGCTCGACCATCCGCCCGCTGGCGACGGGGATAGCCCTACACATGGCGGGGGGGGGGTGAGTGCGCGAAAAGCGGCCAGGATCGTCCGGGGGTGAAACGAGATCTTCATGTGACTGCTCGCGATGAGGGGAGTGGGGAAATGAACAAGACGATAACTTTATGCCGCGCACGGGACCGCTTGTCAAGAGGGGAAAACGAAACTTCCGACTATAGTTTGCGTGTCGCAGTTCCTGCCTGCGGCCGCGCCTAGCGGCGCGGGCGGCGCGGGAACCGCCACGAGCGGGTGTCTCACGGCTTGCCGGTTAGGCCGCTGTACCACGGCTGATATTTCCCCGCCAGGGCGGCTCAGGGGCATCGTTGCAGTCGAAATTAAAGCAAGCCGCCGCTTCGTAGGTGGCGTGCAGGGCCGTGCCGAGGCGACCGACGCCTTCGAGCGCGCGTTGCTGGAGGCTTGAACTTTCGCGTCAGAAAGGCTTCAGCTCGGAAGGCCGGCCGTTTGCCGTGCCCAAGCCAGGTCGTCCGGCGCGAGCCGCGGGGTCGGCTCGGCCTCATAGACGTAATCGCCGTAGGCCGCCCCGTCGTAGGCCGCGTGCAGCAGCGGCTGCAGGTCCAGCACCGCGTCGGGATCGCCCTCCAGCAAGGGCACTGGGATTTTGGGCAGCGGGTCGCGGAGGTGGACGGGCCACACCTCCACTTTCGGCAGCCGCCGGGGCCGGGCGACCATCACGCGGTAGGCCGACGGCGGCAGGTCCGACATCGCCAGCGCGCCCGCGTACCGCAGGAGGTCGATCTCGACCAGATTGGCCCCCTCGCGCAGGTACTCGCGGCGCTTGCTGGCATACTCCACCCGCCCCTGCCCCACCTTGTTCGAGGGGCTGAGCAACTCCACGGCCGTCACCAACTCGCGGCCCTTGCGGGTCTCGATCTGGAGGAAAACCTGCTCCCACGGCTCGGCCCCGCGCACCTGGGTGAGGGTGGCGACGACGGGGACCGTGAGGGTCGCCGTGCCGCCCGCCCGCAGCGCATTCGGGTCGCCCTTGAGGACGGCCATGTCCGGCACGCGCTTGCGCCGCCCCGTCGGCCCGCCCGCGTTCCGCACGGCCTCCTCCTCGTCGACGGCGATACGCAGCTCGGCCCGCACGATATATTTCGGCCTCACCTGCCGCACCAGCGCCTCGCGGGCGCGGATCAGCAGGTCGTTGTGAACGTCCGGCCACGTCGCCGGCCGCTCCAGGTAAGGATTCATTCCGGGAAACGGGCTCGGCATCATCGCTCCTCTCGAATCGGCCCCCGGCTTTCAATCTTACCCGCTCCGCCGCCCCCGGTGGACAACCCCCCGCCACTCGTTATCGTATCCGGCGAACATGGACACCTACCTCCACCCCGCCCTCGAGTGGGTTCAGGCGAACCTCTACTGGATCATCCTGGCCGTCGCCGTCCACCTGGCGACGCTCGGCACGGTCGCGTACCTCATCCTCCTCGAGCGCAAGGTCGCCTCGTGGGTGCAGGACCGCCTCGGCCCCAACCGCGTCGGGCCCTTCGGCCTGCTCCAGCCCATCGCCGACGGCATCAAGTTCTTCTTCAAGGAAGACTACCGCCCCGCCAAGGTCGACAAGATCCTCTACACCCTCGCGCCGGCCCTGATGATCACGGTGGTCATCGTCTCGATCGCCGTCATCCCCTGGGGCGGCATCAAGGGCACCCGCAGCGTGGCGGACGTGACCAACGCCCTGGCCCTCGGCGAGTCGCCGGCGCGGGCGGTGGACGGCCTGCTCGCCCGCTCCTACCGGGTCGTCGGCGACGTCGAGTTCTTCGTGCTGCCCGCCGGCGAGGCCGGGTCGATCCCCGTCAACACCCCGCTGGCCGACCTGCCGCCGGCCGCCCGCGACGCCGCCGTCGTCTACTCCGCCGACGGCGTGCCGAGGCCCGGCCCGCACCAGCGCGACCTCGCCGCCGTTCCGCCGAATTACGCGAATCAGATCGTGCTGGCGCGCTACACCAGCGGCTTCAACTTCCAGATCGCCAACCTCAACATCGGCGTGCTGTTCGTCCTCTCGATCCTCTCCCTCGCCGTCTACGGCATCGTCCTCGGCGGGTGGGCCAGCAACAACAAGTACAGCTTCCTCGGCGGCATCCGGGCGTGCGCGAACATGATCTCCTACGAAATCCCGCTGGGCCTCTCGGTCCTGGTGATCGTGGTGATGTTCGGCACGCTCGACCTCAACCAGATCGTCGGCCACCAGGCGGGCTACTGGCTCGGGTTCATCCCCGCGTGGAACGTCTTCACCCAGCCGCTGGCGTTCATACTCTTCCTGATCTGCATCCACGCCGAGGCGAACCGCGCCCCCTTCGACATGGCCGAGGCCGAGCAGGAACTCGTCGGCGGCTACCACACCGAATACTCCTCCATGCGGTTCGCCCTGTTCTTCCTCGCCGAGTATCTGGGCATGATCACCACCAGCCTCGTCTGCGTGGCCCTGTTCTTCGGCGGCTGGCACCTGCCGTGGGTCGAGTGGCTCTGGACCGGCACCCGCCCGGACGTGGCCGACCCGACCGTGACCTCCTCCTGGATCGTCCTGATCCTCCGCGGCGTCGTTTTCTTCGGCAAGGCGATCCTGGTGCTCTTCACCTTCATGTGGGTGCGCTGGAGCCTGCCGCGGTTCCGCTTCGACCAGATCATGCAAATGGCCTGGCGCGGGCTGATCCCCATGAGCCTCGCCCTGCTGATCGGCACGATCCTGGCCGTCTACTTCACCGGCGGGGGCAGCTTCGTCCGCGTCACCACGCCCGCCGCCCTGCTGTTCCTGGGCGTGAACGTCGTGGTGCTGGCGGCGTCGATGGCGGTCTACCAGTTCACGCCGCGCGGGGCGACCGTGAACCACCGCATCGCCATCCCCGACAGCCGCTTCGCCGACACGCCGCTGCCCGGCAAGCCCCTGCGGCAGCCGAAGCCCGCCGTCCTGCCCCCCGACCCCGGCGTCCAACTCGGCGGCGCGGCGGGCGGGTTCGCGGCTTAGTGCGTTGTCCGTTGTCCGTGGTCAGTTGCAAAGAAAGAAGCGCTGACCGCCCCATTGCCGCCGACCCCTAGAATCGCCCGAACGCGAGTGCAACTGACCACGGACCACGGACCACGGACCACGGACCCATGCAAGATAAAGACGTCCTCACCCTCACCGAGCCGACCCTCAGCCTCGGCGACAAGTTCTACCTCCCGCAGGTGATCAAGGGCCTGGGCACCACCATGCGGCACATGATCGACGTGGTCGTGCGCGACAGGCACCGGGTGATCCAGTACCCCGAGGAGACCCGCGCCGACCTCGCCGTGGCCGACGGCGGCGTGAACGCCCAAACCTACCGCGGCGTCCACCGGCTGAACAAGGACGAGGAGGGCCGCGTCAAGTGCGTCGCCTGCTTCATGTGCTCCACCGCCTGCCCGGCCCACTGCATCCACATCGAGGCCGAGGAATCCCCCTGGCCCGACCGCGAGAAGTACCCCGCGAAGTTCGACATCGACGAGCTCCGCTGCATCTACTGCGGCATGTGCGAGGAGGCCTGCCCGGTGGACGCGATTGAATTAACCAGCGTGATCGACCTGGTCGGCCTGACCCGGCAGGAGATGATCTTCGACAAGGAAAAGCTGCTGGAGGTCTACGACCGCACCGCCGAGAGCGAGCCGATGTGAGGAGGAAGCGGCAGTCAAATCCGCTCGTCCGCAACCGCTTGGGCGAGCGTCCGTTCGGCGGCCAACAAGTCCGCGGCGAAGACCGCTTTCCGCTCTCGACACCGCGCGGCGAACGCTTCGGACCTCCCGGCCGCGGCCGTCATGCGTTGCCGCGACGCATCGCGGTCGCCCCGGTACTTGCCGAGTAACCGCCGCAGGTCCGCAGGGTTGATGCTCTTCAATGCGTCGAACCTGAAACACTGCTCCACCAGTCTGCGCCAGCCAACCAATTGGTCCCTCAAATGCGGGCCAATGCCGGGCACGTTGATGACCCCGCCGTCGATGTCGGCGGCGGTCTCATAGCCGTAGGCGTGAAGCTCCCCAAGGCGATTCGGCCCGACGCCCGGAATATTTGAGTAGGCGATGACAGCGGACTCCAGATGATTTCGCATCTGGCTCGCCCTCTCGCCCGCGCCCAAGAGATTGACGTCGCGCAGGTATGCGGTCTTCTGCGCCTCGTAATTCCGCAAGAGTTCATGAGAAAGGTCGTTCAATTCCATTTCAGTCGCGCAAGCATTGAGATATTCTGCCTCCCACCGCCGCCGCACGTCGTCCCGCCGTAGGCGGGCGGCGGCGACAATCCTGCTGCGGGCGGAGCGAACCTCGCTCAGCTTTCGGCGTGCCGCCTCCCACGCTGCCGCACGCCCTTCATGCTTCGCAACGGCGGCGTGATGCTCGCACATCCGCGACTCGTGGATTCGCCAAGCATTGGCGTTGCGCCAATCGGCACTGTCGCGCGAATACTGGACCCGCGCCGTCTCGAGACGCCACGCCTCTAGGCGTGGTGCCTCATGCCGATCAACAACGACTTTCCATGCTTCGATGCGTGCCGCATTTTTAGCCTCCGCCGTGGCCCGCTTGGCCGCGATGACGGGTCGCGCGACGTCGAATCGAGCTGTTTCGGCGGCGTTGGCACCCTTCACTTGCTCTGCAGTTTCTTGCCACGCCCGCATCGCCGCCTCGTGGCGGTGCGTGCGGAGTCGGGCCTTCGCTTCTGCCTCCCGGTAGACGGCTTCGTGGCGTGCCTGGACCAGGTCATTCTCGTGCAGCACGTCGGCGGCGATGCGGTCGATCCTGCGGCGTTCGGCGGCGACTTGGCGGGCCACGTCTCGGGTGGAGACGTACCAAGCGATGGCAAAGGCCAGTCCGAGCGAGGCGCCCGAAACGCCGCCGGCCACCGCCGTGGAAGCTCCGACCTGCCCCGCCGCCCAAAGCACGCCGGCGACTGCCGCAACTGCGGCGGCGACCACCGCCCCCCACTTCACCAGGCGGTGCTCCGTCTGCCCACGCAGCTCGTCCGCCAGCCGGCGGGCGTGGGCGGCGGCGTCGGGCGGACGCTCCAACGTCGGCGGCGTCGGCAGCGGCACCGGCGCGAACTGCGGCTTCGGCGGAACCTTCCGCACCGTCGGCACGGGCCACGGCGGCACCGGCTCGGCGTCGGGCGGGGTCGCGGCGTCCAACTCCGGGGTGTAGACCGGCAGGGGCGGCAGCGGCTCGGGTTGGAACACCGGCGGCCGCGGCATCGGGCCGATGGCCGGCAGCCGCGAGGTGTCCGCCTCCGCCGGCAGCGGCGCGGGCTTCGGGAGCGGCACCTGCGGGATCGGCAAATCCTTCGCCGGAAACGGGATCGCCTGAAGGCGCTCCAGAAACGCGAGGAGGTCAAACCCGTCGTCGAACTCCGGCGGCCGCGCGGGCGGTGCCCCCGGCACGACGCGGTAGGGGAAATAGTCAGGGCCGCTGGAGTCAATGATGGCGCACCACGGGCAGGCGATCGAGCCGGCCGGGAAGCGGTGCTGGGGGTTATCAGTACAGCGTTGCAGCGACCGCGCCAGCGCGTCGAGCCCGGCCCGCCACTCCGCGGCCGTAGGCCGACGGTCGCCGATCGTGAACGCCCGCTCGAACAGCGCGCCCACCGGGTTCGGCAGAAAGTCCAGCCGCGGCGTGTGCGGCGCGGGCGAGAGGGGTCCGCCGACCCGCCGCGAGTAGGCGAAGTGCCCGCCCGCGATGCTGCGGTCAATGGTCGGCGTCTCCCCCGCGCCCCGTTTGACGCCGGCGAACGGGTGGCGGCCCATGAACAGCAACTGGAAGATCAGCACCGCCAGCCCGAAGCCGTCGTGCGACGCGGAGCGGTCCGAATCGCCATAGTTCCCTTCCTGCAATTCCGGCGGCGTGTACTCCGGCTTGCCGACCCCGCACCGATAGGTCCGGCCGCCGTGGCGGATTTGGAAGGAGTCGCAATCGATCATCCGCACCGTCGCGTCGGCCGCGACGAGGAAGCCGCTCTCGTTCAGGTCGCCGATGACGTGGCCGGCGCCGTGGACGGCCTCCACCGCCGCGGCGGCATTTCGGGCGGCGTGGACGAGGAAGCCCCAGTCGGCGCGTGGGAAGTGCTGCTTACGCGAGGCCGGGCCGTACAAATCGTGGATCGGCCGGCGGTCGATGACCTTCGGCATCAGGATGCCGGTTGCGCGACCGGCAGGGTCGAACAGCAGGTCGCTGGGCCACGCCGCGACCCGCCCCAGGCCTGGCGTGGCGGTCGCCAGCAGCGCCGACAGTTTTTCGACCTTGGCCGCGTCCGGCAGCTCGAGGTACATCTTGGCGACCACTCCCGAGGCACCGTCGACCTCGTGGAGGGCTCCCTCGCCGCCGCGGGCGAATTCGCGGCCGAGGGTCCAGCGCCGGCCGGACGTGCTGGTCAGGGGGCCGCTCACGAATCGCCCTCCGGCAGCCAGACCGCCAGGACGAGGGTTTTATCGTCGTCTGTCCGCGCGTTGACACGCGGCCCGTCGAGGAAGGTGGCGAGATCGGCCGCCGGGTCGCCGGGCTGGCGCACGACGTCGAACAGCGGGCCGAAAAACTGCGGGTGGGCGGCGCGGGCGGCGTGATCCAGCGCGACATTTTGCAAGCCGTCGGTCAGCAGCGCGACCGCCCGGATCGGGCCGGGCATCTCCACGCACCGCTGGCGGTCGGCATGGGCGGGTTGGGTGATGAAGCTGGTGGTGTTCGCGTACTCGCCATTGTCGGGCCACGAAAGGACGGTTGGCCCGTCGCCGACCTCGGCCACGATGGCCCCGTCGCCGACGTGGGCGAAGAGTCCGCCGGCGGGGCCGATCACGCCGAGCAGCAGCGTGCAGGCGAGGTCGGCCGGCTGACATCCGTCGCGGGTCGCCAGCGAGTTTAGCCCGTCATGGACGCGACGGGTGAAGTCCGCGGCGTCTGCCCCGTCGCCGGTGCCCGGCCGGCCGCCGCGGAGGAGGTGGCCGAGCATCGCCGCCACGCCCATTCGACACGCCGCCCTAGCACCGACCTCGGCCCGCGCCGCGCTGCCCGCGCCGTCGGACGCGGCGACCAGCAGGTAGGTTTCGCCCGCGACGCGCACCGCCCGCGCCCGCGAGGCGTCCTGACACGGCAGGCCGCCGGCGCGGTGAGAGGTGCCGATCACGCTGCGGTGGACGTGCTTCCACATGCTGGCGGCCCCGTCGGGTTTGCTCAAACCTCGGCCCACCCCGCCACGGGCGGCAGCGGCACCTTGTCGCCCGGCCGGGAGCCGCTGACGGACTTTTGCGACGCCGACAGCCACATGAACAGCTCCCGGAACTCCAGCCCCCTGAGCTTCAGCGGCGGCCGCGTGGCGATCTGGCCGAGGGTGTTCATGTCCGCGTTTTCGACGCCGACGGCGAAGCAGACGAACGCGCCCGCCGCCTCGCCCGCCCGAACGCTTTGGGCGGCGGATTGCCAATCGTCGGTCGGCGCCCCGTCGGTGATGAGCAGCAGCCACGGGCGGTAGTATTGAACGCCGGCCTCCTTGTACCGCCGCTTGCGGGCGGCGACCGTGTCGATCGCGCGCTCCAGCGCTTCCCCCATCGGGGTCGACCCCGAGGCGATGAGCGTGGGCACCTCCACGCGGTCGAGGCCGTCGTAGGGGATTTGGTCGCTCATGTTATAGAACCCGGAGGTGGATGCTGCCCGTGCGGCCTGAAGTCACCCGCGCAACTTAGCGGACGCTGCGGATTGTGCAAGCATTCTGTGTTGCGGCTCGGACGCCGGATCGCTCGGGTTGCTTGCGGCGAACGCGCCGCCTACAGGTGCGACCGGAAGAACGCCGCGATGTCCTGCTTGGTCAGGCGGTGTTCGGCGAGGCCGATCGTCACGTCGTACAACTCGTCCTGCAGCCCCTCCAGGCGATGGCCGTTGAGGGCGAGGAAGGTGACGGCCGACGCGACGGCCGCGCGTTTGTTGCCGTCGGTGAAGCCCTGGCTCTCGGCGATGTGGAAGAGGTAGGCGGCGGCCATCGCGGCGAGGTCCTCGTGCAGGAATTGGCCGGCGAACTGCTGGCGCGGCATCTCCACGGCCGAGCGGACCAGGCCCTCGTTGCGGAAGCCGGCCTGGCCGCCGTGGCGGTCAAGGGACAGGGCGTGGAGGCGCAGCACCTCCTCGAAGGTGAGGAATCGGGGGGGCTCGCTCATGGGGCACCCTACTCGGCGAGCTTGCGGAGGGTCTCATCGTACTCGGCGAAGGTGAAGGCCATCGCCTCGTCAAAGGCGGGATCGGGAGCGTCGAGTTCCGCGCCATCACGCCTCACTGCGACAATGCGGCCGGCCTCGATTCGGACGTCGAGGGGGGAGGCAAAGTCGATGCCGGCGTCGGAGAGGAGCTTCGGGTCAAGCTCGAGGATTGGGCCGTTGCGTCCCTGCTTGAGCGTTGTGGTCATGGTGAACCTCGAAACAACTTGTGCCAAAGTAGATCTCTAGTAGAAGACTACTATACAGAAACGTCGACTCCCCTTCAAGCGTTGGCTTTGCGGCTCAAGGCGCGGCAAAAACAGGCCGACGCTGATGGGGTGAAGACCTCCACCCCCACCGCGCGGCCGCTTTTCGAGTCCCTCGAGCCCCGCCGGCTGCTGTCGGCGGTGCCGACGGCGGAGGAGGTGCTCATGGTCGAGCTCATCAACCGCGCCCGCGCCAACCCCGCGGCGGAGGCGGCGCGGCTGCGGATCGACCTTAACGAGGGGCTGAGCCCCGGCACCATCAGCACCGCCGCCAAGCAGCCGCTGGCGATCAACGTCAATTTGACCGAGGCGGCGCGGGGGCACGCCAAGTACCAACTTGACACCGACACCATCAGCCACACCGGCGCTGGGGGCACCAACCCCGGCCAGCGCGAGGCGGCGGCGGGGTACAACTTCGCGGCGTGGGGGGAGAACATCGCCTTCAAGGCCAGCAGCAATTTGGGCGTGCCGGCGGTGCGGGTGGCCGAGCAGCACGACGCGCTGTTCGACGACCGCAGCGTGGCGGGGCGCGGGCACCGCACGAACCTGCTCAACGGCGATTGGCGCGAGGTCGGCTCGGGCGTGAGCCTCGGGAATTACCTCTCCAACGGCTACCAGCTCGACGCGGTGGTGAGCGTGCAGGACTTCGGCCGGGCGAACGGCAACCCCTTCCTGACCGGCGTGGCGTTCGCCGACGGGGGGTCGAAGAACCACTTTTACGACGTGGGCGAGGGGCTGGGCGGGATCGGCGTGACGGCCACGCGGGCGTCGGACGGGGCGAAGTTTGCGACGGCGACGTGGCCGTCGGGCGGGTACTCGCTGGCGGTGCCGGCGGGGTCGTACACGGTGGTGGCGGGCGGGGGCGGGCTGGGCGGGGCGGTCACTTACCGGAACGTGAGCGTGGGGGGGTCGAACGTGAAGGTGGACTTCACGCCGGACCGTGCGGTGTCGGCGCCCGCCGCCCCGCCGGTGGTGGTGACGCCGCCCGTGACGCCGCCGGTGGTGGTGCCCGTGGTGGTGCCGGTGGTGGTAGTGCCGAAGGCGTTTGCGACGCTGGTGGGCGGGGTGGTGCGGGTGGAGGGCACGGGCGGGTCGGACACGATCAGGGTGGCGGCGTCCGGCAGTACACTGACGGTCTCGCTGAACGGCAAGGGGCTGTCGTTCAGCGCGGCGGCGGTGGAGGGCTTGACGATCGCCGCGGGCGGTGGGGATGATGCCGTGACGGTCGACGTCGACCAGCCGGCGACGGTGTTCGGCGGGGATGGGAACGACACGATCCTCGGCGGCGGCGGGGCCGACGTGCTGCTCGGCGACGGCGGCGACGACGAGATCAACGGCCGGGGCGGCAACGATAAATTGCTCGGCGGCCGAGGGGGCGATCACCTCTTCGGCTCCGGCGGCGATGATTCGCTGCAGGGCGAACAGGGCGGCGACCTGCTCGAAGGGGGCAGTGGCAACGATTACCTGGAGGGTGCCGCCGGCCCCGACCGCCTGCTCGGCGGACCCGGCGACGACCTGCTGTTCGGCGGGACCAGCAACGACACCCTCTATGGCGACAGTGGCAACGACCGCCTGTACGGCCAGAACCAGAAAGATTATTTGGACGGCGGCGGCGGGGCCGACCTGATCGACGGGGGATATGGGTTCGACACCGTGAGTTACTATGATCGCACCAACGGCGTGCGCGTCACGCTGGAGCCGAAATATAAGGATCTCACCGGCGACGACGGCGAGGCGGGCGAACACGACAACGTCCTCGACACCGTCGAGCAGATCGCCGGCGGGCAGGGCGATGATTTCCTGGCCGGCTGGGACCAGTCGAACATCATCTATGGCTACGGCGGGAATGACACGCTCGACGGCGGGCGCGGCAAGGACCAGCTCTTCGGCGGGTCGGGCAATGACTCGTTCTACTCGGTCGACACCCGGTGGGGCGACGTGATCAACGGCGGCAGCGGCCGGGACAATGCCATAATTGATCGGCACGACGTGGTGGATTCCATAGAAACTATCGCGCGCAGGTGAAGGCGAAAGGCCTACTATGGCGAATGAGCGAAGTCGGCGGAATAAGCATTAGTCTCAACGGCGAGCACCGCAAGATGCCGGCCGGCACGACGGTGGCGGACGTGGTCGAGAACCTGAACCTGCGGCCGGAGCAGGTGGCGGTGGAGGTCAACCGCCGGCTGGTGCGGACGGGCGACTACGGCCGCGTTTTAGTGGAGGGGGACGCGGTGGAGGTCGTCACGTTCGTCGGCGGCGGGTAGAGTGGGCGAATGGCCGGTCCCGCCAAGCCGCTGGAGTACGCGCCGAAGCCGGCGGCCCATCGCCGGCGGCGGGTGTGGCGGGCTGTCGGGCTGATCTTCGGCGTGCCGCTGCTTGCGGTGGGGGCGTGGGGCGTGGGCGCGGCGTTCGTCGGCCGCGCCGCCGACGTGCGGGCGGGGCGGGCGTTGATCGAGTTCTCGGTGCCGTCGGGCACGTTGGCCTATCAGGAGTCGAATGACGGTGGAAAGCTGACGTACTACGGGTCCACCCTTTTCGACCCGTTGCCCGCCGAGCTGCACGGGGCGATCTTCGTCCACGGCCGCCGGGCGGGCGGCGGGCCGGAGCGGCTGGTGATCGTCCGGTGGTCGCGGGACCAGGCCGCACTCGGGGCCGCGGGCGGCCCGTTCGCCGGCGGAGCACGGGACGATCCGGTCTTCCTCGCCCGCGTGGTTCGCCCCGCCACCTGGGCCCGTGGCGAGGCGGAACTGTCGGCTCAAGTCCTCCCCGTCCGCGGCCTGTCGGCGGTGCCCTTCGGTGGGCTGACCCTTTATGCCGGTCAGCCCGACCCGATCGACCGCTCGCACTTCACCATCGACTTTGACGTGCCCGAGGGGGTGGGCACGATTGACGGCTACCTGATGCCCGACGACTCGGTCAAGCTCGAGGCCCGCAAGCCCCGCTGACCGGCGGGACCGGTAGAATCGGGGCATGACCACCGCCCCCCTCTTCAAGATCGCCGCCCACCCCGTCGCCGACCGCCTGTTCGCCGGCACCGGCAAGTACAAAGACTACCCCACGATGGCCGCCGCCCTCGACGCCAGCGGGTGCCAGGTCGTCACCGTCGCGGTGCGGCGCGAGCGATTGATCGACAAGGACGGCAAGTCGCTGCTCGACTTCCTCGACCTCGGCCGCTACACGATCCTGCCGAACACCGCCGGTTGCTTCACGGCCGACGATGCGGTGCGCGTCGCCCTGCTCGGCCGCGAACTGCTGGAAAAGCAGGGCAACGCCGGCGCGGGCTGGGTGAAGCTCGAAGTCCTCGGCGACAAGAAAACCCTCCTGCCCGACCCGCTCGGCACGCTCGAAGCGACCAAGGAACTGGTGAAGGAGGGTTTCGCCGTGCTTTGCTACAGCAGCGACGACCCGATCACCGCCCGGCGGCTGAAGGAGGCCGGCGCCGCCAGCGTGATGCCCGCCGGCTCGCCCATCGGCAGCGGTCAGGGCGTGCTCAACCCGCTGAACATCATGCTCTGTTTGGAGGCGTTGAAGGAGGGCGACGAGTCCTACCCCGTGATCGTTGACGCCGGCGTCGGCACCGCCAGCGACGTTGCAATCGCCATGGAACTCGGCGCCGACGGCGTGCTGCTGAACACCGGCATCGCCGGCGCGAGGGATGCGGTGAAGATGGCCGCCGCCATGAGACACGCCGTCCGCGCCGGCCGGCTGGCCTATGAGGCGGGCCGGATCCCGAAGAAGAAGTACGCCACGGCTAGCAGTCCGATGGAGGGGGCAATAACATACATCCCCGGCGAGTAAACCCCTTCGCTGACGGAGAAACTTCATGGCAAAAGCGATTGAGCACGAGATGAACGACCGGCTCGGCCAGATGATGCACGCCGAGCCGTTCCAGACCTTCGACGTCAAAACCGCCGACGGCGACACGATCCGCGTGATCCACCCTGACTTCATCAGCCGCTCCCCCACCGGCGGGACGGCGGTCATCTTTGACCCGGACAACCACATGCGAATCGTAAACGTCGACCTGATCGTCACGATCGAGCCGGTCCGGTCGAAACCCACGCGCAATCCGGCCGGCAAGAAGTGAACGAGACCCTCAAAATCCTCGCCCTGTGCCTCGCCGCCGCAGTCGTCTACGGCGTCGTCCATGATGAGGTGACGGTCCAAATCAGCCGCGAATACTTCACCCTCGGCCACCCGCCGGTCTTCGGGGAGGACGTGCCGAGTCCGCTGCTCGCGCTCGGGTGGGGCGTGCTGGCGACGTGGTGGGCCGGCGGGATCGTTGGGGCACTGCTGGCCGTCGCGGCGCGGGCGGGGCCGGAGGAGAAGACGAACGCCGCCGCGCTCGTCCGGCCGGTCGCGCTGCTGCTGGGCGTCATGGCGGTGCTCGCCGCCGTCGCGGGGGTGGCGGGGTATTTCCTGGCACAGGGCAACCTGATCCACCTCAACGCCGCACTGGCCGGGGCCGTGCCGGCGGATCGGCAGACGCGGTTTCTCGCGGCCGGGGCGGCGCATCTGGCGAGTTACGCCGCGGGCTTCGTCGGCGGCCTCGCGCTCGTCTTTCGGACCGGCATGCGCCGCCGCCGCGCCGCCCACGCCGCCTATTTGTCGCGCGCGGATGGGCCGCCGGTTGGACCTTCGGCCCGCGGCGGGTAAAACGGGCGTCCGATGGCCGAGCTTTACGAGATCAACTGCCCCCACTGCGACCGCCCCTACCGCCTGACCCGGCAGAAGCTGCTCCGCTACGCCGGCCGCGCGACCACCTGCAAAACCTGCGAGCAGGCGTTCATCCTCCCCGCCCTGCCCGACGCCGACCGCGCCGAGGCCGAGACCGCCGAGGCCCGCTCCCGAGGCGTGCCCGACGGCGAGTTCGACGACGACCTCGCCGACGAGCGCGAGGGGGATGAGGCGCAGGAATCCGCCGAGTCCGCCGAATCCGCCGATCCTTCCACTGCCGCCGTCGGGCCGCCGGGCGTCTTCACCACCGCCGCCGAGGCCGCCCCCGCGCCCGCCGCCACGGTGCTGAGCACGGCCGAGGAGATCGAGGCCGAGGAGATCGCCGGCCGCGACAACGCCGCCGACCGCGCCGCCGAGGATTTCCCGGTCTCCCCCGCCCGCCCCGCCCCCGAGCCGCCGCCGGAGGTGGAGGCCGAAATCGTCGAGCCGCCCATGCCCGAACCCAAGCCCGAGCCGGAACCCGAGCCCAAGGTCGAGGCCAAGCCGCAGCCCAACCCTACTCCGCCCGCCCCGCCGGTGGAGACGCCCGCTCCTCGCCCGCGCCGCCGGCCGGTCGAGCGGCCCGGAGACCGACCCGCCGAGCGTTACGCGCCGCCCGATTACGCCGCCCCCGCGCCGCGCCCCGCCGCCCCGCCGCCGGCCGCCACCGCCCCGGCTCCGCCGGTTTACATTTTGCCGCCGCAGACGGTCGAGGATTTGCACGCCATCCGCTGGTGGGTCGGCCTCTACGGCTCGCTGGGCCTGATCCTGCTCGCCCTCGCCCTCGGCGCGGTCGCCTACTGGACCCTGACCGACGCCGCCCCGATCCGATTCCCGACCCGCCCGACGCCGCCGGGCGCGGCATTCCCCGTCGCCCCGGCCGTCACGATCCCCGCCTTCCCGCCGACGATCCCACCCGACCTCCCGCCCGACCTCACCCCGCCCCTCCCGCCGCCGCTGCCGATTCCCGACCCGCTGCTCTCGGGCCTCACCGCCACGCGCCCGACCACCACCAGCCGCCCCGCGTCGATTCCCGCCTCGCGCCCCGTGACCCCCTCCACCGGCCCAGCGTCGTGACCTCCCCCGCCGTCCGACACGCGCCGCCGCTCTGGGTCGAGCTCGCCGCCCGCGCGGGTCTCGCCCTCTCGCCCGAGCAGATCGACCGCCTGCACCGGCACCTCGATTTGCTGCTCGCCGCCAACGCGCGGATGAACCTCACCCGCGTCACCGACCGGGCCGACGCCGAAACGCGCCACGTCGCCGACGCCCTCACCCTGCTGCCGCACCTGCCGGCGGGGGCGTTCACCCTGGCCGATTTGGGCAGCGGCGGGGGCGTGCCGGGCCTGTGCCTCGCGGTCGCCCGGCCCGCCGCGGCGGTGTCGCTGATCGAGTCGACCGGCAAAAAGGCCGCCTTCCTCGCCGACGCCGCCCGCGCCCTTGAATTGACCAACGTGAAGGTGCTGCGGGCCCGCGCCGAGGAGGTCGGCCGGTCGCGCGCCCGCGGCACGTTCGACGTCGTGACCTCCCGCGCCGCCGGCGCGCTGCCGTGGCTGGTCGAGTGGTCGCTGCCGCTGCTCCGCCCGACCGGCCGACTGCTGGCGATGAAGGGCGAGCGGCACGCCGAGGAACTCGCCGCGTCCGCCGCCGCCCTGCGCCTGCTGGGCGCGGCCGACCCCGTCGTCCACCCCGTCGACCCGATGGGGGGCGCGACCGGCGGCGTCATCATCGACATCCGCAAGCTCCGCCCCACGCCCGACGCCTTCCCCCGCCCCGCCCCCGAGGCCAAGGGCCGCCCGCTGGTCGAGCGGTGAACGGGGCGAATCGCCACTTTAACAGCCGGAGGCGGAAGCCCCGGTTTCCTGCGCGGGGACGAGTCCGAACTTCGGCAGCCGTACCCGCCCCGAGAAACCGGGGCTTCCGCCTCCGGCTATGAAGCAACGCCACTCGGCACGGGCCGGGGCTGACTATTCTGGGGCGTGGATGCCGCCGCCCCGATTGCCGTCGAATGGTTGCCCCCGCGCCTGCCACCCGCGCCGGCGGGGCTGGCGGTGTCGCGCGAGGGGGCGGGGGTTCGGGTCGACGTCGCGGCGGGGTCGTGGTGGCGTCGGCCGGGCGGGGCGCGGTTTCGGCGGCTCGGGCGGCTCGGGCTGACGCTCGCGGGGCTGCTGGTCCTGACGGCGGTCGCGGTGCTGGGGCTGCTGCGCGATCCGGCGCGGGTCACGGTGGCGGCGGCCAGCATCGTGCTGCTGCTCGGCAGCGCGCTCTACGGGCTGCTCGTCGCGGTCGGGCTGGGGGTGGCGCGGCGCGGGACGGCGGGGTTTTTGCTCGACGATCAGGGCGTGACGCAGCGGTTCGGCGCGGGGCGGTGGCGGGAGGTGGAGCTGTTCACGCCGTGGTCGGAGGCGGCGCGGGCGTCGGGGGAGGGCGAGGCGGCGGCTCCGACCGACTGGCCGGGGGTGCAGACGGAGGCGTACTTTTCGGACCTGAACGGGCCGCAGGCGCGGTGGATGGAGCGGGCGGTCCGCCGGTTCGGCCGGCCGGACCGGCTGGCGGCGCGGCGGGCGGTGGCGGGCGGCCGGGGCGTCGGCGAGGCGGTCGAAGTCGCGCGGCGCGGGTCGACGGTCGCGTGGCTGGCGATCATTGCGACACTTGGGCTATGCGGCACGGCGGTGGCGTGGCTGGTGCCCTACATCGTGTCGGACGGCGACGTGAAATCGACGCGCGACGTCATCGCCACGCTCATCACGACGGTGATCCTGGTCACGCTCGTCGGATCGATTCTCGTCCGCTGCTTCTGGCCGGTGGCGCGGCGCGAGCGGCTGCGGATCACCTCGGCGGTCGTGGCAATCGAGCGGTGGCGGTTGCTCGGCGGCGCGCGGTGGCGGCGGGCGCGGCTGGAGGAGGTGCGTGGGGTGTCGGTCGACCGGCGGGAGGTCCGGCTCGCCCTCGCCCCCCGGCTGGACGGGCTGTCCCGGAAACCGCTGGCGTTCCGGGTGCCGGCGTACCATCGACCGGCCCGACTGGCCGACGACTTGCGGCAACTCCTCGGCCTCGCCCCGACCGACCGGGGCTTCCCCGTGGTGGTGCGGGGCGAAGGGAAATCTCCTTGATAGCCGGAGGCGGAAGCCCCGGTTTGCGGCGCGGGAGCGCTGTTTCGTCCGAAGCGTCCTGTGGCGAAACCGGGGCTTCCGCTCCCGGCTACTTTGGAACGCCTGTTTTCGAGTAGTAAACTGCCGCCGTGGACCCGCCCCGCGCCGAACCGTCGATCCGCCTGCCGCGACCGCCGGCGGGGCTGTCGGTCGAGCGGTCGGCGGGCGGGGTTGAGGTGCGGGTCGCGCGGTGGTCCGCGTGGTGGTGGCCGCCGGGGCCGGGGGCGCGGCGGGTGGCGCGGGACCTGCTGGGGTCGGCGTGGCTCCCATTCGCCCTCGTGTGGGTCGTCCTCACGTTGAAGGACGGGTCACACGCGCCGTTCGCGTGGGTGTTGGTCGGGTTGACCGGGTTCAACGTGCTGTGGTTCGCCGGCACGGCAATGTTGGACCTGGTGGCGACGCTGCGGGGGCCGCGGGTCTATCGGCTGCCGGACGTGTGGGCGAACCCTGACGCGATTGCGGTGAAGGCCTACTCGCTCGGCGGGGCGCAGGCGTTCTGGTGGCAGCGCGTCGTCCGCCAGGCGACCCGGCCGGACCGGCTGGCGGCGCGTCGCAAAGCCGCGGGCGGGCGGGCGGCGGGCGAGGCGGTGCGCATCGACTCCGGCGGGTCGGCCGGCGCCCAGAGCGGGTTGATCGGGACGGTCGCGCTCACGGCGGCGATGGCGGCGGCCGTCGGGTGGCTCGTGGTGACGGCCCCGTCGGTGAATGTCGGAAGCGGCTGGCGCGACGCGGCGGTGGCGGGGCTGATCGCCTGCGGCGCGCTGACCGGGTGGGTCGCGCTCGGCAACCTCTGGCCGCGCGTGCGGCGCGGGCGGCTGACGGTGACGGCGGCGGCGGTGTCGGTCCGCACCGACCACCCGTGGGGTGTCCGGCGGCGGCGGGCGCGGCTGGAGGAGATCGTCTCGGTCGAGCTCACCGGCCGGCTGGTGCTGATCGCGCGGCGCGACCCGCTCGGTCTGCCGCGGGAGCCCCTTCCGTTCGACGTCCCGCCGGGCCGGGCGGCGGAACAATTCGCGGACGAGGTGCGGCAACTACTGGGCTTGATGAGGGTCGACCGGGGCTTTCCCGTCATGGCGGCCACTTTGGAAAGCCGCTGATTTTCATTAGACTTCGGTTGTGGAGCCGTCGGAGCCCGAGTCGCGGTCGGTTCGGTTGCCGCGGGCGCCGGCGGGGATCGTCGTGTGGGATTCGCCGGCGGTGCTGCGGATGGAGGTCGCGCGATTCTCGGCGTGGCGGTGGCCGTTGGGGGCGTGGGCGCGGTTGGTGGTGAAAGGATTGATCGCCGCGGCTCTGTCTGCCGCGGTCGCCGCGTCGGCTTGGACTCCGGCAGCGCTCCCGGCGGACTGGGGGACGGTCGCCGTCACGGTCGCGTTGATCGGTGCGACCTGCTGGCAGTTCGGCCGGGCGGCGCGGGTGGCGGCGTCGACGCTCCGCCGGACGCCCGGCTACGCGCTGGCGGTCCGCGACGTGCAGACCGACGGCCGGCCGGCGGAGGGGAAGGTGCTGGCGTGGATGGAGTTGTCGGCCGACGGCGAGGGGGTGGTTCCGGTGCGGCGCGGCACGTTCGCCCCGGTCGGCGCGCGGCAGGCGCGGTGGATGGACCGGGTCGTCCGCCGGACGCTGATCTCGGGCCGACCGCTGCCGGCGGCCGCGGAGGGGTTCGAGCATCCCGGCGCGGCATGGGCGAAGGCGGCGATGGTCGCCGTGCCCGCGGCGTGGGCGGTGGCGGCGGCGGCGTTCTGGGTTGAGGTGTGGCGCGGGTCGATCGCGGCGCGGTGGGAGCGGCCGCCGCTGCGGGGGTTGACGCTCGTCATCTCGCTGGTGCTGGCGGCGGTGGTCGCCCAGTATGTTTGGCCGGCGGCGCGGCGGGACCGGCCGCGGTCGACGCCGCCGGGCCGTCGGCGTCGACCGCGGCCGGCTGTTCGGCGGGCACCGGCACCGCTGGGTCCGGCGGGAGGAAATCGCGGCCGTGACCGTGGTCCGGCGGGAGGTGGTGGTCAGCACCTTCCCCGGCGTGGCCGGGCGGGCGCGGCAGGTCGCCCTCCGCACCCCGCCCGGCCGACGCCCCGCGGCGGTGGCGGACGAACTCCGGCAGGCGCTGGGCCTGGCCCGCCTCGACCGCGGCTTCCCGGTGGTGGTGCCGGGGGCGGAGGCCGAACTGGCTGAGAGTTCGTGAGGGTCGCGGGCGTAAGGCGGGTGGACGGAGACCCGAGTAAGCCGCGAGCGGAGCGAGCGCTTTTCGACCTCGCCAACGAAAAGCGCTCGCTGCGCTCGCGGCTTACGGCGCGGATTATGATCGTCGTAGCGTGCCGTCCGAGCTTGTCAACGTCGATCGCCTGGCCCTCCCGCGCCTACCGGCAGGGATGGCGCTGGAGCGGTTGTCGGGCGAGGTGCGCATCACCGTCGCGCGCGGCTCGGCGTGGCGTTGGCCGTTGGGCGGGGCGGCGCGGAATTGTCTGGCGGCGGCCGCGTTCGGGGCCGTTCTGCTTGCGGCGGGCCTGGCGGCGGCGGTGGCCGTCGCGGGCGACCCGTGGAGCCTCCGAAACTGGTTTTTCACCATTTTCGGGTCGGGCATCGGTGCGGTCGCGGCTGTTTATTCGGTAAACGAGGGCCGGCGGACGCTGCGGGGGCAGACGGTTTACGCGCTGCGGGCGGCGGGCGTGTGGCAGTCGGGTCCGTCGGGGGAGGGGGCCGTTTTCACGCCGTGGGCGGAGGCGGTGCCGCGGCCCCGCCACCTGTCGGTCGGTGCGACGCCGCGGGACCCCGCCGCGCTGGCGTGGCCGGGGCACCGGTCGGCGCGGGGCGTCGTGCCGCCGGGGGTTCGGTTCGACGCGCTCGGCGGGGCGCAGGTGCGGTGGATGGACCGGGCCGTGCGCCGGGCGACGCGCGGGATGCGGGCGGCGGCGCTGGGGCGCAAGGTCGGCGGCGGGACCGGGGGCCGCTTAATTTGCTTCGATCGCCTCGGCAGCGTTCAGGTCCGGGCCCTGGTGCGGGCGGCGGCGGCGGTTGCAGATTTGGTCGCGCTGGGGACGGCACATCTGGTCGCGCGGTACGGCGATGTTCGGGACTCGGCCGACGTGAACGGCGCCGTGCTGGCCGGCGCGGGCGTGGCGGCGATCGCGGCGGGGCTGATCGCCGCGCCGTGGCCGCTGGTGCGGCGCGAGCGGCTGCTGCTGACGCGCGGTGCGGTTCGCGTGGAGACCGGGCGGTTCCTCGGCGGGTGGAAACGCCGGCGGGCGTTCGCCGAGGACGTGGCCGCGGTCAGCGTGGGCGGCCGGCGGGTCTCGATCCGCTGCCTCGGCGGCGTCGGCCGGTCGGGCGCGACGCTGGCGTTCCGCGCCCCGCGCGGCTGGTCGCCCGGCCCCCTCGCCGACGAGGTGCGGCAGGGGCTGGGGCTGCGGCGCGTCGAGCGCGGGTTTCCGGTGGTGGTTTATTGAGGACGGTAAGCCGCGAGCGCAGCGAGCGCTTTTCGTCGGCGTGGGCGAAAAGCGCTCGCTGCGCTCGCGGCTTACGGAATGATCTATATAAAGTGCCAATGGTGAACCAACACCGCGTGGACATCGACCGACTGACGTTGCCGCGACCGCCGGCGGGGGTTGAGGTGGATCGCGGGCCGGGGGCGGTTTGCATCAACGTCGCGGGGCGTTCGGCGTGGCGGTGGCCGCTGTGGATCGTCGGCCTGCGGGTGGCGGTTGTCGGGGCGGCGCTTTTCCTGTTCGCCGCGCTGCTGGGTGCCTTGGCGGCGAGCCCCGCCGGCTTCGGCAGTTGGACCGCGGGCGGGGCCGTCGCGCTCGGGGCGGGCGGTTTGCTCTACGCGCTGGTCGCGTTCGGCGTCTCGCGCCTGATCCTGCGGGGGCCGACGACGTATCGCCTCCACGCCGGGGGGATCACCCAGACCTTCGCCAGCGGGCGGTGGCGGGACATGGCGGGCGAGTCGGCGTGGGAGCGCCTCGCGCCCGACCCCGCGCGGCCGGAGCAGGAGTTGGCAGCGGCCGGGACGTTGGTGATCCGCTTCCTCGGCAAGGCGGTGGTCAAGGGGGCCGTCGAGGCGGAGCGATCCGACCGGCCGCTGGTCCGCCTTCAAGTGGCCTTCACCGACATCGGCGTGAAGCAGGCGTGGTGGGTCGAGCGGGTGATCCGCCGCGCCACCCGCCCGGTCCGCAAGGCGATGCGGCAGCGAATCGCGGCGAGACGGGGCGGGGAGGCCGTGTGCTACGAGGTCGCCGGCTCAACGGTGGCGCGGGTGCTGATCTCGGCCCTTATGGTCGGGGGGCTGGCGCTGGCGGCGGCATTCACCGTTCTGGCGGCGGCCGACGGAGCGCGTGCCGGCTTCGTCGAGCGGCTGGCGTTGGTCGCGTGGGCGTGGGCGTCGCTCGCCGTCGTGGGGTGGGCGGTGGTGAATCGGACGTGGCCGAGTTGCGCGCCGCAGCGGCTTCGCGTGACGTCAGCGGCCGTCGCGGTCGGGCGCGGCCACTTCTTCGGCGGGGTCGAGAGGCGGCGGGCGCGGCTGGAGGAGGTGCGGGCCGTCGAGGTCGAGCGACGCCTAGTCGTGATTTACTTGGCCGGCGGCGCGGTGCCGGCGGCCGCCCCGCTGCGGTTCCGCGTCCCCAAAGGCTGGCGGCCGGATCGCTTCGCCGACGAACTTCGCCAGATTCTCGGCCTGATCCCCGCCGACCGCGGCTTCCCGGTGGTGGCTCGGGGCGAAGGGCGGGCTTCGTAATAGCCGGAGGCGGAAGCCCCGGTTTTCGCCGCGGACCGGGTTGTGAACTGTAGACCGTTGGTCCGCAGCTACCGGGGGAGTTGGTATAATCGCCGGCATGGATACCGACGCCGCCGCGCATCGACCGTTTTTGGACGCCGCCATTGCCGAGGCCAAGCAGGGGCTGGCCGAGGGGGGATTGCCCATCGGCAGCGTTCTCGTGCGCGGCGGGCAGATCATTGGGCGGGGCCACAACCGCCGGGTGCAGCACGGCGACCCGATGGCGCACGCGGAGATCGACTGCCTGACCAACGCCGGCCGGCAGGCGACGTACAAGGACACGGTTTTGTATAGCACGCTGATGCCCTGCTTTTTGTGCAGCGGGGCGGCGGTGCAGTTCGGCGTGCCGACGGTGGTGGTCGGCGAGAGCGAGACCTTCCCCGGCGGCGAGGGGCCCGGCGGCCGGTCGCCGGCGTTCATGCGGAGCCAGGGGATCGAGGTCATCGACCTGCACGACGCGGAGTGCATCGCCATGATGAAGCAGTTCATCGCGGAGAAGCCGGGGCTGTGGAACGAGGATATCGGGGTGGAGTAGAGCCGTGCTCGATTACACCTTTTTCACTTACCACACCGCCGAGGCCGACCGGCCGGTGCGGGTCGAGCGGCTGGGGGATTCGACGCGGATTGCCGTTCCGCACCAATCGAGGTTCGACTGGAGATTGTACATCATGTGGGGGGGCTTTTATCTGGCTACGTGGGCACGGTGGAAGCTTGGAGGTCGGCCGCCGCGGGTGGAGGTGGTGGTGGACGAGCGGCGGGTCCGCTTCACGCTCCGCAGTTTCATCGACGACACGCCGAAGCGGCTGAGCGTCCGCAGAAGGCCGTCGCTGGTGTTGCGGGCGAACGCCTTTGAGCCGGGGCTTTACATCGACGCGCCCGGCCAGAGGCGCGAGACGATTCTGGAGGAGCTTCCCGATTCGCTGATCGACAGGCTCGTGGCGGAACTCGACGCGGCGCTGGAGCGGCACCCAGTTGCGGCCGAGCAGTTGTAGTTGTAGCCCACCATCCGGCCTATTTGTCGACGACAAACCGCCCCCGCCGCAACACTAGCTTGAGCGGCGCGTGGACGGCCTTGTAGCGGGCGTTGAGGTAGGAGACGTTCGCCAGCGTGGTGCGGCCGTGGGTCCAGAGGCCGCGGCCCTCGTGGATGTGGCCGAAGACGGCGAGTTTGGGGCGGACGCGGTCGATGGCGTCGAGCAGCGAGGGGGAGCCGGTGGAGTTCCCCGTAATCGTCAGGTCGCCGTAGCCGCGTGGGGGGCCGTGGACGATCAGCACGTCGGTGGCGTCGGGGATTTTCGCCCAGTGCTGAATCAGTTCCGGCTCGCGGGCGTTGAAGGCCCAGTCGCCGAACCAGGGCTGCCAGGGGGTGCCGTAGATGTGCAGGCCGGCGATTTCGGCCGAGGAATCCTGCAGGTAGGTCCAGCGAAGGCCGGCGGGCACGCGGTCGGGCTCCTGCTGGAAGATGAAGTCGTGGTTGCCGGCGATGCCGACGACTTTCAACGCCGGCACGTCGCTCAGCCAGTCGGCGAAGGGGCCGGCGAGGAAGCGGGCTTGGGTGGGGATCGAGTGGTCGGTGACGGGGCAGAGGTCGCCGCCGAGGAGCAGCAGGTCGCACGGGTCGATCTTCGGCAGGTGGCCGTGGAGGTCGCTGACGGCGGTGATTCGGAGTTCGTCGGGCATAATGGTGCCGGGCATGGCGGTGCATAGTATCGGGGCTGCCGCCGGGTTCGTCCATGTTTGCGGCGAGGGGGTCGACGCGGTACCGTCTGGCGTCGCCTCGGGGAGTTTCCGGCGAAAACGTGGCGGCTGGTTCAAGGAGCGTGAGCGTGATTTGGGATTGGCTGCTGGGCATGTTCAGCATCGACATGGGCATCGACCTCGGCACGTGCAACACGCTGGTGTGCATCAAGGGCGAGGGGATCGTCCTCAACGAGCCGTCGGTGGTGGCCGTCAACCGCCGCACGGGCGAGGTGATGCAGAACGGCAACGCCGTCGGCAACGTCGCCAAGGAGATGCTCGGCAAGACGCCCGAGAGCATCATCGCCGTGCGGCCGCTGGCGGACGGGGTCATTTCCGACTTTGAGACGACCCAGGCGATGCTGCGCTACTTCATCCGCCGGGCGAGTGGGGACCGGAAGTTCATCGCGCCGCGGGTGGTGATCTCGATCCCGTCCGGCATCACGGCGGTGGAGAAGCGGGCGGTGTACGACTCGGCCGACCGGGCGGGGGCGCGGCGGGTCTACCTGCTGAGCGAGCCGATGGCGGCGGCGATCGGGGCCGGCCTGCCGATCACCGACCCGACGGCGAGCATGATTATTGATATTGGCGGCGGGACCACCGAAGTCGCCATCATCAGTCTCGCGGACATCGGCGTGTGCGAGAGCGTCCGCACGGCCGGCGATGATTTCGACCAGGCGATCAAGGGTCACATGAAGCGGACGTACAACATGGCGATCGGCGAGCAGACCGCCGAGCGGATCAAGATCGAGATCGGCAGCGCCGCCCCGTTCCCCGACGATAACGACCCGACGATGGAGGTGCGCGGGTCGGACATGATCAGCGGCCTGCCGCGGCGCACCACGATCACCGCCGGCGAGATCCGCGAGGCGCTGCAGGAGCCGGTCGGCCTGATCATCGACGCCGTGACGCGCACGCTGGAAAAGGCCGCCCCGGAACTGGCGGCCGACCTGGTGGACAACGGCATCACGATGGCCGGCGGCTCGTCACTGCTCCGCGGCCTGACGACGGTCATCAGCAACGCGACCGGTTTGGACGTGGTTCTGGCCGAGGATCCGCTCACCTGCGTGGCCCGCGGGACGGCGGTTTATCTGGATAATTTGGAGGAGTGGAAGGACACGATGGAGTCGGACGCTGACGAGCTGTGAGCGGCTCGCCTCATTCGCGCCCAACCGCCTCTTGTGACAGGTGTTCATCCACCCACCGCTCCAATCCCTTCTCGCGGGCACGCTCGTGCAGTTCATCCAAAACTTAGTCCAGCGTCGCCGCCCCGTCGGACACCGCTTGCAGGCGGTTGGGCAACTGGTGAAACAGGTCGGCCAAGTAGAACGCCACCCCATTTTCCGTCTCGGCACCTTCCGCCCTCAGTCGCAGGAGCGCGTCGAAGAGCAGTTTGTAGGTTGGGTGCAACTCTTGCACGACTGACTTCCCTCTAAAGGTCCGGGAACATCGACCGGTCCGGCGCGTACCGCTCGCAGTCAATCTCGGTGCTGCCGGAGATCGAACTGGCGGGATCGGCCGCCCGCCGCTTCGGCCGGTCGCCGGACACCTTCGGCGAGTGCAAGGGGTCGAGTTGATCGACGGTCACTCGCATCCAGATTTCCTCACGCCACTACGGCAGCAACTCGTCCACCTGCACGTCCAGCGTCGAGCCGTCGGCCAGCACGAAGCGGATCGTCTCGCCGCGCTGCAAGACCGCCCGGCGGGCGTAGCCGGCGGGGCCGGGGTCGCGGTGGTCCTCGACCTGGCCGTCGACGAGGTTGAGGATGACGTACTGCGGAATGCCGGCTGCGGCGTAGATGGCGAGTTTGGTGGTGCGGTCGATTTGTAGTGAGCTGTCAGCCACTTCGACAACGCACGTCACGTCGGTGGCGGTGGGCTTTCGGCGGCGGTAGGTGTCCGAAGTGCCGTTCAAGATCGCCGCATCAGGTTCCGGCTCATCGAACCCGGGAATGATGACGGGCTGCTGCGACTGGAGCGTGCTGCCGGAGGGCTCCACCTTCGGTTTCTGATCGCGGACCTTCTCGACGGTGTAGCGGTGGTCAATGCCGACTGACATAGGATCTTCCCCGGAGTGCGATCGGTCCTTCAGCACCAGCAATCCGTCTACCAACTCAATCATTGGGTCGGTCGGCAGGAAGCCCAGTTCGATCCAGGCATCGTATTGCTGCACCCTAATCCGAAACAGCGGCGGGCCGCCCGGCGGGTCGGGAATGACGCCGCCACCGCCGGAGGGCACGGCCGGCGAAGCAACTTTCACGGCAAGTGCCGGCTTCGCCGGCCGCTTCAGCGTGGGCGTTGGGGCCATTGTCATGCTTCACTTCCCTTCCTTCAGCAGCCGGCGCAGCACCGTCTGCAAAATCCCGCCGTTGCGGTAGTAGTCGATCTCCACCGGCGTGTCGATCCGGCAGCGGGCGGCGAAGGTCACGGCCCCGCCGCCGGGTTTGGTGGCCGTCACTTGAAGCGTCTGGCCGGGCGTCAGCGAGTCGTCCACGGCGATGTCGAAGGTCTCGGTGCCGTCGAGGCCCAGCGTCTGCCGCGTCTCGCCCGCGGCGTATTGCAGCGGCAGCACGCCCATGCCGACGAGGTTGCTGCGGTGGATGCGCTCATAACTCTCGGCGATCACCGCCCACACGCCCAGCAGCAGCGTGCCCTTGGCGGCCCAGTCGCGGCTGCTGCCCATGCCGTAATCTTTGCCCGCCAACACCACCAGCGCAGTGCCCTGCTTCTTGTATTCCAGCGACGCCTCGTAAATGGAAGTCACCTCGCCGCCGGGCGGGCAGGTCGTCACGCCGCCCTCGGTGCCGGGGGCGAGTTGGTTCTTCAGGCGGATGTTGGCGAAGGTGCCGCGGGTCATCACGCGGTCGTTGCCGCGCCGGCTGCCGAAACTGTTGAACTCCGAGGCGGTCACGCCCGCGCCCATCAGGAAGTGGCCCGCGGGCGAGTCCTTCTTGATGCTGCCGGCGGGGGAGATGTGGTCGGTGGTCACGCTGTCGCCGACCATCACCAGCACCCGCGCGCCGCGGATCTCCCCGATCGGCTGCGGCTCGGGCGTCATGTCGTCGAAGAACGGCGGCTCCTGCACATAGGTGCTCGCCTCATCCCACGCGAACAGCTCGCCGCCCTTGACGGGAATCTCGTTCCACTGCTCGTTGCCCTCCGCGACGTTGCCGTACTGCTTGGTGAACATCGACGGGTTTAGGCACGACTGCACGGTGTCGGCCACCTCCTTCTGCGTCGGCCAGAGGTCGCGCAGGTAGACCTTCTCCCCCGCGGGGTTCACCGCGATCGGCTCGTCCATCAAGTCAACGTCCATCGTGCCGGCCAGCGCGAAGGCGACCACCAGCGGCGGGCTGGCGAGGTAATTCGCCTTGCAGTGCGGGTTGATCCGGCCCTCGAAGTTGCGGTTGCCCGACAGCACCGAGCAGGCCACCACGTCGGCGGCCTCCACCGCGGCGGCGACCGCCTCGGGCAGCGGGCCGCTGTTGCCGATGCACGTCGTGCAGCCGTACCCGACGGTGTTGAAGCCCAGCGCGTCCAGATCGGCGCTGAGGTTGGCCTTGTCCAGATACTCCGTCACCACCCGGCTGCCGGGCGCGAGCGACGTCTTGACGTGCGGCGGCACCGTCAACCCCTTCGCCCGCGCCTTGCGCGCGACCAACCCCGCGGCCACCATCACGCTCGGGTTGCTGGTGTTCGTGCAGCTCGTGATGGCGGCGATCACCACGTCGCCGTGCTCGAGCTTGACCTTTTTCCCGTCCAGCACCGCCACGCCGCCGTCGCCGTTGTCGTCGATCTGATCATCGAGGTGCTCGATGGTGGCGGCCTCGATTTCGTCGCTGTCGCGGCCGCGGGCGTGGGGGTCGGAGTGGAAGCCGCCGACCGGGGCCTCGCTGCTCCAGCGGTCCAGGCGCGGCGTGGCGCTCTCGCCGACGTTTTTCTTGAACACGTCCACCAGCGACGAGCGGAAGGATTGCTTGACGCCGCGCAACTCCACCCGGTCCTGCGGCCGGCGCGGGCCGGCGACGCTGGGGGTGATGGTGGCAAGGTTCAGTTCCAGCGATTCGGTGAAGTTCGGCTCCACGCCCTCCTGCCGCCACAAACCCTGCTCCTTGCTGTAGCGTTCGACGAGGTCGATCTGCCCCGCCTCCCGGCCGGTCAGGCGGAGGTATTTCAGCGTCTGGTCGTCGACGGGGAAAAAGCCCATCGTCGCGCCGTACTCCGGGGCCATGTTGGCGATGGTCGCGCGGTCGGCCACGGTCATGTTCGCCAGGCCGGGGCCGTAGAACTCGACGAACTTTTCCACCACGCCGTGGCTGCGGAGGATCTGCGTGACGGTGAGCACCAGGTCGGTCGCCGTCGCCCCCTCGGGCAGCTCGCCGTGGAGCTTGAAGCCGACCACCTGCGGCGTGAGCAGGTAGATCGGCTGGCCCAACATGCACGCCTCGGCCTCGATCCCGCCCACGCCCCAGCCGACCACGCCCAGACCGTTGATCATCGTCGTGTGGCTGTCGGTGCCGACGAGCGAGTCGGGCATCGCCACGCCCTCCTTCACCATCACGACCTTCGCCAGATACTCGAGGTTCACCTGATGCACGATGCCGATGCTCGGCGGCACGACGGAGAAGTTCTGGAACGCCTTCTGCCCCCACTTGAGGAACTCGTAGCGCTCGCGGTTGCGCTCGAACTCGATCTCGGCGTTTTTGATCAGCGCCAGCGGGTTGGCGAACTCGTCCACCTGCACGCTGTGGTCGATGACCAGATCGACCGGCACCAGTGGGTTGATCTTCTGCGGGTCGCCGCCGGCGCGCTTCATGGCCGAGCGCATGGCGGCGAGGTCGACCACGCACGGCACGCCGGTGAAGTCCTGCAGAATCACGCGGGCGGGCTTGAAGGGCACCTCGCCGGCGCCGTCCTGAAGGTCGTCGCCGGTGCCCCAGCGGGCGAGGCGCTGCACGTCGGCCTCGGTCACTTCGAAGCCGTCGGCGTTGCGCAGGCAGCTCTCCAGCAGCACCTTGATCGAGAACGGCAATTTGCCCAAATCGACGCCGGCGAGTTGGTCGAGCCGGTGGACGCCGACGGAGCCGGCCTTGGTGGAAAGGGTCGAGGGGGTGCCGAAGGGATTGGTCTTGCTCGCCATGATTCTTGTGGGGGTTGGGAACGCGGTTCGACCGCATTCTAGGGGAGAAAGGGGACGATCCCCAAGGGCGGGCGGGTGACTTTTGCGGCGCGGCGGGGTAAACCGCTGCGATGACCCGCCGCCGTTTCATCCCCCCGCTGCTGCTCGTGATGCTCGCCGCGCCGCTTCTGGGCGGCTGCGGCGAGTCAACTAAGCGGACGGCGGACCGGCGGGAGGTGGAGCTGTCGCAGGCGCAGGCCGACGCGATTTCCGCCCGCCGCGACGCCGCGACGCTGCGGCGGGAGTTGGACGCGGCGCGGGCCCAATTAGAATCCGCCACCGGCCGCCTCGCCACGGCCCGCCCGACCCCACCGACCGCCGCGCCGCCGCCGGTTTCCGTCCCAATCCCGGCCGACCCGCCGCCCGCGCCCGCCGGCCCAACGCCGCCGGTGGACGTCGTGGGGGAGTACGAGCGGAAGATCGACGAATTGCGCGGCCAGGTGCGGACGCTGGGCCGGACGCTGGACCTCAAGGACGATCAGATCTCGCTGCTGCTGAAGAAGTTGCGCGAGGCGGGGGTGAAGTGAACCGGGTTCTTTGCCGCTTGCGGCTTCGCAAAGAACCCGGGTCTTCGCTGTCGCTCAGACGCCGGCTTGTTTCGTGCGATTGATGTTGGCTTACTGATTCGGCGCCGTCGGCTCCCCGAAGATGATGCCGGGCGAGCCCGAAGGCGGCGTGGGGGTCGACCGCGGCGCGGCGTCCGGCTGAGGGGGCGCGTCGGGTTCGGACCGGATGTCCTGCTTCGGGTCGTAGGTCGGCACCTTCGGGGCGGGGTTGGCGGGGTCGGTCACGCCGGGGGCGGTGGTTTGGCGCTCGACGGTGCGGGGGGCCGGGGCGGCGGGGCCGGAGGGGACGCCGAGTTCCGCCGACGGCACCGCCTCGGCCGGGGCATCCTCCACCGGGTCGCCCAAGAACGTCTCGGGCCGCACCGGCGTGGACGGCACGGCCGTGTAACTCGGCGGGATGGTCTGCCCTTCGTACACCTGCGGGCCGGGGTGCTGGATCAGGTCGACCGGCAGCGCGAACAGGTTGATGATGAACAGCGGCGTGGCGAGGAAGCCGTAGCGGTAGTCGTCGTACACCTCGAAGTTCGGCTCGTAGGGGAAGCCGGTCGTGCCGGCCACCACCGCGCCGGACTGGTAGGTCGCGCTGGTGACGGGGTACTGGCGGATCGCCATCGCCTCGTCGGTGACGATGGTGCGGTCGTCCTTGACGTCGGCGAGGAAGACGGCGTGGGTAGGCACGATCGCGTTGCAGCCGACCACCGAGGCGGCGGCGAGGGCGAGCGGGGCGAGGGCGGCGGTGCGGGTCATGGGCGGGGTCCGGTTGGGAGGTTCGCGGTGCAGGTTTACGGGTTGAGCACGCTGTCCATGTCGTGCTTCATGGCGTCGGGGTCGTAGGTCGACAAACTCCCGCCGCTGATGCTGGGGGACTTGCCGCCGGTCGAGTTCTCCCGCGCCGCGGCGGCCTCGCCGTCGAGGGTCGGGCCGTAGGAGAACGGGTCGCGCAGCGCGGCGTCCTGGCGGTCCCGCATCGTCGGCTGCGCTGCCGGCCGGGTCGCCGACTTGTCGGCACACCCGGCGGCGGCGAGGCAGGCCAGGGTCATCAGGGGGTATCGGGTGTTCATGGGTTGCGCCTCCAGATCATACCCGATCCCCCGCTCCTGCCGCTTGCGGCTTCGCAAAGAAAACGGGATCGAGAAAAGTCGTTTCTTTGCGAAGCCGCAAGCGGCAGCATCACCGCCCCTCGCCCGCGTACTCGTTCGTGTAATTCGGGGCTTCCTTCGTGATCGTGATGTCGTGCGGGTGGCTCTCGACCATGCCGGCGGAACTGACGCGGCAGAAGCGGGCGTCGCGCCGCAGGGCGGCCACCGTCGGCGTGCCGCAGTAGCCCATGCCCGCACGCAGCCCGCCGACGAGTTGGTAGACGAAATCGCCCAGCGGCCCGCGGTACGGCACCCGGCCCTCGACGCCCTCGGGCACCAGCTTGCTGCTCACGCCCACGCCCGCCTGCCCGTAGCGGTCCTTGCTGCCGCGGATCATCGCGCCCAGAGACCCCATGCCGCGGTAGATTTTGTACCGCCGGCCCATGTGGATCACCAGTTCGCCCGGCGACTCGTCGAGGCCCGCGAACAGGCTGCCCATCATGCACGCCGACGCCCCAGCCGCCAGCGCCTTGACGATGTCGCCGCTCTGGCGGATGCCGCCGTCGGCGATGATCGGCACGCCGTGCGACTCGGCCACGCCCACGGCGTCCAGGATCGCGCTGATCTGCGGCACGCCCACGCCGCTGACGATGCGGGTGGTGCAGATCGCGCCGGGCCCGATGCCGACCTTCACGCCGTCCACGCCGGCGTCGATCAAATCCCGAGCCCCCGCCGCCGTCGCCACGTTGCCGGCGATCACTTGGATGTCGTACTCGGCCTTTACGCGGCGGACCGTCTCGATCACGTTCGCGGTGTGGCCGTGCGCCGTGTCGACGACGATGACGTCGACCTCCGCCGCGATGAGGGCCGCGACGCGCTCGAAATCCTTCACCCCCACCGCCGCCCCGACGCGCAGCCGACCACGGGCGTCCTTGCAGGCGGCGGGGAACTGGTGGAGCTTGTCGATGTCGCGCATCGTCACCAGCCCCGTCAGCCGGTTCTGCGGATCGACCATCAGCAGCTTCTCGACCTTGGCGCGGTACAGAATCCGCTCGGCCTCGTCCAGCGTGGTGCCGTCGGGCGCGGTGACGAGGTTTTCCTTCGTCATCACGTCCCCCAGCCGCCGGCCGTCGTCCTCCTGAAATTTCAGGTCGCGCCGCGTCAGAATACCCAAAAGCCGGGGCGGTTCGTCGAAGGATTTGGCGCGCTGGGGGGGAGCGGGTGAGGCATGAGCAATGAGCGACGAGTCTAACCCCTCACCGCTCATCGCTTTGCCCTCGTCACTTCCCTCCACGATCGGCACGCCGCTGACGTTGTACTCGCGCATGATCCGCCGGGCCTCCCCGATGGTGGCGGACGGGGGGAGGGTGATGGGGTCGGTGATGACGCCGTTCTCGCTGCGCTTGACCTTCTCGACCTCGCGGGCCTGGGCGTGGATGGGCAGGTTCTTGTGAACGATGCCGAGGCCGCCCTCCTGGGCCAGTGCGATGGCGAGGGCGGATTCGGTCACGGTGTCCATCGGCGCGCTGACGAGCGGGATGTTGAGCTCGATGCCGCGGGTGAGCCGCGTGCGCGTGTCGGCGTCGGACGGCACGAAATCGCTGCGCGCCGGCAGCAGCAGCACGTCGTCGAAGGTGATGGCGTCGGCGATGATCTTTCCGGGGGGCGGCGTGGTCTGTCCCATGCGCCACAGTTACAGAATGAACTTCACTAAGTCAATCGTAAGCCGCGAGCGCAGCGAGCGCTTTTCGCTTCCGCGGCGAAAAGCGCTCGCTGCGCTCGCGGCTTACCCCGGCTTGTCATGGGCTTCTTGAGCGTTACACTGCCCGCTCACCCAACGGAGGCGCGGCATGGCGAAGGTCAAAAAAGCGGTCATCACGGCGGCCGGGCGCGGCACGCGGCAGTACCCGGCCACCAGCGTGATGCAGAAGGAAATGCTGCCGGTGGTCGACCGCGACGGCCTCACCAAGCCGGTCCTGCAGGTCATCGCCGAGGAGTGCATCGAGAGCGGCATCGAGGAGATCTGCATCGTCACCGGCCCCGGCGAGGAGGCGATTTACCGCGAGTATTTCCGCCGGCTGTCGGACACGGACGTCAAGCGGTTCCGCGGCAAGGACTGGGCGATCCTCGAGAGCGAGAAGCTCGGCAGCATCGGCGAGCGGCTGAGCTTCGCCACGCAGCAGAGCCCCGAGGGGTTCGGCCACGCGGTCTTCCAGGCGAAAAAGTTCGTCGGCGACGAGCCGTTCGTGCTGCTGCTGGGGGACCACGTTTACATCAGCGACACCAAGGTGCCGGTGGTGCGGCAGTTGGTGAACGTCTTCGAGAAGTACATGCTCGACGCCGTCACGGGCGTGGTGCCGACGCTGGAGCGCGGGCTGCACCTGGTCGGCGTGATCCGCGGCAATCCGATCGAGCCGGACCAGGGGATTTACAGGGCCGACCTGATCATCGAGAAGCCGGACGTGGCGACCGCCCGCGAGCAGTTGGTGACGGCGGGCATTCCGGCGGGGAATTATCTGGGCCACTTCGGCATCCACATTTTCGGCCCGAAAATCTTCGACGCGCTCGAGCACCACATCGTCAACGATTTGCGGCAGAAGGGGGAGATCCAGTTGACCAGCGCGCAGGAACATTTGCGGCAGAACACCGAGAAGTATTGGGCCGTGGTGTGCCAGGGGCAGCGGTACGACACGGGCGTGCCGGACGGGCTGATCGAGACGCAGCTGGCGCTCGCCCTCAACGGCGTCCACCGGCGGGAGGTGTGCGAGTCGATCGCGCGCATCCTGGCGACGCAGGTGAAGAATTAAGTGGAACGGGCGTCCCGCCCGGATTTTTTCTTTTTAGAACGAAGAAATCCGGGCGGGACGCCCGTTCCACGGTTAGGCCGCGTTGATTTTCGGGATGCCCGCCCGGAGCCTGGCGATGCTGATGCGGTCGCGGCCGGCCTCCTTGGCGGCGTAGAGGCCCTCGTCGGCGGCGGCCATGAGGTCGTCGGGGGTGCCGGGGCGGTTGCCGCGGACGCTGCCGATGCCGATGGACATCGTGACCGCCGCCGCCGACTTGCCGCTCTGACCGCCCGCCCGCGCCAGCAATTCCGCCGAGGCGGGGCGGAACTGCTCGCGGATGCGCCCCGCGACGCGGGCGGCCTCGTCGGAATCCGCCGTCGGCAGCAGCAGGATGAACTCGTCCCCGCCGTACCGCGCCGCCACGTCCATCCGCCGCAGGTTCGAGTCGATGCTCCGCGCCGCGACGACCAGCAGTTCGTCGCCGGTCGCGTGGCCGAAGGTGTCGTTCAGTTGCTTGTACTTGTCCAGGTCGATCATCACGCACGACAAATCGCCGCCGGCCCGCTGCGTCTCGGCGAACTGCTGGTCGAGCACGCGCCCGAAGTGCCGGCGGTTGTAGAGGCCCGTCAGCGGGTCGGTGGCGGCCAATTCTTCGGTTTTGCGGAGCGAGCCCTCGAGCTCCTTCCGCAGCCGCTCGTTCTCGCGGGTGAGTTTCGCGGTCATCAGGTTCTTCTCGACCACCAGCGGGATGGTGAAGACGTAATCGCCCACCTTCACGATGTAGTCGATGGCCCCGTTGCGGACCGCCTCGGCCGCGATGGTGCCGACGTTCTCGCCGGTGACCATGATGACCGGCGTCTCGCACCGGCCGCGGATCTCGGCCAGCAGTTCCATGCCCGTGCAGTCCGGCAGGTTGTAGTCCGTAAGGATCAGGTCGAAGGAGGCCAAGTCCTGGGCCAGCGCCTCGGCCCGCCCCTCGGCGCAGGTGACGCAGCCGGCGCCGAAATGGTCCTCGAGCACCTCGCGGACGAGTTCGCGCTGGTCCACATCGTCCTCGATCATCAGCAGCCGGCGGTTGGTTCGGGCTAGTTCCACTTGGGTCTCCGTGGGCGGTGGGCGGGGGCAGTGAGGAAGTCGGCAGTGGGCAGTGGGCAGTGGGCGGTGGGGAAGTCGGATTTTCTTACTGCCGACTGCCAACTGCCCACTGCCTACTGCCCCCTCAACGCCGGCACATCTCCGCCGGGTGGTGGTGCTTGGGGTACTGGTGGATCTTCAGCCAGTAGTCCGTGCTCGCCAGCACGGTTTGCAGGAATTGCTCGGCGTTGGCGGGTTTGAGCGTGTAGCTGTTCGCGCCGTAGGCGGCGGCCTGGCGCATCTGCTCCTCCTCGGCCACGCCGGTCATCATCACCACCGGGATGTCCTTCATCCGCCCGTCGGCGCGGATCTGGCGCAAACACTCCAGCCCGCCCATGCCCGGCATCTCCACGTCCATGTAAATCAGGCCCGGCTGAAGCCCCTCGGGGTCGTCGGCGATGGACCGCAGAAACTCCAGCGCCGCCCGGCCGTCGGCCACCTCGTGGACCTCGTTGCTCACCTTCGACTCGCTGATCGCGTCGCGGATGAGCATCCGGCAGTCCGGGTCGTCGTCCACCAACAAAATCGTGATCGTCGGCTGATTGGGAGGGTCCGGGAACTTCATGGCTACCTCTGGTGTCGTCCGCTTCCGTGCCGCACTTAATCGAATTACGCCGCCAGCCGGTCCGCCGCCTCGTCGGCCGAGACCTCCTCGCGGTCCGCCGGCGGGCCGGTCTGGCCGGGGCACAACTCCGGCACGAACCGCCCGTTCACCGTGAACCGGAAGCACGCCCCGCCCCCGAGCGTCCCCGTGGCCCAGATGCGGCCGTCGTAGGTCTCGACGATGCTCTTCACGCTCGCCAACCCCACGCCCTTGCCCGGCACGTTCGCCGTCGCCTCGGTCTTGCCGCGCCGGAAAATGTAGAACAGTTTCGGCGCGTCCGCCGGGTCGAAGCCGGGGCCGGTGTCGCTCACGCTGAACTCCACCTCGGTCCCCCGCAGCATCGCCCCGACCCGGATGAACCGCTCGGGCGACTCGCCCATGTACTTGATCGCGTTGTCGATCAGGTTCTGGAACACCTGCCGAATCCGACCCCGCTCGGCCCACAAATCCGGCAGCGCGCTCACCACCTGCAGCTCGATCCGCCGGGTCTTCAGGTCGTTCTCGAACAAGCCCCGCAGCTCCCATATCATCGTCCCGACGTCCACCCGCTCCATCTTCTCGCGGCGGGTCTTGATGCGGCTCAAATCCAGCAGTTCGGCGATCAGGTCGGTCTCGACCTCGGTGTTCTTCTTGATCCGCTCCAACCGGTGGACGACATCCTCGCCCAGCTTGTCGCGCTGCTTCATCAGCAGCATCGTGACCATGCCGGCGATGTTCCGCAGCGGGGCGTTCAGGTCGTGGCTGACGGCGCGCAGGAAATCCTCCTTCTCCGTGACCTCCGCCCGCAGCCGGCCGTAGGCGGTCTCGAGTTGGCGGGTCCGCTGGTCGACCTTCTCCTCCAAGCCGCGGTTGGCCTCGGCGAGCGACTCGGCGGCGTCGGAGAGCTCCTGCCGCTGCCGCTTCACCACCGCCGCCATGTCGTTGAACGACCGCCCGAGGTCGCCGATCGCGTCCGCCCGCCGCGCCGCGGCGACGGCGGTGCCCAGGTCGCCGCTCATGATCCGCCGCGTCGCCGCCACCAACTCGCGGATCGGCAGGAAGATGCGGTGCACCAGCAGCGCGCTCAGCGGCAGCGAGAGGATCACCAGCACGCACCCCAGGCCGACGATCAGGTAGCCGACGTGCCGGACCTGCTGCAGCGCGTCGGCCCCGCTCACGCCGACCTCGACGTACCCGACCAGCCGCTGCCCCCCGCCCGCCCGCGGCGCGAAGACCGGCGCGGCCACCTCGTAGTATCCCCCAAACACCTTCGACTCCCGGCGGTGCGCCTGCATCAGCACCGCCGGCGCGCCGCCCGCCGTGCGGTTCAGGCGGAAGTCGACGTCGCGGCTGCTCAGCGCCAGCACCTTCCCCTCGGCGTCGGTGAAGCCGACGTACAGCACGTTGTCGTTGCGGATCAACTCCTGCCCGACCGCGTACAGGTTCGGCCGGTCGCGCCCCTCGACGGCCTCGTGGCGGGTCATCGCCAGCGTCGACGACAACTGCCGCGCCTCGTCGGCCAGCAGCGCGGTCATCCGCTCGCCGCCGGCGGTGAGGAAGATCCAGCAGCTCATCCCCAGCGCGAGCGTCAGCAGGCCGGTGAACGAGAGGACCAGCTTCCCCTGCACGCCGACCCACCCGCCGGTGGTCTGCGGCTTGGCGGCGAAGTCGATGCCGCTGGCGTCGAAGGAGGATGGCGGGCGGGTGCGGTTGAACATGGCCGGGCGAGGGCGTCGCCCGGTGCTTCATCGTCGCAAGGGGTAGCGGGGTTGAGCGGCGGCGCGGCGAAGCAGCCTCATCGCACCTGCACCGTCACGGCCGTCGGCGATTGCACGTCGAACGGCACGATCACCAGCACCCGGCCGTCGGGCAGCCGCGCGACCGACTCGATCAACCGCCCGCCGGTGGTCGCCGCCACCTCCCCCGGCGGCAGGCCCGAGATCTCCACCACCGGCCGCGGCAGCGGGGAACGGTCGGGCAGGATCGTCACATCCACCCGCCGGCCCGCTGCGACGACCTCGTAGGCGCCGAGTTGCTCATTGAAGCCGTCGTTGTTGGCGTCGCCGGACGTGCTGCGGTCGGTTCGGCCCTCGGCGTCGGCGACCGCGACCCGCCCCGGCGACCCGGCCGCCGCCTCGTCAGCGGCCGACGTTTCGCCCCCGTCCGCCCGCCGCGGCTCGCCGTCGAACCACGCCCGGCCGTCCGAGACGATCGTCAGCGGCCGGCCCGACGCCCGCCCGACCAGCCGCACCCGCAGCGGCGAGACCTCCGCCGCCGCCCACTCCGCCTCCGGCACGTCGAGCGAGATGCCCCGCCCGCGAACGTGCAACTCCGCCCCGTCGCGCGAGACCGCCAACCCCCCCGCCACCCCCGCCGGCCGCATCGTCACAGGGGCCGGTCGCGGCGGCGCGGCGCAGCCGACCAACGCGACGCCGCCGAGGGCGATCAGCCGGCAAACAGGAGTCTGAAGGCTGAAATGCGACATCATCGGCACGACGCAAAAGTTCCGCGGCCCGCGACTTATCGACCGTTTCCGCCCCGCGCCTTGCGTTCCTTGACGGCAACTCCCTCCGTGGCACCCGGTCTGAACCGCGATCAGGCGGGGTGATCGGCCCGTCCGAAGCGGGGCAGGGTCGGGGCAGGCGAATCCGGGCGGGACGCCCGTTCCACGGAGGACGCCCGTTCCACGGGGGCCGCCCGGCACCTTGTGGAACGGGCGTCCCGCCCGGATTCGCTTGCCGAACGACGCCCGTGACGAAGAAGGCACCTGAAGTCGAGCGACCGCTCGCCACGGGTTGGGGCGCACCTCAACCCGTGGAGGATTTCGCATGAAGAACCTCGAGGCGACCCGAACGCCGGCTTGTTGCGGCGCGGCGGCGAGTTCGCAACGGGAGCACCGCGATCTAACCCGCTGACCCGAGCTTGGTTACGCTGCTTAACCCGACCCTTCATGCGAAATCCTCCGTGGCACCCAGATGGGAGTTAATCACTGCAAGGTAAGTCCGTCGCGGGCGGATTTCACGTCTCCGCCGGATTGGACGCGATACCCTCACGCCATGCCCGCCGACCGCGTGTTGATCTTCGCCAACCCCATCGCCGGCCGGGGGCGGGGAGGGCGGATCGCCGGCGCGCTGGCCGACCGGCTGGCCTTGGACGGGCTGGAGGTCCGCACGATCACCGACCGGCCGGACCTGGCGGACCTCGGGGGCGACCTGACCGGCGACCTGACCGGCGACCTGACCGACGGCCGGACCGTCGCGGCGGTCGCGGTCGGGGGCGACGGCACGCTGCGGGCGGTCGCCGCGCGGCTGCTGCGGGTCGAAACGCCCCCGCCGCTGCTGGCGGTGCCGCTGGGGACGGCGAACCTGATGGGCCGGCACCTGGGCCTCGCCCGCCCCGGCGGCTGGTCGGCGACGCTCGGGTCGCTCGGCCTGCCCGACCCCCTCGCCCTCGCCGGCACGTTCGCGGCGAAACTGCCGGCGAAGTACAAGCTCCCCCCCGCCGTCGGCGACTGGTTGGGCGGATCATTATCGCCATTCGTCGATGCCGTCGCCGGGGCGATCCGCGCGGGCCGGACGCGGGCGATCGACGTGGGGATGGCGAACGGCTCGGTTTTCCTGCTGATGGCCGGCGTCGGGCTGGACGCCCACGTGGTGGCCGCCCTCGACGCGGCGCGGGCCGGGCCGATCGGCAAACTCAGCTACCTCCGCCCCACCGCCGGCGCGCTGCGGGGGTATGCCTACCCCGCGCTGACGGTGGAGGCCGACGGGAAACAAGTCTTCGGCCCCGCCCCCGCGCTGGCGTTCGTCGCCAACGTGCCGGAGTACGGCACCGGCTTCCCGCTGCTGCCCGCCGCCCGGAGCGACGACGGATTGCTCGATCTGTGCGTGCTGCCGTGCGGGTCGGCGGCGGACGTGCTGAAGATCGCCCTGCACGCCGCCGCCGGCGAACACCTCGGCCGCGAGGGCGTCGTGACGGCGGCGGGCCGCTCGTTTACGATCCGCTCCGACCCGCAAACTTTCGTGCAGATCGACGGCGACCCCGCGGGCAAAACTCCGCTCGCAGTAGAGTTGCTGGATCGCCGGCTGAGGCTTATCGTTCCTCGCTAGTCCGTGGTCAGTTGCCCGTTGTCAGTTGCTTTGGAAGAGCGAGATGCCGAACTTATGGGAGCTTGAATGGCAAAAGCAACGGACCACGGACGACTGGCGACGGACCGACTGTTTCTCATCGCCGGGCCTTGCGTGATCGAGTCGGTCGACTTGTGCTTGCGCGTCGGCGAGCACGTCAAAAAAGTTTGTGACGAATTGGGCATCCCTTACGTCTTCAAGGCGAGTTTCGACAAGGCGAATCGCTCCAGCGGCCGGAGTTTTCGCGGGCCGGGGATGGAGGAGGGGCTCGACGCGCTGGCAAAGGTCCGGCGCGAGTTGGGCGTGCCGGTGCTGACGGACGTTCACGAATCGGCCCAGGTGCCGGCGGCGGCGGAGGTGGTCGACGTGCTGCAGGTGCCGGCGTTTCTCGCCCGGCAGACCGACCTGCTGATCGCGTGCGGGCAGACCGGCAAGGCAATCAACGTCAAGAAGGGGCAGTTCATGGCGCCGCGCGAGATGCAGTTCGCGGTGGAGAAGATTCGTGCTGCGAAGCCGCAGGCGGTGGCGGAATCGCGAATTATGCTCTGTGAGCGCGGCACCTTTTTCGGCTACGGGCGGCTGGTGAACGACTTTGCGGGGCTGCCGACGCTTCAATCGCTCGGCTGCCCGACGGTGTTCGACGCGACGCACAGCACCCAGCGGCCGGCGGGCGAGGGGGACCGCTCCGGCGGCGACCCGGCGGCCACCCCCCTGCTCGCCCGCGCCGCCGTCGCCGCCGGCTACGACGGCCTGTTCCTCGAGTGCCACCCCGACCCGAAAAACGCCAAAAGCGATGCCGCCACGATGCTCGACCTCGCCGAGATCGCCCCGCTGCTCGCCGCGTGCCGCCGGGTGAGGGATGCGGTGGCGGGATGAGCGACCCGGCGTTATCGCACCTCGATTCCGCCGGCCGGGCGCGGATGGTGGACGTCGGCGGCAAGCCGATCACCGCGCGCGAGGCGGTGGCGGAAGGATTTGTTTCGCTCCAACCGGCCACGGTGCGGGCGATCGCTGACGGGACGGTGCCGAAGGGGGAGGTGCTGGCGGTGGCGCGGATCGCCGGCATCATGGCGGCCAAGCGGTGCGGCGAGTTGATCCCGCTCTGCCACCCGCTCGGGCTGGAGGGCGTGACGGTCGATTTCGAGGTGCCCCCCGTACCGGCGGTCGGGGCGGACGCGGTTGATCCGGTCCGCATCCGCATAGAGGCCGCCGCCCGCGTGACGGGGCGGACGGGGGTGGAGATGGAGGCGCTGACGGCGGTGTCGGTTGCCGCGCTGACGGTTTACGACATGTGCAAGGCGATCGACAAGTCGATGGAGATCGGCGGGATCCGGTTGCTCCGCAAAACGGGCGGGACGCGGAAGTGATGCGCCCTGCCGCTTGCGGCTTCGCAAAGAAATCCTGATTCGGAAAGAGATTCTTTGCGAAGCCGCAAGCGGCAAAGACCTAATTCTTCATGTCCTCACCCGTCCGCTGCATCGCACGCCCGGTGGCGTCGAGCGCCTTGCCGGTGGCCTCCTTCGTCGCGCGCCCCGCACTCACCGCGGCGTCTTTAATGTTCCGGCCGGCGTTGTCGAGGTTGCGGTTGATGCTTCGGTCGGTCTCGGTCGTCCGCGGCTGCACGGTCGGGTTCACGGGCTCGACGGTATCGTTCTTATCACAACCGGTCATGAGCGTAAGGGCGGCAACGGCTAAGAGTGCAATTTTCATGGTTCGGATTGTGTCCCAAAGTAGCCGGGAGCGGAAGCCCCGGTTTTACGTCGGTTAGTACGCCAGCAAAAAACCGGGGCTTCCGCTCCCGGCTACTTTGGAGGCGTTTCCGGCTCGATCGCGTCTAGCTCCCCGTCGAGAAACCGCTGCAAAATCAGCGCGGCGGCGAGGGCGTCGAGCATCCCCTTCTTCCGCTTGCGGGTGAGTTTCTCGCCGCCGCGCTTGCGCTCGATCAGCGACTGCTCGGCGTCGTAACTCGTCAGCCGCTCGTCGACAAACACCACCGGCACCCCCAACTCTCGGCCGAGGTCGGCCGCCCACGCCGCCGTCAGTTTCGCCTGCGGGCCGAACGTGCCGTCCATGTTCAGCGGCAACCCGACCACGAGCCGCTCGGCCCCCTCCCGCCGCGCGACTTGCGCCACCTGCAGCGCCGCATGGGCGGGCGTGGAAACCTCCAGCACCGCCGCCGGCGACGCCAGCGTGCCGCCGGCATCACTCAACGCCAGCCCCACCCGCCGCGTGCCGTAGTCAATGCCGAGGGATCGCATGTTGGTGACGGGGGGCGGGTAGCGGGTGAAGGGAGTTTGTCTTCCCCCCGCTACCCGCTACCCTCCCTCTAACAATACTTCCCGCCGTACGCCGCCTTCACCTTCCCCACCAGTTCCTTCACCCGCTGCGCCTCGCTGCGGGGGCAGACCAGGGTGGCGTCCTTTGTGTGGACGACGACCATGTCGCTGACGCCGATGAGCGAAACCAGGTGCTCGCCGTCGCGGCTGACGATGATGTTGCCGTCGGAGTCGATCTGCACCAGGCGGGCGGCGTCGACGGCGTTCTCGTGGTCGTCCACCGTCAGCGTCTCGGCCAGCGCGGGCCAACTGCCCACGTCCAGCCAGTCCACCGGCATCTCCACCACCGCCACCTGCCCGTCGGCGGCGCGGGCGGCGGGCTCCATCACGGCGTAGTCGATGCTGATCTTCGGCAGCGTCGGGTAAATCTCGTTGATCGCCGCCTGCTGATCCGGCGTGCCGAAGGCGTCGGCGATCTTCGTCAGGCCGGCGTAAGACGCGGGCAGGTGGCTCTTCAATTGGTCCAACACCGCGTCGGCGCGCCAGACGAACATGCCGCTGTTCCAATAATACCGCCCGCTCTCGGCGTAGCGGTCGGCGGTCGGCTTGTCGGGCTTTTCCTTGAACGCCTGCACCCGGTAGGTGCCCTCGAGGCCGGCGATCGGTTCGCCGCGGTGGATGTAACCTAAACCTGTGTGCCCGTGCGTGGGGACGATGCCGAAGGTCACGATCGACTTCGGCCGGCCCTCGACCAGCTCGAACGCGGTGTTCAGCGACGCGGCGAACTGCTCGACCGGCTTGATGACGTGGTCGGCGGTGATGACCGCGAACGACGCCTCGGCGTCTCGCTTGTGCAGCACGGCGGCGGGGAAGCCGACGGCGTTGGCGGTGTCGCGCCCCTCCGGCTCGCCCAGCAGGTTTTCCGCCGGCAAATCCGGCAGGTTCTGCAGCACCACCTCGCCGTGCGCCGCGGCGGTGCAAACGTAGATCCGCTCGGGCGGCACGACGGCGGCGAGGCGCTCGAAGGAGAGTTGCAGCAGGCTCCGCCCGCCGATGATCGGCAGCAGTTGCTTGGGCAGCGCCTCGCGGCTGAGGGGCCAGAGCCGGGTGCCGGTCCCGCCGGCCATAATCACGCCATATCGCATCGCGTCCCTCTCGTTCGCTGGCCCGTCCGTCCCCCCGCCCTCTTCTCATCCTTCTCATCGGCAGCATCCGCGCGGCGGTCCGGCGGAATCGGCGGCTACACTTTCACATGCCGACTGAAGTCCCCGATCAACATCATACCTACGCCGGCCCCGTCGCGGTGGTCGAGCGACTCAGCAAAGTCTACCGCAAGCCCGGCACCACCATCGAGGTGCCGGCGCTGCGCGGCATCGACCTCTCCATCGGCCGCGGCGAGTATACCGCCATCATGGGCGCCAGCGGCAGCGGCAAGTCGACCCTGATGAACATCATCGGCTGCCTCGACCTCCCCACCGCCGGCCGCTACATCCTCGGCGGCGACGACGTCAGCCGCATGGACGACGAGCGCCTCAGCGAGATCCGCAGCCAGCGCATCGGCTTCGTCTTCCAGAACTTCAACCTGATCCAGCAGTTATCGGTGCTGGAAAATCTGGAGGTGCCGATGTTCTACCTCGGCGTCCCCCCGCAGGAGCGGCGGGCGCGGGCGATGGAGCTCGCCGAAAGGGTCGGCCTCGCCGACCGCGTGGGGCACCGGCCCTACGAGCTCTCCGGCGGTCAGCAGCAGCGGGTGTGCATCGCGCGGTCGCTGATGAACGACCCGCTGATCCTGCTGGCCGACGAACCGACGGGCGCCCTCGACAGCAAAACCGGCCTGGCGATCCTCGAAATCTTCGACGAGCTCGTCGCGGCCGGCACCACCGTGGTGATGGTCACGCACGACCCGACGGTGGCGCACCGGTGCCACCGGGTGATCAGCCTGCACGACGGGCATGTCGCCAAGGATGAGCGGAACGCCCGCCACGCCGTGCAGGCCGAGGCGGGGCAGTTCGCTCCTGACGACGACTCCGAGTAGTGCTGCGGTTAGGCCGACGCCCCCTCGGCGAAGCCGTAGACGCCGCGCGACGTGGCGGTGAAGCGGTCGTCCTTGATGAGTGCCTGGTTGACGATGCCGCGGAAGTTCGCGCTGTTGCTGGTGTAGCCGGTGGCCTGGATGGCGGCGGTGAGGTCGGCGACGGGCATGGGGCCGCCGTTGGACGTCAGCACGTCGGCGATGGTGTCGGGGAGGTTCTTTTCGTTGCGGGGCCGGCGGCCGCGCTTGGCGCCGGTGCCGGTGCTGCTGCCGCGGGGCCGCCCGCGCTTGGCGGGCCGGGCCGCGCCGTTCGACCCGCCGGGGCCGCCGAGGGTGGCGATCTCCGCCCGCACGCCCTCGAGTTCCTCCGACAGTTTCGCCTCCCGCTCGTGGAGCTTGCCGAGGCGGCCCTCCCCCTCGGTGATCATGTCCTTGAGCTCCGCGAGGGAGTAGCCGTTTCCGTTGTTGCGTTTTGCCATAGTTCAACTGTTGTAGGCGGGAAGTTTCAATAGATCAAATCCGGCCGCTGCAAACATCAAGGCTTCAGCAGAGGGCCGGCCCCGACCGGCCGGCGGTTTCTGCACTTGCAACCCGCCCCGCCCCGCCGCAGAATGCGTCCGATGCTGCCGGACCCGACCATGAAACCTTCGCCCCTCACCACCCGCGCCCGGACCCCGCTGCTCATCGCGGCCCTGCTGGCGGCGGGCCTGTCGTGCGACGACCCGCCGGCGCCGCCGATGTCGCCGGTGACGCCCGCCACGTCTCAACCCGCCGCGCCGACCCGCCCCACCACGCAAGCCTTGACCGACGGCCCCCGCCAGCGCCTGCCGCTCGGCGCCGCACCGGTGTCGATTGAGGTGCCCGAGAGTTGGAAGCTCAGCCGCGTCGACCTTAAAGGCGACGCCAACAATGCCGGCAAAAGCGTCTACCTCCTCGCCGGCCCCGCCCCGAGTGGCGACGTGCAATTGAGCATCTCCCAGCAGCGGGACGTGGACGGCGACTTCATTAAAGCCTTCTTCAAAACCGCCAAAGAGGAGTCGGCCGCCGACGCCGACGCCGTGGTGCAACTGAAGGAGGTCGGCGTCAACCAAGTGTTGCAGCAGCGGTCGGCCGTCGGCGGCGGGGAGGATGCGGTCCGCTGGAGCCTCGGCTACTTCGTGCCGGCGGGGCTGGAATATCACTGGTACAAGGTCGCGTTCGTCGACCTGACGCCCAAAGCGTTCAAGGCGGACCGTGCGTTTCTGCAAAAGATCGTCGACAGCCTCCGCCTCGACGGCGCCGACAAGGGGCCGCTGTGAGGCCCGGCCGCGGGGCAGCATGAGTGCCGTCACGCGGCTCGCGCCGTCGCCGACCGGCGCGCTGCACTTGGGCAACGCCCGGACCTTCCTGCTGAACTGGCTCCTCGCCCGGCGGAGCGGCTGGAAGATCGTCCTGAGAATCGACGACCTCGACGGCCCCCGCACCAAGCCGGGGGCCGACCGGCAGGCGGTTGAAGATTTGCAATGGCTGGGGCTGAACTGGGACGAGGGGCCGGTTTATCAGTCGCGCCGCGCCGCCGCCCACGCCGCGGCGCTGCGGCAGTTGGCGGAATCGGGGGCGATCTACCCCTGCACCTGCACGCGGGCGGAGGTCGGGCGGGCCGCCACCGCCCCGCACGCCGAGGACGGCGCGGCGGTCTACCCCGGCACCTGCCGCGGCCGCTACACCAACTCCGCCGACGCCCGCCGCGCCGCCGGCCGCGAGCCGGCATGGCGGTTCCGCGTGCCGGACCATTTGATGGAATGGACCGACGCCTTCGCCGGCCCGCAGTCGGTCAACCCCGCCCGCGCCATCGGCGACTTCATCGTTGCAAAGAATGACGGCCCCGGCGGCGACGCCTTCGGCACGCCGTCCTACCAACTCGCCACCGTTTCAGACGATTTGGCGGCGGGCATCACGCACGTCGTGCGGGGCGACGATTTGATCGACAGCACGCCGCGCCAGATGTTGCTCTATCAAGCCCTCGGCGCCGCCGAACGCACGCCAAGTTATTATCACCTCCCGCTGATCCTCGGCCCCGACGGCCGCCGCCTCGCCAAGCGCCACGGCGACACGCGGCTGGCCCACTACCGCGACGCCGGCGTGCCGGCCGGACGGGTGATCGCGCTGCTGGCGCGGTGGAGCGGGATGATAGTTGGGGACTCCGTGAAGGCCCGCGAGTTGATTCGGCCGTTCGACCTTCACGCCCTGTCGCCCCAAGCCGTCACTCTCCCGTGGAATGGGCGTCCCGCCCATGATTCGTCCCAAGGGCGTCCCGCCCTTGTTTAGTTTGTATAGAGTCAATTATTGTGCAGCGGGTTGATCCAACTGGCTGTCGATTGTGAAGCAACCTGCCGCATTAACGCCGGCAAGGGCGGGACGCCCTTGGGACATTTCATGGGCGAGACGCCCATGCCACGGGGGAGGGCACGGCCTTGAATGAAGCACGCTACTTGCAGTTGATCGCCGGCTCGCCCGGCCCCGCCGCCGCGGCGGGGCGGGCGGCGCTGTGGGCCGTGGAGCCGTTTTATGCCGCCGCGCTGGCGGCGCGGAACGTCGGCTTCGATCGCGGCTGGCTTCCCTCTACACACCTCCCCCGGCCGGCCGTCAGCGTCGGAAACCTCACCACCGGCGGCACCGGGAAAACCCCCGTCGTGCGGTGGCTGGCGGAGGAACTTTTGGCAATCGGCCGGCGGCCGGCGATCCTCTCGCGCGGCTACAAGACGGCCGACGAGCCGGCGATGCTCCGCGACCTGCTCAACACGGATGCCGGGCCGGCGGTGCCGGTGATTGCGAACCCCGACCGCCTCGCCGGCGCGGCCGCGGCAATTGAGGCAGACCCGGCCGTCGATATCTTCCTGCTCGACGACGGCTTTCAGCACCGCCGGGCGCGGCGTGCCTTCGACCTGGTGCTGCTCGACGCCAAAGAACCGCTCGGCCCCGGCCGCGCCGCCGGCCACGTCCTGCCGCGCGGCCTGCTGCGCGAGCGGCCGGCGGGCCTGCGGCGGGCCGGTGCAGTCGTGCTCACCCGCTGCGACCGGGCCGACGCGGCGGAGTTGGCGGCAACCGAGCGGATCGTTCAGCGGCACGCGCCCGGCACGCCACTCTTCCGCGCCCGCCACGCCCCAGCGGGATACCGCAACGCGGCCGGCGAGTCGGTCGGGCCCGACCGATCCGCCACCGCCCTCGCCGCCTGCGGCCTGGCCCACCCGGCGGAGTTTTTCGACCGCGTCGCCGCCGACTTCGCCCCCGCCGGCACCCGGCGGTTCGCCGACCACCACGCCTTCACCCCCGCCGACGTGGCCGACCTTCGCGCGGCGCCGGTGGACTGGGTCGCGGTGACGGAAAAGGATTGGGCGAAATTGAGGTTGCTGCCGGGCACATCGCAAGGGCGGCCGGCGTTCTTGCGCGCGGAAGTTCGCGTGGCATTCGAGGCGAATCACGCGGCGGAGTTGGTCAGGCTGATTCTTGAAAGTATTCCTTAATAGCCGGAGGCGGAAGCCCCGGTTTCTTTCGCACTTCTGGAGAGCGAAGAACCGGGGCTTCCGCCTCCGGCTATCAAAGAACCGGATTTCGGCGTGGCTTCGTTCCGCGCACAAAAAGGCCCCACGGCGGAGGGTTGTACCGTGGGGCCTGGCGGAGGAGGAAACGAGGACTGACTCGCAGCCTTGGCTCGCAGGTCCGGCCGCCCCGCCGAACCCGTTGAATTGTCGTCTTCGCCGTCCCGTTTACCTCCGGGCCTTGCGTTGACAGAGAAGGCATAACAATCCCGGTGCCACGCCGGAAAAATCTTTTCGCCGGTCTGCCGAGGCCCCGAACCGCCGCGGCGAATCCGCCGGCTTCTCGCGGAAAATCGCACTTCGACGACCAAAAAAAATCGTGCGGCCCGCCCCGGTCTGATACACTGCGTCGGTGCCGCCCGCGCCGCCCGCCGGCGAAGAAGGCGGCAACGCGAATCGGCGTGCCTAGCCGCTGTGCAAATCCCCGTCGCGCCCCGCCCGGTTGTCCTCCAAAGCCTGCCATGCCCTACCTCCGCCCCACGCTTCAGTCGATGCTGCTCGCCGCGGTTGCCGCCCTCGCCGGGGCGATGGTGGCCGGGTGTCAGAACCCGCCGCGCACGCCGCCGACGAACGACCCGAACACCCCCGCCTCCATGCGGCCGCCGTACCGCGGGTCGGACCGCAGCGCGAACCCGCGTTCGAATAACGCCTCGCTCGCGTCGGACACCCAAACCTCCACCTCGCAGGGCGAGCGGGCCGACGCGGTGCTCGCCCCCGGCGGGTCGGCGGCGATCAACCTCGCGGCGGCGCGGAACGAGTGGGTAAGTTTCACCGTCCAACTGCCGGCGGTGCGGGCGGGGTCGCGGCTGACGCTGCGGACGCCGAATCGCGGCGGGTCGCGACTGCCGGCGTCGGCGTTCAGCGTCTACCAGATCCTGCCGATGCCGGTGAACGCCGACCAGGCCGGCTACGTCCGCCAGACCGGCCTGCACCTCGCCGGCCAGAGGCTGCCGCGGGCGCTGCTGCCCCTGCCGAGCGGCGGCGACGGCGGGACGGTGACGGTCGACCTCGCCGCCGCCCGCGACCCGGCCCGGCCCGCCGACCCGAACGCCCGCGCCGCCGGCACCGGCCGGCCGGTCGAACTCTGGGTCGACCTGAAGGTGCCGCTCAAGGCCGACCCCGGCGACTACGCCGGCCGGCTCGACCTCGCCGCCGAGGGGGCCCCGCCGGCGTCGGCCGACCTGAAGGTCACGGTCCACCCCTTCGTTTTGCCCGACAAGCGGAACCTGCTGATGGTCGGCCGGCTCGACTGGGACAGCCTCCGCCGGCTGTACCCCGACCGCTTCGAGGCCGTCACGCCGCGCCTGATGGGCCGCGACGATTCGCGCTACCTGCCGGCCGTCCAGACGCTGGACGCGCTGGTGGCGCTGGGGCAGGCGAACCGGGCGCAGGTGATCGTGCCGCGGCTGCAGCCGACGGTGAAGTGGCCGGCCGGCGGGTCGCCGCAAATCGATTGGCGCGACTTCGACAGCCTGATCCGCCCGTGGCTGGCCGGCGAGGGCTTCGCCGACAAGGAGCCGCTGGGACACTGGCCGCTGCCGCACATCGACCACCTCGACAGCTACCCGCCGGACGCGCAATTGTCGTACTGGGCGTCGGCGGCGAACCACTTCGACCAGTTCGACTGGCTGGCCCGCTCGGCCGTGTGGCTCGACGAACCGGCTTCGGGTGCCGAACCGGCCGACCGCGGGCGGCTCAGCATCCTCGCGGCGGCCACCCTCGGCGTCCACCCGCGCGTCCGCGTCGCGGTGCCGCTGCAGCCGGACGAGGTGCAGTTCGTCGACGCCAGCCACCCCAACGCCGTCAGCCCCGCCGCCGCCGACCGCCTGCTGCCGGTCAGCACGGGGCTGATCTCCGAGACCGCGATGGGCACTTGGCCCGACGGCGCCAAGCCGCCCGGCGAGTGGCTGCGGACCGACCTCACCGGCCTGGTCCCCTACGTCGGCGCGGGGGCGCAGGAGGAGGACGTCCGCGTCTGGGCGTGGCTCGCCTTTTTGCGGAAGCGCGTGGACATCGTCCGCTGGCCCGACGCCTTGCCCGACACCTCCGGCCCGAACGAGGCGGCCGAGCCGGGCGATTTGATCTGGTTCTACCCCGGCGAGTGGTTCGGCGTCGAGCAGCCGCTGGCGAGCGTGCAGCTCAAGTGGCTGCGGCGGGCGGAGCAGGATTACGAGTATTTGCAGCTCACGCGCGATCGCGGCGAGCCGCTCAACGCCTTTTTGCTGGCCCGGTCGCTCACGAAGCCGGTGGAGATTCAGGCCCGCCAGTCGGCCGACCCGGTCTACGCACTGATGACCGGCACCGGCGGCCGGGCGGCGTGGACCGACGCCCTCGCCCTGCTCGCCCGCACCATCGAGCTGCACGAGCCCGGCGAGACCGTCGACAAGGCCGCCGAGACGAAACTGGAGTTGGACATCACCCGCGAGCTCGCCCCGCGCGACCGCCCGCTGCTGGTCGCCCGCTCGACCGACTGGCGCGTGACGGCCCCCGGCGACGGGCCGGGTGGGCTCTCGCCGGTCAAGCTCACCCTCGGCATCGACGTCTACAACCCGTCCGACTCGCGGCCGGAGAACAACGAGCTCGCCTGGAGCGGCATCCCCGAGGGGTGGAACGTCCGGCCCGAGCCGCAGGTGATCCCCAGCCTCACGACCTATCAGGTGCAGCCGTTCGACATGACCGCGACGGTCGACCCGTCGGCCGTCGCGCGGGTGCCGCGGCCGGCGGAGGTGAGCTTCATCAACGGCTTCCGCAAGGAGGCCACGCCGGTCGCGCTCGCCCTGCCGCTGGCGCGGACGGCGCGGCGGGAGGGGAGCCAGTTGTCCATCGACGGCAAACTGGGCGATTGGTCGGACGACGACGCGGTGCAGGCCGGCCCGATGGCCCTGATGAGCAGTCGGCCGGCGATCCAGAACCACGAGCTGCGGCGGGCGTCGACCGACACCAAGCTTTACACCGGCTGGTCGGACACCAATTTCTACGTCGCCTTCCACGTCAACGGCCTCGACCCGGCGGCGGGGCGGACGGCCAAGAACTTCGTCAGCTACGAGTTCCGGCGGGCGTGGGACGAGGACCTTTGCGAGATTTTGGTGCAGGCGGTCTATGACGACGGGGCGACCGGCCCGCTGCTGCACGTCTGCCCGAAGCCCAACGGCGGGGCGTGGAGCGAGCAGCGGCCGGTGGCGGCGTCGCCGTCGATCCCCGAGGCGTGGCAGCCGGTGACGGGCGGCATCCGCTACGCCGCGACCCTCGGCGGGGGCGGCGGGTCGGACGACTCGTGGCGCGGCGAGGTGGCGGTGCCGTGGGACGCGCTGGAGCTGCCGGGGCGGGGCCGACCGTCGCTGCTGCGGTTCAACTTCTCCCAGCACCGCCAGTCCGACGGCGAGAGCGCGAGCTGGGCCGGGCCGGTCGACTTCGGCCGCGACGAGTCGCTGATGGGGTGCCTCTGCCTCACCGGAAGCGCGCGGCCGGGCATGGCGAGCAAGGAGTGATCTGGCCGCTCGCGGCTTCGCAAAGAAACCTTCTTGCGAGTCGATTTTCTTTGCGAAGCCGCAAGCGGCAAGTTCAGCGGTTTCCGCGCCAGCCGCGGCGGCCGTCGTTGATGGGTCGCTGGGGCTGATCGGCGGTCCAGATGGCGGGCATCCAGGTGGCGGTGAGCAGGCCGACGACCGCGAGGATCAGCAGCGCCTCGGCGGCGTACATCAAAATCGTGGTGAGGCGGGTCATCGGCCCGAAGTTTAAGCGACCGCCGGGCGGCCGGCGAGGCGCGGGGCGATCATCGTCTGCCAGACGAAGGGGAAGAAGACGGGCCACCAGATCAGGTCGTTGAAGACCAGGGCCCAGCCGAGCGAGCCGGGCAGTTTGCCGGTGAGGTAGCCGTAGGCGAAGCCGAGGGGGCCGAAGAGTTTGCCGAGGGCGGCGATGAGGATGAACGGGGCGTAGCGCTGCGGGTCGACCGCGGCGTAGGCGTAGCCGATGGCGAAGACCAGCACGAACATGCCGATGCACTGCCAGAACTGCAGGCCGACCGCGTCGGTGTGAATGCCGACGGCGTCGAGGCCGGCTTTGGGGAAGAGGATCACCGCCGTGCCCCAGATCAGGTTGTAAACGGCGGCGGCGGCGAAGGTCCACCGGCAGACGGCCCGCCAAGGGGTGTTCGGCGTCGCGGGCGAAAGTCGGTCGGCGGCGAGCGGGTCGGCGGCGGTCATGGGGCGATCGTACCGCACGAAAGCGGGTGCCGCCCCATTTCAACCGAAATGGAAGCGGCACCCGTTGGAGGTCGGGCTCGGGGGCTTACTCCGCGTACTTCACCGAGCAGCCGTAGGGCTTGGTCTTGGGCGTGGCCGGGGTCTCGCCGGCGAGCACGGCGTCGAGGGCCTGGGCGACGTAGTTGGTCGCGCCGTCGAGGTCCGAGGTGTCGGTGGTGGGCTTGCTGTCGATCGCGCCCATGTAGGCGATCTTGCCGTCGGGGTTGATGACGTACATGTCCGGCGTGTTGGTCGCGCCGTAGGCCTTGCCGACCTTGCCGGTGGGGTCGCTCAGGACGGGGTGGTTCATGTCCCACTTGGCGTGGATGGCCTTGTTGTCGTCGACGGTCTTGCCGGCGGTGCTGTTGACGGCCAGCCAGACGACGCCCTTGGCCTCATACTTGGCGGCGACCTGGTTCATGTGGCCGGTGGAGTAGTGCTTGACGACGTAGGGGCACTCGTTGTTGAACCACTCGAGGACGACAATCTTGCCCTTGAAGTCGCCGAGGCTGACCTCCTTGCCGGCCTGGTCCTTGAGGGCGAAGCCGGGGGCGGTGTCGCCGACGTTGAGGTATGTCTCGGCCTTCTCGGCAATGCCTTGGGCGGCGAGGAGGGCGAGGCCGACGGTGAAGACGGCGAGGGGGAGGGTGAACTTGCGCATGGCGTTTCTCCTGCGTGAACGGGTCGGCCGAGGGCCGCCCGCATCATCGTTGAGCGGGCGGGGGTGTCGGCGCGTCGGAATCGGGGGCGAGACGCACCTCTAGCTTAAAGGCGCGGCGGATACCGTCGGCGTCGGTGTAGGCAAGCACGCTCTCGATTGACTTGGGCGGCACGGCCCCGGCAATGGCCTCGTACTTGAGCTTCACGGTGGTTCGATTTTCTTTGGTCTTGATGGTCGGGTGATGCGGAATCAGTCCGTCGGGGACGGCGGGAAACCACTCAATTAGTTCGGGATTGGCGGGCGGGTTTGCCCAGTAAAGTCGAACCGTAAGTTCGCCCGGGCGCGCAATGATAAGGATGGTTTGGAACAGGTCATCGGGTGGGGCGGCGGCGGGGTAGATTTGCGCGGCGGCATCGGGAGAGAAACTTGCCTTCCCGACGAGCGATGCCTTGCCGGGAATGCAAACCTTCTCGCAGACAAGCCAACTGACGTCGGCCTTAATTTCATTGGTGTTGTCGGATGCCTCCGGCGCCACCTTCGGCGGCTTGGCGACCGCCTTCAGCACGACCTCCCCCTCGTAGGCGTACACTGCAATGCCGCCGGGCTCGTCGATCTCTTGGGGGATGGGATACTGCAGCTCGCCGGCGGTGTAGCCGGCCGGCAGGGTCCACTTCACCGTCGTCGGCGACCCGGCGTCGCCGGGGTACTTCCAGTAGACGTGCCAGCCGGGATCGATCTTCAGCCGGACCGCGACCTCGAACGGCTGGCCGAGTTGAACAGGGCCGTCCGGCACGATCAACTCCGCCTTGACGTGCTGCTCGTTGCGAATCTGCCCGAAGGCGTTCGGCAGCAGCCAGAGGCAGCAGGCGAGGGCGGCGAGGATCGGGGACGTGCGTCGCATCATTCAATAACACCTTAGCCCGACCGACCCGCCCTGCCAACCCGCGATTTGGGTCGAGTTCAACCGATGTTTGGCATCGGCCGCCGGGCGGCTAGAATGGGTGCCTCTGGAGAGGGGCACCACGAAAGCGTGACACGGACGTTGGACCTGCTCGAACCCGCGGCCCAGCCCGGCGGCCGCCGATGATCGACCCGCGATCACCGGCACTCTGTTCCCCGCCGTCGGCCCAACCGGGAAGACGATGTCGGATGACGCGATGACCATCTCGGGATACCCCGCCGACGCCCTGACCGAGGCGGCAGAGGCCGTCGGCTTCGTCAGCCGCAGCGGCCCGGCGGCGCTGTCGGCCAATGTGCTGGTCCTTAACAAGAATTACCAGGCCGTCCGCGTGGTGAACGTGCGCCGCGCCTTCAGCCTGCTCTGCCGCGACCTGGCGGAGGTGATCCACATCGAGTCCGACGCCTCGGGCGCGGTCAGCCAGTGGCAAAACCTCGACTTCGGCGGCTGGCAGGAGCTCTCGGAGTTGAAGGCCGAGTTCGAGCCCGACGGCTTCGACTGGGTCCACACGGTGCGCTTCCCGATCGCGGTGCCGCGGATCATCCGGCTGCTGGGGTACGATAAATTGCCCAAGCAGGACGTGAAGTTCAACCGCCGCAACATCTTCGCGCGCGACGGCAACCGCTGCCAGTACTGCGGCAAAAAGTTTTCGACGGTCGATTTGTCGCTCGACCACGTGCTGCCGCGGAGCCAGGACGGCAAGAGCACGTGGACGAACATCGTCTGCTGCTGCATCAAGTGCAACGTGAAAAAGGGCGGCCGCACGCCGGAGCAGGCGAACATGAAGCTCATTACCGTGCCGGTGAAGCCCAAGCGGTCGCCGGTGATCAACATCCGGCTGGCGGACGCGCGGTACAGCAGTTGGAAGCAGTTCTTGAACGAGGCATATTGGACGGTGGAGTTGAAGTAGGTTGTATTTTCACGTTAGCCGCGAGCGCAGCGAGCGCTTTTCGTTTGATGAAACGAAAAGCGCTCGCTGCGCTCGCGGCTAACCTCTTTTTCGAGATCGATTGAACCTTTGAGACACCCTCGCCACTTGACGGGCAAGGAGACCTCATGATCCCGCGACTGCCCCACCTGCTTGCCGCACTTGCGATGCTCGCCCCATTCACCCAAGGATGCTGCGTCGAAGGGCAGCCCGCATGGAAGCCGACATTGATCAGCGTTGCCGACGTTCCGGCCAACGTGCGGAAGGCTTTTTCGCGCGGATATGACTTGGCCGACGTCGGCGAGATTCAGAAGGCATCGTTTAAGAGTTGGTGCACAGGCGACCGGTTCGACTACCGCTTCACCTTGAAGAGCGGGAATTCGATCACGCTCGACAAGGGTGGCCGGCTCGACCGCTGGCCGCTGCCGGGCGAGTGAAGATCGTCGTGCGGGTGTCGGAGCGTCCAGCCAGACTTCGGCGGCCTTCAGTCGGGGTCGCGCGCAAATTTCTTGGGCGGCGATTGAACCTTTCCGGCCCCCCTTCCACTTCACCCGGAAAGGAGACTCCATGTTCCGCGCCCTCTCAATCCTACTCATCCTCCTGCTGACCGGCTGCGCCTCCCACTACGCCGTGCCCGGCGGGCCGGCGGACCTCTCGGCGGTCGGCGTCGCGGGCGTCAGCGAGGCCGACCGTCAGAGCGGCACCGACCCCGGCGTGGCGGGCTATCTGGCGAAGAAGCCGCTGGCGAAGTTCCCGTCCGCCGTCGCGGTGGCGCGGATTCAGGCGCCGGGGTACTCGTCCTATAGAACCCAGGGCTGGGGCGGCGGGAAATACACCGTCGTCACCACGCGCGAGTACGCCACCGACGAGCAGGTCGAACGGTTGGCGCGGCTGCCGATGCTGACGGCCATCGCCCCGATCAACCGCATGGTGCTGACGCCGAACCTACAGGACGATTACGCCCTCCGCGAGGCGGCCGCCAAGCTGCACGCGGATTTGCTGCTGGTCTACACCTTCGACACGCAGTTCAAGGTCTCCGACAAGCTCGCCCCGCTGACGGTGGTGACGCTTGGGCTGAGCCCGAACCGGCAGGCGCGGGTCGTCACCACGGTGTCGGCCGCCCTGCTGGACACGCGCAACGGCTACGTCTACGGCACCGCCGAGGCGACGGCCAAGCAGAGCAAGATCACCAATGCGTGGCAGTCGGAGGAGTCGGTCGACGAGGCGCGGCGCGCGACGGAGGCCGAGGCGTTCGACAAGCTCGTCGGCGAGTTGGAGGGGATGTGGAACGGCGTGGTGTCGCGGTACGCGGCGGCGGGGTAAGATTGCTCGTTCGGCTTTTTCACCTTTGGGAGCGAGCAGATGCCAAGCCCTTTTCCCGGCATGGACCCGTACGTTGAGGCCGATTTCGGCGGCGTGCAGGTGATGATGGTGGCTTTCATGGCCGAGCAACTGAACGGCACCCTTCCGCCGGGATTGGTGGCGCGGCCGGAGCGGCAGGTCTGGCTCGAAGATGCCTCCGGCGACCGCATCTCGACCTTCGTCCCGGACGCTTCGGTCATCGAGTGGAGCCCCGACCTCCTGGACCAAGATTCCGCGGGTGGCACGACCGGCGGGACTGCGGTGGCGGACCTTGTGGCGACCAAGCCGATCCGCGTCCGCCCCTTCTCGGTTGAGCGGAGCCGGACCTGGCTGGAGATTCGGGACAACCGCTCGGGCGGCGCGTTGATCACCGCCGTCGAGGTGCTCAGCCCGTCGAACAAGCGGCCCGGTGATGACCGCAGGGCCTACCTCCGCAAGGTCCGCGATTATCGGCGGGCGAGGGTGAATTTCGTGGAAATCGACCTGTTGCGCACGCCGCGAAAACGGTTCTGGTTCCGCTGGGAGCAGTTGCCGAAGCGCCAGCGAAAGAATTATCTGGTGGCGGTGTGGCGTAGCGCGACCCGCGAGATTGAGGCTTATCCCACGAGCGTCCGCAACCCGCTCCCGGTCATTCTCGTCCCGCTGCGCCCGTCGGACGCGGATGCGAAGCTGGACGTGCAGGCATCCTTCAGTCGGGCCTACAACGCGGGCGGCTTCGAGGCGACGAATTACGATGCGTCGCTCGACCCCCCGCTCTCGGAGGCGGACGCGAAGTGGGCGGCGGAGTTGCTCGCGAGAAGTTTTCCGAAGTAGCCGGTAGCGGAAGCCCCGGTTTTTTGACGGGGGATCAACCGAAGCAAAACCGGGGCTTCCGCTCCCGGCTACTAAGGAACATCGTCCCCCGCATACGCCGTCGGCACCGACGCGGTGGGCCACTCGCTCATCAGCGCGGCGATCGCCAGTTCCTTCCCCTTCGCCTCCACCTCTATCCACGGCACGTCGCGGAAGGCGGTCGGCACCGCGGTGATGAGGTGGCTGTGGCCGCGGTCCAGAAATGACTTCGTGCCGTTGCTGACGTGGACGAGCTGCCACGCCGGGTCGGGCCACGTCTCGGCGGCGGCCTTGGTGAAATAGGCCACCGACGGGTCGTCATAGCTCTCGAGCTTTTCCGCGATGACGTGGTGGTGGCAGTCGAACACCATCGGCACGCCGGACCGCTTGCACAACTCAAGCACGGCCGCCGCGCCGTAGCTGTATTCGTCGTTCTCGATCGTCAGCCGGGTCTTCACGTTCGGCGGGAGTTTCCCGATCTCCGCCACCAACTCATCGCCCCGCCCGCCCTTGCCGGCGTGGATGTTCATCAGGTTCCACGGCGATTGCTCCAGCCCCATCAGATCGAACGCCAGCGCGTGCTTGTCCAGAATCTTCCGGCTCACGTTCACCGTCTTGCGGCTCTCGCTGTTGAGCACCACGAACTGGTCCGGGTGCAGCACCACGCGGATGCCGAGCCGCCCCGCGTGGCGGCCGACGGCGGCGAGGAGGTTGGGGAACTCCTCGGTCAGCAGGCGGGTGCCGAGAGGGCCGTCGCTCATGGGGAACAGGGCGGAGGTGGCGCGGTAGAGGCGAATCCCGCGCCGCCCGCAGAAGGCGAGGGCCGTGTGCAGGCGCTGCAGGTTCGCCCAATACAGCTCGCGCAGCGCGTCCGCCCGCTTCGTCGGTGCGAGCGACAGGTAGCGGCCGCGCGTGATCGTGCGGAAGCGGCACTCGGCCGAGTACGTCATGCAGACGAGGCCCAGACGTGGCACGGGCGTCCCGCCCGCGTCTTTAGCTTGTGAATCAACCATCCGTTTACTTTGCCGCAGGTGTTGGTTGGGAAGTCGCAGACGCGGGCGGGACGCCCGTGCCACTGAGGTGCCGCAGCTTCCACAGGTACCACGTCGCCACCGTCCGCCACGGACGCCACGGTTCGGCCAGCGGGATGATCGCCTTCGGCCTCGGCCGCTCGGCTAGGTTGAAGTGCTGCTTCACGCCCTCTTGAAAGGCCAGATCGTCGATCGGCAGCACGTCCGGGCGGTTCAGCACGAACATTAAAAACATCTCCGCCGTCCACCGGCCCACGCCCTTCACGTCGGTCAGGCAGGCGATGACCTCGTCGTCGCTCATCGACGGCAGCCTGCGGACGGGGATTCTGCCGTCCAGAAAGTGCTCCGCCAAGTCGTGCAGGTAGACGCGCTTCTGCCGGCTGATGCCGCAGTGGCGGACGGTCTGCTCATCCCACCCGCCCGGCTTCAGCGCGTCGCGCACCAACGCCGGCGTCGGCTTCTTCTTTGGGAACTTCGCGGAGAAGCGGGCGAACAGCGTCTCGGCCGTCTTCAGCGCGATCTGCTGGTTGAAGATCGACAGGCACATCAGCACGAAGTAATCCCGCCGCGGGTGCAGCCGGCAGGGGCCGACTTGGGCGATGATTTTCCCCAGCGCGGGATCGACCTCCGACAGGTACTTTTCCGCCTCCGACCAGTCGGGCATCTCATCGTGCTTGGGGAACCATACCACGCCGGCATCGTAGCGCGGCTACTGAATGCTCATCCCGCCGTCGACGTAGAACGACTGCGCCGTCGTGTACCCCCCCGCGGGCGAGCAGAGGTAAACCGCCGCCCCGCCGCAGTCGCCGGGCTGGCCGATCCGGCCCAGCGGGATCCGCTTGCCGATCTCGATCTTGTGCTCCTCGCTGTCGAACTCATTCTGCGTCCGGTGCGTGTCGTACCAGCCGGGGGAGATGCAATTCGCGGTGAACTTTTCGGGCGCCAGCTCCGCCGCCATCGTCTTGGTCAGTTGCTTGAGGGCGGCCTTGGTCATCGAGTAGACCGGCATCTGCTTCACGCCCCGCCGCGCCTGGATGCTGCCGATGTTCAGCACGCGGCCGTACTGCCCGTCGCGGAAGTGCGGCAGCGCGTCCTTCAGCAGCAGGATCGGCGCGAGCAGGTTGCAGTCGAGCTGCCGCCGCATCTCCTCGATGGTTTGCTCGTAAAACCGCTTGGGGATTTGGATCGACCCGTTGTTGACCACGATGTGCAGCCCGCCGGCGAGGTCGACCGTTTTCCCGACCATCTCCGCGACGTGCTCGAGCTTCGTCAGATCGCCGCCCAAGGAAACCGCCCGGCCCCCCTCGGCGTTGATCGACGCGGCGGCGCGCTCCGCCACGTCGGGCTCGATGTCCTGGATCGCCACCGTCGCGCCGGCCGACGCGAGGGACTGCGCGATGCCAAGCCCGATGCCGCGCCCCGCGCCGGTGATCAGCGCAACCTTGCCGTCGATCCGAAAGTCGTCAAGGGTCATGGGCGCACTATAGAACCCCCCACCGCTCGGCCGTCAAGCGCGGGCGGCGTTGCGATTTTTCTGGCGCGCCGGCCCCCCTTCCCGCCATTTCGGCGTAAAATGTGCAACCGCGATGAACCGCCTGCTCGAACAGATCGGAATGCCCGACCCCGCCGAGCGGATGCTGCGCCAGCAGGTGGCCGACCGCGGCCTGCGCGACCCACGCCTGCTCGAGGCGATGCGAACCGTTCGGCGCGAAAAGTTCTTTCCTGAAGAGTTGGCCGCCGACGCCCACGCCGACCGCGCCGCCCCCATCGGCCACGGGCAGACCATCAGCCAGCCCTACATCGTCGCGCTGATGACCGACCGCCTGTCGCTCACCGGCGCCGAGCGCGTGCTGGAAATCGGCACCGGCAGCGGCTACCAGACGGCCATCCTCGCCCAACTCGCGGCGGAGGTCTTCACCGTCGAGCGCGTCAAGCCCCTCCTCGATTCCGCCTTCGAGCGATTGCACGAGTCGGGCGTCACGAACATCAAGTTCCGCCACGGCGACGGCTCGGCCGGCTGGCCCGAGTTCGCGCCGTTCGACCGCATCCTGATCGCCGCCGTCGCCCCGGCGGTGCCGCACCGCCTGCTGCTCGACCAACTCGCCGACGGCGGCATCGCCGTCCTGCCGGTCGGCACGGGCGACCAACAGACCCTCCTCCGCCTCACCCGCCGCGGCGACGAGCTCGTCCGCGAGGACGTCTGCGCCTGCCGGTTCGTCCCGCTGATCGGCAAAGAAGGCTTCCCTTCATAGCCGGAGGCGGAAGCCCCGGTCTTCGGTCGAAAAACTCCCATCCTGCATTACACCTCCCCGCGATGAACCGGGGCTTCCGCTCCCGGCTACTTTGGGGGGCGCGACCAACTCCCCGTGGCGTGGGCATCTTGCCCACGAGTCGCGTGGGCGTCCCGCCCGCGTCCGCGCGTTGTTCCGCCGTCGTGGGGAGGTGAGAGCACGGGCGGGACGCCCGAGCGACTCGTGGGCGGGACGCCCACGCCACGTCAACCCTTGTCTTGCTTCATTTGATCGCGGCCGGCTCATCGACGGCCTGCGGCGCGGCGAACGCTTTGCTGTAGAAGCCCGACGGGTCGAAGCAGCACACCCGCTTCTTGCCGGAGGCGAGCATGTCGCAGGCATCGAGGACCCGCTTGGCGCGCGTCTTCGGCTGCTTGGCCGAGCCGATCCAATGCACCCAGTCGACGCGGGCAATCGTGGTCGTGCCCTCCCACGTCTCCCAGGCGTCAGGGACGGCCCGCAGGGCGTCGTTCAGGTCCGGGGGAACCTCGGGTTCCGGCTCCTGCTCCACCGGCCTGATCTCGAAATGAACTAGGTCCCCGACCTCCGCGTCCGACTCCCTCAGCAGAGCCGCGTCGATTTTCAGCCAATGGCTCTTCCGGCCATCCGGCTCGAGCAGGGCCGTAAACGCGCGGCCCGCGATGGTTCCCGCGACCGTCGTCCGCCCACGCCGCGGCAGCTTCGCACTTGCCGCTTCGGGCAGGATCACGAACGCCCAGGCGTTTCCTTCGTCAAGCCCTCTGGGGCGAAGCAGTCGGGCGTCGAACTGGGACGGTGTGTCTGCTTGGGACATAGGTAGTCCAACGTGCTGATGCACCGAACGAATCGACGTTCGATGGCCGGCCGAGCCGACGATCACTCGAAACACAGCAAATGTTCCGCGGCCCCCGTTCAGTGCAGCGACGGGTTATCTCGGTGGCCGTGCGGCCGTCTTTCGCTGAAGCTGGTTGAAGTAATCGGCGCGGTCTTCCGGCGCGCCGAGCACCATGAAGCGTGTCACATTCGGCAGTTCAGGCTCTGGCTCTATTGTTACAGTCTGGTCCACATACCGCCCGCACTCAGCGATGCGGTTCCGAAGGTGGACCGACGAGGCAGACGCGTGTGCGAGGCGCAACAGGTCGGCAACAAACTGAGCCCGCTCGCTCCCAAGGTGATGCCCATCGAATCTAGAAGTCCGGTCACCGTTGATCTGCAGCGCAGAAACGGACATGCCATCTAGACAAACCCGGGTTTCCTCTTTGGCATTCTCTGCAAGCGCTCGCTCAAACGCCAGCGCGACGCGATCAAATTGGGCTTCCGCTAACAACGTCACCTCCGCGTACTCCGGTAGCCGACAAGGAACAGGCTCGTACCAGAGCATCGATCGAAGGACGACCGCCTGCAGTCGCGTCGGCTCCAGCGTTATGCAAACTTCCGGATGGAACGAAGGCTTCAGCAGGAGACGGATCGCACGCGCAATTCTGGCAGGCTCGAATTGGCCTAGGCCCATCGCACCGCAGATCGCATCGTCAGTATAAGCGTCTAGCTGCATGCCTCCACCGAGATAACTCTTATTCTTCCAATCCGGAGGGTGATTAACGGGAAGCCACGCTCACCACCTATCACAACGATAAATCCTGCGACCACGGTTTGTCAAACCAGGAATCTTGGAGATTGGTTCCCCCCAAAGTTGCGCGGCGTCCGCAGTGTCTTCGAAGGGGCTAGGCGTGAGACCCCGGCCGCCGGTGGTGCGGGGCGGGGAGTCTCCTTACCATCCCGCCATGCCCGCCCCCACGGTTGATCCTCAAGCGCTGCCCCTTGACGCCAACGTCGAGAAGCTCCGCGGCGTCGGCCCCGCGACGGCGACCAAGCTCCGCAAGCTCGGGCTGGGCACGCTCGGCGATTTGCTGGAGTATTTCCCGCGCGATTACCAGTCGGAGAACGCCGAGGGGCGGATCGACGCGCTGACGCCCAACCAGATCCACACGGTGCGCGGCGAGGTGGTGGCGGTGGACTACATCGCCGGGCGGTACGGCGGGGCGAAGGGGCGGTTCGAGGCGACCCTTGACGACGGCAGCGGGCGGCTGGGGCTGGCGTTCTTCGGGGCGGCCTACCTGCGCGGCAAGATTCGCCCCGGCATGTGCCTGCGCGTGCGCGGGCGCGTCAAACTCTTCCGCAACGTGCCGCAGATGGTCAACGGCAAGTGGGAGGAGATTGAGCCCGAGGCCGACGCGGTGGGGGAGGACAAGTACCGCGCGATCTACCCGGCGACGGCGGAGATGGGCAGTGAGCAGATCGGGCAGGTGATCGACGACAATTTGGACGCGGCCGTGGCGAACGTGGAGGAGTGGTTCGCCCCCCCGCTGCTGGCAAAGCACCAGCTCATCGACCGGCGCGACGCCTACCGCCTGGTCCACCGCCCCGGCAACGCGCGCGACGCGGCGCGGGCGCGCCGGCGGCTGGTGTTCGACGAGCTCATGCTGCTGCAGATCGGGCTGGGCTTGAGTCGGAAGATGCGCGAGGGCCGGCTGTCGGCGGCGCGGTTCAAGGTCGACAAGGTGCTCGATGGAAGGATCCGGGCGCGCTTCCCGTTCGACCTGACGGCGGCGCAGCAGAACGCGATCTACCAGATTCTCAAGGATTTGCAGAGCGGCATCCCGATGAACCGGCTGTTGCAGGGCGACGTGGGCAGCGGCAAGACGGTCGTCGCGCTGTACGCGATGCTGACGGCGGTGGCGAACAAGATGCAGGCGGCCCTGCTGGCGCCGACGGAGGTGCTCGCCGAGCAGCACTACCTGACGCTGCGCGGGCTGCTGAAGGGGAGCAACGTGAACATCGCCCTCGTCACCGGCCGGACGAAGCGCGCCGGGCGCGGGCTGACCGGCAAGGCCGCGCTGGACAAGACGCAAATCGCGGTCGGCACGCAGGCGCTGCTGCAGGAAGATGTGGACTTCGCCAACCTCGGCATCGTGGTGGTGGATGAGCAGCACAAGCTGGGCGTGAAGCAGCGGGCGGTGCTGCGGGACAAGGGATACGCGCCGCACTATTTGGTGATGACCGCCACGCCGATCCCGCGGACGCTGGCGCTGAGTTACTTCGCGGATTTCGACGTGAGCACGATCGACGCGCTGCCGCCGGGGCGGAAGCCGATCGACACGCGGTGGCTGCGGCCGGAGCGGTCGGGCGAGGCGTACGCGTTCGTGAAGGAGCGCGTGGCGGAGGGGCGGCAGGTGTACGTCGTGCTGCCGCAGATCGACGACGACGGCCTGGACGCGGGCAAGAGCGTGAAGGCGGAGTTCGACCGCCTGCGCCGCGGCCCGCTGGAGGGGCTGAGATTAGCGATGCTGCACGGTCAGATGGCGGCGGAGGAGAAGCAGTCGACGATGGCGAACTTTCGGGACGGGAAGATCGACGTGCTGGTGGCGACGACGGTGATCGAGGTGGGCATCGACGTGGCGAACGCGACGGTGATGGTGATCGACAACGCCGAGCGGTTCGGGCTGTCTCAACTTCACCAGTTGCGCGGGCGGGTGGGGCGCGGCGTTCACCAGTCGTACTGCCTGCTGATCGGCGACCCGCCGAACGCGGATTCGGAGCAGCGATTGCGGGCGATGGTGAAGACGACCGACGGCTTCGAGATCGCGGAGACCGATTTGCAGCTCCGCGGCCCCGGCGATTTCTTCGGCACGCGGCAGCACGGTTTGCCGCAGATGAAGGTGGCGGACATCAGCCAAGAGCTGGACCTGCTCAAGCTGGTGAAGGACGACGCCGCCGAGCTGCTGGCGGCCGACCCGGACCTCCGCGCCCCTGCCCTGCACGGCCTGCGCGCCGCACTCATCGAGCGCTTCGGCGACTCGATCCCGCTGGCGCAAGTGGGGTGACCCGTGGAACGGGCGTCCCGCCCGGATTCTTCTTCTCGACGGTCGACCAACAAGAGAAGAAATCCGGGCGGGACGCCCGTGCCACAGAAGAAATCCGGGCAGGACGCCCGTGCCACGTTAGTCCGCATAGGTGTCTGTCAGACTCCGCACCCGTACCTTCTCACGCACCTGCTCCACACTCATCTTCTCCTGCGGCAATACGCGGATCACCACCGGACGATCAGGGCGGACGTGGGCGAAGTTGTCCGAGTACGTCGCGTCGATCCCGTCGAGCGAAACCCACGCCCACAGTGCCGGCCGCCCGGCGGTGAGCGTGACGGCGAAGCCGTCGCCGTCGGCGGCCACGTCGGCCTTCAGCGACGGGTCGGAGAGCGCCAGATCCTTCGGCCGGACGAACAGCGTCAGGTTTTCCGAGGCAACCTTTCCGTCCACCGTCAGCGTCGACCAGACCATCAGCCGGCCCTTGCCAACGGTCGCCAGCGCGTCGGCCACCGAAACCGCTTTCGCCATTCGGCTCGTCTGCTTCGGAATCTCAACCGCCTCCGATCCCTCCGCCAACGGCTTCCCGTCGGTGTCGGTCACGGTCCATGCAAGCGTGCCGCGCGAATCCTTCATCAAATCGCTACAGACGAACAGCCGCACCTCGGCTTTTTTCTCGTCCGCCTCGCCCGACACCAGCAGCGGCGCGTAGAACCGCCTCGCCGCGTAGTGCAGCGCCTTCCAGCGGTGAAAGTAATCGACCGACGACCAACTCTGCCCCTGCCAGCAGTCGTTGTATTGCCAGTACAAAACCCCGTTGCTCGCCGGCCGCTCGCGCCGCCAGTGTTCCGCGCCCCACTGGATGCCATACGCCTGCATGATCTGGCTCACCCACAGCGTGCTCTCGAAATCCTTCGGCTTACGGAAGTTGTCGTCAATGTAATGGAGGATCAGCTCGTTGCCGGTCGACTTCTGGTGCGACTTCATCACGTCCGTGAAGACCGACGCGCGGTCCGCCGGCGTCGTGAACGTCGCCACGGTGCGCGGCTCGGCGAAGGATTGCATGCCGAACTCGGTGACGAAGCCGTGGATCGTTTCGTAGGTCTCGAAGCCGAGCTTGCCGTGCCAGACGCCCCAGTAGTGCTGGTCGCCGAGCTCCGGGCTGCCGGGGACGTAGGGCGCGCCGGGGTCGAGCGCGCCGACGACCTCGGGGATGAGTTGCTTGAACAGTGCGTCGTAGTCCGCCCGCGCCATGTGGGTGTCGTCCCAGGCGTCGCCGACGAGGTAGCCGACCTCGTTATTCCCGCACCAGACGGCGAGGCTCGCGTGGTGGCGGAGGCGCTTGACGGCGTCGGAAATCTCCGCCCGCACGTTCGCCATGAACGGCGCGTCGAACGCGGGGTAGCAGTTGCAGGAGAACATGAAGTCGTGCCAGAGCAGGATGCCGCGCTCGTCGCAGCGGTCGTAGAACGCGGGGTCCTCGTAGATGCCGCCGCCCCAGACGCGGAGGGTGTTGAAGTTCGCCGCCGCCGCGTCGTCGACGTACCGCCGCAGTGAGTCGGCGGTGGCGCGGGTGGGGAAGGAGTCGGACGGGATCCAGCTCGCCCCCTTGACGAAGATCGGCACGCCGTTGACCAGCAGCCGCAGCGGGTGGTCTTCGGTCTTCAGTTGCAGCTCAGTCGTGCGCAGGCCGATGCGGCGGGACTGGCGGTCGATGACCTTTCCGCCGCCGTCGAGCAGCTCGACGCTCACGTTGTAGAGCGGCTGGTCGCCGAGTCCGTTGGGCCACCAGAGTTTCGGGTCGTCGACCGTCAAATATTCCTCCACCGCCCCTTCAATTAGGTCTCCCCTCGCCTCCGCCACCGTCTTGCCGTCGAACGAAACTTTCACCGCCACCGCCCGCGCCGGGCCTTCGGCCGACGCCCGCACCGCCAACTCCACCTTCCCCTTCCGCGAGTGGTCCTGCCGGATCGCCACGTCGCCCAGGCGCGCGTCGAAGGCGACGACCGAGATGTCGCGCCAGATGCCGCACGTCAGCAGCGCCGGCCCCCAGTCCCAGCCGAACATGTACGGCGCCTTGCGGACCCAGCCGCTGCCCTTGCCCAATAGCCCACCCCAGGTGTGCAGCGACTGCCGCTCCTGCCCCGCGGCGATGGTCGGCAGCACGGAGTCGAACGTGATTTCGATCTCGTTCGCCCCGGCCTTCAGCGCGGCCTTCACGTCGAACTCCCACTGCCGGAACATGTTGTCCGCCCGGCCGACCTCCACGCCGTTGACCTTCACCGCCGCCAGCGTGTCGAGCCCCTCGCACCGCAGCAGCACGCGCGACTTTCCGAGCGTCGCCGGGTCGACGGTGAAGGTCCGCCGGTAGATCCAGCCGGCTTCGCCGACCCAGTAGACCTGCTTCTCATTGTCGCGGTAGAACGGGTCGGGAATCTTCTTCGCCGCCAGCAGGTCGGTGTGGACGCAGCCGGGCACGGTGGCGGGGATGGAGTCGGGATTGCCGACCTGGTGGACTTTCCAATCGCCGTTCAGGGTCATCGTGATCATCTCCGCGCGCGCCGTCGAAACGAGGGCGAGCGCCAGCCACAGGGCCGACGCCGCCGGGGAAAATAGTCGCATGGGTTGCTCCTCCAATGGGGGCGCGGAGTGTACCAAAAGGGAGCTGAGAACCAACGGTTGGCAGTTCGACCGCGTGAAGCGGTCGATCCGCCGAATCGGTTCCATCACTCGAAACAAGCCGGCGTCTGAGCCGAAGGCGAAGACCCGGGTCCGTCGGCGCAGAGGCTGGATGGTGCGGATCAAGCTTCCGCGCCCCAGAACCCGGGTCTTCGCCTTCGGCTCAGACACCGGCTTGTTCCGTTCTATGTTTGGCTTCCGGTGCCCGCATCCACCGAACCTATTGTGGTCCCAGTGAACGATCAACCCGCCCCAGTTCCACCGCTCGCCGACCGCATTGAACACGCAATGCTGCGCGATCGGCACCGCCTGCGCCGCGCGCTCCGCTCACTCCGGCCGACGAGGGATTCCGAGAAGGCCGACGCGCGGCTTCAGCAACTGACCGAGCAGGTCGAAGCGTCCGCCGCCGAGGCCGACCGGCGGCGGGCGCGTCTGCCCGTCCCGAGCTTCGACCTCGACCTGCCGGTGGTCCACCGCCGCGCGGAGATCGCCGAAGCAATTCGGGAGAATCAGGTCGTGGTGATCTGCGGCGAAACCGGCAGCGGCAAGACGACACAGCTCCCGAAAATCTGCCTCTCCCTCGGCCGGGGCGTCACCGGCCTGATCGGCCACACCCAGCCGCGCCGCATCGCCGCCCGCTCCGTCGCCAACCGCCTGCGCGACGAGCTCAACGACCGCGCCGCCGTCGGCTTCAAGGTCCGCTTCGCCGACGAGACCTCGCCCGACAGCTTCGTCAAATTGATGACCGACGGCATCCTGCTGGCCGAGACGCAATCGGACCGTTTCCTCGAAAAGTACGACACGATCATCATCGACGAGGCGCACGAGCGGTCGCTGAACATCGACTTCCTCCTCGGCTACCTCAAGCGCCTGCTGCCCAAGCGGCCGGACCTGAAGCTCATCATCACGTCGGCCACCATCGACCCCGACCGCTTCAGCCGGCACTTCGACGGCGCGCCGGTGGTGATGGTCACGGGCCGCACCTTCCCGGTGGAGGTGCGCTACCGCCCGCTGATGAGCGAGGACGAGGACGCGCAGACCTTCGAGATGACCGACGCGCTGCTCGCCGCCGTCGACGAACTCGGCCGCGCCACCACCGGCGACACGCTGGTCTTCCTCACCGGCGAGCGCGACATCCGCGAGACCGCCGACGCGCTGCGCAAGCACACCAACGACCGCCTCGACGTGCTGCCGCTTTACGCGCGATTGAGCGCGGAGGAGCAGATGCGCGTCTTCAAGCCCACCGGCCGGCGGCGCGTGGTGCTGGCGACGAACGTGGCCGAGACGTCGCTGACGGTGCCGGGCATCACCGGCGTGATCGACACAGGCTTGGCGCGCATCAGCCGCTACTCCACGCGCAACCGCCTGCAGCGCCTGCCGATCGAGCCCGTGAGCCAGGCGTCGGCCGACCAGCGCAAGGGCCGCTGCGGCCGCGTGAGCGAGGGCGTTTGCATCCGCCTCTACAGCGCAGAGGATTTCGAGAAGCGGCCGCGCTACACCGATCCGGAAATCCTGCGCACGAACCTCGCGTCGGTCATCCTGCAGATGAAGGCGTTCAAGCTCGGCGACGTCGAGGATTTCCCCTTCCTCGACCCGCCCGATTATCGCCAGGTGCGCGACGGCTACCAGACGCTGTTCGAGATCAACGCCATCGACGCGAACAACGACTTGACCGACGCCGGCCGCATCCTCGCGCGGCTGCCGGTCGACCCGCGCCTCGGCCGGATGCTGATGGCGGCGAAGGACGAAAATTGCCTCGAAGAACTCCTCGCCCTCGCCGCCGCGCTGAGCATCCAGGACCCGCGCGAGCGGCCGATGGACAAGCGGCACGAGGCCGACGAGGCGCACGCGCAGTTCCGCGAGGCCGGCAGCGATTTCCTCGCATTGCTCAATCTGTGGCGGTTCTGGCGCGACACGCTGCGGCAGTTGTCGCAAAGCCAGGCGCGCAAGCGGTGCAAGCAGCTGTACCTCTCGTACACGCGGATGCGCGAGTGGGCCGACATCCACCGCCAGCTCATCGAGTACGTCGCCGGCTTCGACTGGCGGCTCAACCGCGAGCCGGCCACCTACGACGCCGTCCACCGCGCGCTGCTCACCGGCCTGCTCGCCAACGTCGGCCGCAAGATCGACCAGGTGGAATACCAGGGCGTGCGCGGCCGGCGGTTCTTCATCTTCCCCGGCAGCGGGCTGTTCCAGAAAAAGCCCAACTGGCTGATGGCCGGCGAGCTCGTCGAGACGACCAAGGTCTACGCCCGCACCTGCGCCGCTATCCAGCCGGAGTGGATCGAGCACGTCGCGGCCGACCTCGTGAAGCGCACCCACACCGACCCGCACTGGCAGCGCAAGACGGCGCGCGTGATGGCCTACGAGCGCGTCACGCTCTACGGCCTGCCGGTGGTCAACAAGCGGTCGGTCGCCTACGCGCCGATCGACCCGAAGCAGTCGCGGTCGATCTTCATCCGCTCGGCCCTGGTCGAGATGGAGTACGACACCGGCGCGCCGTTCTTCCGCCACAACGCGCAGCTCATCCGCGAGGTGGAGCTGCTGGAGGCGAAGGGCCGGCGGCGCGACATCATGGTCGACGCCGACACGCGGTTCGCGTGGTACGACGCCCGAGTCCCCGCGCAGGTGGTCGGCGGCCAATCGTTCGACAAGTGGCGGAAGCAGGCCGAGCACGACAACCGCCGGCTGCTGTTCATGGAGCCCGAAGATTTGATGGCCCGCGTCGGCGGCGAATTGGGCGGCGAGCAGTTCCCCGACAAACTCGTGATCCCCCAGTGGCACGGGCGTCCCGCCCGCGTCTTGGAGGGCAAAGCCGCAGACGCGGGCGGGACGCCCGTGCCACAGCAGGCCGCCGCCGAGTTCGACCTGACCTACCGCTTCGACCCCGGCCACGCCTTCGACGGCGTGACCGTCACGCTGCCGCTGGCCGCGCTGAATCAGATTCCCGCCGACCGGCTCGACTGGCTGGTGCCGGGGCTGATCGAGGAGAAGGCGCTCGACCTGATCCGCACGATGCCCAAGGCGCTGCGCGTGAACTTCGTCCCCGCGCCGGACTTCGCCCGGCGGGCCGTCCACCGGATGCCGTTCGGGCAGGGGAACCTGCCGGACTCCCTCGCCGCCGCGCTGGGGAAACTCTCGGGGCTGAGCGTGCGTGCGGAGGATTTCTCGCCCGACGGACTGCCGGATTACCTGCGGATGAACGTCCGCGTGACCGACGAGCACGGCAAGCAGGTGGCCGTCGGGCGCGACCTGAAGCAACTGCGCCAACTGCTCCGCGGCAGCGCGCGCGACGCCTTTGCCATCACGCCGCCGCCGCCCTACGACCGCGACGGCATCACCGCGTGGGACTTCGGCGATCTGCCCGAGCGCGTTGAGCTCCGCCAGCACGGCACGACGCTGCAGGGCTTCCCCTCGCTGGTCGACCGCGGCGGCGCGGTCTCGCTGCGGCTGCTGGAGACGCCCGACCTGGCGCGCGACGCCACCCGCCGCGGCGTCCGCCGGCTGTTCCTCATCGACTACGCCAAGGAGCTCCGCCACCTGATCGACACGCTGCCGGCGATCAAGCCGATGGGGCTGCACTACGCGCCGCTGGGGCCGGGCGAGCGGTTGAAGGACCAGATTCGGGAGGCCGTCGCCGACCGGCTGGTGGCCGACATTCCCAAGCGCGTGCGGACCAAAGAAGAGTTCACGATCCGGCTGGAAACCGCCTGGAACCGCCTGCGCCCGCTGGCCGAGGAGGTCGGCGACATCGCCGCCAAATCGCTGGCGCGCCGGCACGACCTCGCGCTGAAGCTGGAGGCCGCCACCGCTCCGCTGCTGAACGACGCGGTTCACGACCTCCGCCGCCAAGTGGCCGAGCTGGTGCCGCCGGATTTTCTGACGAGCACCCCGCTGCCGTGGCTGCCGCACCTGCCGCGTTACTTGCGGGCGGCGCAGGTTCGGCTGGAGAAGCTGCTGAACGCCGGCCTGAAGCGCGACGCCAACGCCGCCGCCACCCTCGCCCCGCTGCTGCTGGCGTACCGCGAAAAGGCGTCGGCCGACCCGGACGCCGCCCGGTCGGCGGAACTGGTGCAGACGCGGTGGATGCTGGAGGAGCTCCGCGTGCAGCTTTTCGCACAGGAACTCGGCACCGCGATTCCCGTGTCGGCGAAGAAGGTAGAGCGGCAGTTGGAAGCCGTCGCGGCGTGAACCGTGGAACGGGCGTCCCGCCCGGATTCTCTTTTCGATTTACGATAAGAAATCCGGGCGGGACGCCCGTTCCACGTCAGAGCAGCCCTAGGTCGAGCATCGCCGCCTCGCTCATGCGCGACTTGTCCCACGCCGGCTCCCACACCAGCTCAACCTTCGCGCTCTTCACCTCGTCCAGTTCCTCGACGCGCCGCTCGACCGCCAGCGGCAGCTCGCCGGCGACGGGGCAGCCGGGGGCGGTGAGGGTCATGTCGATCTTCACCCGCCCCTCGGCGTCGGCGTGGATCGCGTAGATCAGGCCGAGGTCGTAGACGTTCACGGGGATTTCCGGGTCGAACACGAGGCGGATCTGGTCGGCGATTTTCGCCTCCAGCGCCTGCTCCTCGGGCGTCTTGGAGTCGTCGAGCGCGTCCGGCCCGCGCGGCGCGGGGGCGGGCTGGTTCCTCCACTCCTCCAGCTTTCCGGCCGCGCCTGTGGTGGGGAGGACATTCAAGTGGCGGGCGATGTCAGGCAAGGTGGTCCTTTCGTGGCACGGGCGTCCCGCCCGCGTTTTTCTTTTATTTCCGTACGCAGACGCGGGCGAGACGCCCGTGCCACAGGGGCTAATCGGACAGCTTACCCGCCTCGCCGCGGATGCGCTCGATCATGCCGGCCAGGCCGTTGCGGCGGCCCATGCTGAGGTGTTGGTCGAGGCCCAGCTTTTTGAGGAAGCCCGGCACGTCGAAGTCGAGAATCTGCCGCGCCGGCTGGCCGGCGAAGACGCGCTCCAGCAGCGCGATCAGGCCGTTGACGATGAAGGCGTCGCTCTCGGCGGCGAAGTCGAGCACGTCGGCGGTGCCGGGGCGCTTGCGGGCCGTCAGGTGGACGGTGCTCTGGCAGCCGTGGACGCGGTTTTGCTCGGTCTTTTCGCGCCCCGGCAGGCGGGGAATCTTGCCGCCGAGGTCCATCAGATATTCGTGGCGCGCCTCCCACTCGCCGAGGAACTCGAAGGCCTCGATCAGCTCCGCCGCCGCCTCGTCGGGGCTGGCGGCGACGGGCTCGGGGAAGGCGACATCATCGAGGCCGGTCGTTTCCTGCGCTTCAGCCGGCAGGTGGCGGGCCGCGTCGGCCGTGACCTTCTTTACGGCGGCGGCCAGGGCGTCGATGTCCTCGCGCGTGTTATACATCGCCAGCGATGCGCGGACGGTGGCGCGAATGCCCAGCCGGTCCATCACCGGCTGGCAGCAGTGGTGGCCGGTGCGGACGGCCACGCCCTCGCCGTCGAGCAGGATGCCGACGTCGTGTGCGGGGATCGGCGGGGTCTCGATGACGAACGACAGCACCGCCGCCTTGTGGGCCGCCGTGCCGATGGGGCGGACGCCGGGGACGGCCTCCAATTTCTGTCGCGCGTAGTCGAGCAGTTCATCCTCATACGCCGCAATCGCCGCCAGCCCGCCGACGCTTTCGATGAAATCGATCGCCGCCGCCAGCCCGACGGCCCCGGCGATGTGGGGCGTGCCGGCCTCGAACTTGTTGGGCAACTCCGCGTACTCGGTCCTCTCGAACGTGACGGAGGAAATCATGTCGCCGCCCCCCTGGTACGGCGGCATTTGCTCCAGCAGATTAAGTTTGCCGTACAGCACGCCGATGCCGGTCGGGCCGTACAGTTTGTGGCCGCTGAAGACGTAAAAGTCGGCGTCGAGGTCGCGGACGTCGGTCGGGAAGTGGCCGACCCACTGCGCGCCGTCGATCAGCACCTTCGCCCCGACGGCGTGCGCCTTTTCACAAATCTCCTTCGCCGGCAGGATGGTGCCGAGGGCGTTGGAGAGGTGGGTAAAGGCGACGAGCCTCGTCTTTTCGTTTAAGAGAATCTCGAACTCCGCCATCGGCACGTCGCCGTCGTCGGCCATCGGCACGACCTTCAGCGTCGCGCCGGTCGCCTCGCACGCCAACTGCCACGGCACGATGTTCGAGTGGTGTTCGACGGCCGTCAGCAGCACCTCATCGCCGGGCTTGAGATTCGACCGGCCCCAACTGCTGGCGATGAGGTTGACGCCCTCGGTCGCCCCGCGCGTGAAGATAATTTCCCGCGCGTCGGCGGCGTTGAGGAACTTTTGGACCGTCCGCCGCGCGTCCTCATACGCATCCGTCGCCTGCTGCCCGAGGTGGTGGACGGCGCGGTGGATGTTGGCGTTCTGGTGCTCGTAGTAGCGGACGATCGCGTCGATCACCGCCCGCGGCTTCTGCACCGTCGCGGCGTTGTCGAGGTAGACGAGCGGGTGGCCGTTGACTTGCGTTTGGAGGATCGGGAAGTCCGCGCGGACGGCGTGGGGGTCGAAGGCGGGCTTGGTGTTGGTCGCGGAGCGGAGCATCGCAAAATCATAGGGTCCGCGCCCCGCCGCCCGTTTCAATAAACCATCTCTTCATCGCCGCCGCCGTGCTCCTGAATCCGCATGTCCTGCGGCAGGCCGTGGCGGGCGGCCATGAGGTCTTCCAGCCGCTCGCGCACGGGGTCGACCTTGATGCGCCGCGTCAGGTCGGCGGCGAAGGCGTAGGTCATCAGCCGCACGGCCATCTCGCGCGAGACGCCGCGGCTTTGGAGGTAGAAGATCGCCCCCTCGTCCACCGGGCCGATGGTGCTGCCGTGGGTGCATTTCACGTCGTCGGCGTAGATCTCCAGCGCGGGCTGGCTGTTCATCTGCGCCTCGTCCGACAGCAGCAGCGTGCGGCTGTTCTGCACTGCGTCGGTTTTCTGCGCCTCGCGGTGGACGTAGATTTGGCCCTTGAACACGCCGGTGGCCTTCCCCTCCAGGACGTGCTTGTAGAGCTCGTAGCTGGGGCAGTTCGGCACCAGGTGGTTCAGCAGCGTGTGATTGTCGCAGTGCTGCGTGCCGTTGAGCAAGACGAGGCCGTTGAGGACCGGGCTGGCCCCCTCGCCGTTGATGTCGACGTTGAGGTCGTTGCGCGTGAGTTTCCCGCCGACGGTGGCGGACTGGCTGACGAACCGGCCGGCGCGGCCGAGGGCGACCTGCATCGTGGCGACGTGGTAGGCGTCGGGCGACTCCTGGTTCAGCTTGTAGTGCTCCACCCGGCAGTCGGCGGCGGCGTCGATTTCGGTAACGGCATTGGTCAGGTAGACGCCGGACTTGGGGCCGACGTAGCTTTCGACGATGGTGGCCTCGGCGTTCTCGGCGATCCGCACCAGCACGCGCGGGTGGGTGGCGGCGGGCTCGTCCTCGGGCACGCTGATGAACAGCAGGTGGATCGGCTTCTCGACCGTCGCGCTTCGGCCGATCTCGACGAACGCGCCGTTCGATAAGTGGGCGGTATTGAGCGCGACGAAGGGATTTTTTTCTAAATCCGCCTGACTGCCGAGCAACTCTTCAAGAGCTTTGTAATCGTCAGTGAAGGCGGAGACTTTCAGTTTTGCGGGAAGATCGTCGACGGAGGACAATTCCGGTGAAAATCGGCCATTGACGAACACCATCTCCGCCGCGGCGCGCTTGCCGAAACTGTATTCCGCGAACAAGTCCGACCCATCCGCCTCGCCGGCTTCGTTAAAATCGGTTTCGGTGATCGGCCGGAGATTCGTGTGCCGCCACGCCTCCTGCTTGCGGGATGGGTAGCCGGCGCGCTCGAACCGCTCGGCCCCGCGGCGGCGGAGGGCCTTGAGCCACTTCGGCTCGCCGCCGGGGGGGCCGCCGGGGGGGAGTTCGCGGTGGACGGTGCTCGCCATCATTGGTTCTGCCAGTTGGGTCATGGAATCGTCCCGGTGCGGGGCGTGTGGGAGAGTCGAAGGTCGGCCGATCCTACGCCCGCTCACGCGGCGGCGACTTCCTTCTCCACCCAGTCGTAACCCCGGTCCTCCAGCTCATGCGCCAGGTCCGGCCCGCCGCTCTTGACGATCCGGCCCTCCAGCATGACGTGGACGACGTCCGGCACGATGTAGTCCAGCAGCCGCTGGTAGTGGGTGATCATCAGGATCGCCTTGTCCGGCCCCCGCAGCGCGTTGGCCCCCTCGGCGACGGTCTTCAGCGCGTCGATGTCCAGCCCCGAGTCGGTCTCGTCCATGATGCAGAGCGTCGGGTCGCACACGGCCATCTGGAAGACCTCGTTGCGCTTCTTCTCGCCGCCGGAGAAGCCCTCGTTGACGGCGCGGTTCATGAACGACGGGTCCATCTTCAGCAGGGCCATCTTCTCGCGGACGAGCTTGAGGAACTGCACCGCGTCGAGCTCGGGCTGCCCGCGGTGCTTGCGCGTCTCGTTGACGGCGGCGCGGAGGAAGTAGCTGGTGCTGACGCCGGGAATTTCGACCGGGTACTGGAAGGCGATGAACATGCCCTCGCGGCCGCGCTCCTCGGTGCTCATCTCCAGCACGTCCTTGCCGTCGAAGGAGACCGACCCCTCAGTGACTTCGTAGACCTCCTTGCCCATCAGCACCTGGGCGAGCGTGGACTTGCCGCTGCCATTCTTGCCCATGATGGCGTGGACCTCGCCCTTGTCGATGGAGAGGTTGACGCCGCGGAGGATCTCGCGGTCGGGAATGCGGGCGTGGAGGTTTTGGATGTCTAGGAGAGGCATATGCGGTTCCGGGCGATCAGGGAAAAGATGCTTCGAGTTCACGGGCGTCTGAATGTGCGTCTGAATGGGCGGTGGGCCGGTCGAGCGGGTGGGGCTGGTCCACGACGTCGGCCCCGGGGTAGTGAAAGAGTTTCGGGTCCGGCAGCGGGCGGGGGGATGGGTCGTTCGTCTGATCCATCAAAACGTCGAGGATTTCGTGTGCCTTCTCCGCGACGCTCTCAATAGTTTCGCCGTATGCCTTGCAATAAGGCCCCCACTCCGGCAGGGAGGCGATGTAGCAGTCGGACTCGTCGTCCCACTGAATGACGATGGCGTATTTGGGTTTCGTCATCTCACTTCCTTTGCTCGGCTTCTGTCGCCTCACGAACGGCCGTTTCAACGTCCTTCTCCTGCGGCGGCTTCGCGTCTTCTCCGTCGTTGCCGGACAAAAGTACGGTTCTGGCAACCTTGGAATGTACCCACTTCGAGTGACTCCCCTTGCCGCCGGGCGTCATAAACCAATTGGCTCTGCGCAGAAGCTGCTTTAGCTGGCGAATCTTCTTGGGCATCTGGTTGCACCCGATGGGCCGAACTTGGAACGTCTGAGCCAAACTCCACTACCCCACGCTCCCCTCCAGGCTCACCTCCAGCAGCTTCTTCGCCTCCACCGCGAACTCCATCGGCAGCTCCGCGAAGACCTCCTTGCAGAAGCCGTTGACGATCATGTTCACCGCGTCGTCCAGCTCGATGCCGCGGCTGGCGCAGTAGAACAGTTGCTCCTCGCCGATCTTGCTCGTGCTCGCCTCGTGCTCGACGCGGGCGGTGGGGTTGCGGACGTCGATGTACGGCTCGGTGTGGGCGCCGCAGTCATTGCCGATCAGCATCGAGTCGCACTGCGTAAAATTGCGGGCGTTCTCGGCCTTTTTATTCACTTGGATCAGGCCACGGTAAGTATTGCTGCCCCGGCCGGCGCTGATGCCCTTGCTGATGACGGTGCTTCTCGTGTTCTTCCCGATGTGGATCATCTTCGTGCCAGTGTCCGCCTGCTGCCGGCCGTTGGTCAGGGCGACGCTGTAGAACTCGCCGACGCTCTCGTCGCCGATCAACAGGCAGCCGGGGTACTTCCAGGTGATCGCGCTGCCGGTCTCCACCTGCGTCCAGGTGATCTTGCTGCGGGCGCCGGCGCACTTGCCGCGCTTGGTGACGAAGTTGTAAATGCCCCCCTTGCCCGTCTTCGGGTCGCCGGGATACCAGTTCTGCACGGTGCTGTACTTGATCTTCGCGTCGGCGTGGGCGACCAGTTCCACCACCGCCGCGTGCAACTGGTTCTCGTCGCGCTGCGGGGCGGTGCAGCCCTCCAGATAACTGACGCTCGCGCCCTCTTCCGCGATGATCAGCGTCCGCTCGAACTGCCCGGTGCTCTTGGCGTTGATGCGGAAGTAGGTCGACAACTCCATCGGGCACTTCACGCCCTTGGGGATGTAGACGAAGCTGCCGTCGGTAAACACCGCTGCGTTCAGGCAGGCGTAGTAGTTATCCGAGTACGGCACGACGCTGCCGACGTACTCCTTGACCAGTTCGGGGTGTTCCTTCACCGCCTCGCTGAAGGAGCAGAAGATGACCCCCTTCTCCGCCAGCTTCTTCTTGAACGTCGTGGCGACCGACACGCTGTCGAACACCGCGTCTACCGCCACCGTCGGCGATTCCTCGATGCCCAGCAGCGCCTTGCGCTCGTTCAGCGGCACGCCCAGTTTATCGTAAACCGCCAGCAACTCCGGGTCGACCTCGTCCATCGACTTGTACTTGGCTTTCGGGGCCGAGTAATAAACCGTCTCCTGATAGTCGATGGCCGGGTAGCCGAGCTTGCCCCAGTGGTGGGGCTCCTCCAGCGTCAGCCAGTGGCGGTACGCCTTCAGCCGCCAGTCGAGCATCCACTGCGGCTCCTCCTTCTTCGCGCTGATGAAGCGGATGATCTCCTCGCTCAATCCGGGCGGGGCGCTGTCGGCCTCAATGTCGGACGTGAAGCCCCACTGGTACTCGCGGTTCGCCAGCGTCTCGATGTCGGTTTCTGCGGTGGGCATGTTGATCTTACGAACCGCCGGCGGTTCGGTGCGGGGGAAGCGGGCGTCAAAGGAACTGAAACGACGGTGGGTGAACGCGACGAGCCGTCCCGTTCACCCACTCTTTTCGTTGCGAAGCCGCGAGCGGCCGGGGGCTCAGGCCTGGAAGCTGCTGCCGCAGCCGCAGGTGCTGGTGGCGTTGGGGTTCTTGAAGACGAACCCTCGGCCCATCACCTCGTCCTTGAAGTCGATCTCGGTCCCCTCGAGGTAGAGGTTGCTCTTCATGTCGCAGACGATCTGCACGCCCTGGCTCTCGACAACTTCGTCACTTTCGCCGGGGCCGTCCTCGGTCAGGTCGAGCATGTAGGTGAAGCCGCTGCAGCCGCCGCCCTTGACGCCCACGCGGAGGTAGGTGGTCTCGGCGGGCAGGTCCTGCTGCTCAATGATGTCCTTGATTTCCTTGGCGGCGGTCTGGGTGAGGGCGATAGCCATGGCGGGAGCTCCTGTTCGTAAAAAGGGGTGGCGGCCACGCTCGGCCGGTGGCGTAGTTTAGGGGCCGCCGGCCGGGCCGTCTAGCCAAAACCGGCCGGCGCGGCTAGGATGCCCGACTTTCCGCCGGCCGGATCGCGCGGCGGCACCGACACGACTAGAGAAGGACCGAGATCATGGCCGAGACCGACCCCCAAGACGCCGACACCGCCCTCATGGATCCCACGGGCGAGGAGGAAGAGTATTCCTACTCCATCACCGTCGAGGAGGCCGGTCCCGCGGCCAAAAAGGTCACGGTCCAGATCCCCCACGACCGCATCGCCGCCAAGCTCGAGGAGCAGTACGGCGAGATGCGCACCGCCGCCCAGGTGCCCGGCTTCCGCATCGGCCGCGCCCCGCGCGGCCTGATCGAGAAGAAGTTCGGCGGCGAGATCAAAAGCCAGGTCGCCCAGGAGCTCGTCCGCGAGAGCTACCAGCAGGCCCTCGCCAAGAACGACCTCAAGGTCCTCGGCGACCCGGAGTTCGACGAGTCGGCCAACCTCGACCTGCCGGCCGAGGGGGACATGACCTACTCCTTCGCCGTCGAGGTCCAGCCCGACCTGACGCTGCCGGACGTGGCGAACCTTACGATCAAAAAGCCCGTCATCCCCGTCACGGATGAGCACATCGCCCAGGCGATGCAAAACCTCCGCGAGCAGCAGGGCACGCTCGTGCCGGTCGAGGACCGCGGCGCGGCGGAGAAGGATTACCTCACCGCCGACGTGGTGGTGACGGCCGACGGCGAGGAACTCGCCCGGCAGGAGGCCGCCCAGCTCGTCGCCCGGCCCGGCCGCATCGCCGGCATCGAAGTCGCCGACTTCGGCACGCAGGCCGCCGGCATGACCGTCGGCGAGACCCGCACCCTCACCGCCACCGTGCCGCCGACGCACCCGAAGGAGTCGGCCCGCGGCAAGGAGGCGAGCATCGCCATCACCCTGCAGGGCCTCAAGCGGCTGGAGGAGGCGGCCATCGACCAAGATTTCCTCGAGTCCCTCGGCTTCGAGAACGAGCAGGAGCTCCGCGACGCCCTGAAGGAGCAGATGGAGGAGCGCGTCGAGAACGACGTCCGCCAGAACATGCGGTCGCAGGTCACGCAGTTCCTGCTGACGAACGTGCAGGTGGAGCTGCCCGAAAAGCTCAGCAGCAAGCAGGCCGACCGCGTGGTGAACCGCCGGGCGATGACGCTGATGCAGCGCGGCATGGCGTATGAGGAGATCGCCGCCAACGTCGAGCGGCTGCGGACCGGCGCGGGCGAGGAGGGCGCCCGCGAACTGAAGCTCTACTTCATCCTGCAAAAGGCGGGCGAGGAGCTGGGCGTGGAGGTGAGCGAGGCGGAGATCAACGGCCAGATCGCCCTGATGGCCGTCAACCGCGAGGAGCGGCCGGAGAAGGTGAAGCAGGAGATGAGCAAGGACGGCTCGCTCGCCAACCTGTACCTGCAGATGCGGGAGACCAAGGCGATCGACGCGATGATCGAGAGGGCGACGGTGGAGGAGGTCGAGATGGACCAGGCCAAGCTCGACGCCGAGAACGCCGCCTCCGAGGCCGCGGAGACCGGCGAGGAGATCACCGGCGACTTCGCCGCGTCCGGCGGGGAAGTGGGCGAGGTCGGATCGGCCGCCGGCGAGTCGCACGACGCGACCTGACCTGTGGCACGGGCGTCCCGCCCGCGTCTTCCTCGATTCCAAGACGCGGGCGGGACGCCCGTGCCACGTTTTCCCACGACTCATGCCCGCGAAAATTCAATCCCCCAAGGGCGTCGCCGACGTGCTGCCGGACGAGGCGTCGCGCTGGCGGCTCGTCGAAAAAGTCGCCCGCGAAACCGCGGCACTCTACCGCTTCGGCGAGGTCCGCACGCCGGTCTTCGAGGCCACCGAGCTCTTCCACCGCGGCGTCGGCGAGACGACCGACATTGTGCAGAAGGAGACCTTCACCTTCGCCGACCGCGGCGGCCGGTCGATCACCCTCCGCCCCGAGGGCACCGCCGGCGTCGTCCGCGCCGTGATGCAGGCGTCGATGCTCGACAAGGAGGGGGCGCGGGCGAAGGTCTTCTACCTCGCGTCGATGTTTCGCGACGAGCGGCCGCAGCACGGCCGGTTCCGCCAGCACCACCAGTTCGGCGCCGAGGCGTTCGGCGTGGCCGAGCCGGAGCAGGACGTGGAGTGCATCGCGCTCCAGATGGATTTCTACCGCCGCTGCGGGCTGAAGGACGTCTCGCTGCGCGTGAACTCGCTGGGCGACGCGGAGAGCAAGGCCCGCTACCGCGCCGCGCTGGTGTCGCACCTGACGCCGCACGCGGCCGAGTTGAGCGAGGACAGCCGCCGGCGGCTGGAGGATAATCCGCTGCGCATCCTCGACAGTAAGAGCCCGGCCGACCAGAAGGCGCTGGAAGACTTCACCCCCCCGGCAGAGGTTTTGAGCGACCGCAGCCGCCGACACTTCGAGCGCGTGGCGGAGTTGCTGGAGTTGTCCGACCTGACATTCGAGATCGACCCGCGCCTCGTCCGCGGCTTCGACTACTACACCGAAACGCTGTGGGAGGTGGTCGCCGGCGGCCTGGGCGCACAGAACGCGGTGGGCGGCGGCGGGCGGTACGACAACCTCGTCGAGCTCCTCGGCGGCCGGCCGACGCCCGGCGTCGGTTTCGGCAGCGGGCTCGAACGGCTGCTGCTCGCGCTGGAGGCGCAGGGCGTTTCGCTGCCGGACGATTCGCCGCCGCTGGCGTGGATCGTCTGGCAGGGCAAACTGGCTGAGGGCGTCGCACTGAAACTGCTGGCGGAATTGCGCCACGCCGGCATCGCCGCCGACCTCGACCCGACGGGCCGGTCGTTCAAGGCCCAGTTCAAGGTCGCCGACCGCGAGAAGGCCGCCGTCTGCCTGATCCTCGGCCCCGACGAGGTGAGCGGCGGGACGGTGACGATGAAGGATTTTGCAACCAGCGTCCAAACGTCGATCCCGCGCGCCGAGGCCGTGGCCCGAACCCGCCTCGCCCTGCGACCGCCGCCGGGCTCGCTGGGGTCGTGACGCCGCGCGTGCCGCTTGCGGCTTCGCAAAGAAAACGTGAGCGATTACTCACATTGTCCCTAGGTGCTTCAGTGCAGAACCACCTCGTTGAGCCGCGAGCGCAGCGAGCGCTTTTCGGTCGCGGCGGCGAAAAGTGCTCGCTGCGCTCGCGGCTCAACGGGCCGTTCCCGATCAGTCGGCGGGGCCGGCACGCCGCAGAAGCGCATCGACCTCCGCCCGCGTCGGCAGCGATGGCTGCGCGCCAACGCGCGTGCAGGCGAGTGCGCCGGCGGCGTTGGCGAACCGCAGCGACTCGTCGATTGGTCGCCCCTCGGCGTAGCGGGCGACGGCGAACGCGGCGGTGAAGGCGTCGCCGGCGGCGGTCGTGTCCACCACTTCCACGGCGAACGAACCGGCGTCGCGCGACGCGCCGCCGGGTCCGATGAACGTGCAGCCGCGCCCGCCGCGCTTCAGCAGCAAATCGCCCCGCCGTGGCGTGTCGATCGACACGCCCAGCGCCGCGGCCTCCGGCTCGTTCGGCGTCAGCACGTCCACGTCCAACAACTCATCCGGCAGCGGCGTCGGCGGGGCCGGGGCGGGGTCGAGGATCATCGGCACGCCGCGGGCGCGGCAGAGGGCGGCGGTGCGGCGAACCGTTTCCAGTGGCACCTCGAGCTGCGCCACCACGCACGCGGCCGACGCCAGCAGGTCCGACGCGGCGTCCACGTCTTCCGGCGAGAGGCGGGCGTTCGCGCCGGGCGAGATCACGATCGCGTTGCGGCCGGCGTCGTCCACAAAAATCGCGGCCTTGCCGGTGGAAGTGTCCGGCGTGATGAGGACGTGGGCGTCGTCCACGCCATCGGCCGCGAGGCCGTCGCGCAGGCGGCGGCCGAAGGCGTCGTCGCCGACGCGGCCGACCATCGCCACGCGCGCCCCGAGCCTCGCCCCGAGCCTCGCCCCGAGCCTCGCCCCGAGCCTCGCCCCGAGCCGAGCCGCGGCGACGGCCTGATTCGCCCCCTTGCCGCCGGGCACCGTGGCGAGGTCGCCGCCGGCCAGCGTCTCGCCCCACGCCGGCAGCCGGTCGACGCGCACGACGAGGTCCATGTTCAGCGAGCCGAGCACGACGATCAGCGGGCCGGGATTCATGGGGCCTCCTCTCGCACGGCGTTTAGGAACTGCTCGCCGTATTTTTCCACCTTGGTCGGCCCCATGCCCTTGATCGCCAGCAGGCCGTCGGCGTCGGACGGGGCGGCCTGGGCGATGAGCCGCAGCGTGCTGTCGTGGCAGATCAGGTAAGGCGCCATTTTCTCCGTCCGCGCCAACTCGGTGCGGGCGAGTTTTAGGCGCGCGAAGCGGGCCTCCTCCTCGCCGGTCGGTTGGTAGACTTCATCACCCTCCCCCGCCGTTTTTTCTTTGCGAAGCGGCGAGCCGCCGGAGGTAGATCGCGCCGGCAGCAGGTCGGCCAGCGTCAGCGGGGGCGGCTGGGTGCCCTTCATCACCGCCACGCCGGCGGGGGAGAGTTCGACGACGGGGTAGCGGCGGTCGCCGTCGACGGTCGTCTGGCGGACCAGGCCGGCCTCGACCACGCGGTGCAGCATGGCGATCAGCCGCTTGATCGGCACCTCCCGCAGCAGGCCGAAGACGCTCAGCGACTCGTGGCCCCACCGGCGGGCCTTTTCCGTGTCGGCCCCGACCAGCACCTCCGCCACCGTGCCGATGCCGAACTGCGCCTTCAGCCGCGCGACGGCCGACAGCATCTTCCGCACCGCCAGCGTCACCTCGTCGCTCACCTCGGCGGCGACCAGATCGGCGGGGTCGACGGCCTCGCCGCGGCGGCAGATGTCGCACCTGCAATGCTGGGCCGTCGCCGGGTCGCCGAAGTAATCGAGGATCGACTGCCGCCGGCAGTCGTGGCCCTGGGCGTACTTGATGATCTTGTCGAGCTTCCGCGTCGCGCGGGCCTTCATCTCCGCCAGCTTGGCGGGGTCGGCGTAATCGTCGTTCTCCCCAATTTTGTCGATGAAGTATTCCTGCGTGAAACGGTCCTGATAGCTGAACAGCACCACGCACCGCGCCGGCTGGCCGTCGCGCCCGGCCCGGCCGGCCTCCTGGTAGTAGGCCTCCATCGTGCCGGGCAGGTTGTAGTGCGCCACCAGCCGGATGTCGGGCTTGTTGATGCCCATCCCGAAGGCGTTGGTCGCCACCGCGATCGCCCGCGGCGTGCGCATGAACCGCTCCTGATTCTCGCTCCGCGCCGACTGGTCCATGCCGGCGTGGTAGGCGAACACCGGCCGGTCCGACAGCTCGCGCGAGAGGATCGACGTCACCTCGTCCACCGCCTTGCGCGTGGCGCAGTAGACGATCCCGCTGCCGGTCTCGCGGCGGAGCAGCTTCACCAGCTCCTCCTGCTTCTCGCGCACCTTTGGCGTGCGGCGGCTCTCGTACATCAGGTTCGGGCGGTCGAAGCCCGTGACCACCACCTTCGGGTCGCGCAGCCCGAGCGAGGCGACGATGTCGTTGCGCACCTCCTCGGTGGCGGTGGCGGTCAGGGCGATGGTCACGCCGGGGTCGAGCCGACGGCGGACGTCGCCGAGTTGCATGTATTCCGGCCGGAAATCGTGGCCCCACTGGCTGATGCAGTGCGCCTCGTCGATGGCGAAAATGTTCGGCTTCAGGCCGTTGACCAGCGGGGCGAAGGTCGGGTTGAAGAACCGCTCGGGCGCGACGTACAGCAGGCCGTCGAACCCCTCGCGCAGCTTCCAGATCACGTCGCGCTGCTCGGCGGCGGTGAGCGAGCTGTTGATCATCTCCGCCGGGATGCCCTCGTCGCGCAGCTGCGCCACCTGGTTTTCCATCAGCGAGATCAGCGGCGAGACGACCAGCGTCAGCCCCCCGCCGACCACCGCGGGCAACTGGTAGCAGAGGGACTTCCCGGCCCCGGTCGGCATGACGCACATCACGTCGCGGCCGGCCAGAACGTCCTCGATCACCTCGCGCTGGCGGAGGCGGAAGTCGTCCAGCCCGAAGGTCGTTTGGAGGGCTTCGGCGAGGGGGTCGGCGAGGGGTTCGGCGGGGTCGGACATGGGCCGCCGATTCTACGCGGCGGAGGGGGCGGCGGCAGAAGTCTGGGCGGCCGGTTCGGCGGCGGGCCGGGATTTCACCCACGCCGCGTGCATCAGGTTCCGCAGCACCATCAGCAGCGTTTCGGGCTCCAAAAACGTCGGCGGCATCCGCAGGTAGACGGTCTCGGCGTCGATCACCCGCAGCGTGCCGGGCGCCTTGGCGAGCATCGACTGCGCCTTCTGCGCGTCGTTCACTTTCAGCACCACGTCCTGCTCCTTTTTCACCACCGAGTCGATGCCGAAGGTGGCGGCGAGGAGCTTGAGTTCGATTAGCGCGAACAGCACGTCCACCGCGCGCGGCGGCGGGCCGAAGGCGTCGGCCATGTCGGCCTTCAGCTCGCCGAGCATCTCCATCGACGTGCAGCGCGTCAGCCGGCGGTACAAATCCATCCGCTGCTTGTCGGCCGAAACGTAGGATTTAGGGATCGACGACGTCATGCCGATCTCCACGTGCGCGTCCGGCCGCGGCGGGGGCTTCTCGTTTTTCAACTGCTGGACGGCCTCCTCCAGAAGCTGGCAATACATCTCGTAGCCGACGGTCGCAATGTGGCCGCTCTGCTCGGGGCCGAGAATATTTCCCGCGCCGCGCAATTCCAGGTCCTTCATTGCAATCTTGAACCCCGCGCCCAGGTGCGAATACTCCTCGATCGCCTTGAGCCGCTTGCTCGCCACCGGCGTGATCGGCCGGTCGCTCGGCAGCAGCAGGTAGCAGTACGCCCGGTGCTTGTACCGACCGACCCTGCCGCGCAACTGGTGAAGTTCGCTCAACCCGAATCGGTCGGCGTTATTGATGCAAATCGTGTTCGCGTTCGGAATGTCCAGCCCGCTCTCGATGATCGTGGTGGCGACCAGAATGTCCGCCTCGTGGCGGATGAACTTCAGCATCACCTGCTCGAGCTCCCCCTCCTCCATCTGCCCGTGGCCGACGATGATCCGCGCGTCGGGCACCAGGTGCTGCAATTCATCGGCGATCTCGATGATGTTGCTCACGCGGTTGTGGACGAAATAGACCTGCCCATCGCGCTGCAACTCGCGGAGGATCGCCAGCTTCACGCGCTCGCGGTCGAAGCCCATGACCTCCGTGACAATGCTCCGCCGGTCCTGCGGGGCGGTGGTGAGCGAGGAGATGTCGCGGATGCCGACCATCGACATGTGCAGCGTGCGCGGGATGGGCGTGGCGCTCATCGTGAGCACGTCCACCTCGGCCCGCATCTGCTTCAGCCGCTCCTTGTGGGTCACGCCGAAGCGCTGCTCCTCGTCGACGATGACCAGGCCGAGGTCGGAGAATTTCACGTCTTTGCTCAGCAACCGGTGCGTGCCGATGACGACGTCGACGTCGCCGGCCGCGGCGCGCTTGAGGACTTGCTTGACCTCCTTCGGCCGCTTGAACCGGCTGATGCTGGCGATCTCGAACGGGTAGTTCGCCATGCGCTCGCGGAAGCTGCGCTCGTGCTGCTCGGCCAGCACGGTGGTGGGCACCAGCACGGCCACCTGCTTGCCGCTCTCGGCGGCCTTGAACGCGGCGCGCATGGCGAGCTCGGTTTTGCCGTACCCGACGTCGCCGCACAGCAGGCGGTCCATCGGCTTGGGCATCATCATGTCGGCCTTGATCTCCTCGTTGCCCGTCACCTGGTCGTCGGTCGGCTCATACGGAAATTCGGCCTCGAACTCGCGCTGCCACTCGGTGTCGGCCGGGTAGGGGTTGCCCACCTCGCGGCTGCGGGCGGCCTGCACCTCGATCAGCTCGCTCGCCATGTCCATCACGGCCTCGGCGACCTTGTCCTTCTGCCGCTCCCACGCCCCGCTGCCCAGGCGGCTGAGGTTCGGCGCGCCGTGGAAGCCGCCGATGTACTTCTGGATCAAGTTGATCCGCGCCAGCGGCACGTGGAGCTGCGCGTTTTCCGCGAACCGCAGCGTGAGATACTCCTCCGATTTGCCGTCCTTCTCGATGGTCTGGATGCCGGTGAACTTGGCGATGCCGTGCGCGACGTGGACGACGTAATCGCCGACGCCCAAATCGACGAACGAGTCGACCGGCTTTGACGCGACGACCTTTTTCACCCGCCGCCGCATCTCGTAGCGGTGGAAGAGTTCGTGGTGGCCGAGCAGGGCTAAGGGTAAGGATGAAGGATGAAGGCTGAAGGATGAAGAAGAGGCTCCTTCATCCTTCAGCCTTCCGCCTTCATCCTTACTCCCAAAGACGAAACCTCGGTGCAAGTATCCGACCGGCGTCTGAATCTTCGGCGCCGCCTCCGGCGCGTCCTGCGCCAGCAATTCGCGGAACCGCTTGGCCTCCCCCGCATTCTCGCAAAACACCGTCACGTCGTGCGTCGCCGCCAACTCCGCCAACTCCTGCACGGCCTTCTTCGCCTCGGTCTCGAACTTCTGGAGACTCCCGACCGGCAGCTTGACTGACGCGGGCGCGTCCTTCCCTACTAAACTCGGCATCGCAGTGATGCCCTGGTCGAACTGGCTGAGCTCCAGCACCCGCCGGGTCGCGGCGTTCTTCAGCACGGCCGACAGGGGGTAGACGCCGCGCTGGTCGGGCAGGCGGTCGAGATACGCCTTGGCCTGCTCGGCAATTTCCAGCGGCGCCCAGAGCGCCACCACCGCGTCGGCCGGCAGGTAAGTCATGAAGTGCGTCGCCCCGCCGCCGGACTGGAGTTGGCCCTTGAGGTCGACCAGCTCGACCTCCTGCAACTTCGCCCCGCTGCCGAGGGTGCCGGGCTCGAACCGCCTGATGCTCTCGATCTGGTCGCCGAAAAAGTCGATGCGGACCGGCAGCCCGACCTCGCCCGGTCCCTCGCCGTCGTCGCTGGGGAAGTCGCCGGGCAGGTAGACGTCGATGATCCCGCCGCGGACGGCGAAGTCGCCGGGCACCTCCACCTGGTCGAGGCGGTTGTAGCCGTGGTCGCTGAGCCAGACGATGAGTTTTTCGATCTCCAGTTGGTCGCCGACGCCGACGGGGCGGATCAGGTGCTTGAGGTCCTCCTTCGCCGGCACCGACTGCATGACCGACTGGATGGCCGCCACCACCACCTGCGGCTTGCGCTTCTCCTGCTTCGACGCGAGGGTGGCGAGCAGGCGCAGGCGGTTGCTGGCCTGCTCCTCGCTGGCCGAGCCGAGGGCGCCGGAGACCTCCAGCGCCGGCAGGATCGCGGGCCGCCGGCCGGTGAAGAGCTCGACGTCGTCCGCCAGATCGTCGGCCTCGTCGAGGTGGCCGCAGATGAGCAGGACCGGCTTTTCGGCGAGCCTGACGACCGCCGCGACGGCCGCCGCGACGCTGGAGCCCCACAGGCCGTTGGCGGCCGTCACGGCGTCGGTTTTCACGCGGCGCGCGAGTTCGCCCAACGAGGGGGCCTCGAGCAGCCGTTTTACCGCGTCGGGCGTCGGGTCTGGCATCGCGGGCATGATAGCCGTGGCTGGGGCGTCCGGTGGGTGGGCAGGAATTGAAGACGCGGGCGGGACGCCCGTGCCACGGGGCTATTCCGCGCCGGGAACGAGGTAGGAGTCTTGGTAGTGGCTCGGGCCGACGTCGCGCGAGAAGACGCCGGGCGCGTTGAGGGCGGGGAGTTCGGGCGTCTTCAGCGGGGCGGGCTCGAGGGCGGTGTAGATGTTGTCGCCGTCGGCCTTGGGGGGGCCGTCGGCGGGCTTGGTCAGGCCGGGGCCGGCGTAGGGGCTGGTCTTCCAATACACCGGGCCGACCACGAACAGCACGTTCTGCCCTGCCCCGCCGTGGTTGGGGCTGTTCGCCGCCGCCAGCGCGACCGGGTCGGCGTCGAACGCGGGCCGGGTGGACGGGGCCGTCCGGCCGGGGTTCAGGTCCGCCACCAGCGCGAACTCCGGCGGCAGCACGTCCTTGTTCAGCCGGTAACTCGGGTCGGCCCCGAACGGGTCGGCGTAGGAATAACTGAGATTCTCCGCCGACCGGAAATTGCCGCGCTTGCTCGGGTCGACCGGCCGGCCCACCGCGTCGGTCATCGGGTCGGCCGTCATGCCGCTGCTGGGGCAGATGAAGTCCGCCGGCCTCACCGTGCCGGCCCGCACCAGCAGCCACAGCGACGCGGTGACATCCCCCGCCTTCACGTCCCCCGGCCCCCCGCCGTCGAATGGGTCGGCGTCGTCCGCCCCGGTGAAGGCCGTCCACCGCGCCGGCGCCTCCTTGTTCTCGCACACGCGCGGGAAGTTCTGCCCGTTGGCGTCGGCGTACAGGTTCAGCGCGTCGCGGATCCGCGTGAGGTTCGCCGCGCACTGCGTCCGCTTCGCCTGCTCGCGCAGCGACACGCCGTAGGGCACCACCACCGCCAGCAGCAAGGCGACGGTGCCGAGGACGACCAGCAACTCAAGTAAGGTAAATCCCTTAATTCGCATCGGAAGACCTTTGACCACAAAGGCTCAGAGGGCACGGAGGAAGTCACAGAGGGAAGGCATTGGCAAAATCTTATCTCTGTGGCTTCCTCCGTGTTCTCTGTGTCTCTGTGGTTCAACGCTTAGCTTCGACCCCGAGCGTGACCAGCTTCTGCCGCTCCGCCTTGCGCCGCAACTGCCCGCACGCGGCGTCGATGTCCCGGCCGCGGCTTTTGCGGACGTGGGCGTTTACGCCGTTGCTGCGGAGGATGGTTTGGAAGCGGTTCACGTCCTCCGCCTGCGGCCGGCCGTAGGGCAGGCCGGCGACGGGGTTGTACCGCAGCAGGTTCACGTTCGCCCGCAGCGTGCGGCACAGGTCGGCGAGTTGGCGGGCATGGTCGGGGCGGTCGTTCACCCGCTCCAGCAGGATGTATTCGAGCGTAATTTCCCGGCCGGTTTTGCGGAAATACTCCCGCAGCGCGTCCAGAATGTCCTCCAGCGAAAAGTGCTCGGCCCACGGGATGAGCTGCCGGCGGAGCGACTCGTTCGGGGCGTGCAGGCTGAAGGCGAGGTTCACCGGCAGGTTCTCCGTCGCCAGTTGGCGGATGCGTGGCGGCACGCCGACGGTGCTGATCGTGATCCGCCGCGCCCCCAGGTTCAGGCAGGCCGGGTCGTGCAGGATGCGGACGGCCTTGAGCACGTTGGCGTAGTTCGCCAGCGGCTCGCCCATGCCCATGAAGACGACGTTGCTGACGCGCGTGCCCTGCGCCGCGAGGTGGCCGTTGAGGCGGTAGACCTGCTCGACGATTTGGCCGGCGGAGAGGTTTCCCTTCGCCCCCGCCATGCCGCTGGCGCAGAACTTGCAGCCAACGGGGCAGCCGACTTGGCTGCTGACGCAGGCGGTGCGGCGGGCGCCGTCGGGGATCATCACGGTCTCGGCGTTGATCTCGCCGTCCCACTGGAGCAGCAGCTTGCGGGTGCCGTCGGAACTGAGTTGATTGGCGGCGACGGCGGCGGGGGAAAAGTCGATGCGGTCGGCCAGCTCGGCGCGGTCGCGCCTCGAGAGGTTCGTCATGCGGTCCGGGTCGTCCACGCCGCGGCCGTAGACCCAGTCGAGCACCTGTTTCGCGCGAAACGCGGGCCATTTGGCGGCGGCGAGGAAGTCGAGCAACTCCGGCGGGAGGAAGTTGAAAATCCGCGGGCGGGCGGGCTGGATCGTACCGTCTGGCATGGCGTCCTAAATCGGCCCGCGCGAATGTGCGCGGGCATTGCGGGTTCGACTGGTACAATAGGCCCGACCCGATGCCCCATCGCAGGAGCGGCCTTGAGCGAATCCAACGGAGAGACTTCAGCCCTTAACGCCCCCGACGCCCCCGACGTGACCGACGAGCAGTTGGTCGAGGCGTACCGCAACGGGGACAACGCCAGCTTCGCCACGCTGGTCGGGCGGTACCAGCGCGAGCTGTTCCACTTCCTCGTGCGCTTCCTCGGCAACCGGGCGGCGGCGGAGGACGTGTTTCAGGAGGCGTTCTTGCAGGTCCACCAGTCCGCCCACCAGTTCGACCTCTCGCGCCGCTTCCGGCCGTGGCTGTTCACCATCGCCGCCAACAAGGCCCGCGACCTGCTCCGCAGCCAGAGCCGCCGGCCCACCAGCCCACTCCAGGCCAGCATCGGCGGCGACGACGACGGCGGCGAGTTCATCGACCTCATGCAGGCCATCACCGACCTCCCCGACTCGGCCCTGCAAAAGGAGGAGCTTCAGCAGTCGGTCCAAAAGTCGGTCATGGCGATGCCCGAGCACCTCCGCGAAATCCTGCTGCTGAGCTACTTCCACCAGTTCCCGTACAAGCAGATCAGCGACATTCTGGACATCCCGCTGGGCACGGTGAAGAGCCGGCTGCACGCGGCGGTGGCCCACTTCGCCGACCGCTGGCGGGCCGCCAACGCCCCCGAGGTCGCCGCGCGACGGCCGGCTTGACTTGACCTACCTTGCATCTTAGCCTGTCATCCTAGAGTCCCCAGTGTTAAGGGGTGGCAGGCGGTTCCTTCTCAATCGCCTCCTTCATCAGCCGGCCGACCTTGAAGCGGACCGCCCGCTTCTCCGGCACCGTGACGGGCTCGCTGGTCTTGGGGTTTCGCGCGGGCCGGCTCTTGCGGAGGACGGTCTCGAACACGCCGAAGTCGCGGAACTCCAGGCGATTTTCGCGGCCGAGTTCCTCCACGATTTCGTCGAGGAATTGCTGGACGACGCGCTTCACGAACGTCCGCCGCTGGTCCTGCTGCTCGGCGATGCGGTCGATCAAATCCTTTTTGGTAATCGTGGGCATGAACTTTCCGGGGCGTTGGGTCGGTGAGGCGAAGGCGACTCGTCGGGGGACCGTTGCGAACACCGGCCGAACAGACAATATGTCGCGGGGCGATGATTTGCCAGTGGTGAAGATTCTCAACAGCCGCGTGTCGGGTCGAAACGGAGAGGTGCAATCCGTGGGCCGCCACGCGCCAGAACTGATGAATTGGCCCGCTCGTAAGGCAAGACAACCGAACGGCCGGCACGTTAGCAAAAATTTCGGATTCCGCCTTATCGGACGCGGGTGCGGGTGGTGAGGGAGGTCGCGCGGCGCTCGTAGCGGTTGTACGCCCCGCCGCCGAAGGAGTTGAGGGCGCCGTTGCCGCCGAAGCGGTCGACGGTGTAGACGAACAGGGCACTGTCGGTCTCGTCGACGTAGCCGCTGTAGGCGACCGGGCGGCGGCCCTCGCGCGACAAATCCGGCTCCGGCCCCCGGTCGTAGGCGACCACCGGCGGCGTGATCGACAGCGCGGCGGCGATGGCGAAGTCGGCGGCGTCCCTCGGCTTCGGCGCGGCCGACTGCGGCTGCGCCAAGCCGGGCACCACCGGGTGCAGGTCCGGCTGGACCGAGTTTTCGGACGGCGTGTCGATCCGCGTCCGGTCGCCGCGATTGCCCCGGCCCCCGTTCGGCGCGCAGCCGGTGAGGGCGGCCGACAGGGCAAGGGCGGGCAGCAGCAGGGGGAGGGAGAGTGCGTTCACCCCCGAAACTTAACCCGAAATGCCGGCGCGGTGTTACTTTTTCTTCGGCACCCGCCATGCCGGAGGTCAAAAGATTCGGGTCGTGCCGGTTGTGCGGGGCCGGACGGGCTAAATCTGGAAGTCCAGCGCGAGGTGCGCCGGCGGCCGGTCCATCCGGCCGTTGGCGCGGCGGCCGTCGCGCTCGCTCTTGGGCCGGCGGTCGCGGTACTTCAGCACCGGCGGCTCGGCGACCACCTGGTTCATCGGCGGCACGCTGGCGGTGATGAAGACGTTGCCGCCGATCGTCGTGCCCCGGCCGATGACCGTCTCGCCGCCCAGAATCGTGGTGCCGGCGTAGATGGTCACGTCGTCTTCGATCGTCGGGTGTCGCACCCGGCCGCGGAGCATCTGGCCGTAGGCTGGCGCGAGCGCTCCGAGCGTAACGCCCTGATAGACCTTGACGTTGTGGCCGATGGTGCAGGTTTCGCCGATGACCACGCCGGTGCCGTGGTCGATGAAGAACCGCCCGCCGATGGTCGCGCCGGGGTGGATGTCGATGCCCGTCCGGCCGTGGGCGTATTCGGTCATAATCCGCGGCAGCAGCGGCACGTCCATCTCGTACAGCAGGTGGGCGAGCCGCTGGACGGTGATGGCGAGCAGGCCGGGGTAGCAGAAGACGGTTTCGTCGGTGGAGTGGGCGGCCGGGTCGCCGTCGAAGGCGGCCTGGACGTCGGTGTTCAGCACCGCGCGGACGGCGGGGAGTTGGTCGAAAAAGTCGCCGACGATGCGGGCGGCCTCGGCGTCGCAGTGTGCCATCCTCGCCTCGTCGTGATCGCACGGCTCGGCCTCGCGGTAGCGCAGGCAGTAGCGGATCGGCTCGTAGAGGTCGTCGAAGAGTTGCTCGACCAGTTCGCCGACGCGGAACGGCAGATTCTGCTCGGTCACGCCCTGCCGGCCGAAAAAGCCGGGGAAGACGAGCTCCAGCAGCCGGTCGACGCACCCCGCGATCCGCCGGCGGTCGGGCAGGTGGAGGCTGTCGAGCCGGCGGAGCAGCGGCTGCGCGTGGACGCTTTCGGTAATCGCGGCCACCGCGTCGGGCAGGCGGGCGTTGAGGCGCTCGTGCATGGCGTAGCGTATGCCGGGTTGCGGCGCGGCGGGCGGAATGGATAATCCGTTAGCCGCGAGCGCAGCGAGCGCTTTTCGTCTGATCGAAGGAAAAGCGCTCGCTGCGCTCGCGGCTAACGAGTCGGAGGACGCATGGACGCACTGATGATCGGGGTCTCGGGACTGCGCGGCACCGTCGGCGGGACGCTGACGCCGGACGTGGTGTCGCGCATGGCGGCGGCGTTCGCGTGGCGGCTCAAGGAGTCCGGCATCGAGAGCCCGACCGTCGTGCTCGGCCGCGACAGCCGGCCGTCGGGCATGTGGGTCCGCGACGCGGCGGCGGCGGCGCTGACGGCCTGCGGGTGCGAGTTGATCGACCTCGGCGTCGTCACCACCCCCGGCGTGGCGATGATGGTCCGGCACCTGTCCGCCGACGCCGGCATCGTCATCACCGCCAGCCACAACCCCATCCGCTGGAACGGGTTGAAGTTCCTCAACGCCCAGGCCGTCGCCCCGCCCCCGGCCGACGCCGCGGCGCTGAAGGCGGCGTATGAAGCCGGCAAGGCCGAGTTCGTGAGCGTCGAACACCTCCGCCCGCCGCGGCGGGACGATTCGACGCACGCCCTGCACGTCAAAACCGTGCTCGACCGCGTGGACGTGCTGGGCATTTCGACGAAGCGCTACAAGGTCGTGCTCGACAGCGTGAACGGCGCCGGCTGCGTGGCGACCGCGACGCTGCTGAGCAAGCTCGGCTGCCGGCTGGTCCACCTCAACGCCACGCCCGACGGCCGGTTCCCGCACGAGCCGGAGCCGACGGCGGCGAACCTCACGGGGCTGGCCGACGAGGTCAAACGCCAGCGGGCGGACGTCGGCTTCGCCCAAGACCCGGATGCGGATCGGCTGGCCGTGGTCGACGAGGCCGGCACCTACATCGGCGAGGAGTATTCGCTGGCCCTCTGCGCGAAGTTGATCCTTTCCAAGAAGCCCGGCGGCGTGGCCGTCACGAACCTCTCGACCAGCCGGATGCTCGACGATTTGGCGGCCCAATACGGCGGCCGGGTCGTGCGGACGGCGGTGGGCGAGGCGAACGTGATCGACGCGATGCTCCGCGAGGGGGCCACCATCGGCGGCGAGGGCAACGGCGGCGTGATCGACCCCCGCATCGTGCCCGGCCGCGACTCGCTGGTGGGCATCGCCTACGTCCTGCAACTGATGGCCGGCACCGGAAAATCGGTCTCAACTCTGGTGTCTGAAATCCCCAAGTATGAAATTGTGAAGGAGAAGTTCGAGTGCCGCCGCGAGGACGCCGAGCGCGCGGTCGCTGCGGTGGCCGACGCCTTTTCGTCCGAGCAGATCGACCGCCAGGACGGGGTTCGGATCGACTGGCCCGACGGCTGGGTCCACGTCCGGCCGAGCAACACCGAGCCGATCCTGCGGATCATCGCCGAGGCCCCAACCCGCGCCGCGGCCGAGTCGCACATCGCCGCGGTGCGGGCGGTGGTGGAGAAGGTGCTGTAGCCCCGTGGCACGTGCGTCCCGCCCGGATTTCTTTGCCTTTGACCAACTAAGCCATACGCAGACGCGGGCGGGACGCCCGTGCCACGGGGTACGGCGGGCAAGTCGGCAATCGTTTGCGGTTCGCCGATCTTTAGTGCAGAGGAGTCCAATGAGGTCGATCTTCATGTACTTCCCGGCGGCCACCGGCGAGGAATTAGCCGCGAGACTCGACGACTTTGCCGTTCTCTCCGTCGCGCAGGAGTGGGTATTTCCGGAGCGTGGAAGAGCGGTGCTCTACATCTACACCCTGGTGGGGGAGCAGACCATGGAGTTGGCGCGCGAGTTTGAGCCGCCGGACTGGGCGGCCCTAGTGCGGACGCTCGGTCGGCCGCCGCTCGCCATCGTGGTCGCTGACGTGTCGGGGCAAGTCGACGGCACGGCGGAAGTGAAGAGCCTGATCGAAGCGCTGCTGGGAGCGTTTTCGGGCGTCGCGCAAGACGATTACACCGAGCACTGCTGGACGTTGGCGGAAATCAGGCGCGGCGACTCCTTCGAGGGCCATCCCTTCTTCGACACCAACGGGTGGTATGAAGACGACAAGCGGCGGAATCCGTCGGACTAGCGGCCGGGGATGGCCTCTGGAACGGGCGTCCCGCTCGGATTTTTTAACCTTTGACCCGATGAGCCATACGCAGACGCGGGCGGGACGCCCGTGCCACGTTTCACCCGACATGCCCTCCCGCCTCCGCCACGTTCCCAAGGCCGAGCGCACCGCCGTGGCGGTGTCGCTGGCGGTCGGCGTCGCGCTGCTGGGCGTCAAGTTTCTCGCCTACGCCCTCACCGGCTCGGCGGCGGTGTTCTCCGACGCGCTGGAGAGCATCGTCAACGTGATGGCCTCCGGCTTCGCCGCGTGGGCCCTCGTGCTGGCCCACCAGCCGGCGGACGAGGACCACCCCTACGGCCACGGGAAGGCGGAGTTTTTGTCCGCCGCGTTCGAGGGGGGGATGATCCTGCTGGCGGCGCTGCTGATCCTCGCCAAGGCGGCCGAGACGCTGGTCGAGGGGGCGGCGGTCGAGCGGTTCGGTTCCGGCGCGATCCTCGTCGGCGTCGCGGGGCTGGTGAACGGGGTGGTCGGCGGGTTCCTGATCCGCGTCGGCCGGCGGCAGGGGTCGATGACGCTCGAGGCCGACGGCCGGCACCTGCTGACCGACGCCGTCACCAGCGCGGCGGTGCTCTTGGCGCTGCTGGGCGTGGGGCTGACGGGCCGGCGGTGGATCGACCCCGCCGTGGCGGCGGCCGTGGCGGTCTACATCGGCCTCACCGGGCTGCGGCTGCTGTCGGGCGCGACGGCCGGCCTGATGGACCGCCAGGACGCCGACGACGAGGCCACGCTCCGCCGCCTGCTCGACGCCCACCTCGGGCCGACCGCCGTGGAGCCACGCGTCTGCAGTTATCACAAATTGCGGCACCGCCACGCCGGGCGTTTCCACTGGATCGACTTTCACGTCCGCGTGCCGGCGACGTGGGACGTCGACCGAGGCCACCGCGTTGCGTCGACGCTCGAGCGCGAGATGGAGGCGGCGCTGGGCGTCGGCAACGCGACGGCGCACGTCGAGCCGTGCCGCGACGCGGCGTGCGGGGTGTGCGGGGGTGGTGCGTCGAAAGTAGCGGAACAAGCCGGCGTCTAGCCGAAGGCGAAGACCCGGGTTCTTCGATTCGGAGGGTTGATTTCCCCTCGTTTCTTTGCGAAGCCGCAAGCGGCTGGCGGCCTATTTCTCCCCGATCACGTCCGCCACCAGCAGGTGGGGGAAGCGGGTGTCGTAGTCGTACTTTTTCGCCAGCTCGAAGCACTGCGACTTGATCGCCGGATGGCGCAGGCCGATGGCGGCGAGGTAGACGCGCTTCACCTCGGGCAGCACGGCCAGCGCGTCGACGGCGGCGGGGTCCGGCGGGCCCAGTGAGGGGGCGTCGACGTCGGTCGACAGCCACTCGGCCACGCGGCGCTCGTCGCGGTCGCCGGCCCGCAGCGCGTCCACGGCGGGGGCGAGGTAGGTGGCGGCGTCGGCCGTCTTGGTCTGCTCCGCGCACAGGTAGAGCAGGCAGAGCAGCGACGGCGCGTCGGCCCCCTCGATCTCCGCCGCCGCCTCCTTGGCCGACGCGGGGTCGCCGGCGGTGATGGCGACGCGGTAGCGCAGCCGCGCCGGCACCGGCTCGTCCGGCAGCGAGGCGCCGCCCAGCAGGGCGCGGTAGGACTCGCGGTCGTTCTTCAGGTAGGCCGTGATCGCCTCCAAATCGCGCCGCACATACTCGCCGGTGGCCGGCCCGGCATTTCTTCGGACGCCGGCGACGAAGGTTTCCTTCGCCGCCTTCGCGCCCGCGGCGTCGCCGGCGCGCGTCAGCAGGTAGACCTGCAACTCCACCGCGTCGATGTCGCGGAACGGCTTGCCGGTTTTGTTCTGGTCGCGCTCCAGTTGGTCGAGCGCGTCGCGGTACCGCCCCAGCGCCGCCAGCGCCTCCTGCCGCAGGCCGGCGAAGCCGTCGCCCTCGGGGTCGATGGCGATGGCCTTGTCGATCTCGTCCAGCGCGGCCTGATATCGGCCGGTCGACAGCGCGTCGAACGCCAGCGCGAACCGCCCCAGCGCCACCGGCGGGTCGGCCGTCGCGGCCTGAAGGTAGAGCTTGCGGGCGGCGGCGCGGTCCTCGGTGATGCGGCCCAGCAGGTAGGCGAGCTGCGGGTTCGACGGGTCGGCGTCCAGCCGCTTGCGGTACTCGGCGGCCGCCTGGTCGGCCTTGCCCTCGCGCTCCAGCAGGTTCTGGTACGCCCGGTGCCACTGCATCCGAAGCGGCACGGCCTCCAGCCCCGGCTTCAGGGCGGCCAGCGCGGCGTCCGGCTCCAGCACCGTGGCGGCCATGAACGGCAACGCCGGGTCGGCCGACCCGGCCGCCAGGCGGGCGGCGAGGTAGGCGCCGGCCACCTTCGCGTCGCGGTGGTTCAGCAGCGTCCGAACCGCGTCGGTGGCGTCGTCCGGCTTGTAAACTGCCAAGATGTGCTTGAACACCGGCTCGGTCGCCTCCGTCTTCAGCGTGGCCGGGGCCTCCTCGAACACGTAATCAACCGACTTCACGGCGTAGAGGTGCTCGCCGGCCATCACCTCGGTGTCGGCCGTTTTCGGGGCGGCCAGGGTGCTGGGGGTGTAGACCTCCTCCTCGCGCAGCAGGATCGCCGCACCGTCGGGGTTCAACACGAACGTCGTGAAGTTGAACGGCCGGGTCAGGAACGGCGTGTGCAACTCGACCGACTGCGGCGGCGCGGCGAGCTTCGTGAGGCCGCCCTCGGCCGTCTTGACGTCGGTCACGGCGAACGGCACCCGGCCCTCGGCCAGCCGGACCTCCTCGCGGCCGAACGGCGGGAGGAAAATGCTCTTGCCCGCCACGCTCACCGTGCTGCCCGTCGGCAGGCCGCTGACGACGTACACCTTCCGCGACTGCCCCAGATATATGGCGAACCCGAAGTAAACCACCGCCGCCGTCGCAAGGCCTACGGGCAGCACGAGCTTCGCCAGCCGCCCCCCCAAGTCCCACCCCCCCCCGGCCGTGGTGCCGACGGGCGCGAGGCTGGCGGGGGCCATCGGCTTGCCGCTGTCGAGCCGCTTTTCGGACCCCTTGCGCAGCCGGTTGATCTCGCGGTCGTCGGCGAGCGACGGGTCGGCGGCCTGCAAGTCGTCGAGCACCGCCAGCGCCTCGCGGTGCATCCCCTTCGCCTGGTACGCCTCAACGAGCAGCACGAGGGGGCCGACCTTTTCGCCGGCCGGCGCGGCGAGGGCGTGGGCGAGCAGCGGGCGGGCCTCGTCCGGCCGATTGTCGCGCATCAGCAGCACGGCGAGCGCCTCGCGCGTCGGCTCGGCATCGTCGGCGGCGAGCGACCGGCGGTAGGCGGCCTCGGCCAACTCCGGCCGGCCGAACAGCACCTGCCCGTCGCCGATGGTCGCCTGCGTCTTCGGCCCGTTCGGCAGGGCCGCGCCGAACTCCTCGGCGAACAAATTAAAATCCTCGCGCGCCTGGTACCCCATCGCGGTGGCGACGGCCTTGGCGGCCTTTTCGTCATTCCCCCGGTCGGCCGTCGCGGCGTCGGCGGCGGCGTCGAGGTCGGCCCGCTTCGCCTGCTCCCACTTCGCCAGCGGCACCGCCCGGTGCTTCGTGCAAACGCCGCACTCGTCCAACACCCGCTTTTTCCCCAGCGGGATCAGCGGAAGGTAGAAGAACGTGAAGTACGTCGTCGTGTCGTACGACTTGATCTGCGCCCGCCGCCCGCAGAACTCGCAGGTGCCGCGGCGGACGACGGCATCGCCCTTGCCCCAATAGCGGGTTCCGATTCCATTCACGGTCGAGGGCATGCGAAATCTCCAAAAGCGGCTCGGGACGGTCGGGCGGCCCCCATGATCGGCGGAAACTGATGGTTTGCAATCCTTTGGCCGTTCGCCGACCGGGCCGCCGCGCCAATAGTATCGCCATGCCCAACCGCCCGCCGCCGCTGCCCGACCCCGCCCCGCCGTTCACCATCGGCGTGGAGGAGGAGTACCAGATCGTCGACGCGGCCACCGGCGACCTGCGGCCGCGCAACAAGCAGCTCCTGCCCGGCGTGCGGGCCGACATCGGCCCGGACGCGGCCGACACCGAACTGCACAAAAGCATGATCGAGGTCGGCACGCCCGTCTGCCGCACGCTGGCGGACGTGCGGCGGGAGTTGGTCAAGGGGCGCAAGGCCGTGATCGACGCCGCGTCGGCCGACGGCGACCGCATCCTCGCCGCCGGCACCCACCCCTTCAGCGACTGGGCCGACCAGGAGATCACGCCGAAAGACCGCTACTACCGATTGGCGAACGAGTTCCGCCGGCTGGCCGAGGAGTTGGTCATCTTCGGCTGCCACGTCCACGTCGGCGTGGGGGACCGCGAGGCGATCATCCACATCATGAACCGCGCCCGCGGCTGGCTGCCGGTGCTGCTCGCCCTGACCGGCAACAGCCCCTTCTGGCTCGGCCGCGAGACCGGCTATTGCAGCTACCGCACCGAACTCTTCCGCCGCTGGCCGATGACCGGCATCCCCGAGGCGTTCGAGGACCGGGCGGATTTCGACAGGACGGTCCAGGTGCTGGTCGACGCCGGGGCGATCGACGACGGCAGCAACATCTACTGGGACGTGCGGCCGAACGACCGCTTCGACACGATCGAGTACCGCGCCGCCGACGTGTGCGCGACGGTGGAGGAGGCGGTGATGTACGCCGGGCTGTGCCGGGCGTTGACCGCGACGTGCTGGCGGGCGGCGGTCGAGGACGAGCCGTTCGACGCGCCGCGGCCGGAATTGCTGCGGGCGGCGGGGTGGCGGGCGGCGCGGTTCGGGTTGGACGGGGAGTTGGTCGACGTCCTCGCCAAGCGGCGGGTGAGGGCCGTGGCGGCGGTGGAGGCGTTTTTGGCCTTCCTCCGCCCCGCCCTGGAGGCCGCCGGCGAGTGGGAGGAGGTGTCGGCCATGGTGGCGAAGGTGCTGACCGACGGCAACGGCGCCGCGCGGCAGCGGGCGGCGTTCGCGGCCGGCGGTGACCTGCGGGCGGTGATCGACCACCTCGCCCGCGAGACGGCGGCGGGGGTTTCGGATTGACGGCCGCTTACCCATATGTTATTGTCTGGTGTTACACGGCGTGCACCCGGCAGAGGTTCTGGCCGGCCGCCGCCCTGCCGTCGGCCCACCGGAGTCCACAATGCCCACCGCCGCCCCCTCCCGCCGTGCCCGCACCGGCGGCTTCACACTGGTCGAACTTCTCGTGACGATCGGCATTATCGCGGTGCTGGTGAGCCTGCTGGTGCCGGCCGTCAGCCGCGCCCGCGCCGCGTCGCTGGAGGCGGCGTGCGCGAACAACCTGCGGCAGATGGGGCTGGCAATGACCCAGTACACGCTCGACACGCAGTATTACCCCGGCTGCTGGGGCCTGAGCGCGAGCAACCTGCAGGTCGCCGTCTGGCCGACGCGGCTGCGCAAGTACGCCGGCGGCAACGCGGGCATCTTCTGGTGCCCCGCCCGCGAGCCCGGCCAGAAGTGGGTGCCGACCACCGGCACCGGCCCTGGCTTCGCCGTCGCCAGCGACCAGGGGTGGGGCTACGACCTCGGCCAGAAGCTGCTCGACCCCAACCCCGACCCGCAGGTGCTGGGCTTCAGCTACGGCTACAACGACTGGGGCACCACCAGCATCCGCGGGGCGGCGGCCGACCAGGACCGTCAAAAAGGCCTCGGGGGCGACGTGTTCAACCCGCTGTACACCGAGGTCAGGCTGGCGGAGGTGGCGAACCCGTCGGAGATGATTGCCATCGCCGACCGGGTGGAGGACAATGCCGAGGGCTTCCTCTACAACGTCGACCCGACCACGCCCAAGCAGTACCCCGGCAGCATCCACCGCGGCGGGTCGAACGTGTTGTTCGCCGACGGGCACGTCAAGTGGTTCCTGCAAAAGGAGTTGGTGGCCGCCGACCCGACCGTGCCGGAGGACGTGGCGATGAACAAAACGTGGAACAACGACCACGAGGCGTGGGCGGCGAACTGAGGAGCGAATAAATCCGCCGAACTGCCGCGAAATAATGCAGGCCGGCCGGCGTTGCCTGTTTCCGCCCCTTGACGCCGAGGCGACCCAATGGTATGATTTGGCCTGTCAGACCCCGTTTCCCCCCGAAACCGGACGAGGGGAAATCATCTCGCAGCGGTCCGGTCGGTTTTTTTCGGAGGTCCGCCATGCGGCACACTCATCATTCGGGGCGTCATGCGTCGGCCAAGCCCGCCGGCGGGTTCACGCTGGTCGAGCTCCTGGTCGTCATCGGCATCATCGCGCTGCTGATCTCGATCCTGCTGCCGGCCCTCAACAAGGCGCGGCGGTCGGCGCTGGAGGTGGCGTGCGCCAGCAACCTGCGGCAGATGGGCATCGCGATGACGATGTACACGACCGCATCCGAGTACTTCCCCGGCTGCTACGGCCAGTCGAATGGCAAGTTTCTAGCCACATGGGCACCCCGCCTGAGCCAGTACATGAACAATGAGACGAAGGTCTTCTGGTGCCCAGCACGAGATCCGGTGCAGCAGTGGCCGTCTGACCTGAAGGTTGGGGCAAACTATGCTACCCAGATCGACACCGGCTGGGGATATCTCGTCACGCCCGGCGGAGGACGCTACCTGCTGAACGACCAATCCCCTCCCGGCAACCTCGGCTTCTCTTACGGGTACAACGACTGGGGATCGCTGGCCGGCCCGGATTCGGGCAACAAATATGCGACAGGCAAACTTGAACCCCGTGGACTCGGTGGCGATGTCTTCCCGCACGCACAGGATCCCCAGAACGCACTTCAAGAAATCAAGGCCTCCAGGGTCAAGGTTGCGAGCGAAATGATCGCCATCGCCGACCGGGTGGAGCGACTAAACAGTCCGGCGCAATTCTCGTTCAACATTGACTCCGTCGACGTCGATCAGAATCCGGGCGACATCCATCGTGGGGGTTCCAATGTTCTGTTTGTCGATGGGCACGTCGAGTGGTTCGCCCAGAAAGTTCTGGTCGCCACGAACCTGAGCGATCCGGCCAACATTCCGATGAACAAGATGTGGAACAATGACCACCAGCCGCACGATGCGAACAATCCGTAGGCGAAGTGCTTTGTCCCGTGATCAGAATTTTGGAGGGCGGATGCTGCCAGTAGCATCCGCCCTGTTTTTTGGCTTGGACATTGTTTTTCATGCTCCGCGACGGTTGAGCAGCAGCAACAGGAAGAACGGCCCCCCCAGCAGGCCGGTCAGCACGCCGACCGGCAGGATCGTGCCGACGCCGCCGGTGCCGGCCAACCCGCGGCTGGCGGCGTCGGCGACGGCCAGAAGGCACGCGCCCAGGGCCGTCGCGGCGGGCAGCAGGCGGCGGGTGTCGTGGCCCACCACCAGCCGCGCCAGGTGCGGGCAGATCAAGCCGACGAAGCCGATCGGGCCGCTCACCGCCACCGCCGCCGCCGTCATCAGGCTCGCCACGATCAATGCCCCCCACCGCAGCCGCGCCGCCCGCACGCCCAGCGCGGCCGCCTCGGCGTCGTCCAGCGACGCGACGTTCAGCGACCCGCCCATCCACAGCAGCACGCAGAACCCGGCGAAAACGGCCCCCGCCGCCCCGTAGATTTGCACCGGCTCCAGGTTCGTCTGAATCCCGCCGACGAGGAACGCCACCGCCCCTCCGCCGCCGGGGCGGTCCTTGGCAAGGCTGTTGACGAGCAGGAAAATCGAGCCGCACAGACTGTTGACGATCACGCCGACGAGAATGATCGTGCCCGGCCCCGACCGCCCGCGCAGCCCGGCGAGGGCGAACACGATGCCCACCGCCGCCAGCGCGCCGGCGAAGGCGAACGCCTGCTGGCCGAGGTAGGTGGTCGCCACCGCCAGCCCGAACGCGCCGGCCGGGAGGGTCCAGAGGTAGCTCGCCAGCGCCGCCCCGCTGCTGACGCCGAGGAGGTAGGGGTCGGCCAGCGGGTTGCGCAGCGTCGCCTGATACGCCACGCCGGCGGCGGCGAGGGCGGCGCCGACGAGGGAGGAGAGGCCCACGAGTTGCACGCGGTACTGCCACACGGCCGGCAGACTGCGCGACGGCCAGCCGAAGTCGCCGGTGGAGCCGACGGCCAAACACCCCGCCGCCACCGCCGCCCAAACGGCCGCGCCGACCAGCAGCGAGAGCAGGAGTTGGCCGGTGCCGAATCGCCTCACCGAGCCGCCTTGGCAGCCGGGTGAAGTTTCGCCGCGATCGCTTCGGTCAAGTCGCCGACGTGGCCGCCGGGCAGCAGTACCCACGGCTGGTGCATCGGGTAGATTCGCCCGTCCCGCACGGCCGGCAGGGTTGGCAGTTGCGACCAGTTCCGGGCGGCCGCGGCGCGGCTCTGCGGCGGGGCGTCGGGCATGAGTTGCACGACGGCGGCGGGGGCGAGGGCGAGCAGTGTTTCGCGGTCCAGCTTCGGGTAGCCGCCGCGCGACGGATCCAGCACGTTCCGGCCACCGGCGAGGGTCAAGATATCGTCCAGGTAGGTGCCGGGCCCGGCGGCGAAGGAGCCGTCGGCGTCGAGCACCAGCAGCGTTCGCACGGGCGGGTCGCCGGCGACGCGGGCCCGTACGGCATCGAGTTGGGCATGAAGCTTCGCCGCCGCCGCGTCGGCCGCGGGCTTGAGATTCAAGGCGGTGCCGAGGCGGTTGATCTGCTCGAAAACGTCCGTGAGCCGCTCGGACTTGACGTTGATGACGGTGATGCCGAGATTCGCCGCCCGCGACATCAGCCCCGGCGGGATGCGGTCGGCCCCGAATTGCACGACCATCACGGCCGGGCGGAGCGTGGCGAGCTGCTCCCAGTCGATGGTTTGGTAATCCCCCACGCGCGGCAAACCGGCGACGGCGGGGTCGGCGTCGTAGGTGCTGACGCCGACGATGCGGCCCTCGGCGTGCAGGGCGATCAGCAAATCGGTCGCCGCCGGCACGAGGGAGGCGACGGTCGGGCCCGAAGGTTTGGTGGCCGGTTCAGTGGCGGCCGCGGCCGGTTGGCGCGAACAAGCCAAGGCCGGGGCGAGCAGGACCAGCAGGGCCGCGGCGAAAGTGAGCGTCGGCCGGCGGTTGGTTCGTTGACCCATCGGCCGCCGACGGTAATAGTGGCGGCGCGGGCCGTCAACGCGCCGCCCCATCTTCACCCGCCGCAGGAGCCGACATGGCCGACCCGTCCACCCCGTTCGATTCGATTGACGCCCCCGATTCGCCCGCCCCGCCGCGCGCCGACCTCGCCCGCGCCACCCCGCCGCGGGAGGTGCCGGCGGAGGAGAAGCGGCCCGGCTTCTTCCGCCGCCTCGTCTCGACCTTCACCGGCCCGCGGTATGACCACGACCCCTACGCGAAAACCGGCGAAATCGTCGGCACCGACCGCGACCCGGAACACCTCGACCTCGCCTCCGGCGGCGGCTCGTTCCTCCGCCCGTGGGCCAAGCGCGATCAGGCGTTGCAGGGCCTCTCCGACGGCTTCAACACGCTGACCGACCTGATGGGCTCGATCCGCGACAACCTCGAAACCCAGCAGGAAAAGCAGAACGAGCTGCTCGACCACCTCAAGCACCTGCCCGAAACGCTGAAGATGATCCCCGAGGCCCAGCGCGGCCACACCGAGACGCTGCGGACCATCCACCGCCAGTTGGAAGGCCAGCACGGCCAGCAGGAGCGGCTCGGCGACATTCTCGAGGAGATCGGCAAGAGCGGTTTGGCCCAGAAGGAGTCGATCGACGACCTGCAGGCGCGGATGGAGAAGATGCGGGAGACCGACGCGCAGGTGTCGGAAAACCTCGGCGGCGTCGGCCGGGCCATCGGCGAGTTCAGCCGCACCTCCACCGCCAGCACCGCCGTGCTGGAAAAGATGCAGGCGGCGATGGACCGGCGCAGCGACGAGTTGGAAAAAGTCCTCGCCAAGCAGGGCTCCCGCTTCGCGTGGCTGATGACGGCGGTGGTCGTGATCGCCCTGCTGGCCCTGGCGGCGGCCGGGTTCGCGGCGTACCTGGTGGCGAGCGGGAAGCACTTAGCACTCTAACGTGGCAGGGCGTCCCGCCCGGATTTCTTTCTTGTCTTCAATCTTCTATAGGCTTAAAGAGAAGAGAATCCGGGCGGGACGCCCGTTCCACGGTTTAGATCGCGCTGCTCGTCAGCGCGTCGAGATCGAGGAGACTGATCTTCCCCTCGCGCAGCAGCAGATCCGCCAAGCCCGCGCTCATCGCGGCGTTGTCGGTGCAGTACGGCGGCAGCGGGAGGTGGACCGGCAGGGGGAGGCGTTCGAGGGCGGCGCGGAGGCCGCGGTTGGCCGAGACGCCGCCGCCGACGATCACGGATTTCGCGCCGGTCTGCTTGACGGCCCGTTTGATTTTTTTCACCAGCGTGTCGATGCACGCCGCCTGGAAACTCGCGCAAACGTCCGCCCGCTGCGCGTCGGTCAAGGCGTCGGCCGACCGCTCGCGGCCGCGCCGGCCGCGGACGTGGTAGAGGACGCTGGTCTTCAGGCCGCTGAACGAAAAATCGAGCGAGTCGCGGCCGAGCATCGCGCGCGGGAAGCGGACGGCCGCGGGGTCGCCGGCGGCGGCGAGGCGGTCGATCACCGGCCCGCCGGGGTAGCCGAGGTTCAGGACCGCGGCGACCTTGTCGTAAGCCTCCCCCACCGCGTCATCAATGCTGCGGCCGATCACCTGCACGTCCGTCCACGAGCTAAGCCGGTAAAGCGACGTGTGCCCGCCGCTGGCGACGAGGCCGATCGCCGGAAAAGCGGGTGCGGGACGAGGGGTGAGGGATGAGGACTCTGCCTCACCACTCATCCCTTGTCCCCCCTCCCTGTTTAGAGTGACGCTATAGAGGTGCGCATGAACATGATCGACGCCGACGAGCGGCTTGCCAAGGCTCCAGGCGAGGGTTTTGGCGGCGGTCAGGCCGACCAGCAGCGAGCCGATCAGTCCGGGGCGGTGGGCGACGCTGACTGCATCCACGTCGCCGAGTTCAACCCCCGCGGCCCGGCACGCCTCGCGCAGCACCGGCAGCAGGGACTCGACCTGCGCCCGCGAGGCGATCTCCGGCACAACGCCGCCGTACACCGCGTGCAACTCGGCGGAGGAGGCGATGACGTTGGAGCGCACCTCCACCCCATCCGCCACCACGGCGGCGGCCGTCTCGTCGCACGTCGATTCGAGGCCGAGGATCAGGGGCATCGGGGGAGGAAGGGGTGAGCGGGTGAGCGGGTGCGTGGTGCGTGGTGCGTGGTGCGTGGTGCGTGGTGCGTGGTGCGTGAGGATTTGAGGAGTGTTGATGGGGCGGAACAAGCCGGTGTCTGAGCCGAAGGCGAAGACCCGGGTTCTTCCGCTTGGGGAGTTGTTTTCCCGTTGTTTCGTTGCGAAGCCGCAAGCGGCCGGGTCGACGCCCACTCATGCCGCCGGGCGGGTGGCGGGCAGGGTCATCGGGCGCGAGGTCGATTCCTCCAGCGGCGTCACCGGCTGCTGCGGGCCGACGGTCGGGCGGTCGGCGACGATCGCCAAACCGACCGCCACCTCCACCGCGCGGTTCAACTGCACGTCCACCGCCGATGTCGTCGGGCGCGAAGCCGGGGCGGTGGCCGGGGCGGAACTCGGGCCGACACCTTTGATTAAATCCGCGTCGAACCGCTCCGCCATCACGGCCGTCTGCTGGGCCTGGTCCATCGGCACCGCCACCTGCGGGATCACGCCCCAGTCGGTCGCCCCCGGCATCCGGTGGACCAGCCGGCCGCTCGGCAAATAGTAGTGGGCGACGGTGATCTTCAACTCCCCCCCCTCGCCCGCCAACGGCACGACCTCCTGCACGCTCCCCTTGCCGAACGTGCGGGTGCCGACGATCGTGGCCCGGCCGTCGTCCTTCAGCGCGCCGCTCACCACCTCCGCCGCGCTGGCGCTCTGCTCGTTCACCAGCACCACCAGCGGGAAGTCCGGCAAGGTGCCGGCGGCGGTGGCGTAGGCGACATTCTCCGGCCGGTTCCGCCCCTTCGTGCTGACGATCACGCCCCGGCTGACGAACAGGTCCACCAGTTGGATCGCCTCCTTCAGGTCGCCGCCGGGGTTGTAGCGGAGGTCGAGGATCATCGCCTTCATGCCCCCCTTCAGCAGGTTCCGCGTCACGTCCCCCACCGCCGCGGCGCAGCCGCCGGTGAACTGCGACAACCGGACGTAGCCGATCTTCGGGTCGCGGCTCAGCCAGTAGTCCCAGGCGTCGGAGTTCGGGCCGGGGTGCCGCCACCCCTTCACCACCGGCACGCGGATGTCCGCCCGCTCCATCGCCAGCGTCTGGACCTTCCCGTCCTCGTGCCGCACCGTCAGCGACACCCCGCTGCCCGCCTTGCCCTTGATGAGCTTGATCACGTCGTCAATCTTGGCATCCTTGGCAATGTCCTTGCCGTCGACCTTGTCGATCACGTCGCCGGCCCGCACGCCCGCCCGGTACGCCGGGCTACCGGCGATGGGCGTGATGATCGTGACGGCCCCGGTCGGCTTCTGGTCGAGGTTGATCCCCACCCCCACAAACTGCCCGCCGAGCATCTGGTCGAACCGCTCGCGCCCGGCCGGCGGGACGTAGACCGTGTACGGGTCCAAGTCCGACAGCATCCCCTCGATCGCCCGCTGCCGCAGCTGGGCCTCGTCGACCGGCTCCCAGTAGTTGTCCGACACCTGCCGGTGGATGTCGATCAGCGTGCGGACGAAGGCGTAATCGTCGTCGCGCTGGCTGAGCGAGCCGGGCAGGTTCGCCGCCACCAGCAGCACCAGGGCGAGCGACACGACCCACGCCAGTTTCTCGCGGTTGTTGGCGCGCTTCATCGCCGCAGTATAGCAATGGACTCGGACGCTGGCGGGGGGCGGAGGGGGGCGTACAATGCCCCCGCCCATGACGCCCGAACTCCCCAGGCTCGCGCTGAGCGACTTCGTCGACGCCGCCACGCTGCGCGAGGTCTCCGACGCCTTCGCCGCCGTCAGCGGGTGGCGGCTGGACTTCGTCGACGGCGAGGCGTCCGCCAATGCCGCCCGCGCGCCGGGCCTCGGCAGCCCCGAGGTCGCCCCCGTCGTCGTCAACGACCACCTGCTGGGCGCGCTGCGCCTGCTCCCCTCAAGCGGCCCGCCCGAAAGTGCCGACGCCCCGCTCCCCGCCGCCGCCCGGTTCCTCCGCGTGCTCGCCAAGGCGCTCGAGCGCCTCTGCGCCAACGAGAGCCAGTTGATGCAGCGCGTCGCCGAGCTCACCGCCCTCTCGGGCGTCACGCGGATGCTCGCCGAGGCCCGCGACCTGCAGAAGGTCCTGCAGCGCACCGCCCAGATCGTCGCCGAGGTGATGGAGGTCCGCGCCAGCAGCATCCGCCTGATCGACGCGGCCCGCGACGAGCTCTCCATCACCGCCGTCTACAACCTCTCCGACGCCTACCTCGCCAAGGGGCCGATCCGCCTCAGCCGCAGCAGCATCGAGTGCGACGCGCTGGGCCCCGCCGGCTACGCCTACGTCCGCGACCTCGCCGCCGACCCCCGCGTGCAGTACCCCGACGAGGGGCGGCGCGAGGGGATCGTCTCGATGCTGTCGGTGGGGATGAAGTACCAGGGCGAGGCCGTCGGCGTGCTCCGCGTCTACACCGCCGAGGAGGCGGAGTTCACGCCGCTGGAGATCGACCTGCTGAAGTCCATCGCCTCCCAGGCCGCCGCCGCCATCGAGAACGCCCGCCTCGTCGAGGAGTCGCGCGACGCGGAAAAACTCGAGCGCCAGGTCCACCTCGCCGCCGACGTGCAGCAGCGGATGCTCCCCGCCGGCCCGCCGGTCGTGCCGGGCCTCGACCTCGCCGCCGTCTACGTGCCCGCCTACGAGCTCGGCGGGGACCTCTACGACTTCATCCCGCTGCCCGACGACAACCTCGGCGTGGTCATCGCCGACGTCAGCGGCAAGGGCGTGCCCGCCTCCCTCATCATGGCGAGCGTCCGCGCCGCGCTGCGGGCGCAGGTCGACAACGTCTACTACCTCTACGAGGTCGTCCGCCGCGTCAACCAGATGCTCTGCCGCGACACCAAGCCCTCGGAGTTCGTCACGCTCTTCTACGGCGTGATCGACGCCAAGACCCGCCGCCTCACCTACTGCGACGCCGGCCACCCGCCGGGCCTGCTGCTCCGCGGCGGGGAGATCATCGACCTCAACACCGACAACATGATCCTCGGCGTCGACCCCGACGCCCCCTACGTCCAATCCGTCATCGACCTCCAGCCCGCCGACCTCCTGCTCCTTTACACCGACGGCCTGACCGACGCGATGAACTTCCAGGACGAGGTCTTCGGCCGCGGGCGCATCGTCGAGGCCTACCTCGCCGCCGCCAAGTCCTGCGCCACCGCCGACGCCGTCGCGCAGCACATCCTCTGGGAGCTCCGCCGCTTCGTGGGCCTCGCCGACCGCACCGACGACGTGACGCTGGTCGTCACCCGCGTCGCCTGACGGGCCGGGCGCCCCGCAGACGGGCCTCGCCGCCCGCCGCGGCGGGCAGGCCGGCACGGTCGAGGCCGGCTACACTATCCACTGCACCGACGCCCCCGGCCCTGACGCTGATGCACCGACCCGCCGCCGACACCCTCCCGCCGCCCGCCCGGCCCGACTCCGCCGCCGTCCCGCCGCCGTCGGAGGGGCTCGCCTTCACCGGCCGCGCCACCGCCGCCCTCGCCGGCTTCCTGAGCGACCGCGGGCTGGGCGACTGGCGCATCTACCACGTCACCGGCCACCGCCTCTACGACCTGCACCGCCACCTCGACGCCCTCGGTGAGGGCGACGCCGTGTGGGAGCGGACCGGCGATTTGATGAGCGGCGCCGAGGGCTTCGCCACGCTGAACCACGACGACGAATCGCCCGCGCCCGGCCAATCGCCGGGCGCGGCGGCGGAGGCCGGCCGCGCCGACGAGCAGGTCGACGGGGCCGACGTCCGCCCGACCGGCTGTTTGCACCTGCGGCGGCACGAGGTGGTGATGGCGCGCTGGACGTGGTTCGACCCGACCGAGGGGCGGATGCGCGGCATCAACCTCTACGCCGCCCCGACGCCGGGGCACCTCTCGCGGCTGCGGGGCAAGCTGCTGGGGCTGCGGCGCAAGGCCGGTGCGTCGGTCTGGCAGGTGGTGCGCGGCGAGCCGTGGGCGGACGGCCCGCGCCGCCCGCGCGACGCGCGGTCGGCCGAGGAATTGGTCCTGCCCGACGACCTCCGCAAGCGGATCGACCGCGACGTGGTCTCGTTCTTCTCGCCCGACGTGGCGGCGCTGTACCGCGACCTGAAGGTGCCCTACCGCCGCGGCGTGCTGCTCCACGGGCCGCCGGGCAACGGCAAGACCAGCCTGATCCGCCTCGTCGGCGCGCGGCTGCCCGAGGTGCCGATCCTCGTGCTCCGCCCCGCCCACCAGTTCGACAGCGATGACCTGCAAACCGTCATCGAGCGGTGGACCGACCAGGCACCGGCGGTGCTGGTGATCGAGGACCTCAACTGGCTGCTGAAGGAGGTGAACGTCAGCACGTTCCTGAACCTGCTCGACGGCATCGAGACGGTGGTCGCGCCGGACATCGACGACCTCGGCGGCGAGGCGACGGGGGCGGGGGGCGGCGGGCTGCTGCTGATCGCCACGACGAATCACCCCGACCAGCTCGACCCGGCGATCAACAACCGGCCGGGGCGGTTCGACGTGACCATCGAGATCGCCAACCCCGACGCGGAGATGCGGCTGGAGTTTTTGACGCGCAAGTTGCCGGGCACCGAGCGGCGGGTGATCGACGAGTTGGCCGACGGGAGCGACGGGCTGTCGTTCGCGCACCTGCAGGAACTGCTGCGGCAGAGCGGCCTGCTGGCCCTGGCCGACGGCCGCGGCGGCCGGACGGCGGACGATCTGCGGGCCGCGCTCAAAACCCTGCGGGCCGGGAGCGAGGACGCGGCGCGGGGCTTCCCGACCAAGCCGCAGGTGCCGTTCGGCCTCCAGCACGTCCGCAAAAACCGCCGGACGGTGCTGCCTTAAGTCCGAGGAAAAGGCGAACCACATAGTCACGGAGAACACGGAGAAAGCCACAGAGAAGCAGTGAAACCCTGTTTTTCTCCGAGACTTCCTCCGTGTGCTCCGTGCCCTCCGTGGTTCAATTCTTAGATTTTCCGACGGAAACTACTGCCGGGCATTGAATCCAAAGGGTTTTCCGCTAGTTTGGCGGTCCGTCCGGCCGATGGAGCCGGGATCGGACGTCGGTACGGCCCCCCGCGCGTGCGGAAACGGGCTGGGCCGACGCCCAACAGGAAGGGCCGGGCGATTCAACGCCGGCCGATCCGGCGACCCCGGAAGGAGCACCCCACGATGGCGAAAACCACCCCACCCCCCGCGGCCTCGGCGAAAAAGGCACCCGCCAAGGTCGACCCCAAGGCCGACAAGAACAAGCCGATGAGCAAGAGCGACATCGCCTCGATGATGGCCGAGAAGGTCGGCATCACCAAGAAGCAGGCGGGCCAGTTCTTCGAGGAGCAGGCGACGCTGGCCTACAAGGAGGCCAAGCGGTCGTCGTTCACGATCCCCGGCATCGGCAAGCTGCTGCTGCAGAGCCGCGCCGCCCGCATGGGCCGCAACCCCGCGACCGGCGAGTCGATCAAGATCCCGGCGAAAAAGGTCGTGAAGTTCCGCCTCGCCAAGGCCGCCAAGGACGCGATCGGGCCGGTCAAGAAGTAGGGCCGATCTGTCGGAAGTGCGACAATCCGTCCGCCCGAACGGGGCCGGCCTCTCGGCCGGCCCTTTTGCTGCGCGGCGGCACAGGAGTTGCGTCCGGCGGATCAACACTTTACAGAAAGAAGCACATGGCCGACCAAGAGATTGACCAGTTGAACTCGTTCCTGAAAGGCGAGATTTCCGCCGCCGAGACGTACAAGAAGGGCATCGACAAACTCGCCGGCGATGTCGCCGCGTCGAAGGTGTCGCTGCTGCGCGAGATCAACGACGAGCACGGCCGGCACATCCAGATGCTGCGGGAGATGATCACCGCCAAGGGCGGCACGCCGGTCGACGGCAGCGGCGCGTGGGGCCTCTGGGCCAAGACCGTGATGGCCGCCGCCAGCCTCACCACCGACGCCGCCGCCCTCAAGGCGCTGAAGGAGGGGGAGGAGCACGGGCTCAAGGATTATGAGGCGGGCGTCGACAAGGTCGACGGCGCCACCGCCTCGCTGGTGCGGACAAAACTGATGCCGAACTGTCGGAAGCACATCGCCACGATCGACACGCTGATGGCGCAGATTTAAGAACGCCCAGCATCACAAGCCGGTGTCTTCGCCTTCGGCTCAGACACCGGCTTGTGTTTGATGATCCGCTCAGACCGTCACGGCGACGTAGGGCAGCAGCGACATGAACCGCGCCCGCTTAATGGCGGCGGAGATCATCCGCTGCTCCTCGCTGCTGGCACCGGTGCGCTTGCGGCCGAGCATTTTGCCGTTGGCGGTGATGAACTTCCGCAAACTCTCGGTGTCCTTGTAATCGACGTACACCACGCCGCCGGCCGCCTCGCGGACGACCTTGATCTTCGGCCGGCTGAACGACTGGATGCCGTCCGCGTTGCGGCTGCTGCTCCGCCCTCCGGCCTTGCCTTTGCCCTTACCCTTGCTCTTCGCCATCGGTCTGCTCCTGAAAGTCTGGTTCGCCCCGCCGGTCGGCGGGGGTTATTGCTTGGAAATCGGTTGGGGATGATAGCCGCCGAATCGCCCGCAGCAAGTTCACCGCTCCAGCGGGTCGGGCACCGGGTGCCTCGCGCGCGTCGGCACGGTCGTTGGTAGGGTGGCCGGCGCGGCCCTCGACCTGCCGTTTCGCAGGCCGTCGAGCCGCTGTTGGGCGTCGCGGAACTGCTCATGCCGCAGGGCGTCATTCCGGGGGATCAGCCTGGACAATTCGCCCATCACCGACCCCGCCCCGGCCGCGTCGCCGGCGCGGATCATCTCGTTGGCGCGGGTGAGGTTCGCATCCCACGCCCGCAGATCGACCTCCCCCGGCGCCCCAACCCCCACCACCGCCGGCCGGCCGATGCGGTCGCAGCTTGAGCAGGCAAAAATTAGCAGAACGCAGGCGAGGGTCGGTCGGATCATGGTTTACCTATACCCGCCGCGGGGCGGCGGAATCAAGCGTGCTGCGGGTGGCCGTTGGCGTGGTGGTCGTGCCCGAGCGGCGGCGCGCCGGCCTGGTCCGGTTCATCTTCGCCCGCCGGCCGGGTTTGCAAAGTGACCATGTTGTCTGTGGACTCGCGGCCGGAACGAGCGAATCGTTAGTTGAATGTGGGAACCAACCGCTCATCAAATCCCTTAGGTTATCTCCTACTGCCGATTTTCATCCGCCATCCAAAAGCGAGGGAAACAGTTTGGCAAGACAAGATGAGGGTGCGAAACGGTACGCGGCCGATCGGGCCTGTTGATGGATGAGTTTTACGACGACTGAGGCACCTCGGCTTATCGCGGAAAAAACGTGAAGGATGGTGACGCAGGTAAGATCCTCGCGGGCATCGAGTCAGGACGGATCCCCGAAGGGTCGATCTTGATTGTTGAGGCCTTGGATCGCCTTCCAAGGCAATCTGTGGATACCGCTGTTCACCTTTTCACGGGCATCGTTTCGCGCGGCGTCACACTCGTCACGGTGCTTGGTGATCTAGTACAGGAGTACCGGTCTGGGCAGCTGAACATGGGCAGTCTGATGACCGCGATCGTGAAGATAGCATCGGCTGCCTAGGAAAGTGATAGAAAGGGGAGTAGGGTCGAGGGGCAACTGGCAACTCGGGCGGCAAGCCTCATTTGACGGCCACGGGTTGACAACTCGGAATGGGTCATGACTAGCCGAGCGGCCGGCGGCGGCGGTAACCTGCTGCCACGCCATGACGGACCGCTACGTCCGCCGCGCAAGGATCTCCGAGCACGTTTTCCGCCGCTCCCTGCGCCACGTCGCGGCCGACCTGACGGCCGTCCAGATCGCCGCGCTGACCGGCCTGAACCGCAACGCCGTCGACCGCCCGCTCGCCCTGCTGCGCCTCCGCGTGGCCGAGGCGCGCGAGGCCGCCGGCCCCTTCGCCGGCGGGGTCGAGGTCGACGAGTCGCACCTCGGCCCCCAGCGCGCGCGGGGCAGGCGGGGCCTGGGGGCGGCGGGCAAGACGGCCGTCTTCGGCATTTTCGGGCGCGGCGGCAAGGCCCGCGCCGGGCTGGTGCCCGGCCGCCCGAAGGAGACGCTTTGCAAGGCGATTCGCGGCAAGGTGAGCTCGGACACGGCGATCCGCCCCGACGGCTGGCGCGGGTGCGACGGCCCGGTGGACCTCGGCTGCGCCAGGCGCGTGGGGTCAACCACGACGCCGACCGGTTCGCCGGCGCCGGGCAATCACATCAACGGCATCGAGAGCTTCTGGGGCCACGCCAAGGTCCGGCCGCCGCGGTGCCGGGGGATGCACCCGCACACCTTCCTGTTCCGCCTCAAGGAGTGCGAGTTCCGCTTCAACTACCGGGGCGACAACCTGTACCGCGTGCTCCCCGACCTGTGCCGCCGCCGGCCGCTCGTCTAGTCATGACCCATCTCTTTTCACGAGGGCGATGAAGAAGCACTATCGATTTTCCATCGAAGTGGACGCCGAAAACCTCCGTTCTATGCCATCTAGTTCGGTCGCAACAGGGCCGTGGTATCATGCCCGCCTCTGCCGGACTAGGAACTTGGACGCCGGCGTCTATGACGCGGCGCGCCGCCGCCTCGTCGGGGTGCTTGAAGTAGACCAGATGGTCGCCGCGGCCGTCGCGGCAGATCACTACGCTTTGCCGGAGCTGGTGGCCCAGCGAGGCGTGGCGGAACTGGCCGACTCGGCCGAGGCGTTCTTCGGGCGCTTCATTCAGGTTGATCTTGTGCATCGCGTTGCTTCGCTGCGTGTCCAGGTGGAGGGCGGAGTTGCCCGCCCGAAGATTGGCTTGGAAACTCACCATTCCGCGGGACGGATGCAATTTGTTCCCATTTCGGCCGGGACCGGAGGCCGCGGGGAGTTGGCCCCTCTGCCGTTGCCGGGCCGGGCGGGCGGCGAGGGGCGGCGCGGCGAGGTGCACCTCGGCCCGCGAGATCAGCGCCGCCGCCGCCTGTTTGGCGGGCGCCGGCGGCAGGTCGGGCCAGCCGTCGCAGAGGTCGGCGGGCCGCCCGACCATCTCCGCCGCGACCCGCTTCGGGTCGAACCCGCCCCCGTCACGGCCGGCGCTCAGCCGGGCGATCTGCCCGTCGAACTCCGCGGCCTGCCGCTGGAGGCGGGACACCGCTCCCCGGCCCTCCTTGAGCTGGGCCGGGCTGAACGTCTCGAAGATGGCGTCGATGCGGCCGCGGACCGCCTCCCGCCGGCCCCGCAGGTCCTTCAGCCGGGCGGCCGTCTGGTCGGCCTGCTCCAACTCCGCGGCGAGCACCTCCGCGGGCCGTCGTTCGAGGTCCGGGGCGTACTCGAGCAGCGCGCCGGCGATCGCCGCGTGCGGCGCGGCCTCCAGCGCCTCGGCCGCGATCCGCGTGCGCGGGCGGTGGCGGGGCTCGGTCTCCCGGCAGGACCTCCGCGCGCGGCAGGCCCGCCGCTGACGGACCCTGGGGCCGCAGAGGATGCCGGTGAGCACCTCCCCCTCCCCGGTGCGCAGCAGGCCGCTGAGCAGGTACTGGCTGCCGCGGTGCTTGCTCCCGCCGCCGGTGTGGGTCGCCTCGGCTTGAGGCCGCCCTCGTGCCGCTTGCGGCGCCGGTCGCCCTTCTTCGCCTCGGCGGCGCGGCGGCCCTCGGGCGCAGGGAACTGGGCCATCGCGGGGTGCTCCTGGACCAGCCACTCCGACGGGTCGCCCCGCGCCTTGTGCGGCGTGGTCCCCGCCGCGTAGGTGTCGATGACGGTCCGGCCGTCGGCCGCGAGCTTTTGGAACCGCCCGTCCCGCGGGTCGCGCATGCGGTGCGGCGCGATGCCCTCGCCGGACCGGACCAGCTTGTCGCAGCCGAACGGGATGCCGGCCCGCGAGGCGCGCCGGCCCTACACGAGGCTCCGGCCGAGGGCGCCGCTGACTCGCTGCGAGTGCTGCCGCAGCCACTCCTTCGCCGACGAGTAGAGCCACGCCCGCGTCCAGCGGTCCGGCACCTAGCACAGCGCCGCGTCGAAGTCGTCGCGCCCGGCCTTGCGGTCGCGCGGCAACATGAAGTCTTGGCGCTTGCCCGGCAAGCTGCCCCGCGAGTCGGGCAACCGGATGAAGCCGACGCACGCGCCGCCGGCGGCGTCCCCCGCGCCGCGGAGGCGCCGGACCTGGTCGTCGACGCTGGTCGACCCCTCCTTCTTCGAGCTCGACCGAGCGAGTATGACGTAACGCCGGCCCTCGAGCGGCCGCCCCTTGGCAGCCGGGGCTGCAGGCGCGGGCGGGAGCGAGCCGGGAGCGAGCCGGGAGCGAGCCGGGAGCGAGCCGGGAGCGAGGCGGGCGCGAATGCCGGGCGGACCCGCCGCGCCCCAGTGGCCGCCCCCACGTCCGCGCTGTCGGGGAACCCGAAGCGGTCGGCTAGGCGTTGGCCCACAAACCCTTCTCCGCCGGGGCGGTCGCACGCGAGCGAAGTCTCGGCGTCAGTGTCGTACATTTTCCCTCCTGTCGATGAACCCGCGCGAGGGCCTCGGGGATCGCCCAGCCGCGGATCAGGACGTCCAGCGCGTGGGCGAGGCGCTGCCGCTCCGGGGCGACGCCCGCCTCGAAACGATCGCAGGCGGCGGCGTACCTGGGCGTCCTGCCACGCCCGCCAGAGCCGGTCGGCGTGGCGGACGAGCTCGTCGCGCAGCTCGGGGTCGTCGACGAACGGATCCCCAAGGACCTCGCCGGTCTCCGGGTCGCAGCCGGGCCGGTCGACGGCGTCGGGGGAAAGGTAGGCGATGCGTGGCGCGACGCGGCCGCGGGCCAGAAGGCGGGCGGCCTCGGAGGGGACGGCCTTGAGCCAGTCGTACTTTGATTCGGCACCCGGGCGGTTCATGCCCGGACGGGCGTACCGTGGAAAAGCGGTGGGCCTTTGCTCCGACGGCTGGGGAGGGCATCGGCTGGGCGCGCGGGTATGCCTGTCTGGCGGATCGCACTGTCCAGTGTCCCAGCCCCAGGTTCTGGGCCTCGGCCGCGAGCTCGGCCAGTGTTTCCCGCCGCTTTTCATGGCTCGACTAGCGGTACGCCAGCACGTCGACGAGGCAGCCCCTTCAGTGCGTCCCGTCCAAGCGATTGGCAATAACGGCGACGTCTAGCAGCGACACCAACTTGTGGCGGCGAAAGGTCGTGCAGGTCGATTGCCCGCTGTGTGGTGAACGTACCGTCGCCCGGCACGACGGCCGCCCCTCCTTTCGCCTCCAGCGACACGAACTCGGCGAACCGGCGCGATGCCGCGGCGGCTCAACCCGCCGCCGGCGGGCCGTTGAGCAGCTCGTCGAGCAGTGCCATACCTTTCGGCCGGCTCACCGCGCCCAGGCCCACCTGGCGCTGCGAGTCAAATCCCAGCAGGCACCGCAGGCACGCCGTGCGGCACGCGCGGTCGTGCTTTGGGTTGACGTGCATCAGCTCACGGGCGCGGACGAGCCAGTTGCGGCCCATCTGCATCAGTTCGAGCGCGTGGCCCGCACCGCCGGCGGCGGTGTCGTAGACGGCGAGGTCGTACCAGCCGCCATCGGCGGGCACGGCGGCGGCGGCGAGCTCCCGGCCGTCGAGCTCCAGCAGGTCCGCCCCGGCCAGCCGCAGCGCGAGGGCGAGCGTGTTGACCGCCGCCTCGTCCCGCGCACCCACCGCGGGCGGCAGCGAGAGCATGAGCACGTCGGTCGACTCCTCCGACGCCAGCGACCGATACCGCAGCGGCAGGTAGTCGTGAGTGCCGTCGCACGCCCTGCCGCCGGTGCGGTTAATCGGCCGGTGTTTCTTGAACTCCGAACTGACGCCCTCGTGGCCCTTGTGTAAGCGGCCGCCCTTCACCGCCGGCTCGCTCTCGGCGTAGCCGCACGCGGTGCAGATGACAAACCCTTCGCCCGCCTCGCCGCGGTTCAGCACGAGCACCCGCCCGTCGTCGCGGTGGGCGGCGGTCAGGCCGGCGACGCCCGCGAAATCGCGGACCTCTTCCGCCCCGCCGCCCGGCAGGAAGCGGAAGACGGTGCGCTCGACATGGCCGACGCGCCCGCCCGACGTTCCGAGCGTCCCGCCGCGCGACGGCGCCTGCCACCCGGCGGTGCTGAAGCCGGCGCCGGGGGAGATCGTCCGCCGCTTTCCGGATTTCAACGCCCCGCGGCACGTCTGGCACTCGCTGAACTCACTCATCGCAAAGTTGAAGTGGCCGTTGACGCAGTCGGCGAACCACCCGCCCAAGCCGAAGGCGGTGCCGTCATTGCCGCCGTGCCAGGTCCGGCGGAGCCCGCGGCTTTCGATCACCCGCCCGCCGGCGAACAGCTTCGCGCCCGGCGCGTATTCGGACAGCGCGAGCAGGCCGCCACGCGAGAGTTTGTAGCGGTCACTGTCGCGCGAGAAGCCGCCCTTGCCCTCCTTCCCGCGCGGGTTCTCCTGCACATAAAGCGTTTTGAGGTTGATCGGGAAGCCGAAGCTCGGCAGGAACTGCCGGTCGCCGAGGTAGGCGATGACCGTCCACTCCGACAGTTTCTTGAGCTGGTGGTGCAGGGCATTCGCCTTGGAGCGCTGCGACGAATCATTCACGCTGTCCCACTCCGCGAGGGTTCCTGCGTAAATCTCCCGCCAGGCGTAACGCGCGTTCAGGGCGGCGTCGAATGCGTTCTTTACGCCACCGATCAAGCCGGGCCAGTCATGCAGTTCCGCCTCCAGCGGCGTGCCCGCGACGAGCGCGGCGGCCAGGCTCCGGACCTCCGCGCCGCTCCCCGGCCCGTCCAGCCACTCGGCGAAGCCGCCGGCCAGCGACGGGTCGGGGTCGGCCTCCCTCCATTGCTCAAATGTGACGGGGCAGTCGGCTCGCGGCTGCGGCTGGGGCTTCTGGCCGTCGGCCTCCCACCGCCCCGCGATTGGCGCGCCGGTGAACGGGCCCATCTTGCCGAAGGCGTCCATCGCGCCGGTGCGGTCGCCGTCGGCGTGGGTCTGGCCGAAGTATTCACCCAGCAGCAGCGCGTGCAGGTGGCGGCGGGCGAGGCGGGGGCGGTCCAGCAGGATGGTCGGCCGCCGCATCGGCCGGGCGAGGTAGCGGTCGAAGTCGTGGAATACGCCCCGGTCGAATGGCTGGGGCCGCGCGAAGGTGATTACCGCCGCCGACCCGTCGCTCCGCCGCCCGGCCCGGCCGGCACGCTGCAAATAATTCGCCACGCCCGGCGGCACGTTCGCCAGCAGCACGCCGTTGAGCCCGCCGATGTCGATCCCCAACTCCATCGTCGTCGTGCTCGACAGCACGTTCCGCGCCCCGGCCTTGAACAGCTCCTGCAGCCGGTGGTTCTCGCCGCTGCTCAATTGGGCCGAGTGCTCCTCGCCCCACAGGCCGACCTTGAACACCTCCCCTTCGCGGTACTCGCGCCGCAGGCGGCCGGTGCGCGGGTCGGCGTCGAGGCCGGCCGCGGACACCTCCGCCAACGCCTTTGCAAGCCCCGCGCCGCCCGGCGACGGCGCGACGCCCAGCACCGACCGCGGGAAGACGCGGCCGGTCGTCGGGCACCGAAACAGACGCCGCGGCACGCGAACCGCCAGGCGGTCGAACCGCACCCGCAGCGTGCCGCCACCGCCGGCCTCAACCTCCAGCCACGGCAGCGCGCCCGACCGCGCCGCCCCGACCAGCGCGTCGAACGCCGCCCCGGCCACGTCTTGGGCCAGCGACGCGCGGGCGGCCTCATCCCCCGCCCGAACGCCGGCCCGCCGCAGAACCTCCGCGGCGAATCCCTTGATTCTGGAAACGAAGTTGACCGCGCCGGCCGCCTTGTCGCCCCCCGCCTTGGCGGCCCGCTTGCCGATGAACCGCCGCCCATCCTCGCCGGCCTCCTTGTCGTGCTCTTCACTGCCGAGGGAAACTGCCCCCTGCGCCCGCAGTTCATCGCAGCAGGCCGCGAGGAAGTCGGCCCACACGGTGCCGCCAAGGCCGGCGGCAATCGCGGCCGCCTCCGCCCCGTCAAGCCGATCCGTCAACGCCCGTGGAAACGGCACGGCGTCGAGGTTTGGGAAGACGATCTCGATCAGGCCGAGGTTCTCAAGCCCGTTGGCCGCCCCGGTGCGGATCGGCTGGGCGATCTGCCGGGCGATCAGAATCATGGCCCGCCCCTTCATTGCCGCCGCGTTTTCATCCCACACCGACTGGTCCCACCCGGCCGGGTCGCCCTTGCCCTGTCCGTCCGAAAGGTCGGGGTCCAGCAGTTCGCGGATTCTCCCCGTCCACTTGAACGCGGCGACGAGTTGGCCGACGCCCGCGCCGACCTCCGCCTGGGCGAGCTTGGCCTGCTTTTCCGCCAATTCCTCGGCGTACAAGCCTTTCTCCTCCGACGCGGCCGTCTCCAGATCCTCTGCAAGTCGTTTGATGTCGCGCCGCTGTTTTTCGGCGAGCGGTGCCGAATCGCCGAGCTTGCCCAGCGCCTCCAGCACGGCGGCGCGGACGAGTTGATTTTCGTGCTGCTCCGTCAGCCGCGGGCCAAGACGGGCGGCCTCGGCGCGGGAGTCGCTGAAGGCTAGCATCCGCCGCCCCCGCGCGGGGAGGCAGTCGTTTTCGCCGGGAAACGGCGGCAGCGCGGCCAGGGCGGTTTCCGCCGCGATTGACAGCGCCAGCGACGAATTGCTCGACAGCGGAACGGCCTCCTTGAGGGCCACCCCACAGCCGGCGCACCCCTCGGCCGCGATTGCGGGCGACACGGCCGCCCCGCCCTTGCCGCACCGCTCGCCGGTGAGTTTCAGGTGCAGCGGCTGGCCGCCCGTTGCCGCCGGGTCGAGCAGGACGATGGTCGCGCCGCCTCTCTGGTCCAGCCAACGGGCCGGGCGGTAGCGCTTTCCATCGGGGGTCATGACCTCGACGCCTGCCAGGTGCGGGCGCGAGCAGGTGTCGCACCGCCACAGCGCGAGGGCCGCCGAGCCGCAGGCGTCGCAGGCGTCGAGCTCGCCGGGCAGGAGTTTCCCGAATCCCGCCAGTGGCCCCGCCTCTGGACACGCTGGGTTGAGGCAGACGTTGACGCCGTCGGCCGGCCGGACCAGCACGTGCATCCGGTGCGGCACCAGCGGCAGGTCGCCGGCCTCCATGCGGGCCGCGGCGGCGAGCCGAAGCAGCGCGGCGGCGGCCTTCTTGTGCTCGGCGTCTTCACCACCGAACACTTGCTTGGCAATCTCGCCGATGGGCTTGGCGGCCGGGCCGACGCCGTCGGGCCGCAGCGCCTCGGCCAGCTTGGCGACCGCCGGCGCGTGGCGCAGCGTCCGGTGCAGCAGGCGGGCCGGGAACGTCTCGTCCGCCGCCGCGTCCACAACGTCGGCAGCGACCAGCGTCGCCAGCCCGGCCCGCAGCGCATCGCAGGCCACGGGCGACTCCTTCAGCTCCGGCCCCGCGCCGTTGAGCACGATGGTCGGCCCCTCCAGCCGGATCGCGTTCACCCGCTCCGCTGTCGGCGGTTCCGCCGGTTGGCGCGGTTTGTCGAAGGCCAGTTTGTGCCGCTCGCCGCGGATGACCGACACCCGCCCCGCCGGCTTGTCGAAGAGTTTGGAGGCGAACTCGCGCAGCGCGTCCTCCCCGCCGCCGAGCGTGGCGCTGGTCGCCAGGTGCAGCACCTCGCCGGGGGCGCGTCCGCACCGCAGCCGCACGCGCCGCAGCAGCAGCGTGATCTCCGCCGCCAGCGTGCCGGTGTAGAGGTGGGCCTCGTCGAGCACGACGCTCCGCAGCGCGGGGCCGAAGAACCAGTCGTCCTGCGGCCGGCAGAGCATGTAGGCGAGCATCGAATAGTTGGTGATGACCACGTCCGGCGCAGGCCGGCGTTCGGTCGCGTCGGGCTCGACCGTCCTGCCGCCGGAGCCGTCGGCGAGGCGGCGGGTCTCCAGGCCCCGCGCCTCCTGCCGCGTCTGCACGCGCGGCTCATCGAAGGGGCGGAACGGGTTTTCGCGGCGGCTGCTGTGATCTTCGGGCGTCTCGCCGGTGAAGTGGAACAGCCGCAACCCGTGGCCCGGCAGTTTGCCGTCGGCCGCTTTGAGGTAGGCGTGGACGCGCCCGATTTGGTCGTTGACCAGCGCGTTCATCGGGTAAAGCACCAGGCAGCGGACGCCGCGCTCGCCCGGCTGCCGCGGGTGGCGGAGCAGGTCATCGAGGGCGGGGAAGAGGAAGCTCTCGGTCTTGCCGCCGCCGGTGGGTGCGGTGACGACCAGGGCCGGGCGGTCGGCCGGGCCGCCGGACCTCGCCGCTTCAATCGCCCTCGCCTGATGGCGGAAGAGGGTGCGGTCGCGCGGCCAGGAGCCGTTGGCGTCGAGGTGGTCGCACAGCCCTTGATCGAACTTTCCCGATCCGGCCAAGGCGTCGAGCGTGACGTCGGACCCCTCGGCCGGCAGGGCGGCCTCGACCCACAGATCGCCGACCAGCCCGCCGTCGGCCGCCGGCCCCGCCCACATCGCCCGGCACGCCGCCGCGATGGCCGGGTCGCTGACGGCGTGGTCCTCGGCGCTGAACGCCGTCAGGCGGTCGCGGAGTTTGTCGGCCAAGCCGACGGCGTCGAGCTGGTAGGAATCGGACATGCGGTGCCTCGCGAAAAGTTGCCGGCGGTCAGCCGGCCCGATCGAAGAGTTCCAGGAACAGCCGGGCCTCCAACAGCTCGGCGAATGGCGCGACGTCGTCCAGCAGGGCCAGCCCCCGCGCGGCGTTGGGGTTCGACTTTTGCAGGCCGGCCCAGGTGGTTCTCCCGACCGCGAAGTTCACCGCCGGCTCGATGAACGCCCGCATAAGGAAGTGGGCGTCGGCGGGTTGGTCCGAACGGATCAGCTCATGTTTTGCCGCCGCCTCGCATGTCTGGTCCATCCGCGCCCGCAGCTCCGCCGCCGGCCGGGCCATAATGGCGCCGATGTCGAGTCCCGTGCGGCGGGAGGCGACGGCGGCGTACATCATCCGGGCGGCTTTGGGCGCGACGGTCTCGGGCAGGCGGAGCGCGAGCTTCGCGCCGATGATCGGGTCGAACGCGAACAGCCGTTCGGCCGCGTCGACCCAGCAGCCGTCGTCGATGCCGCCGCCGAGGGATTCGACCGCCGCGTTCGCCCCGTCGCGCGTCGGCTCCCAACCGCGGAACAGGGACCGGGCCACGTCCCGCCACGCGAACGCATTGTCCGGGCAGCGCGTGGCCGGTACCGGGCCGGGGCAATCGTCGGCCAGGGCGACCGGCAGCGTCAGGGCCGCGTGCCGGCAGGCGAACTCTGCGGCGGGCAGCCGCGCGGCCGGGCCATGCGAATCGCCGCCGCCCGACGCCCCGTCCAGCACCGGCAGTTTCGCCCACCGCAAGCCGCGCATCGCGGCGGCGATTACGGCAGAATCATTCGACGCCGACGCGGCGGCGAGGGCGTCCGCCCAGTTGTCGCGCCACGCCACGCCCACCCGCGCCTTGACCGATGCGACGGCGACCGCCAGAACGCGGCCGGTCTTTGCCTCGTCGTGCGGCTCGAAGGCCCACCGGCCGCCCCCGGCGTCGCGCGGCCGGCACTGCCGCCAGCGGCCGTCAGCGTGCCATGCGACGATCCGGTGGCGGTCCTGATCAAGCACCGTGCCCCCACGCACCAGCACCGCCGTTTCGCGCGGGCGGATCGATTCCTCAATCGCCGCCCCATCAACCGGCTCCGCCGCGGGGTCGTCAAACCCGAGCAGGATGCCGAAATCGACCACCCGCCCCGCCACCGTCAGGCGGTCGCGGCGCAGAAAGTTTCGCGGCTCGTTGAACGCCCGGCGAACCGACAGCCGCCCGCCGTAGCCGGAGAGGTTCGGCAGCGCGATCCGATTGGCGTGGCCCGCGGTCGCGGCCTCCGGCATCCGCCGCACGACCGATTCGCCCTCGATCACCAGGAGCGCCCGCTGCGAAACCTCGCTCCGCCCGTCGCCCGACCCGAGGTCGGCATCGAGGCGGAAGGTCGCCGCGCCGCAGCCGGAGAGATCGAGTTGGCCCGCCGGGTCCAGCACCGCCGCCCCGCCGCCGCAGTCGACGGCCGCGCCCAGCGTCCGCACCGCCAGTGACACCGCGAGCCGCACCGCCTCCGCCGCTGCGCCGAGTTCCGGCGGCGCAACCACGTCGAGCCACGCACGGGCGAGCGGCCGTCCGCTGACCGGCACCGGCACCGGCCCGACGCGGAACCGGCCACCGGTCTTTGCCGCCACCTCGATCGGAATCCCGCCCGAGTCGCGGGCGTCGGTCACGGCCGCCCCTTCGGGCAAGCCGACGTCGACGAACACGCCCTTGCCCAGGTGGTACGGCCCGCCGAAGATTTTGGCACTCGCCCGGCGGAGCCACGGCGGCGCGTCGGCCGACACGCCCGCCGGCGTTTCGTCCAGCCGCCACAGCGCTCGGCCGCCGCTGACCAGGCGAACCGCGCCCGACGCGCCCGCCAGCGCGGTGCCGGTAGGCAGGTGGCACGCCCGCCAGCCGGGGCCGAGCCGCACCCAGGCCGCGGGCGGCGGGTCGAGGTCCACACCGTCGGCCACCACGGCGAGGCACCCGGCCGACGCGACGGGCGGCCGGTCGAGCCGGTCGCCGTCGGACGCGCGGTAGAACGTGGCATCCGCCCCGTCATCCCACAGGTCCAGCCGGCCGGCCCACACGACGGCCCCGTCGGCGAGCAGCGCGAGGTCCGCCCCGTTCGCCGAAGGCGGAACCGGGGCCGCCCCGCCGGCGGCGTAGGTGCCGTCGCCGTTGTCGTAGAAGCGGCACAGCTCGACCGCCGGCCCGACCAGCGGCCGGGCCTCCAGCACGCACGATTCGGCCCCGCAGGCGAGTTCCGCCACGAGCGACGTGGGGATCTCCACCGCGAAGGTCGCCGAATTGCCGCCGAAGACCAGCCGGGGCGGCGGGACCAGCGCGACGGCATCAGCCCCCGCCGCCGCGTCCTCCTCGGCCCCACGCTCGGCCGCGGCGAGCAGCCGCGGCACCGGGTCGAACGCCAGCCCCTCCGAAGTGGCCCACGGCTCGGGCACCCAGCAATTTCGCCGCAACCGGGCCTCGATGTCGGCGCGCTTCAGGCCGTAATCGCCGCGTGCCGTTTCGACGCGCCACCGCCAGAGCAGGTTGGCGAGGCCGGCGAACTCTTCGCTGAAGTTGTCGCCTCCCTCCCGCTTGAGCTCCCGCGCCGAACGCTTAAGCGCGCCGACGAGCGGCTCGTCCTCCCGCTCCAGATCGTGCCGCGTGAAGCCGACCTGCATTCGGATCAGGGTGACGTGGTAGTGACCTTTGACGGCGTAGACGTTCCGCAGCCCCACCGCCCCGGTCAACTCCTTCATGACCTGCGAGTGGAGGTAGGCGCCCTGCCCGTTGAACAACGCCAGTCGCAGCGACGGCGAGCAATGCTCGCGGATCACCGGCCAGACCCCGCTTCCGGTCTGGAATCGTCGGGCAACTTCCGCGAAGGCGAACAGCAGCAGGAGCTGCGCGGCGTGCCGCCGCAGCACGCCGCCCGCGCCGAGCCCCTCGACGGCCACGGGAAAATTAGGATGCCGATCGAGCCACCGCTGGACGTGGCCGCCGATATCGGCCGCGAGCCAGTGGATGAGCGCGTCGCCGTCCGTTGCCGTGGGGCGCAGGTCCATGTACGACCAAGAGCGGCCCTCGCGATAGTCGAGCCGCCGAGCGCCGACGGCCGCATTGGCGCGGGTCAGCGCCGCATCGAACGCCTCGTCGGTCCCGCCGACCGGCGGCGGGCTGTCCAGGAAAATAGGTTCTGGCATGAGACGTGTCCGGGAACGGACGCCCGTGCCGCAGGCTCCGCCGCGGCACGGGGCGAATTTTCCAGCCCGGCGTCCGTGCGGGCAGCTCCGAGGTGAATGTTCTAAACTTTTACGACCCGGCGACTCTGCCCGCAAGCCGGAGCTTGCAGTAAAAGCAAAACGGATAAGATTGCAAAATGGCCGTTTTTGGAGCAACATGAACTTTCACGCCCACACCCTCCCCCCGCCGGCGACTCGTGCGGAGTGGGAGCCGCTCGACCGGCACCTCCGCTGGGTGGCCGAGGGGGACGCCGGGGCGGGCGTCGCGGGGGCCGCGGCGTTCGCCGACGCCTTCGGCGCGGCCGACTGGGGCCGGCTGCTCGGGTGGTGGCACGATTTGGGGAAATACAGCGAGGCGTTCCAGACCTACCTCGACCCGTCGCGCGACCCGCACGCCGCCGAGGTGGCTGGCAAGGTCGACCACTCCACCGCCGGCGCCCAACACGCGGCGGCGGCCGGCGTCTCCGGCCGACTGCTGGCCTACGCCATCGCCGGCCACCACGCGGGCCTGCCCGACGGCGCGGCGGGCGCCGCGGGCCTTGCGGACCGGCTGAAAAAGTCCGTCGAGCCGTGGCGGGATGCGGCCCCGACGGAAATCCTCAGTCGGCTCGTGCCCGGCCGGCCGCCGCTGGCCGGGCTTACCAACGACCGCCGCGGGGCGTTCGCGCTGGCGTTCTTCACCCGGATGCTCTTCAGTTGCCTGGTCGACGCCGACTTCCTGGCGACCGAGGCGTTCATGTCCGCCGACCAATCCACCCTCCGTCCGCGCGGCGGCCCGAGCCTCGCCGACCTCCGCGCCCGCCTCGACGCCTATCTCGCGGAGTTGTCGGCGGACGCCCCGGACACCCCGGTCAACCGCGAGCGCGCGACCATCCTGGCCGCCTGCCGCGAGAAGTCGGCCCGGCCGCCGGGCCTCTTCTCCCTCGACGTCCCCACCGGCGGCGGCAAGACGCTGGCGTCGCTCGCCTTCGCCCTCGCCCACGCCGAGGCGCACGGCCTGCGGCGCGTCGTCTACGCCATCCCCTTCACCAGCATCGTCGAGCAGACCGCCGACGTCTTCCGCGAGAAGGCCAAGCTCCCCGGCGTGCTGGAGGTCCACAGCAATCTCGACCCGGCCGACCCCGATCGGCAGTCCGCACGCTCGCGCCTGGCGGCAGAAAATTTCGACGCCCCGCTTATCGTTACGACTAATGTTCAGTTACTTGAAAGCATGTTCGCCAGCCGCACGAGCAGGTGCCGCAAGCTCCACCGCCTCGCCGGCAGCGTGGTCATCTTCGACGAGGCCCAGACGCTGCCGCCGAACCTGCTGAAGCCGACGCTCTGGGCGCTCGACGAGTTGGCCCGCAATTACCGCTGCACGATCGTTCTCTGCACCGCCACCCAGCCGGCGATCGAGCGGCGCGAGGGGTTCGACATCGGCCTGACCGGCGTGACGCCGATCATTGACGACCCCCTCCGCCTGCACGGCGCGCTGCGGCGGACGCGGGTCGAACTCGCCGGCGAGGTGCACGATGACGAGCTGGCCGAGCGGCTGCGCGGCGAGCGGCAGGTGCTGTGCGTCGTCAACACGCGCCGCCACGCGCGGGACCTGGCCGGGGCGGTGGCGGGGTCGATCCACCTGTCGGCCAACCAGTGCGCCGAGCACCGCAGCGGGATCGTGAAGGAGATCCGCCGGCGGCTGAAGGCGGGCGAGCCGTGCCGCGTGATCTCGACGGCCGTGATTGAGGCCGGGGTGGATGTCGACTTCCCGTGCGTCTACCGCGCCGCGGCGGGCCTAGATTCGGTCGCGCAGGCCGCGGGCCGCTGCAACCGCGAGGGGCGGATGGCGGGGCTGGGGCGCGTGGTGGTCTTCGCCCCGGACCCGACAATTCACCGCCCGCCGCCGTTCGTCCGCCACGCGGGCGATGCGGCGCGGGAGGTCTTGCCCGACCACGCCGCCGACCCGCTCTCGCCCGCGGCCATTGAGGCCTACTTCCGCCTGCACTACTGGCAGCGCGGCGGCGAGGGGGGCGCGGGTTGGGACCAGGGCGACGGCGACCTGCCCGTGTGCGACCGCTTCTCAGTCGACGCCACCGGCCCGCACTTCCAGTTCCGCGAGGCGGCCGACCGCTACAAGCTGATCGACGACGCCCAGACACCGGTGCTGGTGCCGTGGGGCGAGGGGGCCGCGCTGATCGAGGAATTGACGCAAAAGATGGGCGAAAACCCCGATCCCGGCTGGCTGCGGAGTTGGGGCCGTCGGGCCCAGCGGTATGTCGTCGGCGTGTTCGACTTCGAGCTGAACCGGCTGATGGAAAAGACCACCGCGGACGAGCGGCACGGCCGGTATTACCTCACCAATTCCGACGCCTATGACGGGCGGCTGGGGCTGGTGTCGAACGTGGAGGGGATGGACGCCGCCGGCCTCATCCTGTAGCCGGGTCGAACTTCAGATTGTCGGCGTGAACGTCGAACAGGTGGACCCCGGCCTGCCCCTCCAGCTCGGCCAGTATGACGAGCACCTCGTCGTAGCGCCCCTCGAACCGGCCGCGCAGGTCTTCGTGCCACTGGGCCACCACGTCCTCCGGCCAGTCCGGCGGGTCGTCGAGGTAGGCCGACGCGAAGTCGAGCAGGAACGGCGGGGAGACGATGGTCATCTCGATGATGAGCAGGTCGTTGTCGTGGTCGACCATTTCCGGCAGGGCCAATCCCGCGACCTCCGTCAGCCCCACATCGCCGAGTCGGAAGTAGCAGTCGCGCTCTCGTCGGTAGATTTCCGCCACGCGGTGGAGCTTGACGGCGGAGTCATCATCCGTCTCGTAAACCGCGCCGTCTTTCCCCTCGCCGAGAAGCCGCCCGGCCTGCTTGCCGCGGGAGGCGAGGTAATTTTCCAGTGCGTCGTTCACGCGGTTCCCCGTCGGTTGTTCGATAGTTCCCGTCCGCTAGCGACGCTCGAACGGCTGGCGACGCCGCTCAGTTTGAAGGCCGTTGGGGAGGCGCAGCAACCGCGAGTTCACGTCGCCGTCGATGTCGACGTGCAGGATTCCATCAGCCGCGTCCAGATCGATCTGCGTTCGCAGCACGAGAAAGCCCGGCCCCGTCGACGCAACGTCCAGCACCCGGCCCTCGACCTCCAACGTGATTCGCAGGGCGGGCGAGTAGCCATCGGCGACGGGCTGTCGCGGGGGAGCGGTCAAGGTTGCTGTTTGCATGGCTTGATGATAACACGGCACCCGACGTTGGCAAACTGTTCGGGTCGTTCACGGAGCTGCCGGTGACTGGAATCAAACTCCACGTTTGGGGCGACTTCGCCTGCTTCACGCGGCCCGAGATGAAGGTCGAGCGGGTGTCCTACGACGTCATCACGCCGTCGGCGGCGCGCGGCGTGGTGGAGGCGATCTACTGGAAGCCCGAGATTCGCTGGGTCGTCACGAAGCTGCACGTCCTGAGGCCGATCCGCTTCACGTCGCTGCGGCGGAACGAGGTGGGGGCCAAGATTTCCGCCGCCACGGCGACCACGGCGATGAAGCGCGGGCGGGGCAAGTTGGGGTTGAACGTCGAGGAGGAACGCCAGCAGCGGGCCGCCACCGTGCTGCGCGACGTGGCCTACGCGATCGAGGCCCGCTTCGAGATCGTCGGCGGCGAAGAGAACGCCGGCAAGCACATGGACATGTTCCGCCGCCGCGCCGAGCGCGGCCAGTGCTTTACCCGGCCGTACCTCGGCACGCGGGAGTTCGCCTGCGACTTCGAGTGGATCGACGCCGTCCCCGCCGCCGTCGACCCCGACGGCGAGCTCCGCGGGCGGCGCGACCTCGGGTTCATGCTCGACGACATCGACTACACCCCCGACCCCAACGGGACGGTGGTGGAGGGCCACCGCGGCGAGCGGCTGCGGGCCGAGCCGCGGTTCTACCGCGCCGTCATGGTCGACGGCGCGATCGACGTCGAGGCCAGCCGGCGCGCGGGGGTGCGGTCATGAGCGAAATCATCGCCCATCCGACCAGCGGCCTGCTGCCGGCGCTGGTCGGCTACTACGAGCGGCTGGAGGCCGACCCCGAGCAGGAGGTCGCCGCGTTCGGCACGAGCTGGCAGAAGATCGCGTTTCAAGTCGTGCTTGAGGCGGACGGAAGTCTCCACGCCATCAACGACGTGCGAGAGGCGGCGGCCAAGACCAAGCGGCCGACGATGATGCTCGTGCCCGGCCAGGGCAAGCCGCCGGGCCAAGGCATCAACCCTTGCTTTCTGTGGGACAACGGGCGGTACATGCTCGGCTTCAAGCCGGAGGATGATGATGCGGACCGCACGCGGCGGTGCTTCGAGGCGTTCCGCCAGCGGCACCTGTCGGCCGCGGCCGACATCGACGATGCGGACTATGCGGCCGTCGCGGCGTTTCTGAAGGGGTGGCAGCCCGAACGGGCGGCCGAGGTCGCGGGGCTGGCGGAGTTGGCCGGGGGGTTCGGCACGTTCCGCGTCCGGGCGGCCGAGCGGCGGGTCGACCAGCGGCCGGCGGTGCGGCGGTGGTGGGAGTCGCAGGTCGCCGAGACCGCCGCCGGCGACGTGCCGCGCGGCCGGAGTCTGGTCAGCGGCGCGTCCGAGCCGCTCGCCCGGCTGCACGAGCCGAAGATCAAAGGCGTCATCGGCGGGCAGAGTTCCGGCGGCGTCATCGTCGGCTTCAACGACTCGGCCTACGAGAGCCACGGCAAGTCGCAGAGCTTCAACGCCCCCGTCGGCGTCGCGGACGCGGACAAGTATGCCAAGGCCCTCAACCGCCTGCTCGCCGACGACGCCCGCCGGCTGCGGATCGGCGACGCCACGGTGGTCTTCTGGGCCGACGCCCCGCCCGCCGCCGCGAAGGAGGCGACCGACTGGTTCGGCGAGATGCTCGGCGAGTCCGGCGGCAACAAAGCCGAGTCGCAGCCGGAAGTCGATCAGTTGAAGGAAAGTCTCGTCGCGGTGAAGCAGGGCCGAATGCCGGGCGGCATCAGCGGCGACACGCCGTTCTACGTCCTGGGCCTGTCGCCGAACGCCAGCCGGGTGAACGTCCGCTTCTGGCTCCCCTCGACGCTGGGCGCGCTCGCCCGCCGCCTGGCCGAGCACCACGCGCGGCTGGAGATGGTCGGCCAACGGCCCGGCGACCCGCCGCTGATGATCCGCACGCTGCTGCTGGAGACCGCCCGCGACCCGAAGGACATCCCGCCGCAGCTCGCCGGCCAACTCGCGCGGGCGGTGCTGGGCGGCACGCGATACCCGCAGTCGCTGCTGGACGCCGTCGTCCGCCGCGTCCGCGTGTCGGCCGACGTGAATCACCGCAAGGCGGCGATCCTCAAGGCCGTCCTCATCCGCAACCACAACCAGGAGGTGCCGGTGGCACTGCAACTCGACCACCCCGACGAGGCGTACCAACTCGGCCGCCTGTTCGCGGCCCTTGAAAAGACGCAGGAGGACGTCTCGCCGGGGCTGAACAAAACGATTAAGGACAGTTACTTCGGTGCCGCCAGCAGCACGCCCGCCAGCGTCTTCCCGCGCCTGCTGCGGCTGCACCAGTTCCACGTCGAGAAGTACGACAACCCCGGCCGCCGCGTCGCGCGCGAAAAGCTCGTCGGCGAGATCTGCGGCCACATCAGCCAGTTCCCCCGGCACCTGCCGCTCGAGCGGCAGGGCCTGTTCCACATCGCCTACTACCACCAGCGGCAGGACTTCTTCACGAAGAAGTCGGACAAGCCCGCCGCCGAGATGAAGGAGACTTCCGATGAGTGAATCGACGAGTGAACCGATCAGCAACCGCTACGACATCGTCTACTTCTTCGACATCACCGACGGCAACCCCAACGGCGATCCAGACGCGGGCAATCTGCCGCGCATCGACCCTGAAACCGGCCAGGGCCTCGTCACCGACGTCTGCCTCAAGCGTAAGGTCCGCAACTTCGTCGGCCTCGCACACGGGGAGCAGCCGGATTACGAGATCTACGTCAAGGAGCGGGCAATCCTCAATAAGCAGCACGAGCGGGCCTACGAGGCCGTCGGCGAGAAGCCCTCCAAGAGTTTGCCGCGCGACGATGCCAAGGCCCGCGAGCTGACGCGGTGGATGTGCAAGAACTTCTTCGACATCCGCACCTTCGGGGCCGTGATGACCACCGACGTCAACTGCGGCCAGGTGCGCGGCCCGGTGCAGTTCGGCATCGCCCGCTCGCTCCACCCGGTCGTCGCCAGCGAGTTCGCCGTCACGCGGTGCGCGGTGACGACCGAGCGCGAGGCCGAGAAGCAGGAGGGGGGCAACCGCACCATCGGCCGAAAGTTCGCCATCCCCTATGGCCTGTACCGCGTCCACGGCTACGTCAACCCGAACCTTGCCATGGGCGAGAAGGGGACCGGCTTCAGCGAGGAAGATCTGGCGCTGCTCAAGCGGTCGCTGGAGATGATGTTCGAGACCGACAAGTCCGCCGCCCGCGCCAACATGCGGCCGGTGGCGTGCGTGGCGTTCAAGCACGACTCGGCCCTGGGCAACGCCCGCAGCGACAAGCTGTTTTCCCGCGTGGTCTGCAAGCCCAAGCCCGGCGTCCAGCCGCTGCCGCGCGACGTGGCCGAGGGAAGCGCCCCCGACGGCCGGCCGCCGCGGGCGTTCGAGGATTATGAGCTCTCGGTCGAGGGAGAAACCGACCTGCCCGAGGGGGTCACGCTCGAGCGGTGGATCGATTGGCAGTGAGGGCGGCATGTACGACGAGGACGACCTGCTGCCGATCAGCGCGCTGCAGCACCTGCTGTTCTGCCCGCGGCAGTGCGCGCTGATCCACGTCGAGCAGCTCTGGGCCGACAACGCCCTGACCGTCGAGGGGCAGCGGCTGCACCGGCGGGCCGACGCGGGTGGGACGGCGGAAAGGCGGCGGCGGGCGGGGGTGCGGGTCGCCCGCGCCCTGCCGCTGCGGAGCTTCCGGCTGGGGCTGTTCGGCAAGGCCGATGTGGTCGAGTTCCCGGTGAATCCACCGCTTCCCTCCCCGGCGAAGGTCACGGCGGGCACCGACGGGGCCGAAGGCCCGGCCGATCGCCCCGCCGATCGCCCCGCCGATCGCCCGGCCGCCCCGCCGCTTCCCGTGGAATACAAGCGGGGCAAGCCCAAGGCGCACCGGGCCGACGAGGTCCAACTGTGCGCCCAGGCGCTGTGCCTCGAGGAGATGCTCGGCGTGGCGGTGCCGGCCGGGGCGCTGTTCTACGGCGTCACGCGCCGCCGGATCGACGTGCCGTTCGACGCCGCCCTGCGCGATTTGACCGAGCGGGCGGCGGCGGAGTTGCACGAGATGCTCGCCTCGGGCGTCACCCCGGTGGCCGTGCGGGAGAAGAAGTGCGACCGCTGCTCGCTGCGGCACCTGTGCCTGCCCGACGGCCCCGGCGGCGGCCGGCGTCAGGCGGCGCGGTTCGCCGAGCGGTCGCTGGCCGACGCCCTGGCGAGCATTGAGCCGCCGGGGCCGGCGGAGGAGGGGGAGGGATGAGAACGCCGCCGGCTGAGGCATCGTCGACGCGCCTGCTGTACCACGACCCGGCCGCCCCGGCCGCCCCGGCCGGGGCGGAGAGCCCGTTCCGCCGGGCGATCCTCGACCTGCTCTCCGCCGGCGGCGGGATCGACCTCGCCTGCCCCTACATCGGCCTTAACTACCTCGATCCGCTGCTGGCGCGGGCCGACCGGTGGCGGCTCCTGACCGACGCCGAGGCGATGCTGTCGATCTGCGCCGGCCTGACGGCCCGCCGCCGCATGGCCGCATGGGTTCAGGCCAATCGCGGCCGGGTTCGGCACGTCGCGGGGCTGCACGCGAAGGTGGTGATCGGGCCGGGGCGGGCGCTAGTCGGCTCGACTAACCTGACCGACGCCGGCACGCTGCGGCGGGTGGAGGTCGGAGCGTCCCTGACCGGGGCGGCGGAGGTCGGCGAGCTGCGGCGGTGGTTCCAAGCCGTGTGGGATCGGGCGGCCGAGCCAGACCCTTCCGCGATGCTGGCGTTGGCCGCCGTTGGCGATCCGCCCCCGCCCCGCGGCGGGCGTCCGGCTGGGTTCGGCGAAAGCCCCGTCCGCGCCGCCCCCGCCGCTGGGGAGCCGCCGCGCGGTCGCAGGAGCGTTGCCAGAACGGTAGAGGATGGGGAGCCGGCCGCCAAGCCGGCGCGATCCGCGAGGGCTGTGCCGAATGGCGGCTTTCCGTTCACCGTGCCGCTGCGGGACGTGCCGGAGGCCGACGCGCTCGCGGCGGTCGCCGCCACGCTGCGGGCGCGGGCGGATCGGGAGTGGGCCGAGACGTTCTTCGACTGGCTCGCCGACCTGATCCGCCTGACCGGCCTGCCCGAGGGCGACCGGCAGCTCACCGTCACGCTGACGTCTCCGGACCGGTCCCGCGACATTTACCGCAGCATCGGCGCGAACGTGAACAATCGAACCGCCTTGGCATTCTCCGATCAATTTCCCCTCGGCCGGCCGACGGTCATACACCTTGTGGGCCGATCATTTGCCGACAAAGCGCAGAATTCCTTCAGTGACTTGGTGAGGCAAACGCACGTCCTGCGAGGCAAGGTAGCCGACGACCCGCCAGCGCTATTGTGGACCGCCTTCCCGCCGCCGGCCGAACTGCTGGCCGCCGGATTGCGCGACGAGTGGGAGCGCGAGGTCGCACGAGAGGTCCGAAGGACGCGCGGGCACTCGCCTGCGGGTGGCCGGGCGCACCTCCCGTTGCTCTACCGGGCAGCAATCGACCTGGCCGCGCGGAGAACACTATTTGATTCGGCCTTCGGCGGAGGCGGCCCGTGAAGCAGCACCTCAACACCCTCTTCGTTCAGACCCAGCAGGCCTACCTCGCCAAGGAGGGGGAGGCCGTGCTGGTCCGCATCGAGAAAAAGACGGCCCTGCGCGTGCCGATCCACGGCCTCGGCGGGATCGTCACCTTCGGGCGGATCGGCGTCTCGCCCGCCCTCATGGGCCTGTGCGGCGAGCGCGGCGTGGCGATCTCGCTCTGCACCGAGCACGGCCGGCTGATCGCCCGCGTCAACGGCTTCACCCCCGGCAACGTGCGGCTGCGGCGCGAGCAGTACCGCCGGGCCGATGACCCGGCCGCCACCGCGTCGATCGCCGCGGCGTGCGTGGGGGCGAAGGTCGCCAACGGCCGGTCGGTGCTGCTGCGGAACCTGCGGGACTACCCCGAAGCGCCGGGCCGGGAGGCCGTGCGGTCGGCCGCGGCGCGGATGGCGCTCGTCGGGGACGATTTGGGCCGCGCCGCCTACCGCAGTGCCGAGGCGGGCGTCGGGCGCGGCGAGGCGGACGTCGACCGCGTCCGCGGGCTGGAGGGGGAGGCGTCGGCGGCCTACTTCGGGGCGTTCGACCACCTCGTGACGGCCCAGAAGGAGGGCTTCGCCTTCGCCGGCCGCAGCCGCCGGCCGCCGACCGATCCGATCAATGCGCTGCTGTCGTTCCTGTATTCGATGTTGTCGCACGACGCCCGCAGCGCGTGCGAGGCGGCGGGGCTCGACCCGCAGGTCGGCTTCCTGCACCGCGACCGGCCCGGCCGGGCGGGGCTGGCGCTGGACCTGATGGAGGAGCTCCGCCCGGTCCTGGCCGACCGCCTGGCGCTCAGCCTGATCAATCGAAAGCAGGTGGCGCCCGGCGGGTTCGAGCGCGGCGCGTCCGGCGGGGTCAACATGAACGAGGCGACGCGGCGGGCGGTTTTGGCGGCGTATCAGAAGCGCAAGCAGGAAGAGGTGCTGCACCCGTTCCTCGGCGAGCGCACGACGCTGGGGCTGGTCGTCCACCTCCAGGCCCGGCTGCTGGCGCGGCACCTGCGCGGCGACTCGGACGCCTACGTCCCGTTCGTGTGGAAGTGAGGGCGGGAATCGGGGCGTAGGATTGGGGCGGAGGGCCGATGCTGGTGCTGGTCTGCTACGACGTCTCGACGGTGACGCCCGAGGGCCGGCGGCGGCTGACGCGGGTGGCGCGGTGCTGCCTGGACTACGGCCAGCGGGTGCAGAACAGCGTCTTCGAGTGCGAGGTCGACCCCGGCCAGTGGGCGATGCTCCGCGGCCGGCTGCTGGACGAGTTCGAGGTGTCGGCCGACAGTTTGCGGTTCTACTTCCTGGGCAGCGGCCGGCGGCGGAAGCTGGAGCACCACGGCACCAAACCGGCGGTCGACCTCGCCGGCCCTCTGATCGTGTGAGGCCGCCGTCGTGACGGCCCGAGCGCCCGCCGCCGGCGCGGATTGCGAACCGGGAGCGCCCGGCCCCTTCACGTCCGGTTCGCGGCGGCCCTTACCGGCCGCGCCGCAACCCCTTACGTCCGCCCGCCCGCCCCGCCCCCCGGCGCAGGGACGGTCCCCGCCGATGGTTCGCGGACCCCAACGAGTTGCCTGTGGCCCAGGAATGGTTTATGAGTGGTGGGCCGCCCCCTTCACGGGGGCGTGGATTGAAACACCGCGGCGGCGATCTCCGTCCACCCCACCCCGTTGGCCGCCCCCTTCACGGGGGCGTGGATTGAAACGACTTGTTGAACGCCCACCCGCGGGGGTTCCGGCGCCGCCCCCTTCACGGGGGCGTGGATTGAAACTCCGGGTCCCGGATGAACGCCCGCTGCCGCGCCAGCCGCCCCCTTCACGGGGGCGTGGATTGAAACACGGTCATGCGGGCGCACTCGGGGTCGGCGAGCACGCCGCCCCCTTCACGGGGGCGTGGATTGAAACGGGTTTGGTTGCCATCAAGCGCCAGTGTACCCGAGCCGCCCCCTTCACGGGGGCGTGGATTGAAACTGGGGATGTCAATCGGCGCAGCGACGTAGACCGGCCGCCCCCTTCACGGGGGCGTGGATTGAAACGACTGCTGATCCCCCAGCGGTTGCGGCGGCGGGCCGCCCCCTTCACGGGGGCGTGGATTGAAACTGAAGGTAGTCCTCGATGGCGGCGTCGAAGCCGCGCCGCCCCCTTCACGGGGGCGTGGATTGAAACAGGCCGGAGCCGAAGGCCCCTTTGCTGCCGGGGGCCGCCCCCTTCACGGGGGCGTGGATTGAAACACTTCTCCGACATTGAATAGACAGGACCTTTCTGGCCGCCCCCTTCACGGGGGCGTGGATTGAAACGCCTCGGCCCAGTCGCTGGGGCGGCGGCGCACCGCCGCCCCCTTCACGGGGGCGTGGATTGAAACCGCTGCCGGCGTCCGTGGCGGCGGCGGCGCGGGAGCCGCCCCCTTCACGGGGGCGTGGATTGAAACCAGTCGGCGGGCGGGGCGAAGTCGACCGCCCACGACGGCCGCCCCCTTCACGGGGGCGTGGATTGAAACATCCGTGAATCCGCCGATCCCGCTCACGTCCGCCCGGCCGCCCCCTTCACGGGGGCGTGGATTGAAACGGGGCGCGGGGCGGCTACGCCTGCGGCCGTGCCGGCCGCCCCCTTCACGGGGGCGTGGATTGAAACAGGTGGTCCATCGTCGCCCCGCCGGGGATGTTCGGCGCCGCCCCCTTCACGGGGGCGTGGATTGAAACGGCGAGACGTACCCGTCCCCGCGACCGGGCGCGGGCCGCCCCCTTCACGGGGGCGTGGATTGAAACCACCTGATGCCCACCAAAAACCCCTCGAAGCCGAAGCCGCCCCCTTCACGGGGGCGTGGATTGAAACACCTCCGCGGGGATTCGTCGCGGGCGGACGCGGTGCCGCCCCCTTCACGGGGGCGTGGATTGAAACGCCTCGTACTCCGAGCCCGTAGGTAAGTCGATGAGCCGCCCCCTTCACGGGGGCGTGGATTGAAACGGTGCCCACCGGGCACCGCCGACCCGGCCGGTCGCGCCGCCCCCTTCACGGGGGCGTGGATTGAAACGCCCAGCGTGCGCTGCTCCCCGTCGCCCAGGTCAACGCCGCCCCCTTCACGGTGGCGTGGATTGAAACGGCGACGACCCGGCCGCGAACGAGGCGTACGTCCGGCCGCCCCCTTCACGGGGGCGTGGATTGAAACGATAACGTAGTAGCCGCCGGAGTATTCGACGCGGGCCGCCCCCTTCACGGGGGCGTGGATTGAAACGGAAAACGGCGTTTGGTCCGGGCGGATCGTCTGCCGCGCCGCCCCCTTCACGGGGGCGTGGATTGAAACATCGTCGCCTCGATGTTCTCCGGCTGCGGCGGGTGCCGCCCCCTTCACGGGGGCGTGGATTGAAACCCCGCGACTGCACCCCAGATCGGCGATGTCAGTGTGCCGCCCCCTTCACGGGGGCGTGGATTGAAACGTCGAGGAGGCCCGGAACACCTACCGGGCGAACAGGCCGCCCCCTTCACGGGGGCGTGGATTGAAACCCTTTGGCAAAGCCGCCCGGCCGTTATGGCGACCGGCCGCCCCCTTCACGGGGGCGTGGATTGAAACTCGGCGCGACCCCGCTCCTTGTCCGCCAGTTCCTGCCGCCCCCTTCACGGGGGCGTGGATTGAAACATGATGACCGCCACCCGCCACCGCAACCGCGTGAGCCGCCCCCTTCACGGGGGCGTGGATTGAAACTCGACGGCCGGCAAGCGGGAGGCCGGATGGGGCAAGCCGCCCCCTTCACGGGGGCGTGGATTGAAACGTCGTGAAATTGCCGATGACCCGGATTTTGACCAGCCGCCCCCTTCACGGGGGCGTGGATTGAAACGTCACCTCGGCGGCCAACCCGAAGGCACTGGAGGCCGCCCCCTTCACGGGGGCGTGGATTGAAACCCGTGCCCGTGGCTCGCCCGACGCCCGTGGACGTGGCCGCCCCCTTCACGGGGGCGTGGATTGAAACCGCTGTTCGCGCAAATGGTCGGCCGGGTGACGCGGCCGCCCCCTTCACGGGGGCGTGGATTGAAACACCCTCACCGGTGGGCCGGGTACCGGCGGGCAGAGGCCGCCCCCTTCACGGGGGCGTGGATTGAAACGACGATGACGACCCTACCCGACCGACCCTACGACGGCCGCCCCCTTCACGGGGGCGTGGATTGAAACATCGTCGCCTCGATGTTCTCCGGCTGCGGCGGGTGCCGCCCCCTTCACGGGGGCGTGGATTGAAACCCCTTCGCGGCGGCGGGAAGGTCCTTGTATTTCGGCCGCCCCCTTCACGGGGGCGTGGATTGAAACCACCTCGGCGAAAATATGCCGCCGGCCCGCGTAGGCCGCCCCCTTCACGGGGGCGTGGATTGAAACAGGTACTTGCCCTCCGCCAGTGCCTTGCGAATCGGCCGCCCCCTTCACGGGGGCGTGGATTGAAACTTCGCCAGGATGCCCGCGCGGCCGAACAGGTCGCGCCGCCCCCTTCACGGGGGCGTGGATTGAAACGTGACGGGTTGCGCCGGCCCCGAAAAGCAGGCCGAGCCGCCCCCTTCACGGGGGCGTGGATTGAAACAATCTTTGCCACGGACTACAAGTCAAGCCTTCGCGCCGCCCCCTTCACGGGGGCGTGGATTGAAACACCAGTTGGGCCGCGACCGGTTCGTCTACCGCGGCCGCCCCCTTCACGGGGGCGTGGATTGAAACACTTCAACCGCGTCAATCGCCGTCCCGCGCTTGACGCCGCCCCCTTCACGGGGGCGTGGATTGAAACCTCATCCCAGTCGCGGCTCTTGCCGTCGGGGCGCGGCCGCCCCCTTCACGGGGGCGTGGATTGAAACAGGATCGCGTTGCATCGGTCAATGATCGCACGGGGCCGCCCCCTTCACGGGGGCGTGGATTGAAACGCACTTGCAGTGAGCATGGTGCCGACCACGCTCACGCCGCCCCCTTCACGGGGGCGTGGATTGAAACACGCCGGAGGAAATTGGAAAGATTGGGGATGAGTTCGCCGCCCCCTTCACGGGGGCGTGGATTGAAACGAGCGGTCCATTGGCCCTCGCCGCCGCGCGGTCTGGCCGCCCCCTTCACGGGGGCGTGGATTGAAACTCGACGGCCGGCAAGCGGGAGGCCGGATGGGGCAAGGCCGCCCCCTTCACGGGGGCGTGGATTGAAACTTCGGCATGGCGAACTTCTCGGCGGCGAGGTCGGGCCGCCCCCTTCACGGGGGCGTGGATTGAAACGCTTGCGGATCGCCTCCACGTCGGACCGGCTCATCACGCCGCCCCCTTCACGGGGGCGTGGATTGAAACTACGCCGCCGGGCTTGGGCAGTTAGGCGTCGAAGGCCGCCCCCTTCACGGGGGCGTGGATTGAAACAAGTCGTCCCGCACGCCGACGAAGATCGTCCGCTGGCCGCCCCCTTCACGGGGGCGTGGATTGAAACCTCAATCACCTAGGCAAGACGGCCGACCAACTCCGGCCGCCCCCTTCACGGGGGCGTGGATTGAAACGAAAACGGCGTTTGGTCCGGGCGGATCGTCTGCCGCGCCGCCCCCTTCACGGGGGCGTGGATTGAAACTTGCGGGCGTAGAGGTTCAGGGCGGCGGCGATTGCGCCGCCCCCTTCACGGGGGCGTGGATTGAAACCTAGTTCGTGGGTTGATGTTTTCGTGAATGGCGAGGCCGCCCCCTTCACGGGGGCGTGGATTGAAACCCGAAGTATACAGATTGACCCGGAGGCACGTACTGGGCCGCCCCCTTCACGGGGGCGTGGATTGAAACCCGCTGCCCACGCCCCACGGGCACCGGGTTCGCCAGCCGCCCCCTTCACGGGGGCGTGGATTGAAACCGGTCGGACCGGTTGTATTGAGCTTCTGGCGGCAGGCCGCCCCCTTCACGGGGGCGTGGATTGAAACCACAGCGCACTGAGCGTCGGGCGGTCCAAGCGGACCGCCGCCCCCTTCACGGGGGCGTGGATTGAAACAAGCTCACCGGCATCCTGCTCGCCTGACCGCCGACCCGCCCCCTTCACGGGGGCGTGGATTGAAACAAGCTCACCGGCATCCTGCTCGCCTGACCGCCGACCCGCCCCCTTCACGGGGGCGTGGATTGAAACGTGGCTTGCCCCGTTCGCGGGGCGGAAGGCCGCTGCCGCCCCCTTCACGGGGGCGTGGATTGAAACCTGGAAGTCTTCCGCGGTCTCGGCCCGCAGGACCAGCCGCCCCCTTCACGGGGGCGTGGATTGAAACTCCGTGACGGCCCCGATCAACGGCGTGACGGTCAACCGCCCCCTTCACGGGGGCGTGGATTGAAACGGCGTCGTCCCGGCAATCTAGATTGCGCCCGAACCCCGCCCCCATCACGGGGGCGTGGATTGAAACGATACTGAGCTAATGAATCTGATGATGGCCCACGGCCGCCCCCTTCACGGGGGCGTGGATTGAAACGCCTCGTCGATGGACGACGGCACCGGCACGGTCGCCCGCCCCCTTCACGGGGGCGTGGATTGAAACCCGCAGCTCCGCAAGCGAGTAGCGGGGACGCGCAACCGCCCCCTTCACGGGGGCGTGGATTGAAACTATATGTACCACCCCCGCGGCAGCGACAAGGCCGCCCGCCCCCTTCACGGGGGCGTGGATTGAAACAACCTCGGCACCGACGGCAGTTTCACCCGCACCATCCGCCCCCTTCACGGGGGCGTGGATTGAAACGTCTCGGCGTCCGACGGCACCCCTACCGCCACGTCCGGCCGCCCCCTTCACGGGGGCGTGGATTGAAACGTCATCGTTCACCCCGTCGGTCAGGGCGATGGAGCCGCCCCCTTCACGGGGGCGTGGATTGAAACTGTTTCGGCGGAACGAGCCACCCCTGGGAAAAGGGCCGCCCCCTTCACGGGGGCGTGGATTGAAACTGTATCTGGTTACGCTCTGCTCGTTTATATAGACTGGCCGCCCCCTTCACGGGGGCGTGGATTGAAACAATCCACTCCCGGTGAACTCGCCGGATGTAGTCCCCGCCGCCCCCTTCACGGGGGCGTGGATTGAAACCGCGGGGCGCTGCTGGACCTGCTGGCGGCCACGCGGCCGCCCCCTTCACGGGGGCGTGGATTGAAACGCGGCGGCGGGCGGCTTCGGCGCGGCGGCCTCCAGCCGCCCCCTTCACGGGGGCGTGGATTGAAACTGGGCGGCGACCCATTCGTCGATGCTCCCAACCGGCCGCCCCCTTCACGGGGGCGTGGATTGAAACACCAAGCTCAAGAGCGGGGACTGGGGCGTTCGGGTGCCGCCCCCTTCACGGGGGCGTGGATTGAAACAGCGTGGCGCGGATCGACTCGCGCCGCTCGCCATGGCCGCCCCCTTCACGGGGGCGTGGATTGAAACGTCGAGAACGAGCAGGGCACCGCCCAGCGCCGGGCCGCCCCCTTCACGGGGGCGTGGATTGAAACCTGACCTCCCGCGGGCGGGAGTGGGTCCACGTCTAGCCGCCCCCTTCACGGGGGCGTGGATTGAAACAGCCACGCGCCGTCCAAGTAGTCGCCCACGACCGGGCCGCCCCCTTCACGGGGGCGTGGATTGAAACTGGAGTACCAGCGGCCGAGCCACGTCATCCACCAGCCGCCCCCTTCACGGGGGCGTGGATTGAAACGGCGCGCAGCCCGCCGCGCCCGCCAGGCAGGCGGGCCGCCCCCTTCACGGGGGCGTGGATTGAAACAGCAGCTTGCGGACCTCCTTGGCCCCGCTGCCGTGCCGCCCCCTTCACGGGGGCGTGGATTGAAACATCGACGGCGAGCCGGCCCCGCTGTGCTTCGCGGCGCCGCCCCCTTCACGGGGGCGTGGATTGAAACCGCTTGAATCGGCGGGGCGATCAGCTTGACGGTGCCGCCCCCTTCACGGGGGCGTGGATTGAAACCTCGACGCCGAGGAGGCCCGCCTGCGGGGCGGGGAGCCGCCCCCTTCACGGGGGCGTGGATTGAAACTTGGTGATCCGCTCGGCCTCGGCGATGCACAGCTCGCCGCCCCCTTCACGGGGGCGTGGATTGAAACCATGAGGAATTGGGAGTATTGTAAAAATTGCAAGCCGCCCCCTTCACGGGGGCGTGGATTGAAACTGGATCGCGTCGGCCGCCCCGTCGAAGCCCGCCCGGGCCGCCCCCTTCACGGGGGTGTGGATTGAAACGGGCAGTTGGAGCGTCGGACGCTGGCAATGGGCGGGCCGCCCCCTTCACGGGGGTGTGGATTGAAACACGTCCGAGAGTTCCACGCCGTCCACGCACCGCTGGCCGCCCCCTTCACGGGGGTGTGGATTGAAACAAGCCGGACGGCACCCCGCACGTCGTGGACTACGGGCCGCCCCCTTCACGGGGGTGTGGATTGAAACTCCCGCTCCAGCCGGCGGGCGCGGTCGCGCATGGCCGCCCCCTTCACGGGGGTGTGGATTGAAACGCGGTGCCTGCGGAGGTCGGCTTGGGGAGCGGCGGCCGCCCCCTTCACGGGGGCGTGGATTGAAACGCCCACTGCCCACTGCCGACGACCATGCACCGCTCGCCGCCCCCTTCACGGGGGCGTGGATTGAAACGGCCGAGGCCGCCGCCGATGCCGACGCCGCCCGCCGCCGCCCCCTTCACGGGGGCGTGGATTGAAACGGCCGAGGCCGCCGCCGATGCCGACGCCGCCCGCCGCCGCCCCCTTCACGGGGGCGTGGATTGGATCCGGGCCCTACTCGGGCATCAGCGCGGTGCCGAAGGTCTTCCCTTCACGGGGATGTGGACAGAACAGTTTCGCGTAAGCGTTTTTCCCACGGCGGCGCGGCTCTCGGTGCGACGCCCAAAGGCACTTTGGCGGGCGCAGGGAAAAACGATCGTGCCGACGTGGATGCCCCTGCTGGCCTCCCGGTCGGTGAAGGACCGCCCGCGTCTCGTGCGGCTTTTGCCCGTCGGCGCCCGTCAGTTCCTCATGCGATTTCGAGCACTGGACTCTGCGCATGGGGCTGCCTCCGGGCGGGGTTCGGCGTCGGCCGGCTGGTTGAATCTGCGGCTGCGTGGTTCTGCCGCAACGGCGTCGCCAATTTTTTGGGCCGACCGCTGGAGCGACGTCCCGGTCGCGCGCCACTCCAACAAGCCCCTGTAGAACCGCGGAAAGACGCTCCTGCGTCGCCTCGGGCCGCCGGAGAGGGGGTCAGACCACTTCCGCCAGCTCGGACTCTTCCACTTCGGGACTGGTTTCTGTCTGCAGCTCGACCATCTGCCGATACCGGCCCGAGCGCGACATGAGTTCGCCGTGGGTGCCCTGCTCGATGATCCGGCCGTGGTCGATAACGACGATGCGGTCGGCGCCGGCGATGGTGCTCAGGCGGTGGGCGATCACGAAGCTCGTCCGGCCGCGCATGAGGGTTTTGAGCGAGCCCTGGATCAGCCGCTCGCTCTCGGTGTCGAGGTTGCTGGTGGCCTCGTCGAGGATGAGGAGTTTCGGGTCGGCGAGGATGGCGCGGGCGATGGTGAGCCGCTGCTGCTGGCCGCCGGAGAGTTTGACGCCGCGCTCGCCGATCATCGTGTCGTAGCCGCCGTCCTGCTCGGCGATGAAGCCGTGGGCGTTGGCCTTTTTCGCCGCGTCGACGATCTGCTCCATCGTCGCGTCGCGGCGGCCGTAGGCGATGTTCTCGGCGATGCTGCCGTCGAACAAAAAGGTGTCCTGCTCGACGATGCCCAGCAGCCGGCGGTAGCTGTCGACGTCGATGTCGCGGAGGTCGGTGCCGTCGAGCTCAATGCCGCCCTCGGTGGGGTCGTAGAAGCGGGCGATGAGGTTGCAGAGGGTGGTCTTGCCCGCGCCGCTGGGGCCGACGAACGCGACCATCTCGCCGGGGGCCACGTCGAGGTCGACGTGCCGCAGCACGAACTCGGCCGGGGCGTCGGGCGGCGTGCCGTTGGTGCCGTCTAGGGTGCCGTTCGCCTTGCCCTTCTTCGCCTTTTTCGGGCTTTTGGTGTAGGCGAAGCCGAGGTTCGAGACGGTGACGTGCCCGGCGACGTCGGCCTTTTCCAGCCGGAGCGAGTTCTCCGTCGACGGCATCTCGCCCGGCTCCTCCAGCAGGTCGAGCGTGCGGTCGAGGCCGGCGAGGTTATTCTGAAAGCCGGTGGCGCTCTGGGCGAGGGCGGCGATCGGGCCGAGCAGCGCGGCGAGGTAGCCGAGGAAGATGAACAGATCGCCGGTGGTGAACGCCGCCGCCCGCGGCAGGGTGCCGGCGGCGACGGCGGCGGAGTCGCTCAGAATCCGGCTGCCGCCGTACCACAGCAGCACCGCGCTGGCGAGGGGGATGATGACCGCCCACGCCGCGTCGATCCCGCGCATCCACCACCAGGCGAAGATTTCCTGCCGGGCCATCAGGTGGTTGTCGGCGGTGAAGGTGGTGGTCTCGGTGCGTTGGCGGCCGAAGCTGCGGACGACGCGCATGCCGCCGAAACTCTCGGTGGCGTGGGCGTCGATCCCCTGCCGCGTGGTGCGGATGTCGCGGAACAGCGGGCGGATGCGGTTGATCCAGGTGCGGTGCGTGAGCCACACGACCGGCAGCATCACCAGCGACCCCAGCAGCAGCCGCCAGTCGACCGTCGCCAAGATCACCAGCGAGCCGGCGAGTTGGACGATCGCCCGCGCGGGGTTGTAGAGCATCGAGAAGACGAGCTCGCCGACGCCGCCGGCATCGTCGCGGAGGATGCTCGCCACGCCGCCGCTCTTCAGTTCGTAAACCCGGTGCAGCGGGAGGCGGACGGCGTGCTCGAACGCCTGCCGGCGGGCGTTGACGACCACGCGCTTGCTCACCTTCGTCGCCACCCACCGGCTGGAGGTGCTGACGAGCATCGACACCACCGCCAGCGCGATCATGGCAATGCTAACCGCCGCCAGCAGCGCGTGCGGCTCGGACGGCAGATGCAGCCACTGCGGCCGCATCCAGAGCGGCAGCGGGTGGGTACCGAGGACGCTGTCGATGATGATCTTCGGGGCGTAGAGCGGGATCAGCCCGAACAGCGTCGAGAGGCCGAGGAGGATCAGCGACCAGATCAACCGGGTGCGCTGGCCCCGCAACAGCATCCAGAAGCGGGCGAACAGCGTGTTGAACGACCGCGTGCGGGGCTTTTTGCGGTCGTGGCGGAAGCGGTCGCCGGGCAGGCGGTCGCCGGTCGGCCTCTCGGCCTCGGGCGGGGCGGGGTCGCCCTTGTCGGCCTTCTTCTCGCGGGCGCGCTCGGCGAGGCGGCGGTGGTACTCGTCGTACTTGAACCGGCTGGAGCGGGTCAGCCGCTGCGCCACCGGGTCGGTGCTTCCCTCGGTCATGCGAGAGTTTAGGCGGCCGTTCGGGGCGGGGGCACGGCGGGCCTGCGGGCCGGTCACTTGGCGAGGTCGACGGCGGCGACCAAGTAGGCCCGCGCCGCGCTCGCCTGCTCGATCAGCGTGTACTTCGCCATCACCTCGCGCTGCGGCTCATACCACTTGTCGGGGTAGTGGCCGTTCGGGTCGGGGATGTTCTCGTGGACCCAGGTGAGGCACCGCACGACGAGGGCGGCCCACTTCGGGTCGTGGTCGCGCTCGCGGACGGCGAGGAAGGCCTCGATCAGCATGTGGGCGAACTTGCCGGTGTCGCCGATCGTGCCGTTCTCCGGGCCGACCCACTTCGCCACCGCCGCGCCGGCGACCCGCTGCGCCTCGGCCAGGTACTTCGGGTCGCGCGTGACGGCGTTCAGCAGGCAATTCGCGCGGATCATCAGGGCGGTGTTGTAGGTGAACTTGGTCCGGCCGACCTTGCCGTCTAGGGCGATGTTGTCCCAGTATAAACCGTCGGAATCCTGGAGATTCGCGTTGGTCCACTCGTACAGCCGCTTGGCGGTGGCGAGGTAGGTTTGGTCGCGGGTGGCCTGGTACAGCCGCAGGGCGCCCACGATGGCCGGGCCGTTGGTGCAGGTGTGCTTGCTCTTGAGCTCCGCCTCGCGCCAGTAAAGGCCGCCGCCGAGTTTCTGGTCCTCGGCGCTCATCACGAACTTGAAGGTTTTCTGGGCTTGCCGGAGATATTTCGGGTCGCGGGTGGCGTCGAAAGTTTCCATCATCCCGAGCACGATCCATGCGTTGTCGTCGTAGTAGCGGTCGAGGGGCTTGGGCACCGGCAGGACGTCGTAGCCGCCGGGGCCGGTCGGGCCGTCGGGCTGCCAGTAGAGGTCGAGGGCGTCGGCGTACTTCCGCAGCGCGAAGATGGTGCGCGGGTTGCGGTCGGCCCGCGCCCCGGCGGCGAGGGCGGAGAGTTCCACGCCGCAGCCCCACATGAACGCGGCGTGGCTGCGCTTGCCGTTCTCCACGAAGTCGGCATAAAGCGGCGAGTTCGGGGCGTGGAAGTCGCGCTCGATCCCGTTGAGCACCTCGAAGCCCCAGGCCTTGAACTTCGCCGCCGCCTGCTTGGTCGAGACGTTGGGGGCGGCGGCGGGTTTATCGCGGCCCGGCCGCTTGATCGGCTGGCTCATGTCCCCCGCCGCCCACGCCGGGGACGCCGGCAGCAGCCACCCCCCCACCGCCCCCGCCAGCGCGGCGGCGGTCAGGACGCGGCGGACTTTCGCGCGGCGGGTCAATTCGATCATCGGGGCCTCGGGAATTGGAGCGTCACGGACGGGTCATCAGTCTTCGGCACCGTCACCTCACCCCCGGCCGCGGCGTTGGAACCCTTCATCTCGAACTGGTACGTCTGGCCCTTGCTGAGAACCACCGGCGTCGACCCGTCCACTTCCAGGTCCGCCACCAGCCGCCCGTCCTGCCGCAGCGTGACGTGGGCGGCGGCCGGCTGGCCGGTCGGTGAGGCGACTTTGACCGCCACGCTCGTCCGGTCGGCGTAGGCCTTGGTGACGTCCTCGGCCGTGACGTAGCGGATCGACGGGTCCCACACCAGCGGGAAGTAAACGGTGGGCTCGCCGGGCGTTACGGCGTAAATCTTGTGCTCCGGGTCGTCCGCCTTCTTCACCGCGTTGCTGGCGTTGGCGAGGAACCAGACGTCGTTCAGCGAGGTCTTCTCCGACGCGCCCAGCACCTTCCACTGCCCGTCCCACACCTCGACCCAGGTGTGATTTCCGCCGTGGTTGCCGTTGGCGTCGGTGTTGTGGACGACCCACGACGGCGTGCCGACCACCCGCGCCGGCACGCCGACGCTGCGGCAGGCGTCGACCAGCAGGATCGACAGGCCGGTGCAGGAGGCGAACCCCGCCGCCTGGGATTCGCTCGGCGCCTGGTCGGGCTTGGGCCGCTTGGTCGGGTGGTAGTGGACGTTCAACTCGTCGAAGATCGCGTTGTTCAGGATCACCGCCGCCTCGCCGGGGGTTTTCGCGCCGGCGACGAGGGGGGCGAACTTTTTGCTGAACTCCGGCCGCCAGTCCTCGCGCTTCTCGTTCAGGTTGGCGTAGGGGAGCAGGTAATTGTCGAACACTTCCGCGGGGATCGTCTTGCCCCACGGGCGGGCGTCGGCGGCCTGGTAGGCGAGCGCGACGTTCTGCAGCAGCATCCCCTTCTCGGCCGTCGCCAGGTCGCGGTAGGGCAGGTGGGCGATGAGGTATTCCATGCCCGGCCGCTCGTCGGCGGGCACCTCGGCCAACGCCGCCTCCAACTGCGGCCGGTTCATCCCCGCAGCGGCGAGGGCCGTCTGCAAATCGGCCGACGGTCGCGTGGCGGGGGCGGCGGTCATGGCGGGGGTCGAGTCGGCAAAGGAAATCGCCGGCAGTCCGATCAGGCCGGCAGCGCACAGCAGGGTCAGGCAAGAGTGCTTCATAAGTCTAGTCCTACGAACGTGGCGGCTAAAAGGTCATCGCCCGCTTGAACTCGTCCCACCGCGCGTCGATCTGCTCGCGGCTCGCCGCCCGCAGGCCGTCGAGCGAAAAATCGGCGATCGTGAAACTCGCCGTCACGGTGCCGAAGGCGAGGGCCCGCTTGATCGTGCTGGCCGACAGCGAACTCTGCGTCGCCAGATACCCCATCATGCCGGCCGCGAACGAGTCGCCCGCGCCGGTGGGGTCGACCACCTTTTCCGTCGGAAACGCCGGCAGCACGAACGCCTCACCCCCCGAGTCGCCCGTGACCATCAAACAGCCGTGCTCCCCCTTCTTGATGACCACGAACGTCGGCCCCAACTTCAGCACGTCCTTCGCGGCGGCGATCAGATTGTCCTGCCCCGTCAGCAGCCGGGCCTCACCGTCATTCAGCACCAACCCGTCGATTTGTTTCAGCAGCGCCAGCAGTTCCGGCCGGGTCGTCTGAATCCACAGGTTCATCGTGTCGGCCACCACCAGCGTCCGCTGCTTCAACTCCCCCAGCATCTGCGCCTGCAGCGACGGGTGCGTGTTCGCCAGAAAGACGTACTGGCTGTCCTTATATTGTTCGGGAATCGTCGGCGCCCGCTCGGCCAGCACGTTCAGGTCGACCTCCACCGTCTCGGCGGCGTTCATGTCCGCGACGTAACTGCCGTGCCAGCGGAAGGTTTTGCTCCCCTTGCGCGTCTCCAGCCCCGACGTATCCACCGGCCGGCCCTCGAAAATGTCGAGCAGCCCGTCGGGGCAGTCCTCCCCCACTACGCCGACGACTCGGACGGGGGTGAAGAAGCTGGCGGCGTAGGAGAAGTAGACCGCCGACCCGCCCAGCACGCTCTCGCGCTTGCCGAAGGGGGTCTCGACGGTGTCGATGCCGATGGAGCCGGTGACTAATAAGGGCATGGAAATCCTGGTGCGTGATTCGTGGTGCGTGAGAGGAAAAGAGTAACCGACCTCGCCCTTATTTTCACGCACCACGCACCACGCACCACGCACCACGCCGCATCTGCCGCACCTTCACGCGCGTTTCGGTGACGGTGTAGAGTCGGCCGGGGCCGAGGCGTTTGTAGCGGGCGAAGAGGCGGTCGACGGCGTCGTCCTGCTCGACGTCGCCGCCGGGGAGTTGCAGGTAGACCAGCGTGCGGGCGAAGCCGATCTCCGGGTCGATCGCGGCGTCGATGAGGGCCGCGTCGCGCGTCAGCACGTCGAGCTGCTCGCGGCGGGCGAACTCGAGCACGGCCGCGGGGGTCATCATCGACGTCTCGCCGGGCTGCACCTTCTGCCCGTGCCGCCGCAACGCGGCGGGGACCGAGGGATCGACGGGACCGTGGAGCAGCCAGCGCATGTGGCGATAATACGATCATCACTGCTGGCGAACAACGCGCCGCCTCTTCCGCGGCACGGGCGTCCCGCCCGGATTTCTTCTACGAACGCCATGAAGCAAAGAATCCGGGCGGGACGCCCGTTCCACGTTACGGGTTCACGTCCACGCCATCCCACCCTCGTTCCTTCGCCCACTGCCGCCGCTTGTGCGGGACGCCGGACAAATCCAGCCGGTCCACGATGACCGGCCGCAGCACCAGCAGCTCGAAGTTATCGGGCGGGTCGAGGTTCGCCTCGACCGTTTCGACGAACGCCCCGTCCGCCTCCACCTTTTCCTCCCCGCAAGGCGGCCAGAAGAACAGCGCCCGGCTGTGCCCGCTGATCTCCCGCCACACCGCCAATCGCTTTTCCTCATCCTCGCCCGCCGCCACCACCGCCGTCTGGCCGCGCAGGCGGAATTGGAGTTTCAACTTGTTGAACCAGAAGACCGCCGCCGACCGCGGGTCCGCCCGCAACTCATCGTTCTTCGCGCTCCGCGCGTCGCTGATGCTCGTCAGCGCCCCGCCGTCGTCCACCCCCCGGCAGATCAGCGTCCGCAACCGCGGCGAGCCGTCGGCGTCCAGCGTGGCGAGGTGAAAACTCTTGCCGCGGTCCTGCTCCTCCAGCGCGGCGCGGAGCTCGTCCAACCACTCGGGCGTGTCGTTCATGGCGAGAGTCTAGGATGAATCCACGGGTCGTGGTGCGTGGTGCGTGGTGCGTGGTGCGTGGTGCGTGGTGCGTGGTGCGTGGTGCGTGGTGCGTGGTGCGTGGTGCGTGGTGCGTGGTGCGTGGTGCGTGGTGCGTGGTGCGTGGTGCGTGGTGCGTGGTGCGTGGTGCGTGGTGCGTGGTGCGTGAGGACTTCGCCGAACGGTGGGGTGAGAGGAGTTTTGATGAGGCCGAGCGATTCCCGCGACCCGCTGACCCCCTACCGCCGGGCGGCGGCGCGGCACGGCGGGGGATTTCAATCGCTCCTGTGGGCCGACGCCGAATCGCAGCGGGTGCGGTTCGACGCCCTCCGCCGGGCGGTCGAGCGGACGTTCGGCGGCCGAAACATCTGGCCGACGCTGCGCCTGCTCGACGCCGGGTGCGGCCGGGCGGATTTCGCCGACCACCTCGCCGCCGCCGACTGCCGGCCGGGGAGTTACGTCGGCATCGAGGCGGTTCCCGCCCTCGCCGCCGCGGCGCGGGCGAAGGGCGTGGAGGTGATCGAGGCGGACTTCCTCGCCCGCCCCGCCGCCTTCGCCGACGCCGGGGCGGACGTGATCTGCTTCAGCGGGTCGCTGAACACGATGGGGGAAGGCGGACTTTTATCGGTCCCTCGCCGCCGCATGGGGTGCGGCGCGCGTGGGCATCGCCTTCAACTTTTTGGACTCCCCCGCCCGCGCCGCGAACGCCTATCTGACGTGGCACGCCCCGTCGGAGGTGCTCGCCTTCGTCCGCCGCACCGCCGGTCCCGACGCGACGGTGGGGGTGCTCGACGATTATTTGGACGGCGACGCCACGGCGGCCGTCCGACGGTAAGTGTCGGCCGCGTCTTGCGTTGCATCGAATGTGGGCGAGTCGCCGGCTCTCGCACCGAGTTCTTGCGCACGCGCATGAGAGTCTTGCGCACGCGCATGAGAGTCTTGCGCACGCGCATGAGAGTCTTGCGCACGCGCATGAGAGTCTTGCGCACGCGCATGAGGGTTTTGCGCACGCGCATGAGGGTCTTGCGCACGCGCATGAGGGTCGTGCGCACGCGCATGAGGGTTTTGCGCACGCGCATGAGGGTCTTGCGCACGCGCATGAAGGTCTTGCGCACGCGCATGAGTGTCTTGCGCGCTCGCATGAGTGTCTTGCGCGCTCGCATGAAGATCCTGCGCACGCGCACGACCTCTCCGCGCACGCCTCGACTGCCGGAACAAGCCGGCGTCTGAGCCGTCAGGCGAAGACCCGGGTTCTTTGCGAAGCCGCAAGCGGCGGAACCCGGGTCTTCGCCTTCGGCTCAGACGCCGGCTTGTTCCGACCAATCGCGCCCTCCGTGGTGAACCGCTTCGCTCACGCCACCGGCAGCCGCCGGTCGGCGTGGGGGAGTTTGCTCAGCCGCTCGTACAGCGCCGCGGCCGTGCGCTGGCCGGCGTGGAACTGGGCCAGATCGAACTTCTCGTCCGGCGAGTGCAGGCGGTCGTCCGGCAGGCCGAAACCGACCAGCAGGGTGTCGACGCCGAGCTGCTCCTTGAACAAACCGACCACCGGGATGCTGCCCCCCTCGCGGATGAAGGCGGGGGGCGTGCCGAAGCCGATCCCGACCGCCTCGGCGGCGAGTTTGGCGGCCTTGGAATCGTGCGGCGTCATCACGCCCGGCGAGCGGCCGTGGTATTCGATCCGCATCGAGATGCCCGGCGGGCAGCGGTCGCGCATCGCGCGCTCGAACTCCGCTTGGATGCGCTCGGGGTCCTGCCCCGGCACGAGGCGGAAGCTGACCTTCGCGCTGGCGGCGGAGGGGATGACGGTCTTCGCGCCGTCGCCCTGATAGCCGGTGGTGATGCCGTTGACGTCGCAGGTGGGGCGCGCCCAGCGGCGCTCGAGCGTGGAGTAGCCCGCCTCGCCGGTGAGTTCCGACAAGTTCAGTTCCGCCTTCATCGCTTGCTCGTCGAAGGGGAGGGCGCGCCAGGCGTCGCGCTCGGCGTCGGTGAGGGGGATCACGTCGGTATAAAAATTGGGGACGTTGATCGTGCCGTCGGGGTTGTGGAGGGAGGCGAGCAGGGCGCACAGGGCGTTGGCGGGGTTGGGGACGGCCCCGCCGTAGATGCCGCTGTGCAGGTCGTGCGACGGGCCGGTGAGGAAGAGTTCGGCGTAGAGGAGGCCGCGCAGGCCGTAGGTGATGGTGGGGACGCCGCGGGCGAGCTGGCCGGTGTCGGAGATGACGCAGACTTCGGCCTTCAGGGCGTCGCGGTGCTGCTCGACGAAGGCTTCTAAATGCTCGCTGCCGACCTCTTCTTCGCCCTCGATCAGCACGGTGAGGTTGACCGGCAGCCCGCCGTTGGCCTGCCAGGCGAGGATCGCCTCGGCGTGGCACCAGACCTGGCCTTTATCATCGCACGCGCCGCGGGCGAAGAGTTTGCCGTCGCGGACCGTCGGGGCGAACGGCGGGGTGGTCCACTTGTCGAGCGGCTCGGGGGGCTGGACGTCGTAGTGGCCGTAGAGCAGCACCGTCGGGCGGCCGGGCTGGGGCTTGTTCTTCGCTAAAACAATGGGGGCGCCCTCCCCCCCGCCGGTCGGCATGAGCTTCACGTCCAGCGCGGCGTAGCGGAGTTGGTCGGCCAGCCAATTCGCGCACCGCTCCATGTCCGCCGCGTGGGCGGGCTGGGCGGAGACTGAGGGGATTTCGAGAAACTCCGTGAGCAGCGCGAGGGAGGCATCCCGGCGACCTTCAATCGTGGCGAGGACTTGATCGAGCATGGGGCATCGTAGGGTGGGCACCGCCCACCGCCCGCGACCAAAGGTGGGCGGTGCCCACCCTACGATGCCGCGCATGCTCACCGCCTTCATCCTGCACCCCGACGGCACGACCGACTTCACCGACGACCCCGCCGCCCTGCCGGCGATGGTGAAGGATCCCGAGACGGTCTTCTGGGTCGATCTGTTCGATCCGGGCGATGCCGAGGTCGCGCTGCTGGACGACGTGTTCGGGTTCCACCCGCTGGCGATCGAGGACGCGATCAGCACGACCGAGCGGCCGAAGATCGACCACTACACCCACGGCGGGGCGGCGGGCGATGAGTACGTCCTGATCGTCTTCCACGCCGCGAAGCTCAAGCCGACCGATGAGTACGAGGGCAAGGAGCCCACCCCCAACTATGAGCCGGACCAGGCGGCGGCCCAGAACCAGGACGACCCGGACGTGAAGACCGTGGAGCTCGACCTGTTCGTCAGCGCGAAGATGATGGTCACGGTCCACTTCGACACGCTGCGCAGCGTGGAGGCGATGGTGAAGCGCGCCAAGGCGGACCCCGCCCGCTTACTGGGGGGCGGGGCGGACTCGATCCTCTACCAACTGCTCGATTTGCTGGTGGACAATTACAACCCGATCCTCGACCGCCTGCAGGACGTGCTGGACAAGTTGGAGGACGAGGCGCTGAGCGACCCGACCCCCGCCCTGCTGCCGAAGATCGCGGCGCGGAAGCGCGAGTTATTAAACCTCCGCCGGCAGATCGGCCCGCAGCGCGACGTGCTGGCCCAACTGACGCGCGGCGAGGTGGCGTTCATCCGCGAGCCCGCCCGCGTTTACCTCCGCGACGTGCAGGACCACCTGCTGCGGGCGGTGGAGTTGATCGAGCTCTACCGCGATTTGGTGATGGGCACGCGCGACCTCTACCTGTCGAGCGTGAGCAACAACCTAAATGTGATCATGAAGGCGCTGACGCTGATCACCGTGATCGCGCTGCCGCTGACGGTGGTGACGGGGTTTTTCGGGATGAACTTCGAGGCGCTGCCGGGCATCCACTCGCCGCGGGCGATGTGGTGGGTGGTCGCCGCGACGGTGGCGATGCAGGCGGGGCTGATCGCGTGGTTCAAGATAAGGAAGTGGCTGTGACGTGGAACGGGCGTCCCGCCCGGATTTCTTTCTGCGCTTGCAACGATCATGCAAAGATGAAGAGAATCCGGGCGGGACGCCCGTTCCACGGGTCAGGCGGGCAGCACGTCGGGCACGTCGTCGGGGCGGCGGGCGTCGCGCCACTGGCCGAAGAGCACCCAGATCGACGTGAAGCCGACGTAGTAATACCCGGCGGCGAAGATCAGCAGGAACGGCACGCTGCCGACGGCGAAGCCTCGGATCACGCTGAAGAGGATGAAGCAGGTGAGGTAAAGGCCGAAGGCGATCTCCACGACCGGCAGCCCGAGTTTGCCGATCAGCCGGAGGGTGCCGCCACGCCGCACCCCGGCGGGCCCGGCCGACAGGTTCGCCCGCGGCCGCTTGCCGGTCACGCCGTACTTGGGCGTCCGCACGAACTCGTTGCGGCTCTTGCTGTTGGTGAAGATCGCCTCGATCACGGCCTTGGTGTTGTTCAGCCCCATGCCCACGCCCAAGGCCATCACGAACGGCAGGTAGAGGACCGACTGCCAGCCGATCTTCTTGCCGAACAGCTCGCGCTGCGCGTAAACGAAGAACGTGCCGGCCGAGCAGGTGGCGATCACGAACAGCCCCGCCCCCAGCATCCAATTCGCCAGCGGGTGGCGGTGCATCACGTTGTACGCCACGATGAACGCGGGGTAGATCGTGATCGTCAGCAGCACCATCAGCGGGTAGGCGATGGTGCAGGTGAGGTGGAAAAACGCCTCGGCCTTCACACGCCACGACAGCGTTTTGGACCGCAGGATGCCGGGCAGCAGTTTCTTGGCCGTCTGGAAACTCCCCTTCGTCCAGCGGTGCGCCTGCTGCTTGAAGGCCAGAATCTCCGGCGGCAGTTCGGCCGGGGCGGAGAATTGGGGGAGGTAGACGAACTGCCAGCCCTTGAGTTGGGCGCGGTAGGAGAGGTCGAGGTCCTCGGTGAGGGTGTCGTGCTGCCAGCCGCCGGCGTCGTCGATGCACTGCCGCCGCCAGACGCCGGCGGTGCCGTTGAAGTGCATGAACCGGCCACTGCGGTTGCGGGCGGTGTGCTCGATGACGAAGTGGCCGTCGAGGAAGATCGCCTGGCCCTTGGTGAGTAGCGAGGCGTCGCGGTTGAGGTGGGCCCACCGCACCTGCACCATGCCGATGTTCGGGTCGGTGAAGTGCGGCACTACGTTCTTGAGGATGTCCGGCGGCGGCACGAAGTCGGCGTCGAAGATCGCCACATACTCGCCCGTGACGGTGCCCAGCCCCTCCGCCAGCGCGCCCGCCTTATAGCCGTGGCGGTTGGTGCGGTGGACGTACTCGACGGGGTAGCCCTCGGCGGCCCACCGCTCGCAGGCGGCGCGGGCGAGGTCGCCGGAGTGGTCGGTCGAGTCGTCGAGCACCTGGATCTGCAGCCGGTCGCGCGGGTAATCGATCCGGCAGGCGGCGGCGATCACGCGCTCGGCGACGCGGTCCTCGTTGTACATCGGGAGCTGGACCGTCACGAGCGGCCAACGCTCGATGTGGTCGGCCGGGACGTGGGCCTTGTGGCGGTTCTTGACGTAGAGCCAGACGAGGATGTAGCGGTGGACTCCGTAAACGGAAATCACCAGCAGGATCGCGGCGTAGAGGGCGAGGAACGCGATTTGGAGGGACAGTTGCCACATAATCGCGGGCGATTCTCCTGGTCCACAACCTTCGCGCCCCGGCCCGCCGCCGGGGAGCGGTAGGCGGGAGTATAGCCGCTCGCCCGCCGATTCAACTTAGCCGACGCCGCCACGACGGGGAAGGGGCGACTTCCGGGGAATGCCCCGGCGGCAGGATGGAGGTGAAGCGCCGGTCGCGCCGCCGCCCGCGCCACCACCGGGCCGGCCCGCTCGTGGCGGGCCGGCCCGGCGGAACGTCAAATCCGTCTTCAGGCCGGCGCGGCTTCGGCGGCCGGCTCCGGCGACCCGGCCGGCTCCTCGCGCTTGGGCTTCAGCACCGATGCGGCAAACTGCCGCCGCCGCTCGTTGCGCTTGCGGCGCAGGCCGGCCGACCGGCGGGTGCTGCCGCGGGGCTTGGGCGACTCCTCGGTCAGCAACTGGATCAGCACGATGTCGCCGCCGTCGCCGATGCGGTAGTCCGCCAGCTTGATGATCCGCGTGTACCCGCCGTTGCGCTCGGCGAACTTCGGGGCGATCTCGTCGAACAGTTTCTGCACGACGCTCTGGCCGGTGAACTCCTGCTCGGAGTCGGTCAGCCGGCGGTCCTGCATCAGCGCGATCACGCGCCGGCGGTGGTGCAGCGTCGGGTCCTTGGCGATGGTGATGAGCTTCTCGACGAACGGCACCAACTCCTTCGCCTTGGGAAGGGTGGTGCGGATCTTGCCGTGCTCGAACAGGCTCTGGGCCATGTTGCGGCGGAGCGCCTTGCGGTGCTCGGTGTCCCGGCTCAACTGCCGGCCGCGCATTCGGTGTCTCATGGGGAATGTCCTTTGTCCTCTGTCATACGTCCTTCGTCCTGGCCCGGAGCGTGCCCCTTACCAGAGGCAAGGGACCAAGGACCAAGGACAAATGACCTTGCTACGAACTCGCCGCCTCTTCCTCGACGTCCTCTTCGACGCCCTCGGCCGAGCCGAGCTCCGCGGCCGTTTCGTCGGAATCCTCGTCGGAATCCTCCTCCTCATCGTCGCTGCTGTACGACTCCATCGCGCCGGCGGACTGCAGCGAATCCAGGTCCATGCCGAGGCTCAGGCCCATGTCGGCCAAGCGACGCTTGACCTCGCGGAGGCTGGTCTTGCCGAAGCTGCGGACCTTGAGCAACTCGCTCTCGGGCCGCTCGACCAGGTCGCGGACGGTGCCGATCTTGGCCGACTCCAGGCAGTTGTTGGCCCGCACGGAGAGGTCGAGCTCCTGCACGGTCAGGTCGAGCTTTTGCTCGAGCTCGGGGTCAACCATCGGCCGGGCCGCCTCGCGGAGGCCGGCGGTGGCCTCCTCGGTGGCGACGTCGGTGCCGAGCTCGAAGTACTGCACGAACGGGTTGAGGTGCTTGCGGAGGATCTTCGCCGCCTCCACCACCGCCATCTCGGGCGAGACGGTGCCGTTGGTCCAGACCTCGAGCACGAGGCGGTCGTAGTCGGTCTTCTGGCCGACGCGGGCGTCCTCGGTGCCGTAGCGGACGCGGGTGACCGGGGAGAAGACGCTGTCGACGGCGATGATGCCGAGCTCGACCTCGTCCGACTCCTCCACGTCCGCCCCGGCCGAGCGGTAGCCGCGGCCCGTCTCGACCGTCAGGCTCATCTCGAAGTCGACATCCTCGGTCAGGGTCGCCAGGACGTGGTCGCCGTTGACGATGGTCACGTCGTTGCTGGCCGAGATGGCCGACGCCTTGACCTCGCCCGCCTTGTGGGCCGCGACGGTGAGGGTCACGGGCTCGTCGCTCTCGCTCTTGACGATCAGGGACTTGACGTTCAGCACGATGTCGGTGACGTCCTCCATCACGCCCGGCAGGCTGCTGAACTCGTGGTCCGCACCCTTGATGCGGATGCTGGAGACGGCCGCCCCCTCCAGGCTGGACAGCAGAATTCGCCGCAGGCTGTTGCCGACGGTGGTGCCGAACCCGCGCTCGAAGGGTTCGACGGTGAATTTTCCGTAGGTCTCGGTCGACACGCCGGGGTCGCGCACGACGCGCGACGGCAGCTCTAGGCCTCGCCAACGCACTCTCATAATGTCGCTCCTCGCGCCACCGGATCGCGGACGGTTGCCGCCCCGAGAGGTCGGGGCCATCTGCTCGTCCACCTCGCCGGGAGGCACAATTGTGTAATGGTCGGTTGAAAGTCTTCAGTCTTCAGTCGCCAGTCTCCAGTGCGGAAGAAAGCCATTACTTTCTTGACTGACGACTGGTGACTAAAGACTGGCGACTGCTCTTCTCAAACGCGCCGCTTCTTCGGCGGGCGGCAGCCGTTGTGGGGCAGGGGGGTGGTGTCCTCGATGCCGACGACCTTCAGCCCCGCGTGCTGCAGGTTCAGCACGGCCTGCTCGCGGCCGGCGCCGGGGCCCTTCACGCGGACCTCGACCTCCTGCAAGCCGGTCTTGCGGGCCTCGTGCGCCGCCTTGTCGGCCGCCCGGCCGGCGGCGAACGGGGTGCTCTTGCGGGCCCCCTTGAACCCCACCGCCCCGGCCGACGCCCAACTCAGCGTCTCGCCGTTGGAGTCGGTGATCGTCACGATTGTGTTATTGAAGGTGCTCTTGATGAACACGATGCCCTTGGTCACGCCCTTGCGGACCTTCTTCTTGGCGGTCTTTCCGCCCTTTTTGCTGTCGGCCATGATTCCTTCGGTGCGGATCGTCCGACGCTGCGGTCGTCCCCGCTCAATGATTCTGCTTCGCTAACAAACGGCGGCCGGGGAGGCTTACCGCATCTCCTTCACGCCCTTCTTGCCGGCGACGGTCTTGCGCGGCCCCTTGCGGGTGCGGGCGTTGGACCGCGTCCGCTGCCCCCGGACGGGAAGGCCCCTGCGGTGGCGGCTGCCGCGGAAACTGTTGATCTCCCGCAGTCGGCCGATGTCCTGCTGCGTCTTGCGCCGCAGGGCACCCTCGATCAGGAACGCCCGGTCGAGCACGCCGATGATCCGGCTCAGCTCGTCCTCGCTCAACTGCCCCGCCTGTTTGTCCGGATCGATCTCGGCCTCCTTGAGGATGTCGAGCGCGTTGCTCCGCCCGACCCCGAACAGGTAGGGAAGGCTGATGCGAATCTTCTTGTTGTTCGGAATGTCGACGCCGGAAATACGGGGCATTTCAATTGTCCTTAGTCACTGGTCCTATGTCCTTTGTCAACCCCGGTCGGCATCCGTCGCCAATGGCGAGGGACAAGTGACCGGGGACAAATGACAAATCAGCCCTGCCGCTGCTTGTGCTTCGGGTTGGTGCAGATCACCCGCACGATCCCCTTGCGGCGGATCACCTTGCAGTTCTCGCAGATTCGTTTGACGCTCGCTCGCACTTTCATGTCGCACCTGTCGGTTCGGGCCGGGACGGGTCGGCCCACAATCGGGGGATAAAAGCCCCGGCGGCCGGTGGGCCGCTCTCGGGCGAACCGGGCACTATAGCCGGGCCGGCGGATCGACTCAAGCGCAAACTTGAGCCGAATCTTGTCCGGCCGCTAAAGGCTCGGTCAGCACGCCCGTTTTTACAGCCCCCACGGCTCGCGGCCGTCGGTCAGCACGTCCACGCCGGTCTCGGTCACCGCCACCGTGTGCTCGAAGTGGCAGGCGTTGGTCTTGTCCTTCGTCACCACCGTCCACCCGTCCTCCAGCAGCACGACCTCGCGCTTGCCGGCAACCACCATCGGCTCGACCGCCAGCGTCATGCCGGGGCGGAGCCGGAAATCCGTCCGCAGCCCGTCGCTGGTGACGAAGTTGGCGACCTTGGGGTCCTCGTGCATCGACCGCCCGATGCCGTGGCCGACGAACTCGCGCACCACCCCGAACTTCCGCTTCTCCACCGTTCGCTGCATGACCCGCGCGATCTCCGACCACTTCTTCCCCGGCTTGATGTTCTCCAGCGCCAGCCGCAGCGTCTCGGTCGTCAGGTCGAGCAGCGCCTGCACGTCCGGCCTCACCCGCCCCACCGGCACCGTGACGGCAGTGTCGGCACAGTAGCCCTGGAAGCTCAGCGCCAGATCGTGCGTGACGATATCCCCCTCCTTCAGCACCCGTTCGCCGGGGATGCCGTGGACGACCTCCTCGTTCACGCTGATGCACATCTCCGCCGGGAAGCCCTGGCCCGCCTTGTAAGTCGGGTAGTTCTTGCTCAATCCGACGGCCCCCGCGGCCTCCAACTCGCTCCGGCAGATGGCGAGGAGTTCGCCGGTGGTCACGCCCGGCACGGTCGCGTCGGACATTTTCTTGAGGATGGTGAACCCGATCCGCCCTGTCCGCCGCATCTTCTCCACTTCGTGCCGGGATTTGATAATGATGGGCATGGGGGAGGGAAGGGACGAGGGATGAGGGACTGGGGATGAGGCAGTAGGAGAACGCCTCATGCCCCATCACTAATCCCTCACCACTGTTAGTACTGCCTTCCCTTGATCCGCCGCGTGCGTTGCTGGGGGCCGGACTGGAGGAAGCCGCCGTAGTTCCGCATCAGCAGGTTGGCCTCGATGCGCTGGACCATGTCGAGCGCGACCGACACGACGATCAGCAGCCCCGTGCCGCCGAGGAAGGCGGTGATCTGGAACGGAATCTTGAGCTGGGCGCTGATGATCGTCGGCACCACCGCGATGATCGCCAGGAAGGCGGCCCCGACGAAGGTGATCCGCATCATCACACGCTCCAGATAATCGGCCGTCCGCTTGCCGGGCCGAAGGCCGGGGACGAAGCTGCCATAATCCCGGAGCTGGTTCGCCATCTCCTTCGGCTGGAACTGGATGGTGGTCCAGAAGTAGGCGAAGAAGTAGATCAGGACGATCTCGGTGATGACGTAGAGGAAGCTGCCCCACACGAAGTTGTCGTTCAGGAAAAGCACGCTCTGGCGGAAGATGTTGGCCTGGTCAAACCGGCCCTCGACCAGCACGAACGTCCGCAGGTAACCCAGAACCATGCCGGGGAAGAGCATGAGCGACTGGGCGAAGATGATCGGCATCACGCCGCCGTGGTTCACGCGGAGGGGCAGGTACTGCTTCTGCCCGCCGTAGACGCGCCGGCCGCGGGTGTGCTTGGCCTGCTGGATCGGGATGCGGCGCTGGGCCTGGGTGATGAGAATCGACCCGGCGACCACGAAGACGAAGGAGAAGACGAGGAAAATCACGTCGCCGACGCCGATGCCGTCGACGCGGGCACCGGTGATGTCAAAGCGATTGGCGAGCTCGCCGATGGCGGCGGGCATCCGGGCGACGATCCCGGCAAGGATGATCAGCGACACGCCGTTGCCCAGACCGTACTCGTCAATCTGCTCGCCGAGCCACATGAGGAACACGCAGCCGGCTATCAGCGCAGCGGTGCCCATGACCCAGAAAGTCGCCCCATTCGCCCAAGTCGATTGGACGAGGCGCTGGTTGTGCATGTAACTGAGCCAAAAGACCGCCTGAATCGCCGCGAGGCCGACGGTGGCGTACCGCGTCCACTCCGTGATCTTCCGCCGCCCGGTTTCCCCCTCCTTTTGCAGTTTCTCCAGCGACGGCACGACCGTCGTCAGGAGCTGGAAAATGATGCTGGCGGAGATGTAGGGCATCACGCCCAGGCCGAAGATCGTCGACTGGCTGAGCGTGCCGCCGGAGAAGAGCGAGACGTAGCTCGCCAGCCGGCCGGCGGCGGAGTCGTCCTTCTGGTTTTCCTGCTGCTGCTGGAAACGCTCCTGGTCCACGCCCGGCAGCGGCACGTGGTAGCCCACCCGGTAGATCACCAGCATGAACACGGTGAACAGCACCTTGTTCCGCAGGTCGGGCACCCGGAAGATGTTGAAGAACGTCTTGATCATGGGGGCGTTCCGGGAGAGGCCTTGGCGGCCGTGTCTAAGGAAAGGCGACTACTCCTGCTCGAGGTCGCCACCGGCGGGGGCCGCGTCGGCCACATTCGCGGCGCCGGGGGCATCCGCCGACCGGGTGCCGCTCTCGGGCTCCACGCCCGCCGGGGCCTGCTTCCCGTCCGGGGCAGAGCCGCCGGTGGGGACCGACGACTCGGTCGGGGCATCCTCGGCCGAATCGGCGGCCGAACCGGCGGCCGAACCGGCGGCCACGTCGGCAGTAGTCTCGCCCGACTCGCCCGCCGGAACCTCCACCGCCCCGCCCGCAGCATCCTGCACGGTCCCACCGGCGGCGGCGATCTTCTTCATCGCCGACTGACTGTAGGCCGCGACGCTGACGGTCAACTTTTTCGTCAACTCGCCGTTGCCCAGCACTTTCACCGGCTGGCGGGTGTCGCGGACGCACCCCTTGGCGATCAGCGCCTGGGCGTCGACCGTCGCGCCGTCCTCGAACGTGTCGAGGTCCGACAGGTTCACGACGTAGAACTTCTTCTCGAAGTTGACGTTGCTGAAGCCGCGCTTCGGAAACCGGCGGAAGATTTCGGTCTGCCCGCCCTCGTAGCCCGTGCGCTCGCCGGGGCCGGTGCGGGCCTTCATGCCCTTGGTCCCCTTGCCGCAGGTCTTGCCCTTGCCGGCCGACCGGCCGCGCCCCTTGCGCATCGGCCGCTTGTTCCGCGGCGTCTGCGACGTGATTTCGTGAACCATGCTCATGTTAATGTCCGTTGTCAGTGGTCCGTCGTCAGTTGCGAAGCGGGTCGATTGCCAATGCAACGGACCACGGACAACGAACCACGGACGATTCCATATTAGCCCGCGACCAGTTCGCCCGCGCCCTCGGGCAGCTCGACGCCGCGGAACTCGCGGACGCTCTCCTTGGTGCGGAGGCGCTTGAGGGCGTCGATGGTGGCCTTGAGCACGTTTTTGGCGCTCTCGGCCCCGTAGGTTTTGGTCAGGATGTCGGTGATGCCGGCGAGCTCGAGGGCGGGCCGGACGACCTTGCCGGCCGTCACGCCGGTGCCGGGGAGGGCGGGGACGAGGATGACCTCGCTCGCGCCGGTTTTGCCGCGGATCTTGTGCGGGATGGTGGTGCCCTTCAGCGGCACGGTGAACATGCCGGCGCGGGCCTCCTTGGTGGCCTTCTCGACCGCCGACGGGACCTCGTTGGCCTTGCCGTAGCCGATGCCGATCTTGCCCGCCCGGTCGCCGGCGACCACGAGGGCGGCAAAGCTGAACGTCCGGCCGCCCTTGACGACCTT
>CBDHCE010000013.1:0-99473 GCA_965260985.1 Tepidisphaeraceae bacterium | reverse complement strand
CCGACGGTCAGCAGATGCTCCTGTCGCTGCCCGATGCCCGGGAGGAAGCCGTCGGCGCCGACGGCGGCGCCGCCTTTCGGGCCGGCGTGGTTGCCACCTTCGCGCCCGAGCGCCGCGACACCGTCGACGACGCCGAGCTCGATGCGCTGGTGGCCCTGGCCCGTCGGGAGCGGGGCCTGTCCCTCCTGCCCCGGACCATCCGCTACATCGAGGATCGGCGGGCCGAGCAAGACCGCTTCACCGGCGCCATCGAATCGCACCCGTCGCCGGTCGGGGTGGTGTGGGGACGGCTCGACCCCGTCGCCGTGCACGCCATGGCCGAGCGCTTCGTCGCCCGACGCCCGAACGCCCCGCTGGTCACCCTCGACGGCGTCGGCCACTACCCGATGCTCGAAGACCCCGAGCGCTTCGCCACCGCCGTGCTGCAAGTCCTCCAGGACCTGGCCTAGCGGTCACCGAACTGCGGCCGGACGATGCGATCACGTCGCCGAGGCGTCGGCGGCCAGGATCTCGTCGATCTGACCGAGCGCGAGGGTCATGCCTTCGGCGACACCCATGGCCAGGACCTGCTCCATAGCCTCCTTGGAGCTGAAGGCGCTCACGATGGTCATCCGGGTGACGCCTCCCGCCTCCTCGGTGAGCCGGACCGACATCTTCGTCATCGGCAGGTCGAGGTCGACGTTGCCGGCCTCGTCGGCGAAGCGGTCCTCTACCTCCAAGTGGTGGGGTGGATCGGTGGCGAGCACCTGCCATTGGCCGTGGAAGCGATCGCCCTCGGGACCGGTCATGAAGTAGGTGACGGTGGCGCCGGGCGTGAGGTCGTGCTGCACGAACGTGGCCGGATGGCTGGGCGGGCCCCACCACCGCTCGAGCTGGCGGGAATCGCTCCACAGCTCCCAGGCCCGGTCGATCGGGACCGAGAGCTCGGTGGTGATCGCAAGGGTCAGGGCTTGATCATCCTGCTCAACGTTTGTCACGGTCATGGTGATGCTCCTTGGTTCTGATCGGCGAGGGCTTCGCCGAAGCGGTCGATGCGGCCGCGCCACAGCGACTCGATCTGGTCGAGCAGCTCGTGCGCGTCACGAATGGCGTCGGTGTTGGTCTGCACGAGCTGTTGGCGACCGTGGCGCCGCTTGGTCACCAGCTGGGCTCGCCCCAACACGGCGACGTGCTTCTGCACGGCGGCGAAGCTCATCGGATAGTGCTCGGCGAGTGCCGAGACGGAGTGGGCACCGTCGATCGCTCGAACGAGGATGTCGCGTCGTGTCGCGTCGGCGAGGGCGTGGAACACCGCATCGGTGCGCTCGGCAGACCTACCGCTTCCTGCAACCATTCGGTTGTACGTCAATGGGCCGGTGCGCTGGTCGCCAGCGCTGGTGGCGCGAGGCTCGGTCGTCGGGCAAGCAAGCTCCGCCGGTCGAGCGACCCTTCTCAGATCGCCGTCCAGCCGCCGTCGACGGGAAGGGTGTGGCCGACGACGTAGGAGCTGGCGTCGGAGGCGAGGAACAGCAGGGCGCCGTCTAGCTCGTGCTCGGCGCCTTCTCGCCCGAGCGGCGTGCTGCGCTCGACATAGCGCTCCGAGGCGTCGTCGCCCCACATCGTCGCCGTCATCTCGCTGCGAAACCAACCCGGCGCGATGGCGTTCACCCGCACGCCCTTGCGGCCCCACTGGGCGCCCAGCTCGCGGGTGAGGTTCACCACCGCCCCCTTCGACGCGCAGTACGAGGCCTGCTTCACCGGGGTGGCCGCCACCAGGCCCAGCATCGACGCGATGTTGACGATGGTGCCGCCACCGCTCGCCACCATGGGCGCAAAGGCCAACTGGCACAACAGGAACAGGCTGTTCAGGTTCACGTCCACGACGTGGCGGAAGTCGTCGTAGGCCTCGGTCTCGGCGGGACCGATCTTGGAGATCCCGGCGTTGTTGATCAGGATGTCGAGACGGCCGTCGCCCACCTCGACGGCTCGCTCGATGAGGCGGCGGCAATCTTCGGGCACGGTCACGTCGGTGGCCACCTGATGGACGCGGTCGCCGAGCTCGTCGGCCAACGACGACAGCTCGCCCTGGCGTCGGGCCGCCACCACCACCGTGGCGCCCGCCCCGTGCAGGACGCGTGCGAAGCGGCGGCCAAGACCGACCGACGCGCCGGTCACCACCACCACCCGACCATCGAGGCGGAAGGAGGCCAGCGGATCCACGGCGGCGGCCCCGGCCACGGGATCCTCGGTGCGGCGCTCGTCATCGGCGAGGGACATGGCCGGCGAGCGTAGGGCGATGCCGGGCTACCGGCTGCCGGCTGCCGCGGGTCCTGCCCTCGTTCGCCGGGTCGAGGCGAGCGGCGAGGCGCCTACGTGTGCGCACACGTCGGCCTGGGTGCCTACGTGTGCGCACGGGTCAGCGTCTTGGGCTAGGTCGTGCGCACACGTCGACCTGGGATGCTTGACGCGCCGGGGATCACGCGTGTGCCGATGTCAATCCGGCGCCCAAGCGATCTCCCACCGGTGGCCTTCCGGATCGGCGACGTACCCGCTGTAGCCGCCCCATTCGCGCTCGACGGGGCGGGCGATCTCCTTGGCCCCGGCCGCGACGGCCCGGTCGAGCTCGGCGTCGACGGCGGGACGGTCGTCGAGGTTCATCGCCAGGGTGATCCCGTTCCACCCGGCGGCGGGCAGCGCCTCGCCCGGTGCGGCTTCCTCGGAAAGAGGCTCGATGGGGTACAGGGCGAGGCGGGCGCCGCGGGCGTCGTAGGAGGACGAGCGGATAGGCGGAAACATTGGAGGCCCGGTCAGCTTGATCCGCTCGTCCGACCAAGCAAGCACAGTCATCTGGCGCGAGAGAGGCTCCGTGTCCCATTGCTTGGAGTCACCTATCCGCGGAGCCTCTGAGCGGCGAAGGTGTCCGATGCGCCCTCGCGCTCCCGCCACCCCCACCTTCGGTAGAAGGCTCGGAGGGTAGCCAGGTCCCGGGCGCCCAGCGTCACGAACGTCAGATGGGGCATCTCCCACTATGGTCGACCGGCGGCCGCCCGGCCCCGGTCTCGGTACCAGAGCTTCTGCTCGACCGTCTGGACGAGGCGACCGTCGGGAGGTGTCAGGCTGAGGTGGTGAAGGTACGGATCGGCTTCGGGCTCGGCACCCACACCAGCGCTAACGAGGCCGGGTCCTTTGGGGAACTGGTCGACATGCTCGAAGCCTTGAGGTTCGACTCGCTGTGGCTCTCCGAGCGGCTCACCGGCGACGCTCCCGACCCGCTCGTCGCCCTGGCCTTTGCCGCCGGCCGCACTCGCAAGCTGAAGCTCGGGACCGGGGTGCTGGTTGTGCCGGGCCGAAACCCAGTGGTGCTGGCCAAGGAGATGGCCAGCCTCGACCGGCTGTCGGGCGGCCGGTTCCTCCCGGCGGTCGGCCTCGGGTCGCCCGAGCCGGCCGAGCACCGGGCCTTCGGCATCGAGCGGACCGAGCGGGCCGCCTGGTTCGACGAGGCGCTAGCGGTGATGCGGCGCCTGTGGACCGAGGACCACGTCACGCACGACGGCGCCCGGTTCCACGTCAACGACGTCACCCTCGCCCCCCGGCCGGTGCAGCAGCCGATTGAGGTGTGGCTCGGCGGTCAGCACCTCGCTCGCCTTGGCCGGCGGGAGGTGGGCGAGGATCAGCGCAATCGTCTGGGGGTGCTCCTCCTGAATGAACGCCAGCAGATTGGCGGTTTCGGCCTTTTGCAGGAAGCCGAAGGGCGTGGCCTGCACGCTGCTGGTGACCTGGCGGATCATGCGGTCGGCGTCTTCGCCGCTGAGGCTCTTCTTCAGCAGGTTGCGGACGTGGTCGAGGCCGCCCTCGCTGAGGTAGTTGTTGGCGAGGGCGAGTTGGTAGAACTCGCCGAAGACCGCGCGGCGGTCCTGCGGGCTGACGCTGACGAGGCCGGCGAGCTCGCGGCTGACGACCTCGACGACCCCCGGCGGCAGCCGCTTGAGCACGGCGGCGGCGTCGTCCTCGGGCAGCGTCAGCAGCAGCACCGCCGCCTTGCGGACGCCGGGGATGGGGGGGGATGTCGGGGCGGCTTGGGTCATCTTTCCGTCTTAGAAGTGGTGAGGGAATAGGGATGAGCGGGTGAGGGGTCAGATCGAACTGGATGACTTCTACTCACCCGCTCATCCCTAACCCGCTCACCACTTCCTAAGTCGTGACCCACCGCCGGATCAGGTTGGCGGCGGCGTCGGGGTTTTCCTTCACCAAGGTCGAGACCTGCTCGACGATCTGCTGCTCCTGCAGGGCGTCGGCGTCCATCTCGCGGGCGAACATCGGGCCGTCGGGGCTGCCGAGCTCGTCGTACTGCGGGCCGGCGGGCCGGTCGTCGTCGGACAGGTCGAGGGAGCCGGCGGAGGAGACGACGGTGGCCGCGCCGTCGGAGCCGCGGCGGGCGATCATGCTCGCCATCACCAGGCTCGCCACGGCCAGGGCGCCGAGGACCAGTTGCTTGCCGTAGCCGCCGACGAACTGCACCACGCCCGTCGCCGCCGCCACCGGCAGGACGGGCGGCTGCATCTGGGCCAGCACGAGGTCGGCGTAGGGCTCGACGGCGACGGCGGCGGGGTCGGCGATGCCGGTGCAGGCGAGCACCTCCTTGCGGATCGTCGCGGTCTGGGCGGCGATCAGCGGGTCGAGCTCCTCGGGCTTGGGCTTGACCTCCGGCGCCCGGTCGTTGAGGTCCTGCCAGACCTTGACGAAGTAGCTCCGCGGCACCCGCACGGCGGCGGCGACGGGGGTGGGCTGGCCCGCCGCCTGCTGGCTGGTCTCCTCCGTCACGCTGGGGAAGTTCTCGTAGGTGGTGCGGCTCTCCTCGCGCTGGCTCCCCCCGCCGTCGGCCGCGGGCGGGGCCTGGGGGATCGACACGCCGGTGTTCGGCACCACGCCCGGCTCCACGCCGCTCGCCAAAGGCAGCCGCTGGTCCTCGGTGATGGATTCGGTCGTGTGCTCGCTCTGGCGGACGTCGTCGTAGGTGCGGCTGGTCCGGGTCGAGCTGCGGTCGTTGAGCTTCACCGTGACCGTCGCGCGCACGCCGGGGATGAAGAACAGCTGCGACTCGATCTTGCCGGCGAACATCTCCTCGGCCTTCTGGCGGCCCTCCAGGAAGTCGTCGCCGCTCAAGCCCCCGCCGGCGGCCTTGAGCCGCTGGGTCGTGCCGTTGAGCACCACGGTGATGTGGTCCGCCTCGAGGCCGCTGACGGCGTTGCAGACGAAGTCCGCCACCGCCTGGGCGGTCTGGCGGTCGGCCTGGCCGTCCTTGGTGCGGACGCGGACGCTGGCGCTGGGCTTGAGCCCCCCGCCGATCCGCCGCTCCTCGACCGTGTTGATCACCACGTCGGCCGCGGCGACGTTCGGGAACGAGCCGAGGATTTGCGAGAGGAACTGCTCCTTGCCGTGCTCCAGCACCGCCCGCGTGCGGGCCTGGCCGTCCCACGGGGTCATCTTGGCGATCAGCTCGTCGAACCCGCGGCTGGTGTCCTTCGGCAGCAGGTTGTGGCCGCCGAGGTCGATCAGCGCCTCGAGCTGCTGGTCGGCGGGCACGAAGATCCGGTCGCCCTCCAGCCGATACGCAATGTGCCGGCCGGCGAGGTAGCCCTTGATCCGCGAGAGGTCTTCGGCCGCCGTCGGCTGGTCGAGCAGCGGCACCATCTCCGGCGACGCGGCGTAGCGGCCGTACCACAGGACGGTCATCACCATCACGGCCACAAGGGTGGCGGTGAGCATCTTCTGGGTCGCGCTCAGCGCCCCGAGCTGCTCCTGAATCCGCAAGAGTTGCTGTTTGACGGCATCCATGTTTCGGCCCTCCCTGGCCCAAGCAATCGTTCCCTACCAAAGTCAACGCGGCCCCGCTCCCCGCCGGTGGACATCCTGTCCGCGGCGGGGCCGATTCGTTCGCGCTGCTGTTCGACGAAGGCCCACCCTCGCCGAAACCGATCCCTCACACAACCCGCATCTTGGCGGACCGCCCCGCGCATCTTGGCCGGCCCCGCCGACCGTTCTGTCGGCCGCGACACCCCGGCACCACCGGCGCGAGTCTGGCCCGGCCGTGGCAAGTTGGGGGATGCCTCTCCGCGACGTTCCGTCGCAATGTTCGGACAACGTATGGGACAACTCAGATCGGCATGTTCTTGATCTCGTCGTAGGCGTCCATCAGTTTCGACCGGATCGACAGCAGCGTCTTGAACGCCAAATCGCTCTTCTCCACCGCCGTCATCACGCCGGTCACGTCATCGGTCTGCCCGGCGGCGAGATTTTCGACCGCCGCGGTGGCGTCCTGCTGCAGCTTCGAGACCTCGCCGATCGACTCCTTGAGCGTGTCGGCAAAGCTCGGCCCGGTGATCGGCTTGGCCTGCGCCGGCAGCCCCCCGCCCGGCGCCTCCAGCCGATTGATGCCCGGAAGATTCGTAATTGGAAGTGCCATCTTCTAAATCTCTTCCCTACCTACCACCTACAACCCACCACCTACTCGATCACGCCAGCAGTCGCAGGCTGGCGTTGATCATCGACTTGGTCGTCTCCATCGTGCTGAGGTTCGCCTCGTAGGCCCGCGACGCCTCCATCATGTTCACCATTTCGGTGGCGAGGTCGACGTTGGGGTAGCGGACGTAGCCCCCCGCGTCGGCGTCGGGGTGGCCGAGCTCCAGCCGCTTCTGGCCCGGCGTGGGGTCTTGGCCGATCTCCGCGACCCGCACGCCCGGCGCGGCGGGATTCTCCGGCCGGCCCGGCGCGAAGACCACGAACCGCCGCCGGTACGGCACCGGCCGCCCCGCCGCGTCGGTCGAGCTCCGCGTAGTGCCCATGTTCGTGACGTTGTTCGCCACCGTGTCCATCCGCACCCGCTGCGCCGTCAACCCGCTGGCCGAAGTGTCTAAGGCTTGAAACATTTGTGGGGTCCGTTGTCAGTCGTCCGTTGTCAGTTGCAAAACTCCACTACCCACCGCCCACTGCCCAACGCTACACCACGCGCTCGCGGATGGCGGTCTGCAGCACGTCATACTGCTTGCGCAGCAGTTCGGCCGCGACGTTGTGGATCAGGGCGTTCTTCGCCTGGTCGGTGGTCAACTGCTCGATCGACCGCGCGCTGCGGTCGTGGAAGAGGATGCCGTGGCCGCGGGTGCCGTCGAGTTCCTCCACCGCCGGGCCGTCGTCCGGGGCGAAGGCGGCCCCGAAGTCCGACGCGCGCCGCCCGGCGGCGAGTCGGGCCCGCAGGCCGGCCTGAAACTTGTCGGTCGACAAATCCTCCTGGACGTAGCCCGGCGTGTCGACGTTGGCGATGTTGGCCGCGATCAGGTCCTGCCGCCGGCTGGTGAAGCTCAGCAGCTTCACCAGCGTCGGGGCCGGGCCGTCGTTGACGAGTCGATTGATGAACATTTGCCGCTCCTCCGTCAACCTGACACCACAAATGCCGTACCGCCGGCGAAACCGAATCCTGCGAACGCCTCAAACGCCCCGCCGGCAGGGCATAACTCTTTTTCGCTCAACTGTTTCCACGTCCTAAAACCCCCCGCCAATCCGCGCGAAAACTGCGCCGACCGCGCGGAACCTGCCGCGTTCCTAAACCGCCGAGTCCGCCAACTCCCCCTCGTCCTTCCACTTTTTGATCTTCATCCCAAGGGTGCGGACGCCGATCCCCAGTGCCCCGGCCGTTTTGACGCGGTGGCCCTGGAACCGCTGCAGTGTCGAGAGGATCACCTGCCGCTCGATGCTCGCCAGCGGCTGGCCGGCGAGGGTCGCCGCCGCCCCGTCGCCTCCGGTTCGCTCGGGCGACTTCAGCCACGGCTCCAGCGTCGCGGCGCGGATCACGCCGGGGTCGGCCTCCAGCACCACGGCGCGCTCGAGGATGTTCTGCAGTTCCCGCACGTTGCCGGGCCAGTCGTAGCGTTGCAGCAGCCGGACGGCCGCCGGCTCGATGTGGCGGTAGGCGGCATTCTCCCGCCGGGCGATCGTGTGCAGGATGTGCCGGCACAAATCCGGCACGTCCTCGGCCCGCTCGCGCAGCGGCGGCAGGTTCAGCGGCACCACGTTCAGCCGGTAAAAGAGGTCGCGCCGGAACCGCCCGGCCGCCACGTCGGCCTCCAGGTCGCGGTTGCTCGTGGCGATCACCCGCACGTCCACGCGCTGCGTCTGGCTGCTGCCGACGCGCTCGAAGCGGCTCTCCTGCAGCACCCGCAGCAGCTTCGCCTGAAGGGCGGGGTCGATCTCGCTCACCTCGTCCAGCAGCAGCGTGCCGCCGTCGGCGAGCTCGAACCGGCCGCGGCGCATTTTGTCGGCGCCGGTGAACGCGCCCTTCTCGTGGCCGAAGAGTTCGCTCTCCAGAAGGGTCTCGCTGAGGGCCGCGCAGTTCACCGCGAGCATCGGCCGCTCGCGGCGGTCGGAAAGTTGGTGGATCTGCCGCGCGACGACCTCCTTCCCCGTGCCGCTCTCGCCGCGGATGAGGACGGTGACGTTGCTCCGCGCGACCCGCTCGACCGTCTCGCGCAGCGCCGACATCGCCGGCCCGCCGCCGACCATCGGCTTGGTCGGCAGCGACTCGACGATGCTCCGCAGCGCCTCATTTTCGGTCTTGAGCCGGGCGTGCTCGAGCGTGCGGTCGACGAGGTGCTTCAGGTCGTCGGCCTCGAAGGGCTTTTGCAGGTAGTCGTACGCGCCGAGCTTCATCGCGTCGACGGCGGTGCGGACGGTGGCGTAGGCGGTCATCAGCACGACCGGCAGGTTCGGGCGGCGCTTCTTCGCCTCTTCCAGCAACTCGATGCCGGTCATCTTCGGCATCTTCAGGTCCGAGAGCAGCAGGTCGAACGCCTCGGCGTCGAGCCGCGCCAGCGCCGCCGCCCCGTCCGCCGCGGCGGCGACCGAGTGGCCCAGCCGCGCGAGCGTGGCGGCGACGCTGTCGCGCATCATCTCGTCGTCGTCGGCGACAAGGATTCTTGCCATGCTTAACTCCGTTTCACGCCCATCGTGGCACGGGCGTCCCGCCCGCGTTCTTCGGCAGTCAGAGAAGGCGCGGACGCGGGCGGGACGCCCGTGCCACGTCAGATCATCAACTCAAAGCTCGCCCCGCCGCCCGGTACATTGCTCGCCGTGATCGTGCCGTCGTGCGCGTCTGCGATGCGGTGGACGATGGACAAACCGAGTCCCGTGCCCACGTCCTTCGTGGTGAAGAACGGGTCGAACAGTCGGTCGATCACGCCGGGGGCGATGCCCGGCCCGTCGTCGCTCACCGCCAGGGAAAATCCGTCGGCCCGCGGCGTCAATCCGACCGCCACCCGCCCCGCCGCCGCCTCGATGGCGTTCAGCACCAGGTTCAGGACAGCCCGGCCGATCAGGTCGGGGTCGGCGTCGGCCACCAGCGACTCGGGGCCGATCAGTTCGACGCGCACGCCCGCGGCGGCTTGCTGGCGGGCGGTCAAATCGACCGCTTCATCGACCGCCGCCCGCACGTCGCACCGCCGGCGGTTGGCGGTGATCTCGCGGGTGAACTGCAGCACGTTGCTGACGAGTCCCTCCAGCCGCCGCACCCCGCCGCTGATCTTGCCCACGATCTTCCGCTGCTCCGGCCGGTCGGCCAAATCGGCGTCGAGCATCGTCGCGTACAACTGCATGCCACCGAGGGGGTTGCGGATTTCGTGGGCCATGCCCGCCGCCATCTCGCCCAACGCGGCCAGCCGGTTGCGGCGCTCCAGCAGGCGGTTCTTCTCGCCCAGCTCGTTCTGCAGCCGCTCTACCGTCGCCTGCAACTGCTCGTGCGACCTTTGCAGCCGTTCCGTGACCTCGCTGTAGGCGTGGAGAATCTGCCCCAACTCCGCCACCCGCGCCTCGCGCGCCGGCACCGACCCCACCCCAGCGAACCTGTCCCTCACCAAAAGTGACATAAAAAATCCTCTACCTACCACCTACTACCTACTACCTACTCACTTATGCACGTCCATCCGCGGCCCCGGCCGCCCGTACGCCGCGGCGGCGTAGGACCGGTTCACCGCCCGCCCCACGTTCGCCTGCGCCAACTGCCGGCCGAGGCTCAGCTTCCGCTGCTGCAGCACCAGCGCATCGTCCTGGTCGGCCCGCGTGATCTCCGCCAGCAGCGACCGGCTCTCCGCCAGCAGCGCCTCGGCCGACGCGCGCTCGTCGGCATCGAGCGACTCGGCCACCGCCGGCCAGTCACGCTTCAGCGGGCGGATGCGGGCCTCGATCTCGGTGATCTTCTCCAGCTCGCGCTGGCGGCCCTGCAGGATGTCCAGCAGCTTGTCGGTCTGCCCCTGCGCCACGCACTCGTGCTGCGCGCCGCTCAGCCGCAGCAGCCGCCGGTAGCACGTCACCTGCTCGCCCAGCGCGGCGGCGAACTCGTCGGTCGATAAGGCCATGTCCATCAGCATCGGCATTCGCATTCCTTCCCGGTCAAGCGGAATTAACTCAAGTCCCCGGCTTCCCCGCCCACTCCAGCCACTTCTCCCAATACGCCTTGGGCATCACCGACCCCACCGCGTCGTCCGCGAACGCCTCGGCCGGCAGCCGCTGGACGATCCACTTCGCCCGCTCGTTCGCCGCCCGCGCCTGCTCGGTCCGCCCCAGCGCCAGGTTGGCGTTGACGATCTGCACGAACGCCCCGACCGACCGCGGGTCATCCTGATACTTGAACACTGCCCGGTCGTAGGCGTCGATCGCGGCCTGGTACTTCCCGTTGTCGAACAGGCAATCGCCGGCGTAGAAGTAGGCGAGCTTTTCGTACAGGCGGTCGAGGTCGTCCGACGGCGTGCGGGCGCGGTAGAAGTCGGCGGTCTTGCCGTACAACCGCTCGGCCCTGGCGAGGCGGTCGGCCCGGCCGGCGAGAGCCTTGACGCCGGTCTTGCCGTCGACTTTCGCATCCGGCTTGTCGGCCCCCTTGCGGTAGGCGTCGGCCGTCAGGAACAGCGCCCGGCCCAGCCGCGGGTCCGACGGGTAGCGCTCGGCGAACTCCTGAAACCGCGCGATCGCCTCGTCGAACCGCCCGGTCCGGTAGGCGAGTTGGCCCAACTCCAGCACGGCCAGCCGGAACTCCTCGGACTCCGGCGTCAGCAGCGGGTTGTCCTCCACCACGCCCCGCAGCGTGGCCTCGGCCTTGGCGAACGCGTCCGGCCCCTTCGCCAGATACGCCTGCGCCAGCGGCACGGCACTCTTGCTGGCGGCCAGACTCTGCGGGTATTTCTCCTGGTTCCGCCGGTAGGTGGCGACGGCCTTATCGAAGTCGCCCAGGGCCTGGTAGAGTTTGCCGAGGCGCAGCAGCGCGTCGGGCGTCAGCCGGTCGGCCGGCCGCTCGGCGGCGAAGAGCTCGAGCGCGGCGATGGCCGCCGGGGCGTCGCCGGCGCGCTCGTAGAGGTCGATCCCCTTCCACAGGGCATCGCCGTAGGCGTCATCGTCGGTGGCGGACATGCCCTTGGCGTGGGCGACGTAGGCGTCGCCGGCCTTGGCGCGGTCGGCCCCGGCCTCCTGATTTAGGGCGACCTTCTCCGCCGGCGTTTTGGCGTCCTGGGCCTCGCGCTCCGCCTGGTTTGCCCGACGCTCGAACAGCACGCCGAGCCGCGCGTAGAAGCCGCCGGGCACCGCATCGCCAAGCAGCGTGCGCTCCAGCGCCATCGCCTCGAGCGCGGCGGGGTAGGCCTGCTTGTCCCGCAGCGCGCGGCCGGCGGTCTGCAGCCCCTCCACCGCCGCCCGAATCACCGGCGGGCGGAGGCGGTTCTGCTCGAACGTCAGGGCGAGCTGGCGGAGGTCGTCCAGCCCCTTCTCCCCCTCGCCGGCCATCACCCGGCAGACGCCCCGGCCGAGTTGGGCCAGCGGCACCGCGTCGCTGTCGGGGTGGCTGCCCAGCACGACTTGGTAAAAGCTGACCGCCTCCAGCCAACTCTGCCGCGCCTGCAGGATCTGGCCCAGCAGCAGGCAGGCGTCGGCGTCGAGTGGGTGGCGGACCCCGAGCTGCTCGCGGGCGACCCGCAGGTAGCGCTCCGCCCCGTCCTCATCGCCCAACTGGTGGGCGCAGTAGCCGAGGTGGTAGTTCACGGCCCCCTGCTCGACCGGGTCGCTCGCCAGCCGCAGCGCCTCGTCGAGCAGCACGCGGGCCTCGGTGAACTTGCCGGCGTCGGCCAGCAGCGTCGCCCGCTCGCCCAGGGCCCACGACCGCTCGGCGTTGGTCAGATCCTTTGCGTCGAGGTAGGCGGCGAGCTCGGTCTCGGCCGGGCCGGCGTCGCCCTCCTTCAGCAGCAGTTCGATCAGCCGGCGGTGCAGCCCCAGGGCGGGGCCGCGCTTGCCGTCGGCGGGGGCGAGGCCGACGGCCAGGGCGATCGCCTTGCGGTAGGAGTCGACCGCCGCGTCGGCCCGGCCCAACGCTGCGTAACTGTCGCCGAGGCGGCGGTACAGGTCGGGCGTCGCGGCCACGCCCCGGCCCAGGGCGAGGCGGGTCTGCTCGATGATCCGGTTGTGGTTCGCCGGCACGTCGATCCGGCGGAGCGTCTGGCCGCGCTCGAGCGAGGCGGCGAGGAGCAGGTGGGCGTCGGCCTGCTGGGCGTCGGTGAGGGTGGCGGCCTGGAGCAAATCGTTCAGCCGCTCGATCGCCGCGTCGGGCCGGTCCTGATCGAGGTAGGTCCGGGCGGCGGCGAGCTTCTGCTCGGCCGTCGGCCCCGGCTGCGGGTCGATGAAGACGTAGGCCGCGTAGCCGAACAGCCCCAGCGAGAAGACCAGCAGCGGCACCTGCCACAACTGGCCCAGACGGCCCGCCGGGGCGGGCGGCCGCGCGATGGCTTGGGGCGTGGCGGTGACTCGGGCCATCGGCAATCCTTGCCTGCGGCGCGGGGAAGTGAGGGGCCATCCGTGGCCCGTCATCGAACAGCGTCAGAACGTCATGTCGTGAGACAGATTGGCGTTCGGGCCGCGTCTGGATGAACAGTAGCGGGTTATTCCGTCGGTGCAACTGCGAAACCTTGTCGCAGTGCGGCAAGAATTGCGCATCCGCCGTAGCACGGGTTTCTAACCCGTGTTTTGCCCACTTCAACACGGTCGCGGTTGAACGCGGGTTGAAAACCCGTGCGACGGCGGTTCACAAAATGTATCGCGACGCGACCGAGACGAAACGCATGCGGACTTCGTACAGCGATTCGTCGAGCGTTTGCCGCTCCTGCTCGTCGAGGTTGCCCTGCGTTTTGGATTCGAGGACGGCGAGGGTGTCGAGGTGGTGCTTGGCGAGGTCGAGGTTGACCGCCGCCTCGCCGCCGGGGGTGGCGAGGTCGCCTAGGTAGTAGAGGGCCTGGGTGACGACCGAGCGGAGCAGGGTGTCGAAGCCGGCGCGGGGCATTTTGCGGTCGGCGGCGGGCCGGGCCTTGGCGGCGGGTTTGGCCGGGGCGGGGGCGGCGTCGCGGGCCTTGAGTTCCTCGGCGAGGCGCCGCTTCTCGGCCTGGGCCTGCTTCTTCCAGTCGGTGTCGATCTGCAGGCCCGAGAGGTCGCCGGAGAGGTCAGCCATGTTCGTTCTTTCGGTGGAGTGATCTGTGCGAGGCCGCGGGCGGCCCGGCCGCTCGCGGCTTCGCAATGTTAAGCCGGCCGGCGGCCGTTGGAAACCGCGTCGGCCACTTCTGCGGCCTTCCGCACCACGTCGTTCACGCTCACGCCCGCCAGATAATTCCCCAGCAGGTGCAGCCCCGGCACGGCGGCGGCGGAGTGGCGGATCGTCTCGACCCGCCCGACGTGCCCCGGCGCGTACAGCGGCACCGCGTCCGGCCACCGCACGAGGTCGACCAATGCCGGCTCGCCGCGGACGCCCAAGAGCTCCCGCAACGCGGCGGTGGTCCGTTCAATCAACTCGCCGTCCGGCCGATGAATCGCCGCCGGGTCGCGGGTGCCGCCGACGAAGGCGCGGAGCAGTCGGTACCCCGCGGGCGCGTGGTGCGGGAAGACGCTGTCGGCGAACAGCACGCCCAGCAGCGGGCAGTCGGCATCGGTCCGCGGCACGAGGAAACCGTAACCATCGAGCGGGTGCCCAACGTCGGCGGCACGATAGGCAAGATTCAGCACGACCATCGAGGAGGCGGTGATCCGGCGGATCGTTTGCGAGGCGTCCGGCGCGATCTCATTGAGCAGCGAAGCGGCCGCTGCGGCACCGACGGAGAGGATGAGGCTGCGGCACTCAATCACGTCTTCGCCGCTTGCGGCTTCGCAAAGAAACGGACTTCCCGGGCTCCTCCCGCGACGGAAGAACCCGGGTCTTCGCCTTCGGCTCAGACGCCGGCTTGTTCCGGTTCATTGACACGGTGAAGCCGCTGTCAGTTCGCTCGATGCGATTGACGGAACACCCGACGCGCACCCGCTCCGCCCCGAGCCGCGCCGCCAGCGCCTCGGGCACCGCGCCGAGCCCGCCGACGACGCTGATGAGGCCGCGCGGGCGGTCGGGGGTCTTCGGCTTCCGCTTTGCCAACCCGCCGAGCATCCCGCCGAGCATTCGGCCCAGCGGGCTGTGGCCGGATTCATCCCACGCCGCGGCGGACGGGAAGCAGGCGGCGAGCGACAGCAGCCGGCTGTCGGCGGCGTAGATGCCGGTCGTGACCGCGCTGACGATCCGGTCCGCCACCTCCGGCCCGAACCGCCGGCGGGCGGCGGCGTCCACCGTTTCTTCCGCATCGTCAGACGGCGAACTCCACGCGAGGCCGCGCAGCAGCCGGGCCTTGCCGGCGGCGGTCAGGAGGTCCGACTTTGCGAGATCGACCGGCGAGCCGGGCACCTTCCGCAGCCGGCCGCCGTGCAGCACGAAGCGGTTGCGGCCGACCTGTTTATTCGCGGGAATGACCGGCGCGGCGTCGGCCACGTCGGCCAGCAACTCCGCCAGCGCGGGCGCGCGCACGATCACGTTGAACGGCCCCTGCTCCAACAGGAAGCCGTCGCGGCGAACGGTCCGCATCGCGCCGCCGACGTGATCGGACGCCTCGACCAACATCACGTCGCGGCCGGCTTTGGCGAGCCGCCACGCGGCGGTGAGGCCGCCGATGCCGCCGCCGACGATGAGGGTGTCGACCGTCACGACTTGGCCGCGTCGATGAAGGCGACGACGTTGTCGAACGGCGTGCCCTTGAGGATGCCGTGGCCGAGGTTGAGGATGTGCCCGGACGCCCCGCCCGCCTCCTTGCACGCGACGACGGCGCGGCGGACCTGATCGGCCGAGCCGTCGCGGAGCAAGACGTTGTCGACGTTCCCCTGCACCGCCGCCCGGCCGGCAAGTTTCTCCTTCGCGGCCGCGAGGTCCACCCCGCTGCCGATGCTGAGAACGGTCGCGCCGCTGTCGGCCATGAGGTCGACGTCCGACTGATCCTTGGCGAACAGGATCGTCGGAATCCGGCCGCTGACTTTGCTGAATGCCGCCCGCTGGTACGGCAGCGCGAACGCGCGATATTCGGCCGGCGTGAACAGGTCGGCGCAACTCTCGAACAGTTGCACCGCGTGGACGCCCGCGTCGGCCTGCATCGCCAGGTAGTCGGCCGTCACGCCCGCCAGCAGCGACAGGGCCGCGTGGACGGCGGCGGGCGCGTCGATCATCATCGCCTTGGTGTTGGAGGCGTTTGCGCCGGGGCTGCCGCCCTCGATCACGAACGTCAGCAGCGTCAGCGGCGCGCCGGCGAAGCCGAGGAGCGGGATGCGGTTTTCAAGCCGCTCGAGCGCGCCGCGGATGCTCTGCGGCACGAACGGCAGGTGCTCGTGAACGTCGTAAGCCTGCAACCGATCAAGTTCGGCGGCCGACTCGAACGGCCGCTCCAGCACGGGGCCGGGGCGGAAGACGAATTCTGCACCCGCCGGCGCGAGGGGCGTGAGAATATCCTGAAACAGAATGGCCGCGTCCACGCCCAATCGCACCGGAAGCAGCGTGATCTCCGCCGCCTTCTCCGCGTGGCGGAAGAGGTCTTCGAGTTCCAGCCCGCACTCGCGGCGGATGCGCTGGTACTCGGGGTCGAACCGGCCCGCCTGGCGCATGAGCCACACCGGCGCGCGGCCGGTCGACTCGCGCCGGGCGGCGCGGAGGAGCAGGTCGTTGTCGGGCGTTGGCGGATCCACTGGAGGGTTCTTTAACAGCCGGAGGCGGAAGCCCCGGTTCATCGGGCGAAAAACGCAGAACCGGGGCTTCCGCCTCCGGCTATTAAGGAACGTCAGGCACTCGCCGAAAACGCCCGCGATTCGCCGACGCGGTAGGCGTCCGGTTCCAGATAGGCGTCGAACACTGCCGCGACGTTTCGCATCAGCACGCGGCCGAGCGGGTAGGTTAGCTCGAAGCCGCCGCGCCCCCCGTGGTCGCCGTCCATCGCCACCAAACCGTCGCGGACGAACGGCGGGAGGCGGTTGATCTCTTCGGCAAAGTAGGTCGGGAAGTCGATGCCGAATCGCCGCTCCACGACCGCCGGCACCACCGCCGCCGTGCAGTAGAGTTGGTTGATGACGAACTGCCGAACCGCATCGTCGGCCGTCAGCGACAGGCCGCGGACGGCGGGGTCTTGACCCGCGTTCATCATCTCGACGTAAATTGCCGGGTCATGGATGTTCTGCAGGTACGCCCCGCCGGGGAAGCCGCTGATGGCCGAGGGGCCGAGGCCGACCAGATCGAGCTCCGCGCCGGTGGTCATGCCCTGAAAGTTCCGCGTGATCCGGCCGCTGCGCAGCGCATCGCTGAGCAGTTCGTCGCGTTTGGCGAAGTGGTCGAGGCCAATGAAGTCATATCCGGCGGCGGTGAAGCGCGCGACGGCGGCGAGGAAGATCGTGAGCTTCGTGTCGCTGTCGGGCATTCGGTCGTGGTGGATGCCGCGCTGATTGGCGATTTTGTCGGGAATCTGGGCGTAGTGGTAAAAGGCCACGCGGTCGGGCGAGAGGGAGATCGCGCGCTCCACCGTGTCGGCCACGGTCGCCTTGGTCTGGTACGGCAGGCCGTAGATGAGGTCGAAGTTCACGCTCGTGAAGCCGGCGGCGCGGGCATCTTCCACGGTGCGCTGCACCATCTCGAACGGCTGCACCCGGCGGACGTGCTGCTGCACCTGCGGGTCGAAATCCTGCACGCCGAGGGAGATGCGGTTGAAGCCGAGGTTGGCGAGCGTTTGGAGTTGGCTGGCGGTGGTGACGCGGGGGTCGACCTCGATGGAGATTTCCGCGTCTTCCGCAATCGAAAATGCTTCCGCGATCGCGCCATGGAGGCGCTCGATCTGCGCCTCATTCAGGTACGTCGGCGTGCCGCCGCCCCAGTGGATTTGGCGGACGGGCCGGCTGCGGTTGCGGCCCAGATCGGGTCCGCGTTGGCCGATTTCGCGGATGATCGCGGCAAGATATGCCTCGGCCTGATCGGCCGCGCCCTCGGAGCGCTTGCGGAGGATCGTGCGGTTGCAGGCGCAGAACTTGCAGAGGGCCTCGCAGAACGGGATGTGCAGGTAGAGCGAGAGGTCGTTCGCCCCGCCGGCGGCGTTCGTTTCCCGCATTTCCTGCGCCGCCGGGCCGTCCAGCGGCTTCCACCACGTCGGCATTGGGTAGCTGACGTGCCGCGGCAGCGAGAGGCCGGCATACCGCGCGAACAGCGGGCGGTCGACGTCGGGAATGGCGAGGGGGAGGGAGAGCATGTTGTGAACCAAAAAGTCCGCCAAAGTAGCCGGGAGCGGAAGCCCCGGTCTTAGGCGCGTCGGTTCCCGATTGAAGACCGGGGCTTCCGCTCCCGGCTGTTTTGGCGGACTACTTCGCCATCGCCTCCAGCACTTCGAGCCTGCCGCCGAGCTTTTCAACCGTTGCCTTCGCGCGCCGCAGCGTCGGCTTCGGCGTGCCGCGGAGGGAGGACACCTCGCCGTCCAGAAACGCCTCGGCGAAGCGGCGGGCGAGGGCGAACTTCGCGTCGCCGGCCAGGCGGTCGGCATGGGCCGACACCTCGTCGTCGAGGTGGTCGGCGTCCAGCACCTTCACGCCGGGGATCTCCGCCAACCCCTCGGTCGAGCCGAACGAGTTGAAGTCCACGACGGTCAGCGGCTTCCGCTTGAAGTCGCGGAGTTGCTCCACGTCGCGGCGGTGCAGGATCGGGCCGCGGCGGTCGATGCCTAAAAACAGGAAGTCCGCCTCGGCCAGGGCGGCGGCGACGGCGGGGTCGGAGTAGTCGTCCACCCGCAGCCGCTTGCCGTGGCCGATGATCTTGCGGAGCACCTTCACCAGCCGCTCGCGGCCCTCGCCGCGGTAGATCACCGTCAGGTTCTTCTGCGGCACGTCGAGGTCGTCAACGAGCAGGCGGAGCATCGCGCGGCTGGTGGTCGAGCCGCCGATGACCACGCACGCGGCGTCGGCGAAGGTTTTGCCGGCCGACTTGGCGTGGCGGCCGAAGGCGGCGGTGGCGTAGTCGGCGGCGTAGCGGCCCCAGTCGGTCGTGTCGCGCAACTGCTTGATCAGCGTGGCCGCCCCGCCGACGAGGCGGTCGATGCCCGGCCCGCCGACGCCCGCGTGGGCCGCCATCCGCCGGGCCGAGTCCAACTGCTCCAGGATCGACCCGTCGCCGGGCAGCGTGCTGTTCAACCCCGCCGCCGTGCGCAGCAGGTGGTGCCAGGCGTCGGCCCCGCGCAGGACGTTGGCGGCGGACTCGTCCACCTCGCCGCGCGACACGGCGGTCCGCAAATCGGCGGCGAGTCGGCCGGCGTCGGAATCCTCATCGGCCAAGGCGTAGGCCTCGAAGCGGCAGCAGGTGTTCCAGAGCATCACCTCGCCGACGCCGCCGAGGTCGCCGAGGGTTTTGAGCAACTCGACCGATTCGCCCGCCGGCACCTTGACGCGCTTCAGGGCGGCCTCGTCGACGTGCGACATCGCCGGCCCGCCCTCGGGCAGCGTGCGGCCCGCGACCGACACGCCGGCCATCACCAGCCGGCCGACGAGCGACGCGAAATCGTCGCCCGAGGGGCCGAAGTCCATCAGCGGCTCGACCGGCTTGGAGAGGTCGACCGGCACCGGCCCGCGCCGCACGATCTGCGCGAGGGCGTGGACGAAGGGCCCGTAGTCGTTCGGCGCGGGCAGCAGGTGGATCTTGCCCTCCCCCTCGGTCTTCTCGTGGAAGAGTTCGCGGTACTCGCGGCCGAGTTCGTCAACGGTTTCGAGGCAGTCGGCGGTGAAGCTGATCGGGCAGACCAGCACGTTCCGCTCGCCGCGCTCGGCGAGGTCTGCGAGCGTCGCGTCGGTCTGCGGCCCGAGCCACGGCACGGGGCCGAGCTTGCTCTGGAAGGAGAGGGACGTGCGGTCCGTCGGCCAGCCGAGCCGGCGGTTGACCAGCTCGACCGACCGCCGCACCTGGCCCTCATACGGGTCGCCGTCGGCGATGTACGACGCGGGCATCGAGTGCGTGGAGTGCAGGAGGTAGCAGTTTTCGGGCGTCAGCCCCTCGGCCTCGGCGCGCTCGGCGATGAGCTTCGCCTGCGCGTCGATGTAGCCTGCATCGTCGTACCACGTCGTGCGAACCGTCACGTTCAGCCGCAGCCCCCGCTTCGCCATCTGCTGGTAAAGGTCGGCCAGCGCGGTGCCGGTGGTGGGGCCGCCGAACTGCGGGTACATCGGCACGACGACGAGGTCGGTGATGCCGGCGATTTCGATCTCGCCCAGCACCTGCGCGGCGTTGGGGTTGGCGTAGCGCATGGCGTAAAACACCTGCCAGTCGGACCCCAGCACCTTGCCCAGGGCCGCGACCTGATCCTCGGTGTAGAACTTCAGCGGCGAGCCGCGATCCGTCCAGATGCGGGCGTAGTTTTCGGCGCTCCCCTTGGCGCGGAACAGGGCGATGGTCTTCGCCAGCGCCGGCGTCGCCCACGCCGCCTTGCCGGGGAGTTTGATGACGAAGGGGTCGGCCAGGAACTCCGCGAGGTAGCGGCGGACGGCGGGCTTGGTCGGGGCGTCGGGCGTGCCGAGGTTCAGCAGCAGGACGCCGCGGCGGCGGGGCTTGTGGCAGACGCAGGACGGCGGGCTGCCGCACGGGGCGGGCAGGCCACCGGAGCAGCCGGTGCAGGCGGCGGACATCGTGAGTTCCTTCGTGGGCGAACGGGGGCGAGCGGGCGAACACCTCTGGCCGCTCGCGGCTTCGCACCAAACGAAGCCGCGAACGATCAAACCCACGCCGGCGGCCCCCGCGGAGGCGGCGCGATCGCGTACCGCTGCGCCATCGGCTCAAACTCCGCGACCGCCGGCACCGGCCCGAAGAGGCGGTGAAGGTCGGCCGCGGCATCGCCGATCATGGAGCGGAGGCCGTCCCGCAGCCGGCGGCGCAGGTCGGCCGGCGTGGCGAGGGCGGCGGTCGCCAGCAGCGCGGCCGGGGCGGCGAGCGTGGCGGCGCGGTCGGCGGTCAGGCCCAGCGCGCCGTGGTGGACCAGCGCGACCGCCAGCAGCACCGCCACCCGCCCGGCCGTCGAGCGCGGCAGGCGCAGACAGCGGGCGTCGGCGAACTTCAGCGCGAACAGCAGGATTGCCGCCAGTAGCGCGAGCAGCGACACCCACGCCCCGACTGTGCCTCCCCCCTCGGCGACTCGCCGGCCGACCGCCGCGGCGGGCAGCAGGTGGACGGCAATCAGCCCCGCCCACGCCAGCCGCGCGAGCGGGAGGCGGGGGAGCGGGCGGGCGGGGATGGCCGGGGCGGCGTCGATGGCCCCCGACTTTAGCGGCGGACCGTCGGCGAAACAATAGAAGATGCGGCCGGCCCTGCGACAACTGGGCGGCGCCCGGGTTCGCGCGACGGGCGGCGGAACGGCCCGGCTTCAAGAAGTTTCATTACTTCCGAAACTCTCTGGAATCGGCCTCCGCATTCAGCGTTCGGAATCTATAGTGCCCTGACCCATCAAGGAGACCCATGATTCCCGGCCCGACCGGCACCCTGACCCCGCCCGCCCCCCTCGCCGCCCCGGACTGCATCGCCGGGGAGATGGCGGCGGTCGCGTCGGCGTTCGAGGCGGAGCTGTTGAGTGACCTGCCGGGCGTCAACCGCCTGATCCGCCACGTCGGCCGGTTCCGCGGGAAAATGCTGCGGCCCGTGCTGGTCCTGCTCACCGGCAAGGCGTGCGCGGCGGGCGGGGAGATCGGGCCGGCCCACGTCACGCTCGCCACCGTGGTCGAAATGGTCCACATGGCGACCTTGGTCCACGACGACGTGCTCGACGAGGCCGAGCTCCGCCGCAAGGGCGCGACCATCAATCACCTGCGCGGCAACGAGGCGGCGGTGCTGCTGGGGGACTACCTCATCAGCCACTCCTACCACCTGTGCAGCAGCCTCGATAGCCAGGCGGCGGCGCGGGCGATCGCGGCCACCACCAACCGGGTGTGCGAGGGGGAGTTGCTGCAGATCGAGAATCGCAACAACCTTGATTTGGACGAGGCGACCTATTTGGAGATCGTCAGCCGCAAGACTGCCGCCCTCACCGCCGCCTGCTGCCGGCTGGGGGCACTCTACGCCGGGGCGGACGGGCCGACGGTGGCGGCGATGGAGCGGTACGGCCTCTCCCTCGGCATCGCGTTCCAGATTCAGGACGACCTGCTCGACCTGCTCGGCGAGACGCGGCACGTCGGCAAGACCCTTGGGATCGACGTGGAGAAGGGGAAGCTCACGCTGCCGCTGATCCACTTCCTCCGCACCGCCCCGCCCGAGCACCGGGCGCTGCTCAAGAGCCTGCTGGCGACCGGCACCGAGGTCGACCGGGTGGAGAAGATCCGCAACCTCGTGCTGCCCAGCGGGAGCATTGAATATGCCCGGCGGCGGGCGCGGGAGTTGGTCCACGAGGCGCAGGCATGCCTCGACGTGTTGGCGGAGGGGGAGGCCAAGCACGTGCTGGCGGCGATGGCGGAGTTCGTGGTGACGCGGGCGGTTTAGGTTGGCCGTAGGACGAGAGTCGCGCGGCGCGTATGATGGCCGCAATGTCGCTCAAGTGGCCCGTCCGAATCGTCTGCGCGCTGGCCGTCGGGTGCTACCTGACGGGCTTGGGCTGCACGCTGCTGCAAAACTCCTCGGCCGGCACGGGTGACGGGCCGGGTGACGGCGAACCCTCCGCCACCACCGCCCAATCCCCCTCGACGAGCGCGACGCCGGTGGTCGGCGCGGGCCCCGGCCGGGCGGGCTTCCCCTATCGCGCCGCGGCGATGCAGCTCCAGCGGGTGGACTGGACCGACCAGTACGCCCAGAGCATCGACGAGTGCGCCGCGGTCGGCTTCGACACGGTGGAGCTGATCGTCGACACCCGCCAGGAGGACGGGATGAGCAACCGCATCTACCTCGACGGCCGGATGACGCCGTCGCCGGAGATGCTGGCGACCCTCATCAGGCACGCCAAGGCGAAAGGGCTGCGCGTGATCCTGATGCCGATCGTGCTGCTGGACGACCCCAAGGGCGATGAGTGGCGCGGCACCCTCACGCCGCAGAGTTGGGCGAAGTGGTTCGACAGTTACCGCGACATGCTCAACCACTTCGCGTGGGTGGCGCAGGGCAACGGGGTGGACATCTTCGTGGTCGGCTCGGAGCTGGTCAGCAGCGAAAAGCACCCCGACGAGTGGCGGAAAACGATCGACTCGGTGCGGAAGGTTTTCAAGGGAAAGCTGACGTATTCGGCAAATTGGGACGTTTTCGCCTCGGTGCCGTTCTGGGACCAGCTCGATCTGATCGGCATGAACAGTTACTGGAAGCTCGGGCCGGACGAGAACGTGACGGTGGATCAGATCAAGGCCCGGTGGCGGGAGATTCAGGCCAACGTGCTGCCGTTCGTGAAGAAGAGCGGCAAGCCGCTGCTGTTCACGGAGATCGGCTGGTGCAGCCTGGCGAACGCGGCGAAGGAGCCGTGGGACTACACCAAAACCGAAGTGCCGGTCGACGACGGTTTGCAGAAGCGGCTGTACGAGGGTTTTTTCCAGTGTTGGTACGGCAACCCGAACCTGGGCGGCTTCGGCGTGTGGGAGTGGACGCCCGGCGACGGCGGCCCCAAGGACCGCGGCTACACGCCCGAGAACAAGCCGGCCGAGCAGGTGCTGAAGGACTATCTTGCCAAGCCGGCCTGGAAGGTGAAGTAGGTGTGCCGTGGAACGGGCGTCCCGCCCGGATTTGACCCGCCGGGTCACCGGAAGTTCACCGGGTAAGAAATCCGGGCGGGACGCCGGTTCCACGGCGTGTCGTGACAATCCCCGCACGTCCGGTTAAACAGTAGACGAACCATGACCGACTCGACCCCCGCCCACTCCCCCTACCGCTCGCACACCTGCGGGCAGCTCCGCGCGTCCGACGTCGGGTCGCCCGCCAAACTCGCGGGGTGGGTCAACAACTACCGCGACCACGGCGGGCTGGTCTTCATCGACCTGCGCGACCGCGAGGGCATCACCCAACTCGTCTTCGACGCCGACGACTGCGGCGCCGAAACCCTCGCCGAGGCCGGCCACCTGCGCGGCGAGTGGTGCCTGTCGGTCGAGGGCACCGTCTCCAGCCGGCAGGCGGGGCAGGTGAACCCCAAGATTCCGACCGGCGAGATCGAGCTGCGCGTCAAGTCGCTCGACGTGCTGAGCGCCTCGCCCACCCCGCCGTTCACGCCCGACGAGCACGAGAGGGTGAACGAGGAGCTGCGCCTGCAGTACCGCTACCTCGACCTCCGCCGGCCGGAGATGCTCAAAACCCTCGGCGTCCGGGCGGCCGTCACGAAATTGATGCGCGACGTGCTGTACGCCCGCGGCTTTTGGGAGATCGAGACGCCGATGCTGACGCGCAGCACGCCGGAGGGCGCGCGCGACTTCGTCGTGCCCAGCCGGCTGGTGCCCGGCAGTTTCTACGCCCTGCCGCAGAGCCCGCAGATTTTCAAGCAGATCCTGATGGTGGCCGGGGCGGACAAGTACATGCAGATCGTCCGCTGCTTTCGGGATGAAGACCCGCGGGCCGACCGGCAGGCGGAGTTCAGCCAGCTCGACATCGAGATGAGTTTTGTGGACGTCCCGCAGGTGCTGGAGACGGCCGAGGCGGTGCTGCGGGCGATCTGGAAATCGGTGCTGAACCGGGAGATTCCCGACCCGATCCCGCACATGACCTACGACGATTCGATGAGCCGCTACGGCACCGACCGGCCGGATTTGCGGTTCGGCATGGAGCTCACCGACATCACCGATCTGGCGAAGACGACCGATTTCGGCGTTTTCAAGAACGCCGAGACGGTGAAGGCGATCTGCGTGCCCGACGGCGGCGTGATGAGCCGCAAAGACACCGACGCCCTGGCCGAGTGGTCCAAGACGTTCGGGGCGAAGGGCTTGGCCGTCACGAAAGTCACCGCCAGCGGGCTGGACACCGGCGTCGCCAAGTTCCTGCAGCCCATCGCCGCCGACCTGATCGCGGCCGTCGACGCCAAGCCGGGCGACCTCATCGCCTTCGCCGCCGACAGGCCGAAGGTCGTGGCGAAGGTGCTCGGCGAGCTCCGCCTGAAACTCGCCCGCGACCTGAAGATGACCCCCGGCACCGACTTCGCGTGGGTCTGGGTCACGGACTTCCCGCTGGTGGAATATGACGAGGCGGAGGGCCGCTACTTCAGCACCCATCACCCCTTCACCGCGCCGGCCGACGCGGACCTTGAAAAGTTGACCAGCACCGACCGTGCCACCGTCGAGGGGATCAAGAGCAAGGCCTACGACATCGTCGTCAACGGCCTGGAGATCGGCGGCGGCAGCATCCGCATCCACCGGCCCGACACGCAGCAGAAGGTCTTCGCCCTGCTCGGCATCAACGCCGAGCAGGCCCAGGCCCGCTTCGGCTTCCTGCTCGACGCCCTGAAGTTCGGCGCCCCGCCCCACGGCGGCCTCGCGTTCGGGCTCGACCGGCTGGTGATGATCCTCCGCAACATCAACAACATTCGCGACGTGATCGCCTTCCCCAAAACCCAGAGCGGCGCGGACCTCATGTGCGGCGCCCCCGGCGAGGTCGACCCCAAGCAACTCACCGACACCCACATCCGCGTCGTGCTGCCGCCGAACCGGAAAACGGGATAGTCATTAGTCATCGGTCCTTGGTCACTCGTGTGGGATGTCGAGCGCATTTCAACGAATGACGAGTGACCAGTGACTAAGGACCTAAGACATGATTAGAACCAAGATCATCGCCACCATGGGCCCCAGCGTGGACGACCCGCAGAAGCTGCTGGCGCTGTTCAACGCCGGGTGCGACGTCTGCCGGCTCAACTTCTCCCACGGCACCCTCGACGGCCACCTCCAGACGCTCCGCAACATCCGCGAGGCGGCCATCCGCTACGACTTCCCCATCGCCGTCCTCGGCGACCTCTGCGGCCCCAAGATCCGCCTCGGCCAGATCGCCGACACCGACGGCACCGGCGGCCTGCCCGTCGAGACCGGCCAGACCATCATCATCCAGCGCGACCCGATCCTCGGCCGCGACGGCCGCGTCAGCAGCATCTACCCCGGTTTGGTCGACGACGTGAAAGTCGCCGACCCCGTCCTCGTCGAGGACGGCATGGTCCGCTTCGTCTGCACCGCCAAGGCCGCCGACGAACTCCACGTCACCTGCACCACCGCCGGCGTGCTGAAGACCGCCAAGGGCATCAACCTGCCCCACACCCACGTCAACCTCCCCAGCATCACCCCGCGCGACTGGGAGTGTGCCGACTGGGCGGTCGAGAATGACCTGGACTACCTCGCGCTCAGCTTCGTCCGCCGGTCCGACGAGCTCCGCGACCTCCGCGCCCACCTGCGCGGCCGGGGCAGCCCGATGCACCTGATCAGCAAGATCGAGATGGCCGAGGCGCTGGAGGACATTGACGCCATCCTCGCCGCCAGCGACGGCCTGATGATCGCGCGCGGCGACCTCGGCGTGGAGATGGACGTCGCCCGCGTCCCGATCATCCAAAAAGACCTCGTCCGCCGCAGCCGCCTCGCCAGCAAGCCCGTGATCGTCGCCACCCAGATGCTGCAGTCGATGATCGGCAGCGCCACCCCCACCCGCGCCGAGGTCAGCGACGTCGCCAACGCCATCTTCGACGGCACCGACGCGGTGATGCTCAGCGGCGAGACCAGCGTCGGCCGATTCCCCACCGAGGCCGTCGCGGTGATGAACCACGTCGCGGCCGAGACCGAGGCCTACCTCGACACCCAGCCCGACCCCGTCGGCGCGGCCTACCGCGGGCCCGACCGCGCGGACCTGCGCCTCAGCAGCGCCATCGCCCGCGGCGTCCGGCAGATCGTCCAGGACGTCAAGCCCAAGGCCGTCTTCGTCTACAGCAGCACCGGCATGACCGCCCGCATCTTCAGCAAGCACCGCTTCCCCGTGCCGATCGTCGCCCTCTCCCACGACCACCGCACCCTCCGCCGCATGGCCCTGCACTACGGCGTGATGCCCGTCGAGCTCGACCCGCCCGCCGACCTCCGCGTCCTCGTCGCCCGCATCGACGAACTCGTGCTCGAGCTCAAACTCGGCGAGGGCGACGAGCGGATCGCCAAGGTCGGCGACCGCATCGTCGTCGTCGCCGGAGCCTCCCTCGGCACGCCGGGCGCGATGAACGGCATCGTCCTGCACACCATCGGCGAGCGGCCGGTCGACGAGATCGACAACCCGCTGGGCATCCCCCCGGCCCCGAACCCCGAGGGGGAGGAATGAGCCGCCGATCATTCAGCAGTTTGGCGATCCCGCTGCTGCTCGGCCTGTCCGCCGGCTGCGCCACGCCCGCGCGGTTCGTCGGGACGGCCATGCCCTCCAGCCGCCCGGTCGAGCAGGCCGACCCCGCCTATTGGTACGCCCGGCCCGCCGTGGCGGCCGCGAGTTCGCAGGACTTCGACGCCCTTGCCGACGCCTGCCGGGCGGTGGCGGCGCACTACTTTTTCCCCATCGACCGCCTCGACTACCGCGCGGGCATCCTCCAGACCCTGCCGGTGGTCTCCGGCCAGTGGTTCGAGCCGTGGCGGCGCGAGCAGCAGCTCGTCGCCGACGTGCAGCAGAGTTCCCTCGGCACCGTCCGCCGCACGATGCGCTTCGAGATCACCCGCGGCGCGGACCTGCCCGGCTCGCCCGAGAGCGGCTGGACGGTGGTGCCCAAAGTCCTCGTCGAGCGCGAGAGCGTGGCCGAGCGGCGGATCACCTCGCCGACGTACTACACCTCGTTCTTCCGCCGCGACATCAACGCCTACGGCTCGCGCCTGAGCGACCAGGGCCTCGACGTGCCGACCGACTACTTCTACCCCACCGGCCGCGATTCGGCGCTGGAGCGCAAGCTGGCGGCGATGATCACGGCGCGGCTGGCGAAACCCGCCAAATGACCGGAACAAGCCGGCGTCGTTCAGTCGATGACCAGCGGCTTCACCGCCGTGTCGATCATCCCGTGCTTCGCGGCCAGCGTGTGGAAGTGCCGCACGGCCTCCAGTTGGCGGTCGCCGACGTCGAACTTCAGGTACTCGGTGAGGTACTTCCGCGCCACCGCCGCCGGCCAGCCGCGCGGCACGGCGAGGCGGCGGACGATGCCGTCGACGTCGCGCAGGCCCTCGGTTTTCGCCCGCGCCAGCCGGGCCGGTAGGTCGCCGAGGTCCACGCCCGCCCGCGCGGTCCAGACGGCGAAGAGGAACGGCAGGCCGGTCAGGTCCTTCCACGCGCCGCCGAGGTCGAGCTGGTGGGGGAAGTCGGCGTCGGGCGGGGCCTCGCAGATCACCTTGTCGCCGATGAGCAGCCGCGTGTCGGCCGGGCGGGCGTCGGCGAGCGGCACGAACCGCGGCGTCAGGCCGTAGGTTTCGGCCAGCACCACGCGGGCCAGGGCGACCGAGGTGTGGCTGTCGTCGTCGCACGCCAGCACGGCGGTCTCGGCGATCGGCACCCGGCCGAACAGGCGGACCGTGAGCGTCGGCCCGTCGCACCCGATCCCGCCGGCCGGCACCACGCGCAGGCCGGCCAGCCGCTGGTAATCAATCACCGGCAGCAGCGCCACGTCCGCCGCCCCGCCCCCCAGCCGAGCCAGCAGCGCCGACGGCACGTCGAGCGCGAGCGACACCCCCGCGTCGGCCCCCAGCCCGTGGATCAGCGGCTTCGAGTTGATGTATTCGACCGCGGCGAGGTTCATCGCAGATCGTAGAAGGCCCGCCGAACGCCCGGTCGGCTTTAGGTAGTGCGGACATTCAGGTTCCCGATGTCACGCCCGCGGCGAGCCGGACGAAGCCGAGGTAGTTCGCGGCCTTTTTCCCGTGCCGCGTCGCCACCCGCCGGCACCCCTTGACCCGCCGGAAGAACCGCCCGATCACGTTGCGGCGCCTGTAACGCCCGCGGCCCGAACGCTTCCAGCGTTTCCGCGTGGGGTTGGGCCGGATGCACGCCCAGGCCCCCGGCCGCAGGCCCGCCAGCAGCGCCGGGGCCTTCGGGGCGTTGAACGCCGTCGCCGCGCCGCCCGGCGGCGAGCGCCGGCCGCAGAGGCCGGCCGCCGCCGGCCCGTCGAGGCGGCCGGGTGGGCCTTGACGCCGGTGGAGTCCAACTGCATCCCCTCCACCTCCTCGACTCCCGCCAGTTCCTCGCCCAGCGCCCGCCCGACCCGCCCGACGGGCACCGGCGGTCGCAGCGCTCCCTAGGCCCGGTCGGACGCCGCAGGCGGGCGACGGCCCAGGCCATCAGGCCGACGGCCACGCCGACCCCCGCCAGCGACGCCAGCCCGACGCCGGCCGACCCGTCGCCAACGGCCAGCGCGACCGCCGCCGCGTGCGCCGCGACCAGCCCCCCCGCCGCCACCGCCAGCCCCAGCGCCAGCCGCCGGCCCCACGCTTCGCCCGGCCGCCAGTGGTGCGGGATCGACGGCCGCAGCCCCGCCCGCGCGTGCCACCGCCGCACCGCCGGCAGCAGCAGCACGCCGGCGATCCCCGCCGTCACCAGCAGCGCGACGCCCGACCGCGCCGCTGTGGCGTTGAGCATTTGCGCGGGGCCGGCCCGGCCGAAGCGCAGGTGCCGCGCCGCGAACTCGGCGTCGAGCTGGCGGGTCATCAGCAGGACCAGCAGCAGGCCCGCCGCCTCGAGCGCGACGCGGCCGGCGACCCACGCCCACATCGCCCGCCGCGCCCAGGTCCAGCCGCCGAGCAGGCCGACGGCCGGCACGACCAGCAGGGCCATCCAGGCGATGGTGGCCGCCGCCGCCACGACCACCGCGCCGCTGACGGCGCGGCTGACCGGCAGCCAGCCGCGGCCGGCGGCGGAGCGGGGCGGGGCCCACGGCGGCAGGCCGGTGGCGGGGTCGAACGCCGCCGCGCCGGGCCGGACCGTCGCGCCGTTGGACAGCACCAGCGTGCGGCCGAAATGCCGGTCGCCGGCGCGGATCGACTGCTCGACGGTGCCGGCGGCGAGGAACGTCAACTCGCCCGCGGGCGTGTTGCCGACCCCGCCGCGGGCGAGGGCGAAGAGTTGCGCCGCCTGCACGCCGGTGATCGCCGCCCCGCTTTCCCGAACTGCCGGCGGAGGTCGGCCTCGACCAGCGGGGCCGCCCACCGCCTCGCCCCGTCGTAGCCGTTGACGAACCCGCCGCGGAGCGTGGCCCCCCGGCCGTCGGCGCGGGTGAACCTCGCCCCGGCGTCGTTCACCTCCGCCGTGCCGCCCGGCCCGGCCACGACCAGCGTCCCCAGTGTCGGCTGCGGCCCCAGCAGCCCCTTGAGGTCCGGCCCGTCGGCGCGGCGCGAGGCGGAGAGCGCGCCGACCCGTGCGGCCGTCAGCGGCTCGGGGCCGGCCAGGTCGGCGCCGATCTCGGCCAGCAGCAGATCGAGCATGAAGCGGCGGTCGGGGGAGAGGCCGACCTTGGCGTCCACCGCGTCGAGTACCCGCCGGCGGTCGGCGGCGTGCACGCCCGCGTCGCCGGTGAAGTCGCCGGGCATCGGCGCGACCGTCGGCGCCGCCAGCCGCGGGGCGACCGGCGCGGGGGGCGGGGCGGTCAGCGCGTGCATCTCCAGGACGGCCGGGAAGCCGCGCCACGAGACGAGCACCGCGAGCGTGGCGAGGCCGACGCAGGCGTAGGCGAGGATCGGGATCGCCCACGGCCGCCGCCAGTCGGCCAGGTCGGGGTTGGCGTAGGCGATCGGCGTCGCGGCGGGGGGCGACTCAATCACCGGCGGCGGGGGTGGGGCGTTCGGAGTCATGGATGAAGGCTCTTCCTGATAGCCGGAGGCGGAAGCCGCCGGTTTTTTGCCAAGCCGCCAGCGCCGGGCGGTCGGCGATTGTCTACGCCGCCGCGCCCGGTTACAACCCGTGCATGAAACTCGCCGAGGCATTGCTGGAGCGTTCCGATCTGCAGACCAAGCTCGCGTCGCTGCGCGAGCGGGTGGCGCGCAACGCGGTGGTGCAGGAGGGGTCGGCGCCGCACGAGGAGCCGGCGGGGCTGATCGCCGAGGCGGTGGCGGTGCTCGACGCGCTCGAGGGGCTGGTCGGCCGGATCAACGCCACCAACGCCGCGTCGGCCCTGCCCGACGGCCGGACGCTGACGGCGGCCATCGCCCGGCGGGAAAAGCTCAAGCAGCACCACGCCCTGCTGCAGTCCGCCATCGACGGCACGCACAAAGAGCCCGACCGCTACAGCATGAGCGAGATCAAGTGGGTCGCCGCCCTGCCCGTCGCCTCGCTCCAGCGGCAGGCGGACGATTTGTCGAGGCGGATTCGCGAGATGAACGTGCAAATCCAGGCGGCGAACTGGGCGGTCGACGTCCGGCCGGCCTAACGTGCGGGCGGAAGCCCCGAGCGAGCGTCAGACCCCGGCACCGGAGCCGAGGGGTTGAAAACATATCGGGTCCGTTACTCCGCGCCGCGGGCGGCGCACCCAAGTTACCCCTCAGCCCGTCATCCCTGACCCGGCACCCCGCACCCCGCACGCCTCACCACCAGGCGCTGGCGGGGCTTCCACGCGCGGGGCGAACGGAAGGCGGACAAGCTTGCTTAATAGCCGGAGGCGGAAGCCCCGGTTTTCACAGGGGAGTTCCCGAACGAAGACCGGGGCTTCCGCCTCCGGCTATTAAGGGCCGTCTCGTGAAACCCGATCCTGACGACGCGAGATCCGCGCCCGCCGGGCCGCGATGCTTGCCAGAAACGCGGCGACCTTCGCCCCGGATCGCACGGCCGGGTCGGGCGAGGCGAGGGCGGCGTCGAGCGGCGAGCGGTCCTCGGCCGCCAGCCGCGACGCGGCGGCGAGGGCGTACTGGCGGTGCAGCGGGTCGCCGTCGCCGAGCCACGCGATCACCCTCGCCGCGTCCCGCGACTGCGGGCCGAGCAGCCACCGCAGGGCGGCCGCTTGAGCGGCGGCCCGAGGGTCGGCGGGATCGGCCCGCCCCAGGTGGGCGAGGGCGGCGCGGAATTGCTCGTCCGACCCCCTCGTCAGGGCGTGCTGCGTGACGTTCCGAACGATGCGGTGCGGGTCGGTCGCCAGGGCGTAGGTGGCGGCGAGGATCGGGCCGTCGTCCGGCGAGCCGACGGCCGCGCACATGGCCGACTCGACGGCCTCGATGCGGACGTAGGAGGAGGGGTGGGCGAGCAGCCGCGGCAGCTCGTCCCGCAGCGGCCGGCCCGTGATGCCCAACTCGGACAGGATGAACGCGCCGGTGCCCACCACCTCGCGGTCGGGGTGGTGCAGCAGCGGCCGCAGGTCGTCCAGCGGGTGGCCGGTCTCGAAGGCCGTGAGCAGGTCAAAACCGATCGCGCCCTCCGAGCCGTGGGAGTCGGCGAGGAGGCGCTCGATAAGATCGAAAGCGTTGGGCATGGTTTAATAGCCGGAGGCGGAAGCCCCGGTTTTTGTCGGGGAGTTACCGAACGAAGACCGGGGCTTCCGCCTCCGGCTATTAAGGAGAAGGCGAAGCCCCGGTTTCTTTGCGAAGCCGCGAGCGGCCACATCACGTCACGCTTTCACCACGTCCGACCCGCCGAGGCCGCGCAGGGCGTTGCGGGTGTCCACCACCAGCGCGGCGTTCGCGGCGACCATCGGCCAGTCGATCGCGGCGTGGTTCGTGGCGACCAGCACGCAGTCATACCCCGCCACCGATCCCGGCGTCAGTGGCACCGATTCCATGCTCTCCAGGCCGGGGTAGTGCCGCATCTTGTGGCTGCGCGGGACGTGCGGGTCGTGGTAATCGACCTCGGCCCCCAGCGCCTCCAGCCGCTCGATCAGCTCGAAGCTCGGCGACTCGCGCACGTCGTCCACGTCCGGCTTGTACGCCAGGCCCAGCACCAGAATCCGGCTGCCGCGGACGGCCTTGCCGCGGTCGTTCAGGGCGAGCATGGTCTTCTCGACGACGAAGGTGGGCATCGAGCGGTTGATCTCGCCGGCGAGCTCGATGAAGCGGGTGGAGAGGCCGTACTCGCGGGCCTTCCAGGTCAGGTAGTAGGGGTCGATGGGGATGCAGTGCCCGCCCAGGCCGGGGCCGGGGTAGAAGGCCTGGAAGCCGAAGGGTTTGGTTTTGGCCGCGTCGACCACCTGCCAGACGTCGATGTTCATCGCGGTCAGCACCGTTTTCATCTCGTTCACCAGCGCGATGTTCACGGCCCGGTAGATGTTTTCCAGCAACTTGGCGGCCTCGGCGACCTCGGCGGTCTCGACCAGGATCACCTCCTTGATCGCCCGGCGGTAGAGCGCGGCGGCCAGTTCGCCACTTTTCGGGTCGATGCCGCCGACGAGTTTCGGGATGGTCTGGGTGTTGAAGTGCTTGCTGCCGGGATCCTCGCGCTCGGGCGAGTAGGCGAGGTAGAAATCGGTGCCGCAGGCCATGCCCTTCGCCTCGAAGCGCGGCAGCATGACCTCGCGCGTGGTGCGCGGGTAGGTGCTCGATTCGAGCACGATCAACTGACCCGGCCGGAGGGTTTTGGCAATGTCGTCGGCGCTGTGCTCGACGAAGGACAGGTCCGGCTCGAGGTGATTGCCCAGCGGCGTCGGCACGCAGGAGAGGACCACGTCGCACTCGCCGAGGCGCGACGAGTCGGCGGTGGCGTCGAAGCGCTCCGGGGCGGTTTGCTGCAGGTCGCTGACGAGGGTGGGGCCGAGGTGTTTGAGGTAGTTTTCGCCGCGGGCGAGGGCGTCGATCTTCGCCGGGTCGCGGTCGAAGCCGAGCACGGGGTAGCCCGCGCGGTGAAACGCCGCCATCAGCGGCAGCCCGACGTAGCCCAACCCGACGACGCCGACGACGGCGGTGCAGTTCTCGATCTTGTCCGACAGGTCCATCGCGGCGATGGTAAGCCAAGCGGGGAGAGTTCACCACGGCGGGCGGGGCAGCCCTTATAGCCGGAGGCGGAAGCCCCGGTTTTCGTCGGGGAGGCTGTGCGACCGCGGAATCTGCCCGCCGCGAAGACCGGGGCTTCCGCCTCCGGCTAGCAAGGCGTTTTCGTCCGCCGCGATCGGCTACCGCCCGTCGCCCGCCCACGCCTCGGCGCGGGCGGGGTCGGGGTCGGGCAAGGAAGTCGGCCGGGTGGTCGGGGGGCGGAGTTTTACGCCGCGCAAGATCGCCGGCCGGCCCCAGTAGGACGTCAGGTCCAGCGACCCCTCCGCGCGCATCCTGCTCGGGCGCAGCAGCACGTCGACCGGGCCGGCGGCCAACCCCGCGGCCTTGCCGCCGACGTAGGTGGAGATGCTGCGGCCCGCCTTTTGCGTGACGCCGGACATCGGCCATTCGCGCCCCGCGGCATCCCGCAGGAACAGGTCGAAGCTCAGGCCTACGGGCGGCTTACGGGGTTCCAGGTAAAAGCCCACGAACGCGGGATCGGACTCATCGCGCTCCAGTTGACGAACGCGAAGTGCCGCCAGTACCGCCGGCTCCGCCGCCGGGTCTTTCACCGGCACCGTCGAGCTTTCCCCGAGCGGCAGCACGGTGAAGTCGGCGGCGGGCTCCTCGGTCCACTCGACCAGCGGCGGGCGGGAGTACGACTCCTGCACGATCACCTTCGCCCGCACCGCCAACCGGTGGCGGCCGGGCGAGAGCCACGCCACCAACGGCGATGGCGGCGTCGGCGAGTTGACAATGAACGGTTCGGCAAGCGCGCCCGCACTTCCCGGCGATCCCAGGCTGGAGTTTTGAGTCATGTAATTGAGCGGAAGGTGCCACGGCGCATCGTCAAACCTCGTCCTTTCGCCAACGACGAGGAGGATGACCTGCGAATCATTTGCCCCCCGCCGGCCCGGCAGCGTGACCTCCCCCGCGAACGCTTCGACGCCGGCCGCCACCCGCGGGCGGACCCGAACCGTCAACGGCGGCACCGCCTGCCGGGCGTACCGACGCCACCGCGCGTCGGACGCCTTGCCCGCCGCCCGCGCCTGCTCCACCCAGTCGCCCCAGGCGAAGTCCCACGGGATTGCCGGGTCGGACTGTATCGCCAGCGCGCGGTCGGTCACGGCGTCGGTTTGCGCCGCCGACAGGGTGCCGCCCTGAAAGCCCGCCAGCACCGCCAGCCCCCACCGCGTGGGCCACGCCGCCGGCGCGGCGGCCACGCGGCGGACGGCGAGGCCGGTTAGGCCCGCCATTTGCGGCCCCGACAACTCGCCGGCCGCGAGTCGGCGGAACAGCTCCTCGCGCGCCGCGTCGGTGCCCGGCGCGGCGGGGCCGTCGGCCTGCCGCACCAGCAGCCAGACCGGCTTGTGCGGGGTGAAGTCGAAGTCGCTGCCCGCCCACCACGCCGCCCCGCCGCCGGCGAGCAGCGCGGGGATCAGCAGCGCCAGGCCGAGGGCGACCGGGCCGCGCCGCCGCTCGCGGTGGCCGACGATTTTTGACTGCGGCGCGGCGAGGTCGGCCCCGCACTCCGGGCAGTTCGCGCGGCCCGCCGGCAGGCCGGTGAGGTCGAACCGGCACCGCCGGCAGAGCGGGTGGTCGTCGACGGTCCGCCCGCGCAGGCCGCGCCAGAGCAGCGCCGCGCCCGCGAGCAGGGCGAGCAGCAGCACCGCGGGGGCGACGATCAGCCACGGGGCGGGCGTCGAGGTCATCGCGGCATCCTACCGGAAAGGCTTGCGGCGCGAGGGCCGCTCGCGGCTTCGCAAAGAAAACGCTTCGGCACCTCGTTTCTTTGCGAAGCCGCAAGCGGCAAGTCCTTGGGCGCGGGAGGTGCTTCAGTTCGGAACCGGCCCGTACAGCACCCAATCCCCGTCGGGGGCCTTGGGCGGCGCGACGCCCCATCGGGCCGCGGCCCACGGCTCGGGCTTGCCAATGTGATCGACCGCCGGCCGGCCGCCGTCGTCGTCGCGGTCGGCGCCGGCGCTGTAGACGACCGGCCGGCCGGCGATCAGGCGGTAGCGGACCGGGCCGCCGGTGATGCGGTCGAGCGGGATTGACGGCAGCAGGCCGGGCGCGAGTTCGTCGAGCGAGGCGGGGTAGGAACCGTGCCGGCGGCGGTGGAGTTCGAGCGCCAGGCCGACGAGCGTGCCGTCACGGCGGCCGAGGTAGCGTTCGGCCATCGCCTGCGGGCCCCGGAACGACCGGGTGAGCACGAGCAGCGGCGCGTACGCCGCCCGCGACGCGGCCGACGCGCGGAGCGGGGCCAGCACGCCGTCGGGCTGATCCCCCCCGGCGTCGCGGAGCGGGCGGCGGAGTTGGGCCTTTAGCGCGTCGAGCCAGCGGCCGTGGGCAGCGATCAGGCCGTCCCGCGACGCCGCCACCAAGGGCCGCAGGGCGGCGGCGGCCACCGCTTGGTCGACGGGGTTCGACCAGTCGCCCCCGGCGTCGGACTCGGGGCCGGTCACGAATTCGAGCAGCTTCAGCACCCTCATGCCGTCGGCCGTCACGTGCCCGCCGCCGGTGCCGCCGTCGGTGTAGATGCGCTGCACGGCGTCGGCGAAGGAGAGCCGCTCGCCGTCGACGTTCAGCAAGTCCGCCGCCACCCGCGGCCCGGCGAGGCGGCGGGCGAGGTCGCGGAGTTGCGCGTCGGTCAGCAGGGGCTTCGGGGACGTTTCGACCCCCCGTTTAGCCGCCCCGCTCGCGGGGCGCGTGGACGTCGAGACGCGCCCCGCGAGCGGGGCGGCTAAACGGGGAGTGGGTTGGGACAGCTGCGCGGCCGGTTCATCGGCGAGCGTTGCGTTGATGAGTTTCAGCGCGTCGGTGCGGGCGCTCATCCCGACCGTCTGCGCTACGGCGAACGGCCGGGCGGCGAGTTGGTCGGCCAGGCCGAGCAGCGCGTCGACGTCGGCGGCGAACCGCCGCCCGTGGCCGATGGCGCGGGCGGCGCGGGCGTCGGCCTCCAGCATCAGCGACAGCTCGCGGAGGCCGTTCAGGTGCGGCAGCATCACCGACATCATGAAGCGGTCGACCAGGTAATCCGGCACGTTGGCGTAGGAAAATTGAAACTGCATTTTCCCGAACAACGCCGGGTCGTCCGCCGATCCGCCCACTCCGAGGATGAAGCCCAGCGCCGGCTTCGCCGCCGCCCGGCGGACGAGGGCGATGGCGGGTTGGTGCGCGTCGAGCCACGCGGCGGTCGCCGGCCACTGCGGGTCGCCGGGCTTGAGCTCCCACAGCCTTGAGGCGTCCTCCAGCGTGATCGCTCCGCCCGCCCCAGGCCGGCCGATCTCCAGCATCGCCTCCCGGTACAACGGCCACGCGCGGTCCGGTTCCGGCACGGCCTTGATCGGCGCGTTGAACGCCGCGACGTAATCGACCGACACCACCGGGCGGCCGGCGTAGTAGCGGGCGAACAGCAGGCCGTAGCAGAGGGCGAACGCCGCGAGCGCCCAGCCGGCCACCCGCAAAACCTTCCACGCCAGCGGCCGGTTGCGGCGCTTGGCGCGGCGGATCAATTTCGCCGCCGCCCGCTCGTCGCCGAAGCGGTCGATCAGCGCCTCGGCCGATTCCCCCGCCGCCAGGCCGTCGGCGAAGTGGGCGGCGAGCTCGGCGGCGACGTCCGCCCGCTCCAGCCGCCACAGCCGCGTCCGCTTCACCACCCGCCGCACGAGGTCCGCCGCCGGCTTCGGCACGTCGGCGGCAGCGATGCGGGCCTCGGCGTCGAGGCGGCCGGTGAGACGAAATCGCGCCAAATCCCGCAGCGGCGTGCGGTGCAGCGTCTTCAACCACGGCGTGCGGGCGTCGGTCATGGTGAACCTCTCGGTGTGGCGTCGCGTCCGACCAACCGTGGCACGGGCGTCCCGCCCGCGTCTGCGAATTTTTCTTGAAACGTGAAAGCGCAGACGCGGGCGGGACGCCCGTGCCACGGTTATCCACCGACCACGCCCAGTTTGCCCAGCGCGCCCGTCAGCGCGGCCCACTGCTCGCGGTCGGCGGCCAGGCGGCGGGTGCCGGCATCGGTGAGGCGGTAATACTTCCGCGGCCGGCCGGCCTCACTCTCGCCGGCGCGGCTTTGGATCAACCCCTTCGACTCCAGGTTGTAGAGCATCGGGTAGAGGGTCGATTGGCCCATCGCCAACACGCCGTCGGTGCGGCGGTCGAGCAGGGAGACCAGCTCGTAGCCGTACCGCTCGCCGCCGACCAGCAGCCGCAGCACGGCGGCGGGGCCGGCGCCGCGCATCAGTTCACTCTCCAACTTCATCGCGCCCTCCTGGTGGGTGACGCATACTACGCCACGCAAAGTAAAGATCAAGCGGATCGCCCGGTTGCACCGCCGGCCGGGGCGGCTACCATCGCGGCGATGCTTTCGACGATGCTCTGCCCCCTCGCGCAAATGTCCCCCGAGGCCGGGTTGCAAATCGGGTCCGACCCGCGGTCGAACTGGCTGCCGGTCGTGTTGATGCTGATCCTCGCCGTCGGCTTCGCCGGCATGAACGTGCTGATGAGCGTGATCGTCGGCCCCGGCCGCACCGGCAAGGGCAAATCCACGCCCTACGAGAGCGGCATGGTGCCGGTGGGCACCGCGCGGCGGCGGTTCAACGTGCGGTTCTACGTCGTGGCGATGGTCTTCCTCGTCTTCGACGTCACCATCGTGTTCTTCTACCCCTTCGCCGGCATCTTCGCCCCCTACGTCCGCTACGACGCCGCCGCCGGCACCCACCACGCGGGGGTGATCCTCATCGCCATGGGCAGCTTTCTTGCGATCTTGCTGACGGCGTACGCTTACGCCTGGGGCAAGGGCGTGTTCAAGTTCGATTGAGCGGGGGGTGGGTAGCGGGGAGCGGGGGGAAGAGAAGAGGGGGCATTTCGCGGGATGGACTCATGACCGTTCTGGAGCGAACTGCCCCGCCGCCGTTCGAGGCCCCGCCGCGCCGGCGCGTGTCGCGCGCCGCGGTCCGCGATGACCGCCTCCCCTACGCCGGGCCCGCCTCCGCCTCGGGCGTCGCGCCCGACCTTTCCCGACGCGCGGCCCTGATCGCCCTGCTGCTGCTCACCCTCCTCGGCGGCGGGTTGCGGTTCGCCTCGCTCGACAAGCCGACCCTCTGGGGCGACGAGGCCTCCACCTTCCGCCGCACCTGCGGCACCTACGGCGAGCTCCTCGACAACCTCCGCCTCGACGGTTTCGTCCCGCTGCACTACCAACTCTACTGGTGGATCAACCAGGGCCTGCCCCTCTGGCCCAAAGCCGTAACAACCGGCGAAGTCACAACTTACGACACCGCCCTTCGCCTCGCCCCCGGCCGCGTGACGATGACCCCGGTGGTGATGCGGCTGGTGCCGGCGGTCTGCGGCACGCTGATGGTGCCGGCGGTCTACTTCTTCGCCGCCCAGCTGGTCGACCGCCGGCGGGCGCTGCTGGCGGCGGGGCTGGCGGCGGGGAGCGCGTACCTGCTGGTCTACAGCCGCGACGCGAAGATGTACATGCCCTTCTGGCTGCTCGTCACGCTGCACGCCGGCTGTTTGTTCGGCTGGCTGCGGACCGTCGGCCACGCCGGGCGGCTCTACTGGTGGGCGTGGGTGGCGGCGGGGGCGGCGATGGTCGGCTACCACGCGCTGGGCCTGTTCGTCCTGGGCATCGAGCTCGTGATCGTCCTCACCTACCCGAGCCCCGGCTGGCGGCACGCGGGCGGCGCGGTCGGCCGGGTGCTGACCGCCCCGCTGCTGCCGATCGCCTACGTCTTCGACGCCATCATCCGCTGGACCGACGGCCAGACCGTCGGCCCGTGGAGCGAGCGCGGCCCGTTGGGCCGGCGGTGGCAGCGGAGCGGCGAATCCTTCCGCTGGCCGCCGGTCGTGCCGTTCCTCATCGGCGCGCTGCTCATCAGCCTCGGGCCGGTCGGCTACTACACGCACTTCAATCGCTACGCCGACAAAATCTACGGCGACGACGGCCAACGCCTCGCCGACCCGGACTTCGACCGGCAGTCCGACCTCTCGTGGGTCAAGGAATACAACCGCGGCCGCGACGGGGGCGACTTGGTCCTCTACACCGCCAGCGCCTACCTCACCGGCTGGGAGTGGCCGCGCGAGGTCGACCAGCCCGCGATCCCCGAGGGCACCCGCAAGCTGCTGAAGGGCGCGACGGTCCTGCTGATCGGCCTGCTGGCACTCGGCCTGCTGCCGTGGCGGTCGGCGGCGTGGCTGACGGGCCGGCTGGACCTTCGGCCCGACGGCCTGCCGCCGGGGGCCGACCCGCCGCCGCGGCCGCGGGTCGCGCTGTGGCTCACCGCGTGGGTGGTGGTGCCGCTGTACGTCTTCTACTGCATGTCGATGGGCGGCTTCGAGTCGCCGGCGTCGTGGGCGCTGGGCACGGTGTTCGACGAACCGCCGGCCATGCAATCGCTGCCAAGGCTCGAACTGCCCGAGTGGGCCGGCGGCGACCCGACGGGCACCGGCGGGTCGTGGTGGGGCCGGGCGGCAGACGTGGTGCGGGCGAACTGGGCGGCGGTGTTCGCCTCGGCGACCGCGCAAAACGTCCGGTGGCTGCTGCTGGCGGGCCTGCTGGCGGCCGGGGCGGCGGGCCTGCTGCTGTGCGCCCGGACCTGGCGCGGCCGGCTGCCGAAGGCGGGGTCGGCGGCGGCGGCGGGGTCGGTCGTCCTGCTGCTCTGCCTGCCGGTCTACCTCGGGCTGTTCATCTTCCGGCCGACCAACGGCACGTCGGTCTGGATGCCGCGCTACCTGGGCTTCATGCTGCCGGCGGTGCTGGTGGGCGTGGCGATCCTGTTCGGCCGGCTGCCGACCCGGCCGCTGCGGTGGTTCGCTGTGGGCCTGTTCGCGGCGGTGAACTTGGGGCAATTCGCCGGCCGGGTGTGGGGCGGGAGTGAGCCGCCGACGGACCTGCTCGCCGCCGACCTCGTCGCCGCCAAGCCCGACGACCCCACCGCCAAGCCGCCGCAGCAGACCTACGTCCGGAAACTGTACGACGGGGCCAACGACGACCCCAACGGCGGCGGCACGCTGAACGGCGCCCCCGGCGGCGGCGGGCTCAACAGCCAGGTGATCCGCTACTTCTACACCCTCGCCGCCCACCTGACGCCCGGCGAGGACTACCGCCCGGCGGACATTCGCAACTACTCGCAACTGGAGGCGCGATATATGCCCCGCGCCGCCGGCCGGTTCCCCTACGACCGCTTCGTGCAGGCCGTGGCCCGGCGGGCGACGCAAAAGGACGCCCCGCGGACCCTCATCGTCTGGCAGGGCCTGCCGCCGGGCCGGGGCAGCCAGGACCACGCCGTCGTCGACGCCCTGAACGCCCTCAACCCCCTCGGCGGCACCTGGAAGATGGTCGACCAGCACCTCTACCCCGTCCGCGAGCACTGGACCTGGCGCGACCTCTACACCGCCCGCCGCCGCACCTTCGTACGGGAGGACGCCCCGGCCACCCGGCCGAAATGAGGGGCGGGCCGCCCCAGCATTGACGCGGCAGATTTGTTCCGATTGAGTCATACCGAGATGCACTTCGGTGGGCGCAAGTGCTGTCATCCCGAGCGAGCGCAGCGAGTCGAGGGATCTCGGGCGCTGCAACGGCATTCGATGACCTCTGCAACGCCCGAGGTCCCTCGACTCGCTGCGCTCGCTCGGGATGACAGTATTTTCTGGGAGGCGAAGGTGCCCCTCCCGCCGCGCCGGCGCAATTGAAAGCGGGCCCGACGCCGGCCTGATATACTGCGGCGGCACCAAACCCCCGGCCCCGCACCGCGTACCACCCCTGCCATGATCGACACCCAAACCCTCCCCGACAACGTCCTCACCACGCAGCTCAAAAAGGTGGTCAACTGGGCCCGCCGCAGCAGTCTGTGGCCGATGCCCTTCGCCACCGCCTGCTGCGGGATCGAGCTGATGGCCACCGCCAGCAGCCGCTACGACCTCGCCCGCTTCGGCGCCGAGGCGATGCGGTTCAGCCCCCGCCAGAGCGACCTGATGATCGTCGCCGGCCGCGTCACCACCAAGATGATGCCCGTCCTGCAGCACATCTACAGCCAGATGACCGAGCCGAAGTGGGTGATCTCGATGGGCGCCTGCGCCAGCACCGGCGGCGTGTTCGACGCCTACGCGACCATCCAGGGCATCGACCAGTTCATGCCGGTCGACGTCTACGTCCCCGGCTGCCCGCCGCGGCCGGAGACGCTGATCGAGGGGATCATGCTGATCCAGCGGACGATCGACCAGGAGGGCCTGCCCCAGCCCGGCCGGACGCGCCGCGGGTTGTCGCTGGCGGTCGAGCCGAGCTACGAGCCCTCGCCCCAGCCCGTGCCGCTGACCGCCGGCGGGCTGTCGCTGAACCGCGGCTAAAGGCGTGGCGACTCCTTAACAGCCGGAGGCGAAAGCCCCGGTTCTTCGACGGCAAGTCCCGCCGCCAAGAAACCGGGGGTGCCGCCTGCGGCTATTAAAGTTATGCTCGGCCATGCGATGCCTCCTCCTGCTTTTGCTACTCCCCGGAATCGGCTGCGGCTTCCTGATCGGCCAGGGCGTCGGGCAGGGCATTGACGCCGCCAAGCGCGCCAGTGACGCTTCGTCGCAGGTCGCATTCAACGCCCCGCCCGCGGCCGTCTACGCCGCCGCCCGCGCCGCCGTGGACGAACTCGGCTTCGAGTTCGTCAAGGCAAGTTATGACGAAAAGTCCCTCGACGGCGAGGTCGTCAGCCGCACCGCCCAGGGCACGGCGATCACCGCCACCGTCCGCGGCGCGAGCCCCGTGCTGACCCGCCTGAGCGTGAGGGCCGGCACCTTCGGCGACGGCCCGCTGCAGGCTGAAGTCTTGAAGGCGATCCAGGCGCGGCTGGGCCAAAAACCGCCGGAGACTCCTTAACAGCCGGAGGCGGAAGCCCCGGTCTGTCCGCCGGGCCGTCCAACCGTCAAGCAACCGGGGCTTCCGCCTCCGGCTATTAAAGAACCTGCTTTGGCACAGTATCTTGACAATCTAATCTCGGGTGCCCCTCGCGTGTCTTGTCATGCAGCCCCATGACCCACCCCCCCACCCCCCGCGTCGAAATGCTCGAGCCCCGCCGCCTGCTGGCGGCGCTCGGGCCGGACCAGACGTTCGCCAGCCCCATCGGCACCGCCTCGGCGGACTTCGTCGGCGCGCCGCTGCCGTTCCTCGACTTGCCGGGCGCGCCGAAGACGGAGCATGACGTGCAGGTCACGATCGGCCGGGTCGCCGCCGACGCGCGGGGCCGGCTGCTGGTCCCGACCACCACCGCCGGCGAGCAGGTCCATCGCCCCTATAAAGGCCGCGACTTCCTTTACCGCCTCGACGCCTACGGCGAGTTAAACCCCACCTTCGCCGCCGGCGGCGTCTACGAAGCCGGGGCCACCGCCGTCCGCCTGCCGTCGGTGCCCTCCACCTTCACCTCCGACTCGCCGGCCGAGACCGTTTACCCCGACGGCTCGCTCGACCGCACCTTCGGCACCAACGGCCTCGCCGTCGGCATCGAGGTCGGCATCGAGCGCGGCGAGCTCAAGACCCTCGCCCTGCTCGTCGGTGCCGACGGCCGGATCGTGCTGGTGCAGAACGAGATTTCCAGCACCGGCTACGACGCCGGCACCCAAACCAATCTCGGCCCCGGCACCGACATCACCTACGACATCTTCGACGCCGACGGCACGCGACTCGGCGGCGCACGGTTCGGCACCATCGCCGGCTTCGAGCCGAAGCCGAACCCGTACCAGGACGAGCAGATTTCCCCGACCGCCGTCGACGCCCTCGACGCCACCGGTGGCCTGTTGGTGCTGGCAAACACCGGCCGAACCCAGGAGGCGGTCGTCGGGCGGATCGCCGACCCGATCAACGCGGGCCTCAACGACGGCGGCACCATCGCCGACGTGCTGGCCGGGCCCCGGCCGCCCTTCCCGCGTCCTTCGCGCTCCGGCCCGCGATCGGGCGGGTTCCATTTTCGACCACGCCGATCCGCGATCTGCTCGACTCGGAAGGGGAGGAATTCGTGTGAGCGTCGGCCGCCGCCGCTCGACGGGCGCGGGCGTTTTCCAGCGGAGAGGGGGAGATTCGAACTCCCGGTACTGTTGCCAGCACACCGGTTTTCGAAACCGGCGCATTCAACCACTCTGCCACCTCTCCGGGGTGGGCCGACACTCTAGCCACGCGGGCGGCGGGGGTCAAAATTGGGGGCGGGCGTGGTTCTTGTGGGCGGCTCGGGCGGGCACTGGCATTCTCCGGTTCGGGCCGCATAATGCCCCCATGCCCAAAACGGCCCTTATCACCGGCGTCACCGGACAGGACGGCGCCTACCTCGCCAAGCTCCTCCTCGACGAGGGGTACGACGTCTACGGAGCCCAGCGACGCAGCAGCAGCCACAACGCCTGGCGGCTCAACGAGTTGGGGATCGAAGATCGCGTGAAATACGTCGCGTTCGAGCTGCTGGAGTTCGGCAACATCCTCAATGCCCTGCGGGCGGTGAAGCCGGACGAGATTTACAATCTGGCGGCCCAGTCGTTCGTCGCCGTCAGCTTCGACCAGCCGCTCTACACCGGCGATGTGGACGCCCTCGGCGTGGCGCGGCTGCTGGAGGCGGCGCGGATCGGCTGCCCGGAGGCGAAGATTTACCAGGCCTCCACCAGCGAGATGTTCGGCAAGGTGCAGGCCGTGCCGCAGGACGAATCGACGCCGTTCTACCCGCGCAGCCCCTACGCGGCCGCGAAGCTGTACGCCCACTGGATGTGCGTGAATTACCGCGAGGCGCACGGCACGTTCGCCGTCAGCGGCATTCTGTTCAATCACGAGTCGCCGCTGCGGGGGCGGGAGTTCGTGACGCGGAAGATCACGTCGAACCTCGCCCTCATCAAGCACGGCAAGGCGGAGGTGCTGGAGTTGGGGAATCTGGATGCCAAGCGCGACTGGGGTTTCGCCGGCGATTACGTCGCGGGGATGCACAAGATGTTGCAGCACGACGTGCCGCAGGATTACGTCCTGGCGACCGGCCGGACGCACACGGTGCGCGAGTTCGTCGCCCACGCGGCGGGGGCGGCGGGATTCGACTTGCAGTGGGAGGGGGAGGCGGAGACGACCGTCGGGCGCGATGCAAAATCGGGCAAGGTCGTGGTGAAGGTGAACCCGCAGTTCTACCGCCCGGCGGAGGTGGATTTGCTGATCGGCGACGCGGGCAAGGCGCGGGACACGCTGGGGTGGACGCCGGCGGTGAGTTACGAAACCCTCGCCGTGATGATGGCCGAGGCCGACCTGAACCGCGTGGCGGCGGGGCAAATGCTGTTCTAACGTGGCACGGGCGTCCCGCCCGGATTTCTGCGCATTCAACGAAGAAGAATCCGGGCGGGACGCCCGTTCCACGGAAGTGCCACGAAGATTCGGCCCTCCCCGCCGCGTCCGCCCAGTATACAACGGCGGCATGAGCACTCCCGACAACCAGCGGCCCACCCGGCCGATGAGCTCCGACTTCCACGCCCAGCAGCTCCCCTACCCGGCCAGGCAGTCGGACGTGAAGCCCCCGCCGCAAACCGAGTTGCAGGGCTATCGGCCCGCCGGCAAACTCGCGGGCAAGCGGGCGATCCTCACCGGCGGCGACAGCGGCATCGGCCGGGCGGTCTGCCTCGCCTTCGCGCTGGAGGGGGCCGATGTCGCCTTCGTCTACAACGAGCGGGACGGCGACGCCGCGGAGACCGTCGCCCTTTGCAAAAAGCAGGCGCCGCAGCGGACGGTGAAGCCGATCAAGGCCGACGTGCGCGACAAAAAGGCGTGCTTCCAATCGGTCGACATCGCCGTGGAGACCTTCGGCGGCTTGGACATTCTGGTGAACAACGCCGCCTACCAGAAGACGAATGAAAAGTTTGAGGACGTGACGGAGGAGGAGCTCCGCCGGACGTTCGAGACGAACATCTACGGCTATTTTTTCATGGCGATGGCGGCGATCAAGCACCTCAAGCCGGGCGGTTGCATCATCAACACCGGCAGCATCGTCGGCAAGAGCGGGCACAAGGAACTGATCCCGTACACCGCCACGAAGGGGGCGATTCACAGCTTCACCAAGTCGCTGGCGCTGAACCTGGGCGACCGCAACATCCGCGTGAACTGCGTGGTGCCCGGCCCGGTCTGGACGCCGAACATCCCCGGCACGATGCCGGCGAAGGACGTGGAGAACTACGGCCACGAGGTCGCCCTGGGCCGGCCGGGGCAGCCGGACGAGCTCGCGCCGGCCTACGTTTTCCTGGCGAGCGACGACGCGAGTTTCGTGACCGGGGCGCTGTACGACGTGACGGGCGGGCGGCTCGGGGCGGCGTAGGGTGCCGCTTCAATTCCACTGAAATTGCACACCGGCGATGCGGGTGCGAATGATGGTGGGATGCCGAACGAGACCCCGCTGTCGCCGCTGCTGGAGAGCGAGTTTGTGACGCCCGTGACGCGGGCGGTGCTGACGGCCCGGTTCAACCGGCCGGCGGTGGAGTCGCCCCGCTTCTTCACGGCCGCGGAGTTTGCCACGCTCCGCGCCGCCGTCGGCCGGCTGGTGCCGCGCGACCCGTCGGCGTCGGTGATCGACGTGGCCGGCGCGATCGACACCCGCCTGGCCGACGCCGCGGCGGCCGGCCACCTCTCCAACGGCTTCGGAGACGGCTGGCGGTATGCGGATGCGCCGCCGGACGGCGAGGCGCACCGCCTGGGGCTGGCGGGGCTGGAGGAGTCCGCGCGGGACCGGCACGGGGCGGCCTTCTCCGAGCTTTCCGAGGGGGAGCAGGATGCGATTCTTACAGACGCGAAGGCCGCCGCCCTGAAGGGCGGGGCTTGGGAGCGGGTGCCCTCGGGACGCTTTTTCGAGGATTTGCTGGCCGAGTCGGCGGAGTTGTATTACTGCCACCCGGTCGCGCAGCGGGAGATGGATTATCTGGGCTTCGCCGACGCGCAGGGGTGGCCGCGGATCGAGTTGAACGAGCCGGTGGCGCAGGAGGCGGTGCTGAAGTCGAAGTGACCTTAATAGCCGGAGGCGGAAGCCCCGGTTTTTTCGCCCAAAACGCTTCGAAACGAAACCGGGGCTTCCGCCTCCGGCTATTAAAGAGTTCATCCAATCAATATGCCCACCCACCGCCTCACCGACCCCGTGGACGCCCTGATCGTCGGCACCGGCGCGGGCGGCGCGCCACTGGCGGCGCGGCTCGCGCGGGCGGGGCTGTCGGTCGTGATGATCGAGGCGGGAAAGCACTGGAACCCGGCCGAGGATTTTGCCACGGACGAGCACGAGCAGTCCAAACTCTTCTGGGCCGACGAGCGCCTCTCGGCCGGTGAAGACCCGCTCGCGTTCGGCATGAACAACAGCGGCACCGGCGTCGGCGGGTCGACGCTGCACTGGACGGCCTACTGCCCCCGCCCGCAGCCGGATGATTTCCTGCTCAACACCGAGTTCGGCCGCGGCGTCGACTGGCCGGTGCCGTTCGACGAGCTCGAGCCGTACTTCACCGAGGTCGAGGACTTCATCGGCGTCAGCGGGCCGAGCGACTACCCGTGGGGGCCGGCGCGCACCAAGCCCTACCCCCTGCCGCCGCTGCCGATGAACGGGGCGGCGCAGTTGATGAAGCGCGGGTGCGATGCGGTGGGCATCAGAACTTCCCCCGCCGCCAACGCCGCCCTCAGCGGCCCCTACTTCCAGCCCGGCGTCGGCTGGCGGCCGGCGTGCACGAACCGCGGCTTCTGCCAGGCCGGCTGCTCGACCGGGGCGAAGGCGAGCATGGACGTCACCTACGTCCCCGCCGCCCTCGCCGCCGGGGCCGAGCTGCGGTCCGAGGCGTTCGTCACGAAAATCGAGACGCACGGGGGGGAAGTGACCGGCGTCGTCTACTCCAAAGACGGCACCGAGCACCGCCAGCGCTGCAAGAACCTCTTCCTCTGCTGCGGCGCGGTCGAGACGCCGCGCCTTCTGCTGCTGAACGGCCTTTGCAACAAGAGCGGCCACGTCGGCCGGCACTTCACCGCCCACCCCGGCGTGCAGGTCTGGGGGCAGTTCGACGAGATGATCCGCCCCCACCGCGGCATCCCCGCCAGCCTCATCAGCGAGGACATGCACCGCCCGGCGGACGCCGACTTCGCCGGCGGCTACCTCATCCAGAGCATCGGCGTGATGCCCGTGACCTACGCCATTCAGGTCGCCCGCGGCCGGGGGCTGTGGGGCCAGGCGCTCAAGGACTGCGTCGGCGCCTACAACCGCACCGCCGGCATCAACGTCCTCGGCGAGTGCCTGCCCTACGACGCGAACAAGCTGGAACTGAGCGCCGAACTCGACCCCCGCGGCCTGCCCAAGCCCAAGATCACCTTCACCGCCGGCGAGAGCGAGAAGAACCTGACCGCCCACGCCGAGCGCGTGATGCGGTCGATCTGGACCGCCGCCGGCGCGACCGACGTCTGGAGCTTCCCGCGCTACGCCCACACCATCGGCACCTGCCGGATGGGCGCGGATTCCGACGAGAGCGTGGTCGACCCCGAGGGCCGGTCGCACGAGGTGCCGAACCTGTTCGTCGCGGACAACTCGACCTTCCCGAGCAGTTTGTGCGTGAACCCGTCGCTGACGATCATGGCGTTGTCGCTTCGGACGGCGGACCGGTTTCTGGCGTAGGGGGTTCGGCCGGAGCGGCCGCTTGGTCTGCCGCCGCCTCTTCCGCGGTTGCCGGATTCTCGACCACCACGCGGAGGCGCGTTTTGAGGAAGGCGATCACGATGCTTGCGATGGACCCACCTCCCAGCACCGTGGCGGTGACCGCGCCGGTCCAGGTCGGGTTGAGAATAACAATGGTGCCGCCAATCGCCAGCCCGGCAACGCCGTAGGCGAGGGCGAATTGTTGCCCTCGGGTGGCAAAACGCGCATCGGCCTTAGCCTCTTCTGCGTGCAGCGCGATGACCTGCCCGTCCAGGTCGAGGTGCCGAAGCTCGACCCGCCTGCGGTGCTCGGCGTCCTTTTCCGCCATCGTCACAAGGCGGTCGGCCATGCCGGGGCATACCGCCTCGAACCGCTCGAGATGCTGGGGGTGAGGAAACTGGCCGGCGTAGGTTTCGCCGTAAATGAACGGCATCCGCTCGTCGACGGTCTTGACGCCACGCGGTGCCGCGCCCAACTCGGCACTCGGCAGGCCCGGCGGTGAGGGTGCGGGCGAATCCGAAGGGTCGGAGTGGTCCGCGCCTTGCGCCTCATGTTCGTCGGCCATTCATTCCTCAGCTCGAACGCCGCGATTTGCCCTGGGCCATCACTGTGGCGTCGGTGCGGCCGGTTCCCATTGCCGACGAGAGGTGGGCGGCTGTCAACGCCCACGCCTGCTTCGACGGGGAGGCGGACGGCCTGCCGCGCGTGACGTCCGTCAGGGCCGGCCGGGCGGCCGGGCGCAGGTCGATGATCGACCCGACCCCGCGGGCGAACGACGCCGACCTTTTGCTGCGAATGACGCTGATTGTCTTGCTGCTCATCATTCTCCTCCGTGCAATTCTACAACGGCGGTTGCCGACCCGGTTTTCCAAGCCATCACCCCTTTTGATCGGCCCGCCGCGACCGGTTCTTTCCGCCCGCCAATCATAAGGGGACCATCGTCCTTCCAGGAGGCCCGCCGCCCTAAACCCCCAGCGTCACCACGGCCATCGGCGGGAGTTCCACCCGCATCACGTCGCCGTCGCGCCTCGCGCCGCCGAAGGGCTGGGCGATTACCAGTTCTTCCGCGCCGAAGGCATTGCCGTCGATCATCTTCCCCGACGTGACAATCCGCCCCGACGGCTCGCCGAACGCGCCGCCGCGAAGGTGAATTGAGACTTCAAGGCCTTCATTCGGGTTCGTGTTGCACAGCGAGACGTGAACCTTCCCCGCCGCGTCGCGGCTGGCCGTGGCATCTAATGTCGGCAGCGGGCGGGTCGGCTTGTATGATTTAAGAGCGTCCGCGGGGCCGACGTTTAACTGATAAACGTCAGACGCCACGGTACACGGAATCAGCGTCGCATCTTGGTGGACCTGATATAGATCCAAAACGTGGTACGTCGGCGTCAACACCATTTGCTCGCCCTTCGTCAGCACCGGCGCCTGCAGCACGTTCACCGTTTGGGCCAGGTTGGCGAGGCGGACCCGACGGCAGTGGCGGTGGAAGGCATTGAGGGTCAGGCCGGCCACCAGGGCGTCGCGGACGGTGCTCTGCTGGTGCAAAAAGGCGGGGTTGGTGCCGGGTTCGGGGTCGAACCAGGTGCCCCACTCGTCGACCACGAGCATGATCTTGTTCGCCGGGTCGTGGCGGTCCATGCGGGCGACGGTTTGCTCGATGAAAGTCTCGGCGTCGGCGGCGCGGCAGAGGGTTTCGTGCCACTCCGCCTCGCCGAACTGCGTCGCGCTGCCGTGGCCGCTGTTCAGGAGCCAGCAGTAGTGGTGAATGCTCAGGCCGTCCATGAAGCGGCCGGCGTTCTTCAATAAAACTTCGTTCCAGTCGGCGTCGGTTTTGTTGCCGTCCATGTTGCCGGCGCCGCAGGCGATTTTCTTCATCGCCTCATTGCCCTCGAAGCGCCGGCAGTAGCATTGGTAGCGTTTGTAAAGGTCGGCGTAATACTCCGGCCGCATGTCGCCGCCGCAGCCCCAGTTCTCGTTGCCCACGCCCCAGAAGGCGACTTTCCACGGCTCGTCGCGGCCGTTGGTTTTGCGCTCGGCCGCCAGGGTCGAATCGCCGCCGAAGGTGAGGTATTCGATCCAGTCGCGCATTTCCGCGGGGGTGCCGCTGCCGACGTTGCCGGCGAGGTAGGCGTCGCAGCCGAGTTGGCCGCAGAGGTCCATGAACTCGTGGGTGCCAAAACTGCCGTCCTCGACGCCCCGGCCCCAGTGGGCGTTGACGCGGCGGGGTCGGGCTTCCTTCGGGCCGATGCCGTCGCGCCAGTGGTAGTCGTCGGCAAAGCAGCCGCCGGGCCAGCGGAGGTTGGGAATTTTGATCTTTTTGAGGGCGTCGACGACGTCGGTGCGGATGCCGCGGACGTTGGGGACCGGCGAGTCGGGCCCGACCCAGAAGCCGCCGTAGACGCAGCCGCCGAGGTGCTCGGCGAAGTGGCCGTAGACGTGGCGGCTGATGACGTCGCCGGGCCGGTCGGCGTGGAGGGTGAGGGCGGCGGTGGGCATTTTTTTGATGGAGAAGAGGGGTGAGCGGGTGCGTGGTGCGTGGTGCGTGGTGCGTGGTGCGTGGGGGGAGGTTTTGACTTCTTCCGAACTGCTGAACAAGCCGGTGTCTGAGCCGAAGGCGAAGCCCCGGGTTCTTCGGGACGTTTCGGATTCGGTTTCTTTGCGAAGCCGCAAGCGGCGAAGGACCCGGGTCTTCGCCTTCGGCTCAGACGCCGGCTTGTTCCGGCCCATCGACGCACTCTTAAATCTTCACGCACCACGCACCACGCACCACGCACCACCCACCACCCACCACGCAGCCGACTCACTTGTTCGCCGGGCCGCCGAAGAGGGGGACCGAGCCGGCGGGGGCGGGGGGCGTGGCGGGTTGGCTGGTCGCGCCGGCGCCGGTTGCCGGGGCGGTGGTGGGCTTGGCGGTTTCGCCGGTGAGTTCGGGGGGGAGGTAGGGCAGCGGGGATTTGGCGGCGTCGGCCTGCTGCTTGGCGCCGGCGTAGGCGTCGCGGGCGGCGCGCAGGTGCTCGTCGGCATGGGCGGCGGCGCCGTCGCCCACGCCGGCGTCGGCCTGCATCCGGTTGAGGGTCGACCAGCCGTAGTTGGCGAACATCTGCCCCGTGGCGGCGGCCGATTTGAGGGCCGCCGGCGCGGTGCCGGACGAGACGTTGGAGAAGTCCGACACCGCCGCGTCGAACGCCTTGGAGGCCTTGTCGGCGGCGGCGGCGAGTCGGGCGTCGAGGTCGCCGCCGACCGGCGCGTCGGCCGCCGCGGCGGGCGATTGGCCGCCGGCCGCCTCGGCGGCGCTGCGGACGGCGGCGAGCATCGCCCGCTGCCGCGCCAGCCGCCCGAACTCGCCGGCGTACAACTCGGCCGCCACCGACCGCACCCCCGCCTCGCGCAGCCGGTAAAATTGCGGCGACAGCGAGTCGGCCAACGCGCGGTAAACGTCCCCGCGCGGCCCGGCGGAGGCGGCCTCGGCCTGCAGGGCGGTGGCGGCGGTCTTGGCCGTGTCCGACGCCGACCCATACCCCTTCGCCGACGCCGACAGCGTGTCGTCCGCCGCCTTCACCGCCTTCTCCAGCTCGTTCAGCGTGGTCTGCAACTCCGCCGCCATCTGCGACACCGACGGGTCCGCCCCACTGCCCCCCGCCGGCCCGGAACTCGGCGTCGCCGAGCTCGGCGCCGCGCCCTCCGAGCCGCTGAGGACCGACTCGTTCGCCGTCCGCAGTTGGGCGATCTGCGTTTTGACCGACTCCCAGCCGTCCTGCACCGCCTGCTTCTGGGCCTGCAACGTCTGGACGGCCGACCCGAGGGCCTGCTTGCGGGCCTGGGCGAGGGCGAGGTCGGCCCGCATCGGCTCGAGGCCGGCGTCGAGCACGGTCTTGTCGGTCGCCAAATCGTTCGCCTGCTTGCGGAGGTCCGACCCCTTGGTGAACGCCGCCACCGACGCCTGCCCCTTGGCGACCTGGGCCTGCTGGGCGAACTGCTCGGACTGGGTGAGCAGGTCGGTGCGGCGCGACGTCAGGTCGGCCCCCTTGGCCTCGCCGTCCTTGATCTGCTGCTGCAGGCGGGCGATCTCGCCGTCGACGGCCTGGAGGGTCGGGCCGCCTTGGCTGCCCTGACCGGGTGACCAGGTTTGGCCGGACTGCACGCCGGCGAGGGTTTGGTCGATTTGGGCGAGCGAGGCCTTGGGGTCGAGCTGCTGGAAGCCGTCGACGATGGCGGCGGAGAATTGCACGTCGAGGGCGCGGCGGTGCAGGTCGCCGATGAGGCGCTCGGCCTTGAGGCGGAGGTCGCCGGCGCGGGCGAGTTCGTTGGCGGCCACGCGGTCGTTGGCGGCGGCGAGGAGGGCGGCGGCGCGGACCTGGTAGGGCGCCGGGGCGTCGGCCGTGACGGTCGGGTTGACGGCGGCGAGGGCCTTTTTCGCCTTGGACGCGGCGTCCTCGGCGGCGGGGGTGCCGGCGGCGGCGCCGGGGGCGGACCCGAAGGCGCTTTCGGCGGCGGTCTCGGCGGCGTCGATCTGGGCCGCGGCGGAGGAGGACTTGTCGTCGCACCCGCCCGCGAGCCCCCCGAGCCCCACAAGTGAGACGGCGGCGAACATCACGGCGGCACGGCTGGGTCGGCTGAATCGGGGCATGGTCGGGGTCTCCGCGTAAGGGCTGCGGAGCGGATTGTCGCGGAAGGAATCGCGGCCGTCAATTCCCGACGGCGAAGGCGCTGGATGCTGCGCCCGCGAACGCGGCCGTTGCACGGTTCGGCGGGCGGGGGCTATGATCCGGCCATCGCCCCTGCGGTTCGGGGGCCACCTCCGCCGGAGATTTGTCATGGCAATTGAGCTCGCCACCGAACTGTTCGCCGCCGCCCTGTCGCCCGGCTCGGCGGAGTCGATCCGCCGGGGCTACCTGGGCTACTACGGCACCCAGACGTGGACGCCCACGGTCAACCTCTACGAGACCCGCCACCGCTATTTGGTCTGCGTCGACCTCGCCGGCGTGGACAAGGAGAAGATCGACCTGACCGTGGTCGACAACCGCCTGCAACTCCGCGGCAGCCGGGCGGTGCCGACCCTGCCCCCGCCCGACCCGTCGGACCCCGGCCCGGCCGGCCCCGCCCCCGACGGCCCCAACGAGGGGAAGGTCCGCCTGCACCTGATGGAGATCGACCACGGCCCGTTCACCCGCGAGGTCGAACTCCCCGACGACGTTCGACAGTCCGACATCGCCGCAACGTACCGGAACGGGATGTTGTGGATTGAGATTCCGAAGGAGGGGAAGTGAGGCAGTGGGCAGTGGGCGGTGGGCAGTGAAGAAGGAGAATCGACCTCTTCACTGCCCACCGCCCACTGCCCACCGCCCACTCCAACACATGCCTGACCACCAGATCATTGAGCGGACCGACGCCGCGACCGTTATTCGCACCGGGGACAACGGCCAGTTGTTGACCGTCCGCAATGTGCTGCCGATCCTGCCGATCCGCAACATCGTGGTCTACCCCGGCACCGTGATGCCCCTCAACGTCGGGCGCGCCAAAAGCAAGGCGCTGCTCGAGGAGGTGATGCCCGGCGACAAGATCATCGGCGTCGTCACCCAGCGCAACCCCGAGACCGAGGACCCGGCCCACGCCGACCTCTACCCCGTCGGCGTCGCGTGCATGATCCTCAAGCTTTTCAAGCTGCCCGACGGCAACCAGTCGATCATCGTCCACGGCCTCGCGCGGTTCGCGCTGCAGAGCGTCGAGCAGGAGTCGCCGTTCATGAGCGGCCGGATCGAGATCGCCGAGGACATGCTCACGCCGGGGCCGGAGCTCGACGCGCTGGTCAACAGTGCGAGGGCGCAGGCGAACAAGGTGATCGAACTGTCGCCCAACATGCCCGACGAGGCGGCGCAGGTCCTGAACGGCATCGCCAGCCCGTCGGCGCTGGCCGATTTCCTCGCGGCCAACCTGCAGGTCGATACGTCCGAGAAGCAGGAGTTGCTGGAGGAGTTGGACGTCGAAAAGCGCTTCCGCGTCATCGGCTCCAAACTCGCCCAGCAGCTCGACGTGCTGGAATTGCAGTCGAAGATCCAGAGCCAGGTCAAGGAGAACATCGACAAAACGCAGCGGCAGTTCTACCTCCGCGAGCAGCTCAAGGCGATCAAAAAGGAGCTCGGCGAGAGCGGCGGCGAGGGGGGCAGCGAGACCGAGGAGCTCAAGACGAAACTGGAGGAGGCGGGCCTGCCCGAGAAGGTGATGAAGGAGGCCACCCGCGAGCTCGACCGGCTGGAGAGCATCCCGCAGGCGTCGCCGGAGTACGGGGTGATCCGCACCTACCTCGACATCCTGTCGGAGTTGCCGTGGAACAAGTCGTCGGACGCGAAGATCGACCTCGCCGAGGCGCGGAAGGTGCTGGACGCCGACCACCACGATTTGGACAAGGTGAAGCGGCGGATCCTCGAATATCTGGCCGTGAAGAAGTTGAAGCCCGACGGCGGCGGCGCGATTCTGTGCTTCCTCGGGCCGCCGGGCGTCGGCAAGACGTCGCTGGGGCAAAGCATCGCCAAGGCGACCGGGCGGACGTTCATCCGCGTGGCCCTCGGCGGCGTGCGCGACGAGTCGGAAATCCGCGGCCACCGGCGGACCTACATCGGCTCCATGCCCGGCCGCATCATCTCCGAGCTCCGCAAGGCCGGCGCGAACAACCCCGTGATGATGCTCGACGAGATCGACAAACTCGGCAACGACTTCCGCGGCGACCCGGCGTCGGCCCTGCTGGAGGTGCTCGACCCGGCCCAGAATCACACCTTCACCGACCACTACCTCGACGTGCCGTTCGATTTGTCAAAAATCCTCTTCATCGCCACCGCCAACACGATGGACACCGTGCCCGGCCCGCTCCGCGACCGCATGGAGGTCATCGACATCCCCGGCTACACGCAGTCGGACAAGCTCAGCATCGCCCGGCAGTATCTCGTGCCCCGGCAGTTGGAGGCGAACGGGCTGAGCAAGTCGCAGGCGAAGTTCAACGACGAGGCCCTTCGCCTGATCATCGAGAGTTACACCCGCGAGGCGGGCGTGCGGAACCTCGAGCGGCAGATCGGCAGCGTCGCCCGGTCGATCGCGGCCGACATCGTGGGGGGCAAGCTCAAGACCGCCACGGTGAACCAGTCGAAGGTGGAGGACGTGCTGGGCCCGCCGAAGTTCGAGAGCGAGCTGGCGAGCCGCACGGCGGTGCCGGGGGTCGCGACGGGCATGGCGTACACGCCGTTCGGGGGCGAGATATTGTTCATCGAGGCCGGGCGGATGCCGGGCAAGGGGGCGATCATCCTGACCGGGCAGATCGGCGACGTGATGCGCGAGAGCGCGACGGCCGCCTTCAGCCTGATCCGCAGCCGGGCCGAGAGCATGGGCATCGACCCGAAGCTGCTGGCCGAGTCGGACGTCCACCTGCACATTCCGGCCGGCGCGGTGCCGAAGGACGGCCCGTCGGCGGGCGTGGCGATGTTCGTCGCCCTCGCCTCGCTGCTGCTCAACAAGCCCGTCCGGCACGACGTGGCGATGACCGGCGAGATCACCCTCCGCGGCCTGGTCCTGCCCATCGGCGGGCTGAAGGAAAAGACCCTCGCCGCCAAGCGCGCCGGCATCACCGAGGTGATCGTGCCGAAGCGCAACCAGAAGGACTTCCCCGAACTCCCCGAGGAGGTCCGCCGAACCCTCAAGTTCCACTTCGTCGAAACCGTCGACGAGGCGATGGCCCTGGCAATTCCGGGGCCGGCGACGAAGAAGGGCTCCAAGTCACCGGCAAAGGCCCCGGCAAAGGCGTCGGCCAAGCGGGCCGCAACTAAAACGGTGAAAAAATCTACGGGTCGAAATAAATCCTAGCCCGGCGGTTTATAATGACCGTTCCGAAGTAGCCGGGAGCGGAAGCCCCGGTTTCTTCAGCAATCGCCGAATCGAAAAACCGGGGCTTCCGCTCCCGGCTACTTCGGAACCCCCCTAGGACCACGCCATGAGTGACGCCCGTTCCACCACGCCCCCCTCCGCCCCGACCGGCGACTCGCCGCTGCTGGTGCAACATGTCGAAAGCTTCTGCGTCGCCGAGGTCCGCCTGACCTCCCTGCTCGACCCGCTGCAACTCGCCGCGATGGGCAACCACCTCGACTACCTGATCGACCAGGAGGACCAGCGGCGGATCGTGCTGGACTTCGAGAAGGTCGAATACCTCTCCAGCCAGGCCCTCGGCATCATCATGAGCGCGCAAAAGCGCCTCGCCGCCGCTAATGGCAAACTGGTGCTCTGCGGCGTGAACCCGAAGTTGATGGAGCTGCTGAAAATCACCAAGCTCGATAAGGCGCTGACGATCAAGCCCTCGCAGAAGGAGGCGGTGAAGGTGGTGTGACGGGGAGCGGGTAGCGGGTAGCGGGGGGAAGAGAAGAGGGGTCGACGGCATAAGGCCCGCTACCGACCGTTCGCCGGCCAACTCTTCTCTTCCCCCCGCTACCTGCTCCCCGCTACCCACCCCCCTTTGCCTTCCGTTAAGATCGCGTTAAGATCGCGCGTGACGTTGCCCACCCTCCTTGCCGAATCCGCCGCCGTGTCTCACTTCGGCGGGGGGTCGGGGGAGTTGGTCCTGCGGCTGTGCATGGCCGCGACGGTCGGGGCGTTGGTCGGGCTGGAGCGCGAGGTGCGCGGGCGGCAGGCGGGGTTCCGAACGTGCCTGCTGGTCTGCCTGGGGTCGTGCCTGGTGATGATCGTCAGCGGGTCGATGGCCGCCCTGCCCTGGACGCCGGCGGCCGGGGCGGATTATAAGATTCAGATCGACCCCAGCCGCATCGCCTACGGCGTAATGACCGGCGTCGGCTTCCTCGGCGCCGGCACGATCATCCAGAACCGCGGCAGCGTCCGGGGCCTGACCACCGCCGCGGGCGTCTGGAGCCTCGCCGCCGTCGGCCTCGCCATCGGGGCGGGCTTCTACACGGTCTCCCTCGCCGCCAGCACGCTGATCCTCATTGCCCTCTGGCTGCTGAACTACCTCGAGCACGCCCTGCCGCGCACCCACTTCCGCGACGTGACCCTGCAAACGCCCTACCGCCCCGGCTGCGTGAGCGAGGCCACCCACGAGGCCGAGCACCTGGGCATCCGCGTCGTCGGCGTGAGCTTCCGCCGCGAGGGCGATTTGGCGACCGCCGAGATCAAGATGCGGCTGAGCTTCCTCAACCTCGACCGCTTCGACGCCTTCGAGCGCCGCCTCAGCGATGAGCACCGCTTCGAGTTCGTCTCGGCGAGGGAGGGGTGAGGAGGGGGAGCGGGGAGTGGGTAGCGGGGGCAAGAAAGAATGCCCGCCCCCTCTTTCTTCCCCCGCTACCCGCTACCCACTACCCGCTCTACAATCGGGCGAGCGAAAGGACCTCCCCATGCGCGCCATGTTCGGCCTCGTCGGAATCCTCGTCACGCTGGGCGTGATCGTCTGGCTGCTGGCCGCCCCCGGCGGGGAGCTCGACCAGATCTCCCAGGCCAAGAAGGTGCAGGACCGCACCAAGTTAATGGTCAACGACCTGTCGGGCCTTGAGAGCGACGGCCAGCAGACCAAGGCCGACCCGCTCACGCTGGAGGCCAGCCCCGGCGACTTCCGCTACGTCACCCTCACCGCCATCGACCCCGCCGGCAGCGAACTGGCGAGCAAGTACGGCCTGAGCGTCGGCGACCAGATCACCGCCATCGGCCCCCTGGCGGTCGGCGGGCCGTCGGTCTCGAATGTCGACGACGCCAAATTACAACTGAACTCGATGCAGGCGGTCGCCTCCATCACCGTCCGCCGCAACGGGCAGCAGATCGTGCTGGACCCCGACCGCCCGCAGCCGGCCACCCCGCCGATGTCCGCCCCGCCGGTCTCCTCGCCGCCGGTGGCCTCGGGCCAAGCCCCGGCCGCGCTGCCGGACACGCCCGGCCGGCACCCCGCCGCGCCGACCACCCCCGCCCCGGAATACCGGCCGCCGGACCGCTCGAACCCGAACAACCCCATCGGCAGCAAGCAGTTGCAGGGCATCCTCAACGCCGGCGGCAAGGCGGGGCAGGAGTAGGGTCGCCCGCCGTGGCACGGGCGTCCCGCCCGCGATGAAGGCCCGAGCGGCTCCCGCGCGGCGGTGAGTCCAGCGTCGACCCGCCGCCCCTCGAACTCGTCCGGATTTTCTCTCCTAATAAAGACGCGGGCGGGACGCCCGTGCCACGAAACTCCCGCACCGCTTGACGACCCCCTCGCCACCCCCCGACCGGACCGGCCGCCTGCGGCTGCGGTTCGCCGCGTGGATCGCCGTCACGCTCGCCCTGCTCGTCGGCACGCCGATCTGGATCGTCCTGCTGCGCGGCACGCGACTGCTCGACCACAACGCGACGCTCTTCGCCGGCTGGCTGACCCTCGGGGCGGCGGCCGTCGGGATGCTCGCGCTGCTGAAGACCACCCCGCCGGGTGCCCTCGTGCTGCCGCCGCGGGTGAACCGCGCCGTGGTCATCGGCGGGGCGGCGTGGCTGCAGATCTTCGCGGTGGTCTTCCTCATGCCCGTCCTCAGCGAAGATGCCCTGCGCTACCGCCTCGACGGCAAGCTTTGGCTCCTCGGCTACAGCCCCTACGCCCACCCGCCGGCGGAATTGGAAACCCTCGGCGGCCCCGCGCCGGCGGCGGACGAGAGTTTCAGGCCCGACGTCATGGACCGCCTGGTCGTCCGCCCGGATTTGCCGACGATCTACCTGCCGACCAGCCAACTCGCCTTCGTGGCGGTGCGGTCGATCGAGTACGTCCTGCTGCCGGAGGTGCCGGCGATCGACGTGCGACCGGGCGAGCGGTGGCGCGACGTCGCGCCGCGCGTGCCGTTCGCCCAGCGGCTGCTGCTGCTGCGGATCGCGTCGGCAACCGGGGCGGTGGGGGCGACGGCGCTGCTGGTGTCGGCCCTGCGGCGGCGGCGGCAGAGCGCGTGGTGGGCGGCGATCTTCGGCTGGTCGCCGCTGGTCGTGATCGAGTGCGGCGGCATGGGCCACCAGGACATTCTCGGCGTCGTGCTGCTGCTGGCGGCGGCGCGGAGCTGGGGCCGCACGCGGTTCGGCCGGGCGGGCTTTTTCCTCGCCGCCGCCGCGCTCGTCAAGCCGTTGGCGATCCTGCCGCTGCCGTGGGCGGTGCGGGAATCGGTCCTGCGCCGCCGGCGATTGCGGCGGGTGGTGATCGGCGTGGCCGCGCCGCTGCTGGTCGCGCTGCCGATCCTGCTCTACCAATCCGGCTACGCCGGGCTGTGGCGGACGACCAGTGAGTACGTCAACTCGTGGGTCGCCAACGGGCTGATCTTCGAGGGCCTCAACGCCTTATTCGGCGGCCCCGGCGCGCGGGCGGCGGGCGGGCTGATCGTCGCGGGCCTGGCCGTGGTGCTGTGGCGACGCCGGGCCGACCCGGCGACGGCGGGGTATGGGCTGTTCCTCGCGCTGCTGCTGGTCTCGCCGGTGGTCTACCCTTGGTACCTGATGTGGCCCCTGTGCCTCGCCCCGCTGCTGCGCGGCGGCGGCTGGGCGATCGCGGTGTGGGCGGCGACGTCCGGCCTGTGCTACGAACTGTGGCCGGCGATGGAGCGGACCGGCCTGTGGCGAATGCCGCCGGGCTGGCTGGCGGCGGAATATGTGCCGGTCCTCTCGGCGGTCGGCTGGGAACTGTGGCGGTCGCGCCGCGTGCGGGAATGACCGAGAAATGACGAATGACCAAACCAGAATGACCAAGGAATGTTCAATGCCCAAGCCCCAATTTGGGAGTTGGACATTGGGATTTCCTTGGTCATTCTGGCTTGGTCATTGGTCATTTTCGTGTTACTGGAACGCCTTCTCCACCGCCTGCACGTTGCGGACCTTGACCGTGCGCGATGCCGGATCCCACGTCAGCACGGCCATCATGCCGAAGCGGCTGTTGAGGATGTAGAGGGCGTCGCCGACGCCCGGCACCTCGGCGGTGGCGAGTTGGTAATCGCCGGCGTTGGTGACTTGGTTCGCCGCGGCGGTCGGGGGGGCGGGCGTGACGGTCGTGACGGGGGCGAGGTAGATCGCCCCGAGGGCCAGGGCGGAGAGGGCCAGGCCGCCGATGCCCCACCAGGAGCGGTCGGGCGTGGCGGTCGGCGAGGCTTGATCATTGGGGATGGCGTCGGTCATGTCGGGCTCCGGTGCGGCGGGCAAGGGTTGGACCAGAAAACGCAAATCAGCGGCGTCCGCCGGGCCGCGGCTGGGCGCGGTCGGCGGCCTGGAAGACGTCGGTGATGCTGAGCTTGGGGAGAAAGTCCATCTTGCCGCTGGTGTTGTTCAGGGCGGCGGCGCTGAGTTCGCCGTTGGCGGTGTCGAAGATGTAGACGACCTCGCTGCTGCTGCCCTGGACGCGGCCGGGGATGATGAGGTACTCGCCGGGCCGGCGGTTGTTCATCGCGCCAGCCTGCTGGGCCATCGCCGGGCTGCCGCCGAGGATTGACGGGAGGGAGATTGCCGACGGCACTTCGGACGGCACCGGCGTCTCCCCCCGGCCGGTGGCGGCGCGGCCGACGAGGCCGACCAGCAGCGCGGCATTTACGCCAACCAGTCCCCAAAGGGCGGCGGTCTTGAAACGGGCGGATCGTGCGGGAGTTGCGGGGGGGGGCGGGGTCATGCGGCCTTCCGGGTGGGGGGGATGGGGGCGGGCGTCGGGCGGAACGTCAATCCAGGTGGGTACGCTTGGCACTCTTCAACATCGCGCCGATGCAGAACGCGCCGAGGACGACGGTGAGGAGGTAGGTCAAGGCCGACGAGCCGACGTCGGTGAGCTCGACGGGGATCACGTTGTCGCGCCCGAAGGCGTTGCCTTTGGGGTCGGGGTTGGGCGGGACGAAGCCGTAGTAGCGGGCATCGGCCGGCGGCACCTCCTGCTGCTGCGCGGCGCGCGCCGGCGGCGCGGCGGCCAGCACCAGTAGGGCCGCGACGAGCAGGGCGGTGAGCCGTTTGACGGTTGCGTGGCGCATGGGCCGGATTATACCGACCGACGGGCCGGGGTGGAAGGGGCCGAAAATCGCCGGAGATCGTAGGGGGTTTCGCACTCACAGCCAGTCGGCGATGGGCTTGGCGTGGGCGCGGAAGTCGGCGGCGGGCAGGGCGACGGTCTCCCACTTCGCGCTGCGCCGCCGCATGTGGTCGCGGTAGTCCGACAGCCCCACGCCCAGCATCTGATACCACCGCTCCCCCCCGCCCGCGGCGTGGCGGAAGGTGTTTTGGGTCGGGAACAGCGGCGGGTCGACCCAGTAGACGAACGCCAGCACCGCCCGCGCCCCGCCGCCGAACACCTGCTCCCACTGCCGCAGATCCTCCACGTCCTGGTCCGTCGCCCACGTCTGCGGCGACGGGACGGTCGCGCCGCCGTCCTTGCTCAGTAACTTGCGGCCCTTGACGTCCACCAGCAGGTTCGGCCCCCCCTTGCTGTGGACGAAAAAGTCGAAACTCTTCAATTTCGCGTCGGCGAATAGCGCCCGCTTCGCCTCGTCCACCGCGACGTAGGGCGTGCCGCGCTCCCGCAACATCGCCTCGAACGCGGCCTCGTAATGGATCGAGCGGTCGGCCATCCGCCGCATGATAAGTCGGGCGGGGCGTCCGGGGAAGGGGGGGAAGAAGGGGTGAGCGGGTGAGCGGGTGCGTGGTGCGTGGTGCGTGGTGCGTGGTGCGTGGTGCGTGGTGCGTGGTGCGTGAGAATTTGAGGGGCTTCAATGGGCCGGAACAAGCCGGCGTCTGAGCCGAAGGCGAAGACCCGGGTTCTTTCGGAACTCGGAAGCCCCTCAAATTCTCACGCACCACGCACCACGCACCACGCACCACGCACCACGCACCACGCACCCGCTCACCCGCTCACCCCTTCTTCCTCCGACTTTTCACCACCAACCCCTTTCCCAACCGCTCCTCCGCAAAGGCGCGCAACTGCTCGGCGCTCGTGAACAAGTGGTCATACTCGTACGGCCCGCCGTGGTAATCGCAATTGTCCGTCGAGTAACTCCGGCAGATCCGCGGCCGCGTTTCGTAGATGCCGCAGCGGTTGTCCGGCCGCAGGTTTTTGCACTTGGTCAGGATGCCGATGAACCACTGCGACGCCTCGACGAACACCACGATCTGCTCGTGCATCAGATACCAGCGGACGTTGTCGAAATCCGCCGCGTCCTCGGGGTTGTCGATCGGCAGGGCGACGTAGCGGCAGCAGAGGGCGGCGCACGAGTCGCACAGGCAGGTGGGGGCGGGCGCGACGACTTTCGGCAGGATCGGCAGGGCGGGCATCGCCGGCATTCTACCGGCCGCGCCGCCGGCTATGCTACCGGCCGTGCGGATCATCGCCGGCGAGTTTCGCGGGAGGCGCCTGCTCGGGCCGGCGTCGGACGCCACCCGGCCCGTCACCGACCGCGCCAAACAATCCATTTTCGACATCCTCGACAACCGCCCCGACCGCCCGTCCGAGGGATTTGCCGCCGCCGACGCCTTCTGCGGCACCGGCAGTTTTGGCCTCGAATCGCTCAGCCGCGGCGCGGCCGCCGCCACCTTTTTCGACGCCGACCCGTCCGCCCTCGCCCGGCTGCGGCGGAACATCGCCACCCTCGGCGTCGCCGACCGCTGCGCCGTCTGGCCGGGCGATTTGTTCCGCCTCCCGCCCGCCGGCCGAAACCCAGCCCACTGGCTCTTCTTCGACCCCCCCTACCGCCTGCTGCGCGACCGGCCGGCCGACCTGCAAGCCCTCGCCCGACACCTCGCCGCCACCCACCTCGCCGCCGGCGGCCTGCTGATCTTCCGCCACGACGCGGCCGACGCGCTCGATTTGCCGGGCCTGGCCGAGGTCGACGCCCGCACTTTCGGCCAGATGCGCGTCCGGCTGCTCAAGCGGCAGTCCGACTGATATGCTGGAACCGCATGGCCGCCGCCGAAAAATCCTCCCGCGCCGACGCGCTGGCCGTCGTGCGGACGCTGCGCGATGCCGGCCACGTCGCCTACTTCGCCGGCGGGTGCGTGCGGGACGAGCTGCTGGGCCTGACGCCGAGCGATTACGACGTGGCGACCGACGCCCCGCCGCAGCGGATCGCCGGGCTGTTCCGCCGGACGCAGATGGTCGGGGCGGCCTTCGGCGTGGTGCTGGTGCGGCAGGGGAAGAGCGCGGTGGAGACCGCGACGTTCCGCACCGACGGCGCCTACGCCGACGGCCGCCGGCCCGACGCCGTCCGCTTCGCCACGGCCGCCGAGGACGCGCGGCGCCGCGACTTCACGATCAACGGCCTGTTCCTCGACCCGCTGGACGGCAGCGTGATCGACCACGTCGGCGGCCGGGCGGACCTAGCGGCGCGGCGGCTGCGGGCGATCGGGGCGGCCGACGAACGCTTCGCCGAGGACCACCTGCGGCTGCTGCGGGCGGTGCGGTTCGCGGCCCGGTTCGGGCTGGAGGTTGAGCCGCAAACCGATGCCGCCCTCCGCCGCCACGCGGGTCGGCTGGCCCGCATCAGCCCCGAGCGCGTGGCGGAGGAACTGCGCCGGATGCTCACGCCGCCCACCCGCGTCGCGGCCGTCGATCTGCTGCGGCGGCACGGGCTGCTGGACGTGATTCTGCGGACGCTGCCGGACCCCCCCGACTCCCCCGACCCGGCGGGCGCGGGCGGGGCGGTGTTCGATGCAATGGGGTCAACCCAAACCATCGACTTTCCGACCGCCCTGGCCGCGCTGGCGGTGGACCGGCTGGCGTCGGACGAGGCGTCGGCGCGGGCGGCCGTCGCGCCGGAGTCGGTGAGGCGGATCGTGGGCGGGTTGCGGCGGGGGCTGAAGGTCAGCAACGACGAGGCCGAGGCCGTCGCCGGCGCGCTGAATGGGCTGGCGGTGCTGCTCGACCCTGCCGGCGAGCCGCGCGAGGCGGCGCTGAAGCGGCTGCTCGCCACCCCGGCCGCCCCCGCCGCCCGCCGGCTGCTCGACGCGCTGGCCGCCGGCGGGCAGTTCGGCGACCGTGCCGACGCCCTTCGGCCGCGCCTGGCGGTGTACGAGCAGACTGACGTCGCCCCCCCGCCGCTGGTGACGGGCGACGACTTGATCGCCGTCGGCCTGCCGCCCGGCCCCGGCTTCAAGCCGCGCCTGGCCGCCGCCTACGACGCCCAACTGGAGGGCCGGGTGAACACGCGGGAGTCGGCTTTGGCGGTTGCGCTGGAGTCGGCCCTGCCGCTTGCGGCCTCGCAAAGAAAGAAATCCCGTTGAAGTGCTGCCTGAATCGGAAAGTCGACCGAAGTTGTTTCTTCGCAAAGCCGCGAGCGGCAAATCGCACGCGGCGGGGGCGGATTTTTGTTGAACCCGCCCGCGTTCGGCGGTAGGGTTCGCCGTCCCCGCCGCGACGCCCGATGCCCAAGCCCCCGCTGATCGCCGCCCGAACACCCCGCGCCGATGCCGCGCCGGCGTCGGAGGCCGAGGCGTGGCTGGCGGTGCTGTGGGCGCGGCTGATCGAGGTGGGGTGGGTCGGGCCGGACGACGACTTTTTCGCCCTGGGGGGCTCGCCATTGCTGGCGATCCGGGTGGCGGCCGAGGCCGAGGCGCACTTCGGGCAATCGCTGCCCAACGGCGTCGTTCACGCCGCCCCGACGGTACGGCGGCTGGCGCGGCTGGTCGGCCGGCCTCCCGGCCGGCGGTGGGTCTGGCCGAACCCGTGGGCCCATTGGGGGTCGAACGACTGGGGCGGCGCGACCGGCCGGGCGGCCCTGGTGCCCCACGCCCCGCTGGCGCGGCGGCGGCCGGGTGCGGCCGGGGGCGCGGCGGGCGTCGGGCCCCCGCTGTTCTGCATTCCGGGGTCCGACGGCCGGGCCTTCACCTTCGAGCACCTCGCCCGGCGGCTGGGGCCGGCGCGGAACGTCTGGGCGTTCGAGTATCGCGGCACCGACGGCCTCGCCCGGCCCCGGCGAACGGTCGCGGCCCTCGCCGACGACTTCCTCGCCACCCTCCGCCGCACCTACCGCGCCCCGGCGGCGGTGGCGCGGCTGGGGTCGGCCGAGCGGCCCTACCGGCTGCTGGGGTTTTCGATGGGCGGCCTGGTGGCGTTCGAGGCCGCCCGCCGGCTGCGGGCGGCGGGGGCCACGGTCGCGTTCGTCGGCCTAATCGACACCGCCGCCCCGGCCCACATGCTCGTGCCGATCGAGGCGCAGTCCGTGGCGCAGCGGGCGGAACTGCACCGCTCGAACCTGGCCCGGTACGGTGGGTCGCGCGGGCCGGTGCGGTATTTCGCCGAGCACGCGGTGTATGCCCTAGGGCGTCGGGCGCGTCGCGGGTGGTGGGCGGCGGCGCGGGTGGCGGACGCCGCGGCGCGGTCGGCGGGCCGGGCGGTGCCGCCGGGCCACCGCCACCCCGCCCTGCGCCGCCTCCACGCCGCCGCCGGCCGGGCGTACCAACCGTTGCCCTGCGCCGGCCGCGTGACCCTGTTCCGCGCCGCCGACAACCCCGTGTCGGGCGACTCGCGCGACCTCGGCTGGTCGGACTTCGCCGCCGAGTTGGAGGTCCGCGACGTGCCCGGCCCCCACGAACTCGTCCGCCGCCGCCACGCCGCCGACCTGGCCGCGGCGATCTCGGCGGCGCTGGGGAACTGACCATGTTCCGAGGTAGCCGGGAGCGGAAGCCCCGGTTTTCGCCTGGGCATTGTCTGACGAAGACCGGGGCTTCCGCTCCCGGCTACTTCGGAAGCCCCTCCTCCCCGCCCAAGCCACGCGTCGGGCTCGAACCGACGACCTGCGGTTTACAAAACCGCTGCTCTGCCAACTGAGCTAGCGTGGCGCCCGTCCCCCCCTCTTCCCCCCGCTACCCACACCTCGCTCACAAAATCTCCATCACCTTGAACTCCATCGACCCGCGGGGCGCCTTGACCTTCACCGTGTCGCCGACGCGGGACTTCATCAGCGCCTCGCCCATCGGGCTGGTGCTGCTGACGGGCAGCACCTCGCTCTCGGCGTCGGGCGTCTCGGCCTCGCCGACGAGGCGGACGAGCTGCTCCGAATCGTCGTCGGTGTCCATCAGCCGCACGGTTTTGCCGAGGAACACCATGTCGTCCGGCGTGTCGTCCTCGCGCACCACCGTGGCGTTCTTGAGTTTCACTTGGAGCTCCTTCAGCTCCTTCTCCAGCGAGCGGTTCTCCTCCTTGGCGAAGTGGTATTCGGCATTTTCAGAGAGGTCGCCCAGGCCGGCGGCGGTGCGGATGCGCTCCTGGATGGCGATCTGCTGCTTGTACAGATCCTGCAGTTTGCGGTCGAGCGCGGCCTTTTCGTCGGAACTCATGTATTGCATCTGGAACTCCCGTCCTCTTCGCCCCCGCCTCGACCGCCGCTTCGTGAATGACCGCCCGCCGCGAGTGGCGCAGTGAACGCACGCGCCACCGCGCGGGGGCGGTGGCACGGCGGTATATTAACCCCCCCGCGGCGGCGTTGGCAACCCGCAACCCCGCCCAAACCGGCCGCGGCGGCTGACCGGGCGGTTGACCGGGTGGGCACTCCGCCGGTATGGTGCGGGCGTGCGGGTGGCGTTTCGCCGCCCGGCCTGTGGACCTGCAAGGAGTTGCCCGTGTCGTTCCAGTGCATCATCGTGACCCCCGAGGCGCAGGTGCTCGACGAGCCGGTGTCGCAGGCCGTGCTGCCGGCGCACGACGGGCAGATCGGCATCCTCACCGGCCGGGCGCCGCTGCTGGTCAAGCTCGGCGCGGGCGAGTTGACGATCACCGCCCCCGGCGGGGCGCGGCGGTTCTTCGTCGACGGCGGCGTGGCGCAGATGAAGGACAACAAGCTGACCGTGCTGACCGACACCGCCCTGCCGCCCGAGCGGATCGACGCCGAAGAGGCCCGCGCCGAGCTCGCCGAGGCCACCGCCGAGCAGCCGACCGAGACCGCCGCCCGCGCGTCGCGCGACCGCCGCATCGCCCGCGCCAAGGGCAAGCTGGCGATGGCGGGGTGAGGCGGATGTGACCGAACTCATGGGAATGGAGCGAGCGATGCGGCGACTGCAAATGTTGTTGATCGGCTTCGGGATCCTGGCCCTCGGCGGCGGCCTTTACGCCGTTGCCGTCGGGAAGCTCAAGTGGAGTGAGGACCGGATGCTCGAGGGCGCGACCGCCCGGCTGGCCGGCGTCGGCTGCGCCGTGATGGGGGCGGCCCTCCTCGCCGCCGGCCTCTTCGTGCCGCGGCCGATCTGGGAGACGTTCTAGCCGAACGGCTGGTCGGGGGTTGGGGCGTGTCGGCCCTGCCGAGGAGCCCTCCGTTTAGCCGCCCCGCTTGCGGGGCGCGGGTTCGGCGATCACGCGCCCCGCAAGCGGGGCGGCTAAACGGGGAAGGTATTCGAGAAGGCGGAACAGGCCCGAATTGCAATGTCACGATGAGGTAAGCCCCGGTGCCGAAAATGCTCGATTACGCCCCGCCCGCCCCGCATCGCCGCCACCGGCGCGTGTGGTGGACGCTCGGCATCGCCGGCTTCGCACTCGTGCTGGCGGTGCTGATCCCCCTGCCGATGTGGCGGGTCGCCACGAGCCTCAACCCGACGACCGGCACGGAGGTGAGGCAGTCGAGTTCCGGCACGGTCACGGTGCCCTCCCCACTGGAAACGCGACTGCGGGCCGCCGGCATCGCCTGGACCGCGCGGCCGCAGTTCCTGTGTGCGACCCGGTACGACATCACCGGCCGCAGTTGCGGGGCGGAGTGCGGCACCGCCCCGCCGATCTACCCCCTCCGCCCGCTGCTGAAGGCGTTTGCCGACGCCTCGACCGATGGCGAGTTGCGGGCGTTCGTGCGGGTGATGGAGGCCGGCACCGACGCCGACCAACGCGCCGCCGTGGACGCCGCGTGCGGGAAGGCGCTGGCGGTTGCGGGGAATCAGCCGCATTGAGTGCCCGCCGTTTAGTCGCCCCGCTTGCGGGGCGCGGGTTCGGCGATCACGTGCCCCGCAAGCGGGGCGGCTAAACGGCAGGCTGCTTGAGCGGGAGTCGTTGTGGAACGGGCGCGTTCTGCTCGGGGTTTCATTCGCGGCCCCCGTACCTGAAGGTTAAACGCGGTGCCGAAGACGCCCGACCCCATCTCGCCCGCGCCGCCGCCGCCGTCCGGCGGGCGGTGGTTTGTGGCCGTGCTCGTCTTCGAGTCGCACCTCGACGGCGACCCGGATTACGAGCCGATGGTGGACCTGCAGTACCGGCTGGTGCGGGCGGCGGATGCCGAGTCCGCCTACACGCGGGCGCTGGATTTTGGCGAGGCGGGGCAGCACTCGTATCGGAATCCGCTGGGCGAAACGTGCGCGTGGCGGTTCGCCGGGCTGCGGGACTTGCAGGAAGTTGAAGACGAGGCGTTGCGGGACGGGTCGGAGGTCTACGGCTTCATCCGCGACGGGTCGGCGGCAGAGTGGGTGGAGCCGAAGGCGTCGCTCACCACGTTTTTGGGCCGTTCGTGACCGTTGAACGAATCCCGCCCGTCTGCGGACCGTTGGTCCGCAGCTACCGAGTTCAATCACTATCTTTTACTGCCCACTGCCCACTGCCCACTGCCACTGCCCCTGCCCACCGCCCACCACCTCAATATCGGAAGCTCACGCCCGCGCCGCCCCAGAGTTGGGTGTCCGAGCGGAGGCGGTCGTCGATGCCGTCGGTGTAGTAGAGGTAGCCGGTGAGGGCGACCTCGCCGTAGCGGCGGGAGAGGTTCAGCACCTCGTTGAGGTCGTAGCGCCCGAGCAGGCCAAGTTGGTAGAAGGGGAAGCCGGTGTCGGACGAGCGGCCGGCGGCGTCCGGCGGGCCGGCGAGCAGGCCGTAGTGGTTGACGTAGGCGACCACGCCCTCGACCGTCACGGTCAGGCCGGTGCCCTCGAGCAGAAAATCGTGCCGCAGGCCGCCTTCCAGGTAAAGGCCGTCGTAGCGGTCGTAGTCGTAGGCGGCGAAGACGAAGGGGCTGAGCACCGGCCGCTCGGTGTTGAACAGCGGCGCGTCGTTCAGCGTCAGCGAGCCGAAGATTTCGTTCGTCTCCAAGTTCTCGCGGCTCGGGTAGAGGTAACTCGTGTGGCCGGCCGACACCTTGAACAGCCGCAGGTCCCAATCGAGGCCGACGGTCGGGCGGAGTTCCTCGAAGTTCGTCACCTGGTCATCGGTCGCCACGTTGGCGAACAGGGAGACGAACGGCGAGGGGAGCTTGCCGAGGTTGAATGAGACTTTGCCGTAGGGCTGGAAGTTGGCCGAGTCCTCCGACGCGCCGGTGTCGGCGTCGCTGAACCGCTTGATGCCGCGGTAGACGTAATCGGTGAAGTAGGTGACGTCGATGTCCAGCGAGACGCCCCCCTCGTTCACGCCCTGATCGGGCGTGCGGATGGGGGGCGGCGCGTAGACGGAGTTGGGCACGCCGACCTCCGCCGGCGGCCCGGCGGCGAGCAGGGGCAGCGGGAGGGCCGAGGCGGCGGCGAGGAAGGCGGCGAGTCGGGCGGGTGGCACGCGGGGCAAGGTAGCATCCGGCGCGGAATTATCCACCCTCCCCCGCCGGCCGCGATTTACCGGATCGCCCCCGGCACGGTGGCGACGGCGCCCGGCGTGACGCCGACGCTGCTGGAGAAGCCCGCGCCGCGGATGCCGTTGACGGAGTTGGTGGGGATCAAGGTGCCGCCGATGCCGTTGCCGAAGCCGACGGTGCCGACCCCGAAGCCGCCGACCCCCCCGATCCCGCCGCCGATCCCGCCGCCGAAGCCGACCCCGCCGTAGCCATAGCCGCCGCCGTAACCGTTGTAAAGGCCGCCGAGGCCGTAGCCCAAGCCGTACAGCGGCGAGTAATTGCCGATGCCGCGGGTGTAGTACGAGTAGTCAATCGTGGCGTTGCGGGCGGTGATAAGGCTGTCGAGGTAGGCGGCCGTCACGAGGCGGGCGATCCGCAAATCCTCCTCGTGCGACTTGATCTGCCGCAGGGCCGGGTCGAGGCGGATGGAGCGGTCATAGGAGGCCTCCAGCTTCCGCACCGCCGCGGCGGCGTCGCGGAGCTTCGCCCGCGCGTCGGCCACGGCCGAATCGTCGTTCAGCAACTTTTGCTCGACGTCGCGCATCGCCTCGGCGTAGCCGAGCTTGCTGGCGGCCATCGCCCGCAGCACCGGGTCTGCCGCCGGATTGTCGGCCGCGGCGGCGTCGAACTTCGCGTCGGCGATCTGCTGCGACAGCCGGTCGCGGAGCTGCATCTGGGCTTGATAAGTGTCGTTCGACATCAGCGGCTGCAACGCCGACTGCTCGGCCCGCTTCAGCGCCTCGAACGCCTGCCGCACGGCCTCGGTGGCCGACTGGTAATCGTCGGACTGCTCGAAATCGTCCCGCGCGTCGCGGTAGTACATCTCGATGTCGTGCTGCGAGCGGTGGTAGGACTGGCGGGCGAACACGTCTTGGGCGCGGGCGACGGGGATGGCGCGGACCTCGTAGCTCGGGAAGCCGTCCGTGATGCCGCCCCAGAAGGGGCTGCTGGGCGTCTCGGGCTTGTAAAGGTCGCGGGGGCCGATGACGTCGGTCCCGCCTGCCTGCCCGCCCCGATCGGCTTGCCCGCCGTTTTGGCTACTGTCCGGTTGAGTGGCGGACGGATCGGCCTGGCCGAGGCGCATCGGGTCGCCGAGCGGCGCCGACGGCCGGCTCTGCGCCGAGGCGGTGCGGAGCAGCAGCAGCCCCCAGAGGAGGGCCACCATCGCCCAGATAAAGGCCGTGCGTCGCTGAGACCGTGCCATGTCCAACCCCTGTGTGTACGTCATGGACGTATTACGACACGCCCTTCCCTGAGGTTCCGGTAGCAAGAGGCGTGCCGCGACCTGGGGAGCGAACTGGGGGCGGGGGATTTCCATGGGTCCCAGAATAACCGAGACAATCCAATTCCGCCACACAATTCTCGCCTGCCGCGCCGAAAGTGGCGGTGATGAAACGGTGGGCAGTCGTGGCTGTGGCGATGAGTCGGCAAGCACCCGCGTGGCCGCCCCGTCGAGCCGCCGCCGGAGAATTGCGCGGCGAAGTGCCCCGTTCGCTTGCGGTTCGGTTTGCGGGCCGTTAAGTTCCGCCCGTCCGATTCTTTCCAGCCGCCTTGATCCCGGAGCGCGCATGCGAGCGATATTCTTCCCCCGACCGGCCCTGCTGCTCGCCCTCGCCCTGGTCTCCCTGTCCGGCTGCGGCAAGGGGGGCGGCGCGACCGACGGGTCCGACGCGGCGGCGTTCAAGGGCAAGCAGCCGATCGTCGTCGGCCACTTTGCCAGCATGAGCGGCGACACCGCGTCGTTCGGCCAGAGCGCCGACGAGGGCATCCGCCTCGCCGCCGCCCAGATCAACGCCGCCGGCGGGGTGATGGGCCGGCCGGTCAAGGTGGTGACGGCCGACGACGCCAGCAAGTCGACCGAGGCCCGCACCGCGGCGCAGAAGTTGATCGAGCGCGACGGCGCGGTCGCCCTGCTGGGCGAGATCGCCTCCAGCCGCTCGATCGCCGCCGCCCCGGTGGCCGACGACCTGAAGGTGCCGATGCTCTCGCCGGGCAGCACGAACCCGAAGGTGACGGTGGACGACGCCGGCAAGGTCCGCCCGTTCGTCTTCCGGGCCTGCTTCATCGACCCGTTCCAAGGCACCGCGATGGCGACCTTCGCCACGAACCCCAAACCGGACGGGCTGGGCCTCAAGAAGTTCGCCGTCCTCTACCCCAACAACAGCGACTATGGCACGGGCCTGACGCAATACTTCAAGAAGGCCGTCGCCGACAAGGGCGGCACCATCGTGGCGGAGGAGGGCTACGCGGAGAAGCAGGACAAGGACTTCAAGGGCCAACTCACGAAGATCAAGGCCGCCAACCCCGAGGCGATCTACGTCCCCGGCTACTACACCGAGGTCGGCCTGATCGCCCTGCAGGCCCGAGAATTGGGGCTGAACGTGCCGCTGCTCGGCGGCGACGGGTGGGACTCGAAGCAGACCGTCGCCACGGGCGGCAAGGCCGTCGAGGGGTGCTACTTCACCAACCACATTTCCCTCGACAGCGACCGGCCGGAGGTGCAGAGTTTCGTCAAGGCCTACCACGCCAAGTACGGGGATTCGGCCCAGCCCGACGCGATGACCGTGCTCGGCTACGACGCGATGAAACTGCTGGCCGACGCCGTTTCGCGGGCCAAATCGACCGACGGCCCGGCCGTCCGCGACGCCCTCGCCACCACGTCCGGCTTCAGCGGGGCGTCGGGCACCATCAGCATCAATGACAAGCATAATGCGGTGAAGCCGCTGGTGGTGCTGGAGATCAAGGACCGCAAGTTCGTGTACGTCGCCACGATCAAGCCCGAGGCGGCGAAGTAGAGAACGGCCACTAGAGAGAAGTCCATTTCAGGCGCATGCAATACTTCGTGCAGCAACTGGTGAACGGCCTGTCGGTCGGGGCGATCCTCGCCCTGATCGCGGTCGGCTACACGATGGTGTACGGCATCCTCAAACTGATCAACTTCGCCCACGGCGACGTCTTCATGGTCGGGGCGATGGTCGCGTATTACATCGCAACGTGGACCGGCCTCTACACCGGCTACACGGCCGACGGGCAGGTCGACCGCGGCGGGCCGCTGGCGTTTCTGCTCGTCATCGTCGCCGCGGCGGTGGCGTGCGGGGTTCTGGGGTTTTTAATCGAAATCCTCGCCTACCGCCCGCTGCGCAGCCGGCCGCGGCTGACGGTGCTGATCACGGCCATCGGCGTCTCGCTGTTCCTGGAGTACGGCGGGCAGCAACTGTTCGGCGCGACGCCCAAGCCCTTCCCCAACGTCTGGCCCGGCCTCTCCACCGGCGGCCTGACGCTCGGCGGGGTCGTGCTGCCGACGGTCGACCTCGTCGTGCTCGCCCTGACGCTGGCGCTGATGGGCGGCCTGAGCTTCGTGGTGCTCAAGACCCGCCCCGGCCTGGCCCTCCGCGCCGCCAGCTTCCGCTTCGACACCGCCGCCCTGATGGGCATCAACGTCGACCGCGTCGTGAGCTTCACCTTCGTCCTCGGCAGCGCCCTGGCGGCGGTGGGCGGGGTGCTGTACGCGGTGAAGTTCCCGAGCATCGACCCGCTGATGGGCCTCTTCCCCGGCATCAAGGCGTTCGTGGCGGCGGTGCTGGGGGGCATCGGCAACATCGCCGGCGCGGTGGTCGGCGCGCTGGTGCTGGGCCTGACCGAAACCCTTGTCGTCGGCTACGTCCCCGGCGGCAGCCAGTACCGCGACGCGGTGGCGTTCGTGATCCTGATCGGGATTTTACTCGTCAAGCCGAGCGGCCTCTTCGGCAGCCGGGCGGTGGAGAAGGTTTGACGGGGTGCGTGGTGCGTGGTGCGTGAGTAGGGTTGGGCAGGGCCGAAGGTCATTTTAAGATGTCAACTTCGACTCCACAGCCTCTCGATTACGCCTCCTCCGCCCACGCCCCGGCGGCGCGGCGGCAGGCGGTGCGGAGCAACTGGCCGCTGCCGGTGGTGATCGCCCTGCTCATCCCCCTCGGGTGGTGGCTTACGGCGCGGGCGGCGGACCGCGACACGCTGCTCGACGGCTACGACTTCCGCATCATCATGCTCTGCGGCGTGGCGATCATCATGGCCGTCAGTTTGCAACTGATCAACGGCTTCAGCGGGCAGTTTTCATTGGGGCACGCGGGGTTCATGGCCGTCGGGGCGTACTTCAGCGCGTACCCGTCGCGCGAGATTTCGGTGGGGCTCACCAACCCGCTCGGCGTGCTGCTGTTCTACGCGGCCCTGTTCGCGGCGGTCGGGGTGGCGGCGGGGGCGGTCGGGGCGGTGGTGTACGCGGCGCGGCGGGCGGGGCGGGTCCACCCGTGGCTCGCGCTGGCGGTGGTGGCCGGCGTGATCGGGCTGGTCGCGGCGGGCTTGGTGGTCGCGGGCGGGCCGGCGGTGGCGGGCGTGTGGGGCGGGGCCGGGCGGGCGGTGGCGGCGGGGTATCCGGTCGCGGCGCGGGCGAGCGCGGTGCTTCCCGGCTGGGCGGCCCGGCCGATCTGCTTCCTCATCCTCCTCGTCGGCGGCGGGCTGTGCGCGGCGGTGGCGGGGTTCATCGTCGGGCTGCCGACGCTGCGGCTGCGGGGGGATTATTTGGCGATTGCGACGCTGGGGTTCGCCGAGATCATCCGCGTGGCGTTCCAGAACGCCCCGCCGTTCGGGGCCGCGCTGGGGATGAGCGACATCCCGGTTTACACGAGTTTCGCGTGGCTCTACGGGTCGGCGTTCATCACGGTCGTGGTGGTGTGGCGGATCGCCTACAGCGCCAAGGGCCGGGCGATCATGGCGGTGCGCGAGGACGAGATCGCCGCGTCGGCGGTGGGGATCGACCCGACGCACCACAAGGTCGTGGCGTTCGTGGTCGGGGCCTTTTTCGGCGGGGTGGGCGGGTCGCTGTACGCGCACTACTCCGGCTTCATCACGCCGACGGACTTCAATTTGCTGCGGTCGATCGAGTTCGTGGTGATGGTCACGCTGGGGGGCCTGGGGAGCATCAGCGGCGCGATCCTGGCGGCGGTGGTGCTGACGGTGCTGCCGGAGCTGCTGCGGTTCGCCGACGAGGCGCTGCCGGCGGCGGTCACGCGGGCGGGGTTCAGCCTTAGCGACAGCCGGATGGTGCTGTACGCGCTGCTGCTGATCGGCATGATGCTGGTGCGGCCCAACGGGCTGCTGGGCGGGAAGGAGCTGTGGCCGCGCCGGCGGCGGTACCGGCCGGTGGACACCTCGCCGGTGGATGATGCCAACGCGGATGAGCGGGAAGGGGTGTCGGCGTGAAGGCCACGACGCTTTCGGCCGAGCACGTCTCCAAGCGCTTCGGCGGCCTGGCGGCGGTGGGCGACTTTTGCCTCTCGGTCGGCACCGGCGACCTGGTGGGCCTGATCGGGCCGAACGGGGCGGGCAAGACCACGGTCTTCAACCTCATCACCGGCGTCTACGACGTCAGCGCCGGCCGAATCACCCTCGGCGGCGAGAAGATCGACGGGTCCGATCCGGTTTCGATCAACCGCGCCGGCGTCGCCCGCACGTTCCAGAACATCCGCCTGTTCGGCGGGCTGACGGTGCTCGACAACGTGCTGGTGGCGATCCAGAACGCCGCCGAGCGCGGCCTGCTGCGGACGGTCCTGCGGTCGCCCCGCTTCGCCCGCGAGCGCATGGCGAGCGAGGCCGAGGGCATGGCGCTGCTCGAGACGCTGCGCCTGGCCGACAAGGCGGACTTGGCCGCGTCGAACCTGCCCTACGGCGACCAGCGGCGGCTGGAGATCGCCCGCGCGCTGGCGACCCGGCCGAAAATCCTCCTGCTCGACGAGCCCGCCGCCGGCATGAACCCGCAGGAAAAGCTCGAACTCATGGACCTGATCCGCTTCATCAAAGATCAATTCGAGCTCGGCATTTTGTTGATCGAGCACGACATGCATTTGGTGATGAACGTCTGCCAGCGCATCACCGTGCTCGACCACGGCGAGACCATCAGCGTCGGCACGCCGGCGGAGGTGCGGGCGGACCCGAAGGTGATCGGGGCGTATTTGGGGGAGTGATGGGTGGTGCGTGGTGCGTGGTGCGTGAGTCAATCGGATGCTGTTGCAGGTCGAGAATCTTCACGTTTCGTACGGGGCCATTCGGGCGTTGCACGGGGTCTCGCTGCGCGTGGAGCGGGGGGAGATCGTCTGCATCGTCGGGGCGAACGGGGCGGGGAAGACGACGCTGCTGCGGACGGTCAGCGGGCTGCTGCGGCCGACGGAGGGGGCGGTCGTCTGGCGGCCGGAGGAGGAGGGGCGGCGGGAGCTGCACCGGCTGAAGCCGCACGAGATCGTTCGGCTGGGGGTGAGCCAGTCGCCCGAGGGCCGGCAGGTGTTTCCCAGTTTGTCGGTGGCGGACAACCTGAACCTCGGGGCGTACCAGCAGCGCGACCGGGCGAAGGTGTCGGCCGACCTCGAGCACGTCTACGGCCTGTTCCCCGTGCTGGCCGAGCGGCGGAAGCAGAAGGCCGGCACCCTCAGCGGCGGCGAGCAGCAGATGCTGGCCGTCGGCCGCGCCCTGATGCAGCGGCCGACGCTGCTGCTGCTGGACGAGCCGTCGCTGGGCCTGGCGCCGCTGATCGTGAAGCAGATCTTCGAGATCATCCGGGCCGTGAACGCCGAGGGCACCACCGTGCTGCTGGTCGAGCAGAACGCGAATCAGGCCTTGCGCCTCGCCCACCGCGCCTACGTCCTGCAAACCGGCGAGATGATCAAGTCCGGCCCGGCGGCGGAACTGCTGGAGGACCCGGACGTGAAGAAGGCGTATTTGGGCGGGTGACTTGCCGGCCCGCGGCCGGGTAAGATGTCACTTATGAAGCCCGCCCGCACCAGCGACTTGCTCGACCGCCTGCTCGACCCTGTCGGCCGGTGTCTGACGGCCGACGCCGCCCGGCAATTGGTCGACCTAAGGGCCGACCCGACTCTGCAGCGCCGCGTGGACCGTCTTGCCGACCGGGCGAACGAGGGCGAACTGACGGCCGACGAGCGCGAGGAATATGAGACGTACATCTCGGCCGCCAACCTGATTGCGATCCTGCAGGCGAAAGCCCGCGACGCCCTGGCTCGGGACGCGGCGGCCTGATGAGGGCCGCGCTGAAAAGGGTGGTGCTGAGCCGCGCCGCCGGCCGGTGCGAATACTGCTTGATCCGGCAGTCGGATGAGCCGTTTTTCACGTTTCACACCGAGCACATCACCGCCCGTCAGCACGGCGGGGAGACGGTCGAGGAAAACCTCGCCCTTGCCTGCCACCACTGCAATCGTCACAAGGGGCCGAACCTGACAGCAGTCGATCCGCGAGAAGGGGCGATTCTCCGCCTCTTCCACCCGAGGCAACAGGTTTGGGCGGAGCATTTCGAGTTGCGTGGAGCCACTGTGGTGGGCAGGACCGCGACTGGACGGGCCACCGTAAAACTGCTCGAAATGAACGCGCCCTCGCGGCTACAACTGCGGCGTTAAATTGCTCTTGGGTGCCGCAGACCTACCCGCCAACCCTTGCTGTGAGAGTCGCTGTACGGCTTGGCGAGGGGTTGACAAGCACCTCAACCGGTTGGACCGGCTTATCCTATTCGGTCGTGCGGCTCCGGCTCGACGTCGGGGGCCTTGCGGAGAATGGCCTTGACGTCCACGTTGCGACCGCGTTCGGCGCGGCTGCGGAGGTAATCCATTTCCCGGCGCGCACCGATCAGATCGGTAATCGCGTTGGTCAGGAAGCGGTCGAGCGGGAGACTCTGCTCGTCGGCCGCTTCCTTCGCGCCCTTCAGAACTGCATCGGATAATTCGAGTTGAACAGTGCTCATGGGCCACCTCTCACTAACTGTAAAAACGCTCCTGGAGTCACGGCCTTGACACCGTATGCCGACGCCCCCGCGAAGTCCCGGACGTTGTGCGTCACGAGGTAGTCTGCCAAGCCCTCGACGCAGAGGTCCACCAGAAACTCATCGTCCGGGTCCGAGAGGCAGGGCCGGAGCGAGGCCTTCGGGGCGATTCGGACGCAGGCGGAGCACATGAAGTCCACGAACCGGGTGACCTCTTCTGCCGACCACCAAACGCCCTGAACCTCGCGCCGCAAAATCTCCTCATACTCCAAGGCCAACGTGGCTGAGATGACGGCCTCGAACAAGCCGTCGTCAAGCCAATCAATTAACAGGGAGGACGCGCCGCGGCGGGATCGGGCGGCGGCAATGATGACACTGGTATCAATCGCGACGCGAAGCATGATTCACCGCCGCCCCGCCGGCTCCCCCTCCAGCGTCGTCGGCGTCTCGGACAGCACCGCCTCCAGCACGCGGTCGGTGGTCATGCCCTCGGCCTCGCCCTCGAAGTTCAGGATCACGCGGTGCCGCATCGCGGGGATCGCCACCTGCTTCACGTCGTCGAAGCTCACGTGGAACCGGCCGTCGAGCAGGGCGCGGACCTTGCTCGCCAGCGTGATGGCCTGGGCGGCGCGGGGGCTCGCGCCGACGCGCAGGAACTGGTTGGTCATCGGCACCGCGTACATCCCGTCGGGGTGCGTCGCCAGCGTCACGCGGATGGCGTAATCCTGCACGTGCGGGGCGATCACCACCCGGCGGATGAGCTTCTGGTATTCGACGATCTTCGGCCCGTCCAGCACGGGCCGGATGACCGGGGTCACGCCGGTGGTGGTGCGGTTGAGGATCTCCGCCAGCTCGGCCCGGCCGCTGTATTGGACCAGGAGCTTGAAGAAAAAGCGGTCGAGCTGGGCCTCGGGCAGCGGGTAGGTCCCCTCCTGCTCAAGCGGGTTCTGGGTCGCCATGACGAAGAACGGCCGCTCCAGTTGCCGCACCTCGCCGCCGGCGGTGACCTGCTTTTCCTGCATGGCCTCCAGCAGCGCCGACTGGGTTTTGGGCGTGGCGCGGTTGATCTCATCGGCCAGCACGATCTGGGAGAAGATCGGGCCGGTCATGAACTTGAACTGCCGGCGGCCGTGCTCGTCCTCCTGGATGATGCTGGTGCCGATCACGTCGGCGGGCATCAGGTCGGGGGTGAACTGGATGCGGTTGAAGTGCAGGTTCAGCGCGTCGGCGAGGGCGCGGATCAGGGCGGTTTTGCCCAATCCCGGCACGCCCTCCAGCAGCGCGTGGCCGCCGACGAACAGGCACGTCAGCACGCCGTCGACGATCTCCGAGTGCCCGACGATCGCCTTGCCGACCTCCGCCTTGACGGCGGCGTAATCGCGTCGGAACGCGTCGGTCTGCTGCTGGACGTCGGCGTCGGTTTGTTGCGGGTCGGGCATGGCCATGTTCTGCTTTTCCTTGATCTCGAAGAGGGAGGTCCACGAATCTACACGAATCGGGCACGAATGAAGAGGGGAGCCAAAACTCTTTCTCTTCATTCGTGCCTTATTCGCGTGGATTCGTGGATCACTCCTCCTGCTTTCGCTTGATCTGCTCGCGGGCGCGGCGCTTGGCCTCCATGAGGCTGCCCATGCCGCCGGCGTCGGGCTGGTCGCCCTTGGGGGGTTGCTTGGATTTGGGGGCCGAGGGCAGGGGCTTGTCGGTCGCGCCGCCGACGACCGAGCCGATGTCGCCCTCGACGGTTTCGGGGGCGTCGAACTTTCTTGAGGCCTCGGCTTTTCTTTGCGAAGCCGCGAGCGGCTGGCCCTGCGGCGGGGCGGACGGGTTGAGGCGGGTCTCGCCGACCTCGGTGCGGACGCGGCGGAGGGCGTCGAGGGTTTTGCCGCCGGCGTCCACGCTCCGCCGGCCGCCGGTGAGGTCGCGGACGCGCTCGCCCGCCGCCGCCCCGACCCGCTGGGCCATCGACCAGTCCCACGCGATCCGGCGGATCGCCACGTCCAGCACGATCAGCCCCACCAAAATCGGCAGCAGGATGTCCCAGATCGGCAGCGGCGAGCGGCTGGGTGCCAGGCCCGCGCGGGTGAACAGCCCGCCGCCGGCGAGGGCGTCCCACGGGGTGAGATACCGCCCGCCGGTCGCCTCGGCCACGCGCTTCAGCAGCGCGTCGTTGCTCTGCAACTCGCGGAGCTCGGGCGCGGCGTTCACCGGCGCGCCGCCGCGAAGGACCGCGCTATACCCCTTCTGCCCCGTGGCGGCGAGGCCGACGACGTAGTTGCCCGGCTCGTCGGCGTCGAAGTCGGTCTCGTACACGCCCGGCGCGGTCTGGCGGAGCGTGACGTTCTGCGGCGTGCCGTCGGGCCCCACCACGCTGCCGCGGACGTTCAGGAAGCTCTTGAAGGCGTTGTTCTGGTCCATCGCCTCGACGACGACGTGGCCCTTGCCCCCCTCGGTGGTCACGCGGAGGTCGAAGTCGGTGCTCTCCGGCGGCCGCTCGACGCCGCGCACGACCTGGCTCCAGAACTTCTGGTACAGCGGCGAGCCGACCCACTCGTTGGCCCACAGGTTCGTCGCGTCGCTGGTGAACGCCGCCGACCGCCCCAGCCCCGTCTGCCAGTGCGCGAGGATCGGGTCGTCGTTCTTCCCCGCCGTCAGGGGCATCTCGATCTGCGGGTCGGGCTTGGCGCTGGTCAGCACCATGCCGTAGACCGGCGGCACCGCGCCGATGCCCTTCACCAGGTCGCTGGCCGACAGCGTGCCCTTCACCGGGATGCCCGCCTTGTCCTCGTGGATGAGGGACCGGCGGACGATGGTGGCCTCCTTGATGAAGATCTGCGGGAGCTGGCTGGGGTTGCTCTCGATCGGCCCGTAGTAGTGCCCGCCGGTCTGGTCGGCGAGCTGCTTCATGACCGGCTCGACCACGCCGGGGTTGTGGCCGTAGACCTGCACGGTGCTGACGGTGATTTTGTTGTCGATCAGTTGCTGGAGCAGCGCCGGGTTCGGGCCGCCGGGGTCGCCGTCGGAGATGATGATGATGTGCTTCTGGCGGGCGTCGGAGGCGATCAGGCCCGGCGACCCGCCGCTGCCGTTGACGGCGACGTTGATCGAGTCGTCAAAGCTCGGCATGTCGCCGAGCTGGGCGCCCTTGATCGCGCCGATGACCTTGCTGCCATCGCCCTTAGGGCCGAGGGGGAAGTCCCAGTTGCTCCCCCCGATGCCGTTGGCCCCGCCGCCGCCCCAGTTGTAGCTGATCACGCCGATGTCGTCGGCGCGGTTGAGCACCTCCGCCGCCTTGATGCCGCACTGCACGCCCCAGTAATTGCCCTGGGGCATCTCGCACGAGTGCAGGATCAGCACCAGCGCCCCCTTGGCGATGATCCGCTGGGCGGGGATGTCCATGCTGACGGGCATGACCTCCTCGAGCTTGCTCCCCTGCCACCCGCCGGCGCCGAAGGCGTCGGGCCCGCCGACCATCACCAGCCCCCCGCCCATGTCGTGGACGTAGGCCGCCAGGTTGCCCGCCTGCTGGTCGCTCAGCCCGCCCGCCCCGCGCGGCACGTTCGCCAGCACCACCGCGTCGTAGTTCTGCAACTCCACCAGCGAGGTCGGGAAGCTGGCGACGTTCGGGTGGTCGGCGTCGAGGTTGATCCCCTCGTCGGCCAGCGCCTTGCGGAGGAACTGCCCGCTGTTCTGCGGCGCGTTGTCGACCAGCAGCACCTTCCCCTTGCCGCGGACGAACGTGAAGGCGTCGGCGGTGTTGTTCTGCAACAGCGTGTCGGAGGCGTTGGCGTCGGCCGCCGCTTGACCATCAGGGCCTCCATCGGCCCCGCCCGGCCCCACGGTCGCGTCGACGCCGGCGGCGGTGAAGATCGCCTTGAACTGGTGAACCCCCCCGCTGCTCAGCGCCGGCACCTGCACCCGCTCGACGTTCCGCCCGGACTTCAGCGTGACCGTCCGCACCCGCGGGTCCGACCCGCCGGGGTTGATCTCCATCGGCCGGCCCTGCAGCAGCACCTGCAACTGCCCCGTGACCGGCAGCGCGTTGGTCGACCGCAGGATCACCTCGAGGGTGAACGGCTCGTTCTCGCGCTTCCACGTCGGGGCGACGAAGCGGTCGACCAGCACCTCGTGATCCACGCGGTAGTCCAGCGGCATCACGTCGATCGGCACCCCCTGCGCCGCCGCCGCCCGCACCGCCGCCTCCACGTCGCCCGCCGTCGCATTGCCGTCGGAGACCAGCAGCATCCGGTGCATCGTGCCCTGGTCGAACGTGGCGAGGCCGAGCTGGATCGCGTCGGCGATGTTCGTCCCGCCCGCCCCCTTGCGGATCGCCGCCGTGTCCAGCACCAGCCCAGTGTTGGGGATCGCGTCCACATACGCCTGGCTGTCGAAGCTCACCACGCCGATCTTGTCGTCGGCGCGCTTCTCCTTGTTCGCCGGGTCGACGTTCACTTGGAGGTACTGGTTGATCGACTGCCGCAGCGTCTTCTGCGGCAGGTTGCGGACCTGCGCGGTGCTCTGCGAGACGTCCCGCAGCACCATCACCTCCACCGCCGAGTTGCTCCGCGTCCACCGCGCGCCGGCGAGGATCAGCACGAACAGCAGCAGCACCAGCACCCGCGCTCCCACCGCCACCCACTTGCGCACCGGCCCCAGCCCGTTCAGCGACCGCGCCCCCAGCCACACGACCGGCCCCGCCAGCGCCGCGAACAGCAGCGCGGCCTGCCAGTAAGTGAGGTATTCGAGTTGGAGCATGGCCTTGGTGCGTGGTGCGGATCGTTGAATCAGAACGTGAAAACCTGAAGCCGATTATTCCCCGCATCCACCGCCACCACGCGCCCCTTTTTATCCACCGCCACGCCCCACGGGTAGGCCAGTTGCCCCGGCGCCCGGCCCGCGCCGCCCCAGGTGCCCAGCGACTTGCCGGTGGCCGGGTCCACCCGCTGCACGCGGTTGTTGCCGTACTCGCACACCACCAGGTTCCCCGCCGCGTCGCGGTCCATGCCGTAGGGGAAGCGGAACTCGCCCGGCCCGCCGCCCACGCCGCCGAACGTGCGGACGTAAGTCCCGTCCGTCTTATACACCACGATCCGGTGATTGCACGCATCCGTGATGTAGACGGCATCCCCCTCGATCACCATCGACTGCGGCCGGTTGAACTCCCCCGGCCCCTCGCCGAACCGCCCGAAGGCGTACAAAAACTTCCCCGCCGGCGTGAAGACCTGCACCCGGTCGTGCCCCCCGTACTCGCTGACGAACACCCGCCCCGCCGCGTCGAACGCCACGTCCGTCGGGTAGATGAACTTCCCCCCGCTGCCGGCGTCCCCCTTGGTCCGGTCGAACACCTCCCCGAACCGCCGCACCTCCGCCCCGCCCGGCGTGTAGACGATCACCCGGTGGTAGTGCGTGTCCGGCACCCACACGTTGCCGTCCGGCCCCACGCTCACGCCCACCGGCTTGCCCAACTGGTTCGCCGGCATCGACCAGCCGTTGAGGAACTTCCCGTCGCGGTCGAAGTGCTGCACCCGCGCGGTCCGGTCGACGACGAAGAACGAGTCGTCCGCCGCGTCATACGCGATCGCCCGCGGGTAGACCAACTGCCCCGGCCCCCGCCCGGTCTCGCCCCAGATCGCGTCGGGGGCTTTGCCCGAGTCGCAACCGGAGGAGGAAAGTGCGAAGGGCGAAGTGAGAAGGGCGAAGTAAAAGAGCCGCGCAAATCTCCTCCCACTTCGGCCTTCGGCCTTCGGCCTTCGCACCTGCACCAGAAACAGGCCCGCCACCGCCGCCGACAGCCCCAGGGCGATCATCACGATCAGCAGCGACGCCTCGATCATCGGGTCGTGGCGGAGGATGTGGACCCAGGAGATCATCATCGGGATCAACGTCGGCGGCCCTAGCAGAATCGCGGCCGGCACCTCGGTCAGGCTCAGGGCCGCCACCAGCACGCCCGCCGCCGCCAGCGTCGGCCACGCCAGCGGCACCACCACCCGCCCCGCCGCCTGCAGCGCCGACGCCCCGTCCGCCGCCGCCGCCGCCCGCACCTCCGCGAACGGCCGGCCCCACGTCCACAGCCCCGCCGCCAACGCCACCCACGCGAACCGCCCCACGTCGGCCAGCACCACGATGCCCGGCCCGCCGTACACCCAGAACAGCCCCGGCCGATCATACAGCCGGATCAGCCCCACCGCGAGCAACTGCCCGCCGACCAGGAACCCCGCCGCCGCCGCCGCCGTGGCCGCCCGCGACTTCGCCACCGCGCACGCCCCCGCCGCCAGCAGCCCCACGCCCCCCGCCGCCGACGCATAAGCCAGCGACCGAACGGCCTGCGGGGAAATCTCGTTCCAGACGAACACCGGGTCGAACGGCCGCGACAGCGACGCCCACATCGACGCGATCGGCACCCCCAGCGCCACCGCCACCACGCCCCACCCCGCCGCCGTCCACCCCCACCCCGCGTCGACCGCCCGCGGCCAGTCGCCGACGTGGACCGCCTCCCCCGCCTCGCCGCGCCGCAGCAGAACCCCCGCCGCCCCCGCCGCCGCGAGAATCACCAGAAGCAGCGGCAGCCCCACGGCGGCGGCGGCGGCGGCGCGGGCGGGCTGCGGCGCGTACCCCCCCGCCTCCGCCGGCCGGCCGTCGATGAACGCGCCCGTCTGGTACACCATCCGCACCTCGGTGGCGACCACGCTCACGCCCGTCGCGTCGTACACGCTGAACTCCTGCCCCGCCAGCACGAGCGCCGCGGCGAACCCCGCCAGCGCCGCCGGCGCCAACGCCGCGGCCGTCACCCGCGACTTCGCCCCGTCCAGCGTCGCCTGCTCCTGCACCGCCGGGTCCAGCCGCCGCAGCGCCAGCCCGACCACCGCCGCCGGCACCGGCCAGAGCCACGTCGCCAGCGAGACGATGCACCGCGCCACGTCCGCCGGGTCGGCCGGGACCGGCTCGATGCCCAGGTGCCGCAGCGCCTCCTTCCAGCCGTAGGTCAGCACGATCGACGGCAGCACCAGCGGCACCGGCAGCGCCAGCCACAGCGCCTTGGCCCACCGCGACCGCCCCCGCCCCAGCGCCGCCGCGACCGGCACCGCCAACAGGGTCGCGCCCGCCGCCGCCAGGCCGTTGTAGAGCAGCGTCCGCCCCAGCAGCCCCCGCCGCCACGGGTCCGGCCACGCCTCGGACCACGCCGAAGGCGTCGCCAGCAGCGACCCCGCCAGCCACGCCAGCGGCAGCAGCGCGCCGAGCCCCACAATGACCCAAACGACCCCCCCGGCGGCCAGCGAACCGGTTTGTCGGGATCGTCGGGTGAACAACGCCGCCATGCTATACCCGATCCCCGTGGCACGGGCGTCCCGCCGGGATTCCCTCGCGGTCGCCGCAAGAAATCCTCGAGGGGTGGCGGTCGGGAAGAAATCCGGGCGGGACGCCCGTTCCACGGGAAGGCGCGGGCGATCAATGCGAGGGCGAGGGCGGCGAGGAGGTGTGGGTTCAACACAACTGCCCGCCCTGCCGCTTGCGGTTTAGCACGACCGATATCTATTCTGCAACGCCGAGCCGCCCCGTGGAACGGGCGTCCCGCCCGGATTCTCTTGCGGTCGTGACCAGGGATCGGCGAGCGGTGGCGGTCGGGGACGAGATCCGGGCGGGACGCCCGTTCCACGGGGCTATTCCCGGCCCTGCAGAATCGCCAGCGACCGCCGGACGGCGTCGGGCATCTTGTGGGCGACGTCGGCGTAGCTCACGTCCATCCCCTTCACCGCCGGCCCGCCACTTTTCCCGCCGGCGGCGCGGACGCTGTAGGCGGAGTATTTGGCGGCCAGCAGCATTTTCTCGACGCGGGCGGAGAGGAGGTAGTCGACCAGTTTCTTCGCGCCCGCGTTCTCCGGCCGGCCGGCGACGAGGGAGACGGTGGTCGGCAGCGTCAGGGTGCCGATCCCGCCGGGGCCTTGGTCCGGCAGGACGGCCCGGATCGACCCGCCGGCGGCGGCGGCGTTGTCGACGTCGTCGTTATCCGTCAGGCATAGCGAAAAATTGCCGGCCCCGACCTGCTCGGCGGCGAGGCTGTTGCCGCCCACCAACTTCACGCCGTTGGCGCGGAGGTCGCGGAAGAATTGGTCGGCCTTGGCGTCGCCCCAGAGGACGTACATCGCCGCCACCTGCGCCGAGGTGGTGCCGGCGACGGGGTTCGCCATGATGACTTTGCCTTTGACGGCCGGGTCGGCGAGGCGGAGGATCGAGTCGACCTTTTCAACGCCGGCGGCGGCGGTCGAGATGCCCAAAACCCGCGCCCGCAAGCCGACCGCCGCCCAGCGATTCTTCGCATCCTTATAACGGTCCGGCACGTCGGCGGCCGACGGCGAGCGGTAGGCGGCCAGCACGCCCTCGTCGGCCAGCAGCACGGTGTGGGTGAACTCGTTGTTCCAGTAAACGTCCGCCTGCGGGCTGCCCGCCTCGGCCCGCAGCTTCTCGGCCAGGCCGACCGATCGGTTCGCCTCGGCGTCGGTCTGCACCCGCACCGACAGGCCGGTTTCCTTCTCGAACTGCTTGATGATCGGCGTGGCGACCGGCTCGTCGACGCTGGTGTAGAGGACGATTTCCGGCTTTGCGTTCTTATTGCAACCGAAGAGAAGAGTTGAACCACAGAGAACACAGAGGACACGGAGAAGCCACGGAGAAGAGTTTTTTGCTTTGGCGAATGAGCGGCTTTGCAACATCTTCAGCCCTTCTTCCTCTCCGTGACTTCCTCCGTGCCCTCCGTGGTTAATCCTTCTTCTCTTCCCCCGTCACGTTGCTGAAGTAATTGCGGACGGCCTTCTGGGCTTGGCGCGAGACGCGGGTTTGGTCGACCTCGTCGGCGGCCTCTTGAAAATTGCTCTCGACGACCTGCTTGAGTTGGGCGGTGGACTCGCCCTTGAGGGTGTCGCTCTTGACGAAGGTGCTGGCGAGGATCGCGCCCTCGCCGTTGTCCTTGGAGGGGCTGACCTCCTTTTTCACGCCGTAGGGGGCGGCGGCGGTGCCGGTGTGGCCGCCGTTGCCCTTGCCGGGGCCGCCCTGGCCCTGGCCCCGGCCCTGGTTGGGGTTGCCCGCGGCCCAGACGCCCTGGCCGGGCTGGCCGGGCTGTTGACCCTGGCCCTGGCCGCCCTGATTGCCCGGCTGGCCGCCGGCCTGCTGGGCGGCCTGGGCGGCGTTCTGCTGGGCGGCGGCGACGGCCTGGGCGTCCTGCTGGATCGCCTGCATCTGCGTCAGCGCCGCCTGCATCTGCGCGTTCGCCGCCGCCATCTGCCCCTGACCCTGCCCTTGGCCGGGCTGATTGCCCTGACCCCCTTGCCCCGGCTGCTGCCCCGGCTGCTGACCCGGCTGCTGCCCCTGACCTTGGCCGGGTTGCTGCCCCTGGCCCTGCCCCGGCTGCTTGCCCGGCTGCTGACCCTGCCCCTGCCCGGCTTGCTGCCCGCCGGGCTTTTGGCCGGGCTGCTGGGCCTGCTGACCGCCCGGCTTCTGGCCGCCGGCCTGGGCCTGCTGCCCCGGCTGCTGACCGGCCTGCTGACCGGCCTGCTGACTGCCCGGCTTCTGACCACCGGCCTGGGCCTGTTGCTGCGCCTGCTGCGCCTGCTGCATCGCCTGGGCCATCTGCTGGGCGGCCTGGGCCATCTGCTGGGCCTGCTGCCGGGTGTTCGCCTGGGCCTGCATCTGCTGCATCATCTTCTGAATCTGCTGCTGCTGCTGCTGGGTGGGGCCCTGGCCGTTGTTCATCTGCTTCATGGCCTGCTGGCCCATCTTCTGCAGCTTCTGCTGGGCCTGCTTATTCCCCTGGGCCGCCTGCTGCATCAGTTTCTGGGCCGCCGCCGCCTGCTGCTGGTTCATGCCGGCCTTTTGGAGCTGGTCCTTCACCTGCTGCTGCTTGGCCGGGTCGTTCGCCTGGTCCTTCAGGCCCTGCGCGAGGGCGTTCATCTGCTTCTCGGCGTCCTTCTTCTGGTCGTCGTCCATCTTGTCGAAGTTCTCGACGAGCTGGTTGAGGTTCTTCACCGCCTGGTCGAACTTCCCCTCGGCCACGTTCCGCCGGGCCTCGGCGCCCGCGCCCTTCTCGTCCTTGGCCGGGCGGTTCATCGAGCGGAACAATTTCTGGTCCTCGCGCGCCTGGGCGAACTTCTGGCCGGTCGCCACCTGGTTCTTGAGCGCCTCCTCCAGCTTTTTCGCCGCGTCCGCCGCCGTGCGGTTGGCCTTGGCGGCGTCGGTGATCGGGCTGGCGAGCAGGTCTTTGAGCGTCTGCTTGGCGAGCTTGATCTCCTCGGTGTCGGCCACGACTCGCGGGGCGGCCTCGGCGACCTGCAGCACCTGCTTGACGTTCCGCTCCGCCGCCGCCGCCTCGGCCTTCTTCTGCTCGAGCTCGGCGGCCTTGGCGACCTGCGTCGTCCGGCCGAACAGGTTCACGCTCGGCACCATCCAGAACGCCAGGAGCACCGCGCACGCCGCCGCCGCCAGCCCGTAGCCGGCCTTGGGGAACTCGGGCTTGAACCGATTTTGCAGGCTCACCCCGTCGGCCGTCCGCTCGGCGTCGCGCACGGCGGCGGCGGCGAAGGGGTCGTTCAAATCGCTCGACCGCCGAACGTGCAGGGCGGTGGAGAACTTCTCCTGAAGCCCCAGCTCGCGGTCGATGGCGACCGCCGCCGCCTGCTCGCCCGGCCGGCGGACCATCGCCGCGACGACCGCCCCCAGCACCGCCGCGATGGCCCCGCCCAGCAGCCAATACCCCGGCCGCGGCAGGCCGAACGCCAGCAGCCGCTCGGTGAGGATCGCCACGAACACGACCGCCGCGAGGATCAGCCCCGCCCACGCCAATGCTTCGAGGAACAGCGCGAACGCCAGCTTGCCGCGGACGGACCGGACGTGCTTGTCGAGACGGGTCATGGGGGCTCCTTGGGGTCGGACGACCGATCATACCATGATCGGCTGTCGGTTGGACGCGAAAATTGCGGGAAGGTTTCGAGGGAGATTCTTTAATAGCCGGAGGCGGAAGCCCCGGTCGGCTGGTCGGACAACTTTTCGACTTCGGGGCGCGACCGGGGCTTCCGCCTCCGGCTACTAAAGACGGCCGCGCGGCGATTTGCTAAACTCCCCGCATGTCCAGCCGCCTGATCGACCTTGCGGAGAACCTGCCGGCGTGCCGGGTCGTGCTCGTGGGCGACTTCATGGTCGACCGCTACCTCTACGGCAACGCCGAGCGGCTCTCGCCCGAGGCGCCGGTGCCGGTGCTGCACTTCCAGCGCGAGGATTTGCGGCTCGGCGGGGCGGGGAGCGTGGCGGCGAACCTGGCGACCCTCGGGGCCGACGTGGCGGCGGTCGGCGTGGCGGGCGACGACCCGGCGGGCGTCGCGCTGCGCGGCCAACTCGCCGGCGTGGGCGTCGACGCGGCCGGGCTGCTCGGCTCGCCCGGCCGGCCGACCACCTGCAAGGTCCGCCTCGTCGGCCTCGCCCAGCACCGCCACCCGCAGCAGATGCTCCGCCTCGACTACGAAAACCCCGCCCCCGTGCCGGCCGACGTGGAGGACGAGCTGTTCGCCAAAGCCGAGGCGGCCGCCGCGTCGGCGGAGGTAGTGTGCATCGAGGACTACAACAAGGGCGTGCTGGCCGGCGGGCTGTGCCGGCGCGTGATCGACCTCGCCAACGCCAGAAACCTGCCGACATTCGTCGACCCGGCCGCCGTCGGCGATTACGGCCGGTACCGCGGGGCGACGTGCCTGAAACTCAACCGGACCGAGACCGAAAAGGCCGCCGGCCTGCCGTGCCGGGGTGAGGCCGATTACGACGCGGCGGCGTCGAGACTCCTCCAAACTCTGGACTTGCGGGCCGTGGTCATCACGCTCGACAAGGACGGCGCCTACCTCGCCACGGCCGGCGACGATGCCGAGGGCCCGATCCGCCGGCACCTCACCACCCGGCCGCGGGCGGTATACGACGTCACGGGCGCCGGCGACATGGTGCTGGCCGCGCTGGCGGTGGCGCGGGCGGCCGGGGCGGGGTGGGTCGACGCCGTCGCCCTCGCCAACGTCGCCGGCGGGCTGGAGGTCGAGCGGTTCGGGGCCGTGCCGGTCACGCCCGGGGAGATCGTCGCGGAACTTTTGTCGGAGCTGCGCGAGACCGACGGCAAGGAGCGCGCCCTGCCCCGGCTGCTGCCCGAGCTCCGCCGCCACCGCGACGCGGGCAAGCGCGTCGTCTTCACCAACGGCTGCTTCGACCTGATCCACCTCGGGCACGTCAAGTATTTCCAGTTCGCCAAGGCGCAGGGAGATATTCTGGTGGTCGGCGTGAACACCGACGCCAGCATCCGCCGGCTCAAGGGGGAGAAGCGGCCGCTGATCAGCGAGAACGACCGCGTGGGGGTGCTGGAGGAATTGGAGAGCATCGACTACCTCGTGCGGTTCGACGAGGACACGCCGATGGGGCTGATCGAGTCGATCCGCCCCGACGTGCTGGTGAAGGGGGCGGACTACGCCAAGGAGGAGGTGGTCGGCTGGGAATTGGTCGAGGCCTCGGGCGGCCGGGTCGCGCTGGCCCCGCTGATCGACGGCCGCAGCACGTCGAACGTGATCAAGCGGATCGTGGAGGCGTATCAGTAGTCAGTGGGCAGTGTGGGGAATCCGCCGTAAGATTATTTCTATGACCCTCCGCCCCCTCGCCGCCGCCGTTTTGGCCGTTTCGTTTGCCGCGCCCGCCTTCGGGCAGTCCGCTTCGAGCGCGGGGCAGGGGTTGGATTCGCTGCCGGAGTCGGCGGTGCTGAACGAGCTGGCCGGGCGCAACCTGGAGGGGCTGCTCAACCGCGAGTTCGAGCTGCAGAAGACGCCCGAGGACCGGCGGAAGGCGCTGATGGTCCGCGTCGCGCTCAGCCGCCTGGGCGACACGGCCACGCCGCTGAGCGAGGCCGAGCGGGATGAGTTGCTCGCCCGCGTGGCGCGGGAGATCGGCGACGTGATGCCGGCGATCGACGACCCGAAGGTGCTGATGGAGCAGGCGTCGCTGCTGATCCAGAAGGGGCTGCAGAGCGACGTGCAGCGGCTGGAGTATTGGGGCCCGAGCGAGGCGGTGCAGGGCCGGCTGCGGCCGGTGGTCGAGGCGGTGCTGAAGCTGCTGGACAAGACCGACGACGTGGCCGGCAAGCGCGCCGCCGCCGCCGCCGAGCAGATCAAGGGGCCCGGCGACAAGGCGAACATCGCGGCGTACGACGGCATGAACGGCCTGGCCCAGATGGCCGGCTACACCCGCGACATCGTCGGCTACTACCTCGCCCTCGCCACCGACCCCGCCGACCCCGCCCGCGCCGCGGCGGCCAAGGCGTCGATCGACGACCTCAAGCAGTTCGACACCGACGACAACCCCGACCGCAATTTCGTGCGGACGGTCCTCGGCAAGCTGCAGATGGCGACCCGCGCGCCCGACGGCTTCGACGCCGCCCGCAAGCAGTTCGACGCCGTGATCAACCAGCCCGGCACTCCGCCCAACGCCGGCGTGCAGTTCGACGCGCGGTTCAACCGGGCGGTGGTCGAAATCCTCGCCGGCGACCCGGACGCGGCGCGGCGGCAGTACGACGCCTTTTCGCAATGGCTGGGCGAAAACCTGCCCGACGACAAGGCCGCCGCCGCCGTGGGGCAGATTCTGGACTACCGCATCCTTAACGCCCAGGCCGCCCGCGCGACCGGCGACGCCGACCGCACCGCCGCCAACGCCAAGGCGACCGCCGTGCTGCTCGATCTGATCCAGAAGCGGCCGGACCTGCAGGACGTGATCTACGAGCAGTTGCTGCCGAAGATCGGCGACACGGCCGATTTGGCGGGCCTCGACCCGCTGCTGCTGAAGGCGCTGATGGGCCAGGGCCAGCGCGAGTACTTCAAGCCCGACGGCCGGGCGGACCGGGAGAAGCTCGCCCGCGCCGTGGCCGCCGCCGAGGAGCTCGAGCGGCGCGGCGACGCGAAGGCGGGGCCGCAGGCGGTGGAGGACGCGGCGTTCCTCGCGCCGTTCCTGCTGCAAAAGCTCGACAAGCCGGTGGAGGCGGCCGGCGCCTATTTGGATTACGTCCAGAAGTACGCCAAGGCCGACCCCCCGAAGGCCACCACCGCGCTGAACAACGCGCAGGTGCTGGTGGGCAAACTTCGGGAAAAGCGCGAGAGCGACCCGCCGGTGGTCGCGCTGTACGAGCGGCTGCTGCCGCTGGCGGTGGACGCGCCGTTCGACCGGAAGAACCTCGCCTTCGCGTGGGCCTACCGCCTGAAGCAGTTGGGCAGGCCGGCGGAGGCGGCCAAGTACTTCGCCGAGGTGCCGCAGACCGACCCGAATTACCAGACGGCCCAGTTCTTCCGCACGATCACGCTCGCCGGCAGTTTGGTCGATCTGCCGAAGGGGTCGGACCAGCGCAAGGCGGCGCTGGCGGAGGTGCAGCGGCTGGCCGACGCGGTGCGGGCCGGGGCGGAGCGCGAGGTGGCGGCGGCGAGCGACCCGAAGCAGAAGCAGGCGCTGCGGTCGCGGCTGGTGGGCATCACCCTGCTCGCCGCCGACCTCGCCCGGCGCGAGCAGGACGACCCGGCCCGCGCCGTCGAGCTGCTCAACGGCTTCGAGGATCAGGTGGCGGACCTGCCCAACGCGGTCGATTTGGTGGCCGAGGCGTCGCTGGTGCGGGTGCAGAGCCTGATCGCGCTGGGGCGTAACGATGAGGCGACGGCGGCCCTCAAGACGCTGCTGGACCGGGCGCAGGGCCAGCAGGCGCTGAGCATCGTGATCCAACTTCTCGATAAGTTGACCAAGGAGTATGAGGCCGCCACCGCCCGCGGCGACACGGTGGCGATGGGGGAGTTGGCGATGAACCGCGCGACCCTCACGCCGTTCCTGGTCGACTGGGCCAAGTCGAGCAAGGACGCCGAGACGCAGAAGCTGGTCTACCGCTACAGCGTGGCCGACGCCGAGACGCAGCGGATGGCGGCGAACCTCGCGTCGGACCCGGCCAAGCAGAAGGCGCTGCGGGAGGCGGCGCTGGCGCGGTTCCGGTCGCTGGAGAGCCAGGCCAGTTTCAACCAATATCAGGAGGGCCTGCCCGTCGCCCAGCGGCTGACGGTGAAGTACGACCCGGTGGTGAACCTGAACATCGCGCGGCTGGAGTACGACCTCGGCGAGTTCGCCGACGCCCGCAACCGCCTCGCCAACCTGCTGCGGGACAAGACGGTGGGCAACGCCGTGATCCGCGAGACCGAGGACGGGCAGCTCGCCGAGCGCGACAACAATCTGTATTGGGAGGCGGTGCTGAAGTTCATCCGCTCGAACCTGAAGACGGACACGGCGGTGCCGGAGATGAAGGCGTTCCTGCGGCGGCAGTACGTGCTGTGGGGCGGGCGGGTGGGCGGGACGCTGTATAAGAAGGAGTACGCCGCGCTGCGGCAGGAGATTTTGCCGGACTTCGACCCGGCGGCGGCCGTCGGGGCGTCGGCGAAGCCGTCGGCGGGATAGGGCGGGATGGGGCGGGGGAAGGGGCGGGCCGGTCGTGTTGCGTAAACCGGCTGCAACGGATATGCTGCGCCGCGGAGTGAAGGGACGCCGCGGTGTTCGCCGGCGGCAGTCCGAATTTCCCGATATTACCGGTCGCGCGGCCGCCCGAGGGCGGTGCGGGTCCGATCCCCGGCCGCCCGGCGCGAATCCGCCTCGCCCGACGGCCGATCAAAGGGCTATGCCCAAGGAGACCTTGATGACCCGTGCCATTCGCTCCCACCGCGAGCCCCGCGGGTCGATGTTCGAGTCGCTCGAGCGGCGGCAGTACCTGTCGGTCGCGCCGTTGTCGGCCGACGGGTCGCCGGCGGCTCGGGAGGTTGTGGTGCCGGTCCGCGCGCCGCTGTCGTCGCTGGCGTCGCTGCCGCCGGGGGCGGGGGTCGCGGGGCTGAAGGGGACCGGGGCGGTGGTGAAGTCGGTCGGGCCGGCCCGTCCGGCGGCGGCGTTCGGGGTTTACAACGCCACGGGTTACGCCGACGAGCCGGATTTGGCCCCGGTCGGCGTGCCGCGCATCACGCTAACCGCCGACCGCTTCCTGCGCGGCGGGACCGGCGGCGCGGTGGACGAGGCCGCCACCCGCGCCCTGGCCCGCGACGCGGCGTCGGCCGGCACGATGCTGGTGCTCGACGTGCAGGACTGGGCCCTGGACCAGCGCGAGGCCCCCGGCGCGACCGTCGACGCCAACGTGGCGAACCTGCGGCGGGTGATCGGCTGGCTGAAGGACGAGCGGCCGGGTTTGCAGGTGGGCCTCTACGGCGCGCTGCCGCTGGCGGACTGGTCGGCGGCCAAGAACTTCAACGCCTACACGGCCAAGGCGGCCAAGGCGGCCACGAGCGGGTGGGCGACGGCGCGGCTCCCGGCGGCCAAGGCGGCGCGGGTGGCGTGGGAGGCGGCCAACGCGCGGCTCGCGCCGCTGGCGGCGTCGATCGACTTCGTCGCCCCGTCGCTGGACACCTATTACGTCGACCCCGAGGGGTGGAACTACTTCGCCGCCGCCACCCTGGACGAGGCGGCCAAGTACGGCAAGCCGGTGGTGCCGGTGATCAACCGCGACGTCCGCGAGAGCAGCGCTCACGCCGGCGAGGAGGTGCCCGACGCCTTCTGGGCGCAGCAGCGCGAGTTCGTGGCGGACCGGGCGAACGGGGCGGACGGGGTGATCCTCGCCGGCGGGGCGGGCCGGACCTGGGATCCGGGCGCCGCGTGGTGGCGCACGACCGAGGCGTTCGCCCGCGCCCTACAGTCGCCCGGCGGGCTGTCGGACGGGACCGACGCCGGCGGGTTCTGGGTCGACAACCAGACGATGTTCAGCAACCTGGAGGGGCTGGGCGACCTGGGCCTGGACCGGCGGCTGAACTTCACCAACGGCGGGGTCTGGAAGACGTACCACGGCGACGTGAGCACCCCCGACGAGGAGGCCACCCGCACCCTCGCCCGCCAGGTCGCCGCCACCGGCAAGATCCTGGTGCTGGACATCGAGCACTGGCCGGTGGACATCCGCTACAGCAGCCGCGCCGAGGTCGACGCGAGCCTGGCGAAGCTGATGAACATCGTCGACTGGCTGAAGGACGAGCGGCCGGAGCTGAAGGTGGGCTTTTACGGGATCCTGCCGCTGCGGGATTATTGGGTGCCGGTGAATTACCAGTCAAGGCTGAAGACCACCGGGTGGTGGCGCGACACCGAGCTGGCGAAGTGGACGCCCGCGCAGGTGGCGTGGGAGGGTGCGGACGATTACCTCAAGCCGCTGGCGGAGAAGGTGGACTACATCGTGCCGTCGCTGTACACGTTCTACGACGACCCGGCCAGCTGGCAGCTGTACGCCGAGGGGAACCTGGCCGAGGCGGCGCGGTACGGCAAGCCGGTGATCCCGGTGCTGCAGCCGTTCTACCACGACAGCACGCCGTCGGGCGGCACGCCGGTGGACGGGAAGTTCTTCGCCCAACAGCTCGACGCCACGCGGCGGCTGGGGGCGGCGGGGGTGGCGATCTGGGCCGGATCCTACGGCGCCTACAACCCCGCCGACGGCTGGGTGGCGGCCACGGCGGCGTTCGTCGGCACCCTCCCCAAGGACGTGACGGCCGTCGGCGGCACCGGCCTCACCGGCGCGGCCGGCACGGCAACCGGCACGGCAACCGGCACCGCGGCCGCGTTGGTCGACTCGACCTCGGCGTGAGATGGGGCGTGCAGTGGGGCATGACGGGGATTGGCGCGAACCGTCGCCGCCGCTGGATTGGCGCGTGGGTCGGGCCGATCTATCATTGGAGGCCGCCGGGGCCGCCACTCGCCCCCTCGCCGGCCGATTTCTGGGAGCCCATGCCGACCGTGACTTCCGAGACCTCCGAGACCTCCGCGCGGCACCCGGCCGAAGCGCCGCCGGCCGCCCCCGATGCCCCGGCGTCGGCCCCGGCGTCGGCGTCGGCGCGGGTGCGGTCGGTCCTCCGCGCCACCTCCGGCTGGCGGCCGGTCGACTTCGCCGAGCTCTGGCAGTTCCGCGACCTGTTCTGGATCCTCGCCCAACGCGACGTGAAGGTGCGCTACAAGCAGACCGCCCTTGGCGCCGCGTGGGCGGTGATCCAGCCGCTGTCGCAGATGATCCTCTTCACCGTCGTGTTCAAGCGGGTCGCCGACCTCGACACCGACGGCCTGCCGGGGCCGATCTTCTACTTCGCCGGCCTGCTGCCGTGGACGCTGTTCTCCACCGGCATGAACGCCGGCGCCAACAGCCTGGTCGCGGCGCAGAACATGATCAAAAAGGTCTACTTCCCCCGCCTGATCGTCCCGGTGTCGGCCACCATCGTCAGCGTGGTCGACTTCGCCATCGCCTTCTGCGTGATGGCGGTGCTGATGGCGGTCTACCTCGCCGCCCCGCCGCCGCAGGTGCTGCTGCTGCCGCTGCTGGTCGCCCTGGCCTACCTGGCGGCGCTGGGGCTGGGGCTGTGGCTGAGCGCGCTGAACGTCGAGTACCGCGACGTGCGGTACGTCATCCCGTTCCTCACGCAGTTCCTGCTGTTCGCCACGCCGATCATGTGGTCGATGACGAAGGTGGAGTCGGCGTGGGCGAAGGTGCTGGTGGGCCTGAACCCCGTGGCGGGCGTGGTGGTCACGTTCCGCTGGTGCCTGGTCGGCACCCCCCCGCAGTGGCTGACGCTGGCGACGTCGGTGGGCATGATCGCGCTGCTGTGCGCCAGCGGCCTGTTCTACTTCCGCCGCACCGAGCGGAGCTTCGCGGACGTGGTGTGAGCCGAGATGCCGCCCATGAGCCGATCCACCCCCGCCCGCCCGCCCGCGCCCTGGAACGTGCCCGGCGGGCACCGGGCCAACAACTTCGACTTCCTGCGGCTGCTGTTCGCGGTGCTGGTGATTTTCTCGCACTCCTACTCGCTCGTCGGGGGCCCGCTGGTGTCCGAGCCGGCGCTGGGGATCACGCGGGGGCAGGCGACGCTTGGGAGCCTGTCGGTGGCCGGGTTCTTCCTCATCAGCGGTTTCCTGATCGTGGCGAGCTGGCAGCGGAGCCCGCGGCTGGGGCCGTTCCTGAGAAGGCGGTCGATTCGGATTTACCCCGGCTTCGTGGCGTCGATGGTGGTGATGGCGCTGGTCGTCGCGCCGCTCGGGGCCGACGCCGGCGTGGCAACGGTCACGGCGGGTCAACTGGGAAAGCTGGTGGGGCAGTCGGCCCTGCTGCACCGCTACACCAGCCCCGGCGTGTTCGGCGGGCTGCCCTTCCCGCACGACATCAACGGGGCGGTCTGGACGATCCCCTACGAGTTCGGGTGCTACCTGCTGACGGCGGCGGCGGGGGTGGCGGGGCTGCTGCGGCCGAAAGTCGCGCTCACGCTGCTGGGGCTGGCGGTGGCGGCGGGCGTGGGAATGGCCGCGACCGGGTGGGGGCCGGACGTCGGGCGGCTGGAGGCGGTGCTTCAGGTTCCGGCGCAGTGGCCCCCCTTCCTGGCCTACTTTTGGGCCGGCGCGGCGTTCTACCTGTGGCGGCGGCACGTTCCGCACTCGCTCGGGCTGGCCGCGGGCGCGGCGGGGCTGCTGGCGGCGGGTGTGTTCGTGCCGCTGGCGTGGCGCGCGCTGCTGCCGACGTGCGGGGCGTACCTGCTGTTCTGGGTCGCCTTCCACCCCCGCCTGCCGCTGCACGGGTTCGGCCGGTTCGGGGACTTTTCCTACGGCACCTACCTCTACGCCTGGTCAATCCAGCAGTTGCTGGTGCTGTGGCTGGGCCCGCGGCTGTCGGCGCCGGGCCTGTTCGCCCTGGCCGCGCCGGCGTCGGTCGCGGCGGGGGTGGCGAGTTGGTACCTGGTCGAGAAGCCGTTCATGGCGCTCAAGGGGCCGCGGTCGGTCCCGCCGGCCGACGAGCCGCAGGCCTTTGACGACGCCGGCGCGGTTGGCGAACGGCGCGGGCCGAGCTACGATCCAAACCCCGAGAGTTGATGGGCGAATTCATGAGCGAACTTGCGATCCAGGTCGAGCACGTCGGCAAGCGCTACCGCATCGGCACGCGCGAGCGCTACCGCACCTTCCGCGACACCCTGACGAACCTCGCCACCCGGCCGCTGCGCGCGTTTTCGGGGGGCGGGCGGATGGACCAGGCCAACTCCTTCTGGGCCCTCAAGGACGTTTGCTTCGAGGTCAAGCGCGGCGAGGTGGTGGGCATCATCGGCCGCAACGGGGCGGGCAAGAGCACGCTGCTGAAGATCCTCAGCCGCATCACCGAGCCGACCGAGGGGCAGGTCACGCTCGAGGGCCGCGTCGGCTCGCTGCTGGAGGTCGGCACCGGCTTCCACCCGGAGCTGACCGGGCGCGAGAACATCTACCTCAACGGCGCGATCCTCGGCATGACGCGGGCGGAGATCGCCGGCAAGTTCGACGAGATCGTCGACTTCAGCGAGATCGCCAAGTTCCTCGACACGCCGGTGAAGCAGTACTCGTCGGGCATGTACACCCGCCTGGCGTTCGCGGTGGCGGCGAACCTGGAGCCGGAGATTTTGATCGTCGACGAGGTGCTGGCGGTGGGGGGACGCGGCGTTCCAGAAGAAGTGCTTGGGGAAGATGCAGGACGTCGCCGGCCAGGGGCGGACGGTGCTGTTCGTGAGCCACAACATGAACGCGATCTCCACGCTGTGCCGCAGCGCGGTGCTGCTCGACAAGGGGCGGGTGGAGCTGCAGGGCGAGGTCGAGCAGGTGGTGCGTGCCTACTCCGACCTGGGTGGCCCGGCCGACGCGGCCGACCTGGCGGAGCACTCGGGGCGGGCACACTCGCGCGAGCCGGCCCTCCGGCGAATCGCGCTGTTCAACGACGCCGGCGACCCCGCCTCCCACTTCGCGCCGCAAGAGTCGGCAGTCGTCCGTGTGGAGGTGGAGCCGGGCGGGGCGATGAGGGAGCCGCGCGTGAGCTTGGGGATCACCAACTGGCGGGGCGAGCGGTTGTTCGCCGTGGCGAGTTTCCTGGGCCCCGACCCCCTGCGTGGGATGTCGGGCCACCGCACTATTGAGGGGCGGTTCGTGATGCCCGCGCTGATCCCCGGCACCTACACGCTCGACATCGCCTTGGCCGACGGTAGCTTTGGGGTCATCGACGCCATTTATGGCGGCATCGCCTTCGACGTGCGCGACACGGGCTATCTGGGGACCTCGCACGAGACCTTCCGCGAGATGGGCCATCTCATGGTTCGCTCGCAGTGGGAGGTGCTGGACGCCACGCCGCGGCCCGCCACGCCGTCGCCCGCTCCGGTGGCCCACGTTGAGGCGGCGGCGCGTGGCTGACACGCCCGCCGCCCGCTCCGCGGCGAGGCGGACGAGGAACCCAGCACGGAGTGAGGTATGACAACGAAAAATGTGGACGACCTCTCTCGCGGCCTGACGGCCGGCCCGGTCGGCGCGATGCGCTACTCCGGGCAAGTCCTTGATCCCGCCGAGTGCCTGGGCATGGTCTTCAACTTGGTGCGGCCCGGCGACCGCGTGCTGGACGTGGGGTGCGGCGTCGGCTTTCTCGGCGAGACCCTGGTCCGGGACAAGAAGTGCTCATTCCTCGGCATCGAGCCGAACGCCGACCGCGCCGCCGCCGCCGCGGCGCGGGGGCTGCAGGTCCGCGTCGGCTACTTCGACGCCGCCGCGGCCGCCGGGTTGGCCGGCCAATTCGACGCCGTTCTGTTCACCGACGTGCTGGAGCACCTGCCCGACCCGTTCGAGGCCCTTCATCTCGCCAAGCAGGTGCTGGTCGGGGGCGGTCGCGTGATCGCCTCGGTGCCCAACGTCGGCTTCTGGTCGATCCGACTGAACCTGCTTCGCGGCCAGTTCGAGTACCGCAGCGAGGGGCTGATGGACTCCACGCACCTGCGGTGGTTCACCCGCCGCACCATCGCCCAGCTCTTCGAGTCCGTCGGCTACCGCATCCTCGACTTGGGGGCGTCCAACGGCATCGGCTACCGCGACTACTACCGCTTCGCCCCGATCCGCTGGCTCAAGCTGCGATACCCCAACCGCTTCGCTCGCTTGATCCTCGCCCTCGTGCGCCGCCGGCCGGGGTTGTTCGGCTTCCAGCACATCGTCAGTGCCACCCCGGATTCGGTTCGGTCCGAACCGCCCGTGCCCGCGACGGCCGACTGAAGTAGTATCCCCCAACCCCCCATGCCCCGCGTCAGCGTCGTCATCCCCAACTTCAACCACGCGCCGTACCTCCGGCGGCGCGTCCGCTCGGTGCTGGGCCAGACCTACCGCGACTTCGAGGTGCTGCTCCTCGACGACTGCTCGACCGACGCCAGCCGCGGCGTGATCGACGAGTTCGCCGACGACCCGCGCGTCCGCGTGGTGCTCAACGCC
>CBDHCE010000012.1:0-178243 GCA_965260985.1 Tepidisphaeraceae bacterium | reverse complement strand
CAGTATATCTTCCGCAATCCGGGCGACTTACCGTTCGACGAGCAGCAGCAGCGTGATTGGGACCGGATGCAGGCACATTGCGAGGCGATGCGGCCAGCACTTGACGGGCTGCTGGCCCATGTCCGGGAGGAATACGTCGAAATCGACTTGGAAGCTGCTAGCGAGACCGCACGACGTGACTTCATTCGCTTCCACGCCGAGCCGGCGGCAGAAACCGACCGAGACCCCTGAAGGCCGCCGATGCGGGCGGGCGCGCCACTCGGATTATTCTGTCCGCGCGGTTGAGCAAGTGCCGCCAGTTGACTTGCTCGCAGCCCCGTGGCGGATTGCGTCGGAAACGAGGGTCGCGGGACACCGCGACCCGTGGCACTGGAACCCCTGCCTCGCGGGCAATGCATGCAAACCACGTCAATCAATGCTGGCGCGTCAGAAGGTCAGCGGCCACCCCTCCTCCAGCGTCTGGGCGTAGGCGGGGGGTTGGCGGGGTCGATCTGGTAGACGGTCGCCGCCCATCAAGGCGGTGCTGAAACCACTTCCCATCCGCCGACGTATGAGTTACCATCCCCCTTCCGGCCGACCCGGCCCTCCCGCCGGCCGGCGTGTCGACGTAGGATGCAGGCCCGGCCGCGACGCCCCGATCGGCACCGGACCCGGCTATCGGCCCACAGACTCTGACCCCCCACAGGTCCCGCGAATGCCCGACGCCCGCCGACCCCAACCCGCCCGGCCCGCCGTCCCCCCGCGGCCCGCCGCCAACGGCCCCGCCAATGGCCCCATCAACGGTGCCGACCGCACGCCGGGCGGCGGCGGCGGCCCGCTGCCCGCCGTTTTGCCCCCGGTCGCCGGGCCCTCGCTCATCCCCATCGGCGACCACGCGGGCAAGCGGCCGGTGCCCCTCAACCGACCCGTCACCCTCGTCGGCAGCCGCTCCACCGCACGCCTCCACCTGCTCAGCCGCTCGGTCAGCAAGGCCCACTGCCTGGTCGTGCTCAGCGGCGGCGGCGTCTACGTCCGCGACCTGGCGAGCCGCGAGGGCGTGATCCTCAACGACCGCAAGGTCAATGAGGCCGATTTGGAGGAGGGGGACGAGCTCCGCATCGGCAAGTTCCTGTTCCGCTTCGCCGCCGGGACGGCCGCCGGCGCCGCCGGCCAAAATGGTGCCGCGCCCGCCAACCGCCGGCCCCACCGCCCGCGCGACGCCGAGCCGGCCATCCTGACCGTCCACGGCCCCGACGGCACCGAGCACCCGCCCGTGCCGCTGGACCGCCGCACCCTCCTCATCGGCCGCCGCGGCGGGGCGGACGTGGCGCTGCCCGAAAAGTCCGTCTCGACCTCCCACGCCGTCCTCTTCGAGCGCGACGGCCGGCGCTACGCGATGGACCTCGGCAGCCGCACCGGCACCCGCGTCAATGGCCGACGCATCACCGTCTCGGAGCTCGCCGCCACCGACGAACTGGCCGTCGGCGAGACCGCCCTGCGCCTCGCCCCGGCCGCGAGGTCGACCGACGTCTCGTTCGACGTTTCCGGCGAGAGCGGCCTGGACTTCGACGTCGATTTGGACGCCGACTTGGACGCGGGCCTGGACGACATGCTCGTCCACGACTCACTGGCCGGATCGCCCGCCGGATCGCCCGCCGCCGTCCCGACCGCCGAGGAGGTGGGGGAGTCGGCGGAGTCCGTGGAGGCCGGCGATGAGGCATTCGACCCGGCGAACGACGGGCCGACGGGCCCGGCCGCGCCGGACCCGCTGGCGGTCGCGGCGGACATCGTGCTGGAGCCCGCCCCGCCGGCCGCCGCCTTCGGTGGCGAGGTGCCCGGCGTGCCAGACGTGGCCGAGTCGGCCGACGCCCCGGTTGATGCCCCGGCCGACGCGCCCGTTGATGCCGGCGCCGTGCCCTCCCCGACCGAACCGCGCCTCCGCCGGGGCTGGCGCGGCGGCCCGGCCGCCGAGCCGCCGGCCACGGGGGAGGACGTGGGGGAGGACGTGGGGGAAGATCGGCCGCAAGTCCAAGCCCGCCAAGGACTTGACTCCGGGGCCGACGAAACTGCCGGCCGGCCCGACTACGCGGCTTCCGACCTTTCGGTTCACCTATCTGCGGGCGACCCGGCCGGCGAAGCCGCGGCCGGCGAAGGCGCGGCCGGCGAAGCCGGTGGGGTCGCCCCCGAACGCCCCGGCGTTGCCGGTCCGCCCGCCGCCGATGAGGCGGAGAGCGCGGCGCAAGGCGCGGCGCAAGGCCAAGCCGGCGATGGGGTCACCTCCGCCGCGGGCGAAGCCGACCCGGCCGATCTTTCCGCCGGCGAAACGGCCGGTTCCGCGGCCGACCGCCATTCATCGACCGACGGGGGAGAACCCACGGCATCCTCCCGTGCCGACGCCGGTGCCGACGCCGGCGCGGCGGGTGGTCCGCAAGTGCAGGCCGGCGAAGCGGTTGCGCCCGTGGCCGGCGGGGAAGTGGCCGTGCCGGCGGTCGAGGCCGTCGCCGGCGAGTTTGCCCACGGGGCCGACCGTGCGCACGATCTTGAAGGTGTAGAAGGCGGCGTAGGGCCTGGATCGACGGCCGCCGATGCCGCCACTGCCAAAACCGCCGATGGCGATGCCGACCTGCGGGCCGCCGAGGCCGCAGCCGGCGGAACAGTGGCCGGCGGACTAGTGGCCGGCGGGCTTTCGCCCGATGCCGAGGCCGCCGAGGCCGCCGAGGCCGCCGACGAAGCGGGCGGTGCTCCGCAGGTCCGTGCCGGCGAGGGGGTTGAGCCACCCGAGGGCGAAGCCGGCCTTGCCGGTCCGTCGGTCGGCGAGGCGGGAGTGCCGGCCGCTCAGCCCGCTCCGGGCGGGCTTTCGCCCGCCGCCGACGCCCGAGGGGTTGCCACTCCGGTCGGGGGTGTCGGGGGTGTCGGGGGTGTCGGCGCGGCGGCGTCGGGCGGGGCTGGCTCGGCCGATGGGTCCGACGGCGAGGCGGAAGGCCGCCCGCAACTCGTTGCTGAGCAAAGGGTAGAGGTCGGTGCCGGCGCGAAAGAATCGCCCGACGAGGCGGCTGTCGGCAAGCGTGGCGGCGGCGGCGAGATCGAGCTCCGCCCGGAGGACTCGGCCGTTGACGGCCCCGAAGCAGGCGCGGAAGTGGCCGACGCGGCCGAGCTGCCGGTGCCGGCCGTGCCGGGGGTGCCGCCGGTCGACCTGCTCGACCTGCCGACGGACGAGCCCGCCCCGGCTCCCCTAGATGAGCCGCCGGCGGAGGTGTCGGCCGAGGCGCCGGCGGCGGCTGCGGGGAAGTCGCCGGTGAAAAAGTCGCGGGCGGCGAAGAAGCCCAAGGCCGCGAAGAAGCCGAAGCGGGCGACTCGGGCGGAGGGCCAGCCCAAAGGCGGGAGGGCGGGGTGGTCGCGCAAGCCGAAGTCCCGGCCGACGCCCGACGCGGCGTCCGACGCGGCGTCCGACGCGGCGTCCGATGCGTTGGCGGACGCCGCCGCCGGCGTGGCGGCGGGCTTGGCGGCCGACGCCGTGGCCGACGCCGTGGCCGAGGTCGATCTCGCGCCCGAACCGGCCGCGGCGTCGCTGGACCTCGACGCCGCCCCCGGCGGCGCGTCGCTGCTGGGGCCGGGTGCCAACCCCGCCCCGGACCTTCCCGAAACCGACGCCCCGCCGATCCCGCTCACCCCCGCCGCCGAGGCCGCCGAGGCCGCCGATCAGGAACGGGTCGAACGGGAACGGGCCGAACAGGAGGCGGCCGACGCGGCGCGGCTGGAGGCCGAAACGGCCGAAGCCGAACGTCTCAAGGCCGAACGTCTCAAGGCCGAACGAGTCGAAGCCGAGCGTGCCGGGCGGGAGAAGGCCGAGTCGGATCGCGTCGAGGCGCAGCGCGCCGAACAGGAGAAAGCCGAATCGCGGCGTCTCGAAGACGAGCGGCAAGCGGCGGAAGCGGCGGAAGCGGCGGGAGCCGAGCGGTTGGAAGCCGAGCGGGCCGAGCAAGAAAAGGTGGAAGCGGAGCGGCTCGATGCCGCACGCGCGGCGGCCGAAGCGGAGCGGCTTGAAGCCGAGCGCGTGGAGGCGGAGCGCGTGGAGGCCGAGCGCGTCGAGGCGGAGCGTGCCGAGCAGGAACGGCAGCGGGCCGATGCCGAGGCGCAGCGTGAGGCGCAGCGTGAGGCGCAGCGTCTTGACGACGAGCGGCAAGCGGCGGAAGCCGCGCGGTTGGACAAGGAACGTGCCGAGCAGGAAAAGGCCGAGGCCGAGCGGGTCGAGGCGCAACGAGTCGAGACCGAGCGGGTCGCGCGGGAGAGGGCGGAAGCCGAGCGGGCCGAGGAGGAACGCTCCGCTGCGGCGGCGGCGGAGGCCGAGCGCGTCGAACAGGAGCGCATCGAACAGGAGCGCATCGAACAGGAGCGCATCGAACAGGAGCGCATCGAACAGGAGCGCATCGAACAGGAGCGCATCGAACAGGAGCGCATCGAACAGGAGCGCATCGAGCAGGAGCGCATCGAGCAGGAGCGGCAAGTGGTCGAGGCCGCCCGGCTGGAGGCCGGGCGGGTCGAGCAGGAGCGCGTTGAAGCGGCACGGCTCGCCGACGAGCGGGCGGAGCAAGCGGCGGCCGATGCCGAGGCCAAAGCCGAGGCCAAAGCCGAGGCCGGGGAGGCGGGCGAAGCGGCGAACTCGGACGAGGATTACGCCATCGGGCCCATGGGCGGGGTGAACCTCGACCACTATCTCGGCGGCGAGCCGCTCTACCTCGACGAGCTGATCGAGGACGAGCCGACCGAGGACGGGCCGGCGGACGGGCCGGCAGGCGAATCGACCGCCGCGTCGGCCCGCCCGCACGGGCTGACGGAGATCGCCGGCCTCGCCGACGCGAGCGTGGACGTCTTCGGGCCGGGTGGGCCGGGATTTGGCGGAGCGCCCGGCGCCGCGGCGCGCGACGCCGACCCCGCCGCCAGCCCGCGGCCGGGGGCCGACTTCGCCTCCCCCGCCCCCCGGCCCCCCCGCGGCCGGGCCGTCGAACCCGGCGAGGGTGGTGAGGGTGGCGGGGCGGACGAGTTCGACCGGTTCGGCGAGGCCGAGCGGGTCGCCCGCACGCCCGTGCGGCGGTCGCGGCCCCACCGCGTTGGCTTCGGCCGCACGCCGCAGGAGATCGCCGAGGCGGGCGATTCCCGCGAGCCGGGGCGGCGCACCCGGTCCCCCTTCTCCGACGCCGGCGCGGTCGGCCGCGGCGCGTCGGGCGGGGCCGGGGCGTTCGACGATCTGCACGTCGACGAACCGGTCGACGAAGCGGCCGAGGAAGCGGCCGAGGAACCGGCTCAAGACGCCGGCGGATCGGCCGGCGGATCGGCCGGCGCGTCGATCAAGGCCGATCCGGCGTTCACCGTCGAGCCGGACGTGGACGACTTCGAGGAATCGCCCGCCGCCGCGAGCCTCGCCCCGTCGGCCGACGCCCGGCGGCGCGGCGGCGCAGAGGAGCCGGACGTCGAGATTGAGGCCGAGGCGGACGGCGAGGTTGACGGCGAGGTTTACGGCGACGTGCAGGACGCCGACGAGGTCGACCCGCTCGCCGAGGCCGACGGCTCGGACGACCTGGATGACCTCGCCGACGCCTTCGCGCCGCGCGCGGCCCACGGCGCGGCCGATGGCGCGGCCCACGGCGCGGCCGATCCCGGGGCGTCGGCCCCGGCGCTGCCCGCCGTCGGCCGAAACCGCCCGGCCGAGCCCCCCGCACGCCACGCCGCCAACGGCGCCGCCAACGGCACCACGAACGGCACCACGAACGGCGAATCCAACGGCAAGGCCAACGGCCGCGGCGCGGCGCGGGGGCGGGTGCCGGCCGACCCGCTGGCGTACCTCGCGCAGCTCGCCCCGCCGCCCGACGCCGCCGCGCTGGCGGCGTCCGCCCGCCGCCGGCGGGCGCTGCTCGTGCCGCTGCTGATGGTCGCCCTGCTCGCCAGCCTCGGCGGCGTGGTGGCGGGCGTCTACCAGCTCGTGCCCGTCGGCGCGACCGTCGCGCTGCCGATGAAGTACCCCGGCATGGCGAACCTCAGCGAGATCGACCGCCGCCGCGAGGTCGAGCGGCAGTTGAAGCTCCTCGCCTCGCCCGAGGTCCACGCCGCCGCCGCCCGGCTCATGCGCTCGGACAACCCCGCCGTCGGCGACCTGGGCTTCCTCTCCGACGCCCGGCCGGTGGAGTACGACCGCGTGACCGGCGCGAGCCACTTCACCGACGCCGACACCCTGGTGCTGGTGCGGCGGGGCGACGACGCCGAGGGCGACCGGGCGCGGGTGCTGGCCTTGGGCCGGGCGCTGTTCGAGGCGAACCGGCCGATGCTCGATGAGGCGGGGCGGGTGGGCAAGGACGTCGAGCGGATCGAGGGCCGGCTGAAGCAGGGGGAGGCGGACCTGGCCCGGCTGTCGGACGAGGTTGAGGGGGCGCGGGCGGTGGGCGAGGCTCGGCCCGACCCGCGGCAGTTGGCCGACCTGAAGGCGGCGGTGAAGGCGCTCGACGCTGCGTACCAGTCCGCCTATAACCGCCGCCGCGAGGCCGACTTCCAACTCGACCGCGTGCTGGCCGCCGTGCCGGGCGCCTCGACGGGCGAAAAGTCGGACAAGCCCGCCGCGGCCCCGTCAACGCCGGCGGGCGGGCCGTCGATCGACAAGTTGAACCAGGACCTCGACGCGATCCGCCAGCAGATCGAGCAGCGCCGCAAGGCGGCGGCCGACAAGGCGTCGGCGGCCAAGGCGCGGCTGGACGGGGCGATCTCCGGCTTCCAGCGCGAGATCGCCGACGCCAAAAAAGCCGCCGCCGGCAGCCCCGAGCTCGCCGGCTACGTCGCCGGGGCCGACGACCTGCTGACGGTCATGCGGCAGCTCACCGACGAGATGGTCAAGCGGCAGGAGCAGTACGCCTCGCAACTGTCGGATCTGCGCGACAAACTGTCGGACCGGATGAACGCCCGGCAGGCGGAGAGTTGGCAGACCGACCCGCAACTGGCGAGCTTTTCCGATCGCCTGGCGACCGCCAGCCGGCGGTACAACGCCGCCGTCGGCGCGGGGCTGGACAAGGAGGCGAAGGAGCTCGATCAGGACATCGCCGCGCTGAAGTCGATGTCCAACGCCCGCCGGGCGGTGCTGGGGCAGGATCCGGCGGCCAAGCAGACGCTGGACGACGTGCAGGGCTACCTCGACGCCAACGCGAAGTTGGCGGCCGAGGACCGGGCGCGGAACGAGCGGCAGTTGGCGGACCTTCAGCAGAAGTTCGTCGCCAACCGGCCGGCGGCGGCGAAGGTGCCCGGCGAGCAGCAGGCGCTGGCGAGGGCGCTGGAGGGCCGGCTGGCGGCGATCACCGACGCCCGCGCCTCGTACGCGCTGGCGGTGGGAGCCGACGGGTCCGGCGGTTCGGGGGATGCCGATGCCGCGCCGGAGGTTCAGTCGCTGCGCGACCGGGCGGCGGCGATCGAGCGGCAGTTGTCCGACCGCAAGGCCGCCGCCGCCGAAGGCCTCGCCCGACCGGCCGCGGGCGGCGCGGGCGGCGCGAGTGGTGCGAGTGCCCGGGCCAACACCCCGGCGAACACCCCGGCGAACAGTCCCGCGGCCCGCGAGGCGGAGATCGCCGCGGCGCGGGCGGCCCTGGCGTCGGCGACGGCGGCGGAGGCCGCGGCGCAGCAGGCCTACCTGGCGAAGAACCGCGAGTTGATGACCGCCACCGCCGCCATGGACAACGCCGGCGAAAACGGCGACCGCCTGCGGAAGCTGCAGGACCAACGCGAGGCCCTCTCGAGCGACCTCGACGGCCTCCGTCGGCAGTTGCCGGTGGAGCAGGCGAAACTGGCCGCCGCCGTCCGCCCCGCCCCCCCGCAGTCGGCCGACGTGGTGGCGACGACCGAGCGGGACAACCGCCCCAAGTACGCCGCCGCCGGCGGGGTGGTGGTCTTCCTGCTGTTCACGCTGCTGATGTGGCTGGCCTTCACCCAGCAACCCAAAGCCGACCCCGCCTACGCCGCGACGCCCGAGGCCTTCGACAGCTTCCTGGGCGGGTCGGTCGACGAGGAGTATCAGGAGGAGCTGGAGCCGGAGGAGGCGTGAGGGGTCTCGTGGGACGCCACGCATTCGGGATCACAGGCTAAAATGTGCCCGCTTGCTTAGGGATTCTCCGCCGTCAGATGTGGTTTGCTGTGAACTTTGCGGCCGCTGGCTTGCCGCCGGGCAGAAGGTTGGTCGACTCCCCTTACAGGTTCGTCGGGTATGCCCGCCAAGCAACAGTAACGCGTAAGTGGTCCCCACTAGTCAGTATACCCGCTTGGTCTCCACCCGCCGCTCTACAGATAGCTCAGCGACCGCCGCGAGGAGAGAGAGGCTGAGGAGTTATCAAAGGAAGTCGCTCTCATGTCCCGACGCCGGCCAGTGTCGACTGGATTCCCGAGAATTGAATGTCCTGTTCACTAAAAACCTCTGCTGTAGGCAGAAAGATCTGTAGACCCTCCTACAAACCTACAGAATTCTGCATTGCATATAAGGAAGGAAAATTCTCCAACCCACTTGGAAGAAGGCGAATGAAATTTGGGGTGTGAAAACCTCGCGAGACTACCAAAATACCTACAACCGTTTAGCCACCCCTCTCTTCTTCTAAAATCCCCCAAGCCCCGATTTTCTCTAACTTCATGAACGGCCCAAATTTAATTGCGTTTGGTGAAGCAGGAAACCGTTTCTGGCCGCTGAAGAAGAGGAATTTGGCCCTCTCTTCGTGACCATAATTTAGCAGAGATTTGTTGATCGCGGTGAAGCGAACGTTTCCGGAAACATCAATAATAGCAGCATTAGTTTCCGGTGGAAAAATGAGCCGTTGTGCTCCGTAGCAGGCACGCATGCCATCCCATCTGACGACTACATTGTTTTTGATGTTGCTGTGGTTGTAATCAGGAAATTTCGGTTCAGTGTTGAGGTATATTGGGTATATAACGCACCGAAAGTCGCCATCGCCAAAACTGTCCCTCCAGTCAATCATCAGATTTGCGTTCTGAAGACTACCCCCTCCACTTCGATGAATACTCGACAACGCCATACTACTCATTGCTGGAATCGAGAAAACTATCGCAATTCCTGCCAGCAGAGCCAACGATAGTGAAACTACAATAGCCTTCGTGGAGTATAAATTTTTGAGGTAACGTCTTCTCTGTTCGTAGCCTGAGCCTCGCATGGCGTAATCGAAAGTTTTGTTGCTGGATGTTTGGCTTGTCGGGAACACGTTATTAAAATTAACTTGTGACTCGCAAGAGCACTTTAGTTCTGGACGATTGTGGCAACCACGTTCCAAACGCCACTGGTACGCGAATCCCTTGTTTGCCCCGAGCCTTGTGACCACTGTATGCCGCCGGGACCAACGTTGACTGCGGTAATGCCCGCCCCGCCCTTGTCATACTGAGCCGCGAAGACCGCTTGCACGGTAGCGCGTGTTGTATTGACATAACTTACTCGCGCATCCATGCCCACTGACACGTTGCCCCCTGGCTTGCGGACGTCGTGGCTGGGCTCGTCAATCACCAATTGATACGTCTTCTTTCCAGTGTCGGGGTCAGTTGACCATGCGACGCGAGCTTCTATGGTAACAAAGTAAGGGTCGTCATCAGGGTTCGACGGAATCTGAGCGTGGTCCGTGTGGTCAGGACCGAATCCGAAAGGCTGATTCTGCGAGCCGTTCGCTTCAGCTCGTAGGTTGATGTACCCCTTGCCTAAGATAACGAAAGAAATGGCGTCGAATCTCCAACTCAAGTGCGAGTTGAGTCCATCGTAGTCATGAACCGTGTCGGAGTCACTGAAGTCTCCGACACTTAGAAATCTGACCTCAACGGTTTCGTTGTCGTTGATGCCGCTTGGTGCAGCACTTTGTCCTGCTTGAATAAGGTATGTCCCGTTGCTGCTCTTCTTCAGAGTGCGAAGGATGGATTCATGCTCCTCAAGCTCTTGATCGTTGATCACTGAGTCCGAAAACACAACGCTGCTACTGTTTGCTTCAAATCTGACAGTGGTCGGAAGGGAATCTAGCTCACGACCTTGGTAGTGTATCTTGTAGTCGCTACCAGCAGTTGCGGTCCCCACATCGGCTTCGAAGTTGACATCCAAAACTGCCCCGAGATCCCCGCCCCTACGAGTCAAGGTATAGACTGCATCGTGTCCAACATTACCAGTGCTGGCACTTTCAGATAGGCCAGCTCCTCCGTCGATGCTCACCACAGGAGGATTGTCGGTGATGGTGGCCTCTCCCCCGTTGCCCGCGCCGGTGTAGCCGACGCCGGCCAAGATCGTCGCGTGGACGTACTCGCCCCCCTCCACCAGGTTGTCCGCCCGCGCGTAGTAGGGCACCAACACCGTCGACTGGTACGGCACGCTGACCGACCGCCCGGCCGCCAGCGGGCCTACATAGTCCTCGCCCGGCTTCGCGTAGACGGTGGAGAAGGGGTCGCCCGACTCGGCCGGCAGCGAGTAGTTGACCGTGACGCTGTAGCTGCCGGGGGCACCGGGGCCGCACCCGGTTAGGGAGAAGGCGAGGAACCCCGCCCCGCCGCCGCAGCCGGGGCTCTGGCTGTTGTACGACGGCTCGACCGTGCTGCCGTAGGAGTGGCCCCCACTGCCGAGTTGGATGACGGACGACACGCCCGCGGAGGGCAGCGGCGCGGCGGGGTCGGCCGTGGCGGCGGACGGGGTGCCGCCGAAGCGGGCGTCGGGGGCGGGGGCGGACCAGTTCACGGCCGGGGCCGTGCCCCCGCGCGGGGCGGGGGTGGTCGAGAAGTAGCCGGCGGTGTCGTCCGCCGGGGCGGCCGGGGCTGCGTCGGGGGAGGCGGCGAGGCTGCTGTTGGGCACGACGATGCTACCGTCGGGTCGCTGGTACGCGCCGGGCAGGTCCAGCGGGCTGAAGGGCGTCGCCGGCGCGGCGGCCAGCAGGCGGCGGGACTCCAGCGGCTCGATCAGCGCGCGAATCGGCAGGGCGTTACACATGGAGGGGGGGGGTGAAGGGCCGCAGGGCGCGGAGGGCCTTCAGGGCGGCGAGGGCGACGCGGGGGTGGAAGCGGTCGGTCATGGTCAGCCTTTGAGGTGAGGGCCTGGGGGAGGTGGACCGGACGGGAGGAGTGTGCCACGCCGGGCGGGGGGCGTCAAGGGGGAAGTCGGAAAAATCCGAAAAACTTTTTCCGGGGCCTGGTCGGCGTGTTGCCGGCGTGCCGAATGGTCTGCCGTCGACGGGGGCTGCAGAGCAAGTAGCGTTGCTAGGCACGGGTTGAGGCGTACCTCAATCCGTGGCACCCGGAGTTGGGGGCCGCACCTCAAGGTCGGCCTCCCTCACGCCCCGTCCTTTTCCGACGTCGGGGTGAGCAGGACCGAAGGGACGCGGTTTTCGGCAACGCTGGTGACTTGGGCGCGGTAGCGGCCGAGCGGGACGGTGTCGCCCTCGCGGGGCCAGCGGCCGAGCTCCTGGGTCATGTAGCCGCCGACGGTGTCTACCGCGTCGGAGTCGAGGTCGGTGAGGGAGAGGCGGTCCTTGAGCTCGTGCAGGGGGTAGGTGCCGCTGACGCGGAAGCTCTCGCCCTCGGGGGCGAAGTCGACGGTGGCCTGGTCGAACTCGTCCTCGATGTCGCCGACGATCTGCTCGATCACGTCCTCCAGCGTCACCACGCCCTGGGTGGTGCCGTACTCGTCGACGACGACGGCCATGTGGACGTTGCTGGCCTGGAACTGGCGGAGCAAATCGGGCACGGGCAGCAGCTCGGGGATGAACAGCACGTCGCGCTTGATGCGGCGGAGGTTGACCTCGCCGGAGCCGATGACGTGGAGCTGCGACCCCGGCGCCCCGCCGGCGACGGCCACGCCCTCGCAGTCGGGGCTGTTGGGCTCGGTGAACTTGAGCTTGCCGGGCACGAGCTTGAGGTGGGTGAACAGGTCCTTCATGTGGACCAGGCCGATGGCGTGGTCGAGGTCGCCCTCGCACAGGGGCAGGCGGGTGAACTCGCTCTTCTGGACGGTGCGGAGGATTTTCTGGATCGGCTCGCCGATGAGCAGGTAGTCGACGCGGTTGCGGGGCGTCATGATCTGCCGCGCCTTGAGGCCGCCGAAGTCGAATGCGCCGGAGAGGATCTCCCCCTGTCCGCTCTCGATGCTGCCGCTGCTGACGGCCTCGTTGAGCAGGGCGCGGAGTTCCTCGGAGGTGTGGGGGATGCCGCCGTGGGCGTCGGTCGTGACGTTGACGCCGATCAGGCGGAGCAGGGTGTTGGTGACGCTGTTGAGCACCCAGATGAGCGGGTAGAAGAGGTAGGTGAAGATCACCAGCGGCACGGCCAGCCAGGGGAGCACGCGGTCGGCGTCGAGGATGGCCCAGTTCTTCGGGGCCTGCTCGCCGACCACGACGTGCAGCGAGGTCGAGATCATCAGCGCGACCGCGAAGCCGGTGGCGTGGACGGTGTCCGGCGGCAGGCCCAGCCAGTGCAGCACCGGCGAGAGCAGCGCCCCGACGGCCGGCTCGGTCACGGCGCCCAGGCCCAGGCTGGCGATGGTGATGCCGAGCTGGCAGGTGGAGAGGTAAAGGTCCAGCTCCTGCTTGATCCGCAGCGACAGCCGGGCGAGCAGGCTGGCGTCGGCCTGCGTCTTGAGCCGGCTCGCCCGCGCCCCGACGGCGGCGAACTCGGCGGCGACGAAAAAGCCGTTCAGCACGACCAGCCCGAGGGTGGCGAGAAGTTTCCAGGCGAGGTCCACGGGGAGATGGTAGCGGGGAGCGGGGGAAAGCGGGAGGGCACCCTCTTCTTCCTCTTCCCCCGCCACCCGCTACCCGCCCACCCACTCACCCGCCCGCGGCATAGACCGACCAGCGGACGGCGAGCAGCAGGTAGACGCCGGCGGTGCCCCAGGTCGCCAGTTCACACCGGCCGTTGTGGCGGAGCCGCCAGAAGATCGCGGTGCCCACGCCCATCGTGGCGAGCTTGTACGCCACCACGCCCATCGGCGGCCCGGCGAGCAGGGCGCGGGCGAGGGGGTTGAGCTCGTAAAAGTCCGTGTGGGCCGCCGCCCAGAGGGTGAGGACCAGATCGGCCAAACTCAGCACCCACAGGGCCATCAAAGCGGCGGCCACCCGGCGGGTGCGGGGCGGCACGACCGCCAGCCAGCCGGCGGGCGCGGGGCGGCGGTGCAGACTGTCCGAGTCGACGCAGATCACGCACATCGGGCCTCCGGGTCGCAGCCGGCGGACGTGGGGCGGGCGCGGCGACCGTGCCGCGCCCGACGCTTTTATCGGCGGACCATTCGGCGGGTTGAGAAGATGGGCGAAATCTGCCGCTTGCGGCTTCGCAAAGAAATGGGGCTCCGCTCACCGCGGCCGCAGGGCGAGGATCAGTTCGACCTCCCCCTGCGGGCGGTGGATGTCGTGGGCGATCTGCGCCGCCGGCCGGCCCTCGTCGGCCATGGCGTAGATCTTCGCCGTCGTGCGGTCCACCCCGTCCGGCGGCGGGGCGAGGTTCGACGGCTCGGGCCCCACCGGCGGGCCGGCGGCGTACAGCGACATCGGCGAGGTCGCCACGCCCCGCACCTCCACCCCGTGCAGCGGCCGGTGCGAGCCGTGATTCAACCCGTTCCCATCGCCCCGACCCGCCGCCCGGTCGAGCGCGGCGATCTTCTCGTCGGCCTCGGCCAGCAGCGCCTCCAGCCGGGCGGCGCGGGTGTCGAGCTGGGCCGAAATCTGCCGGCTCATCTGCTCCAGATCGACCAGCAGGCTTTCGAGTTGCCGCTCGGTGGCGCGGTGGCGGGCGAGGTCGGTGGCGGTGGCGACCTGCTTGGGGGCGCGCGACAGCGGGTCGCGCCGCCGCACCCCGCGCGACCGCAGGTAAAAGTAGCCCAGCAGCGTGAAGCCGCCGACGATCAGCACCCACTGCTGCCAGTCGCCGGGCGCGACCTGGGCGGGCACGGCGATGGACAGCGGGGTCGGCGTCATGGTCCGGGGGCCGTGGACGTTGGGAAAGTTGCGGTGCCGGACGCATGGTGCGCCGCCGGGCGGATCGACGCAAGGGCCGCGGCCGGAACAGGGGGAAAAGTCGCGCCGATTTGCCACACGCCGGTCACGGGCGAATGTCAGCCGATTTGGCGTGCCGCCGCCGGCCGCGTCCCTACCATTCGGCATGTTCGGAAGAGGCCTCAAACTGCCGTTCAAGATTCTCGGCATCGACGTCAAGTTCGACCTGACGTTCCTGCTGGTGCTGCCGCTGTTCACCTGGATGCTCGGCGGCCGGCTGCCGGACTATGCCGACATCCTGGGGATGCGCCACCAGGCGCTGGCCCTGATGGGCGGGTACACGCCCTACGCCATCGGCTTCCTCGCCGCCAGTGGGCTGTTCCTCAGCGTGCTGATCCACGAGTTCGGCCACGCGCTGACGGCCCGCATCTTCGGCGTCAAAACCCGCAGCATCACCCTCTGGCTGCTGGGCGGATTGGCCGCGCTCGAGCGGATTCCCGAGCAGCGCGGGGCGGAGGCGGTCGTGGCGATCGTCGGGCCGCTGACGAGCTTCGCCCTCGCCGGCTTGCTGGCGATCGTTTACGTCGCGCTGCCAATCGACGGCGGCACCGTGGTCGTCGCGGTGCGGCTGATCGTCGGCATCCTCTCGATCACGAACCTGGCGCTGGCGATCTTCAACCTCATCCCCGCGCTGCCGCTCGACGGCGGGCGCGTGCTGCGGTCGCTGCTGGCGCTGGCGACCGACCGCACCAAAGCGACGCTCATCGCCGGCGTGGTGAGCAAGGTGCTGGCGGTGGGCCTGGCGCTGCTGGCGATCGCGCCGCTGCTGCTGGGGGGCGGGGGGTTCGACCCGTTCCTGCTGCTGGTGGCGTTGTTCGTCTACTTCGCGGTGAACGCCGAGACGCGGCAGACGCAGGTGGAGGCGATGCTGCGGGGCGTGAAGGTGGGCGATTTGATGAACCGGCAGGTCGTGACGGTGCGGCCGGAGATGGCGGTGGGGGAGTTGATGGCCCTGATGATCCGCGAGCGGCACCTGGGCTTCCCCGTCGCCGGCGAGGACGGGCGGGTGATCGGCACGGTCGGCCTGCGCGACCTTCAGGAGTCGCCCGTCGACGGCATGGACGTCGGGCGGGTGATGAACACCGACGTCCACCGCATCGCCGCCACCGCGCCGGCGCGCGAGGCGTTCGAGCAGATGGGCCAGCGCGGCTTCGGCCGGATGGTCGTGACCGACGGCGGCGGGGCGATGGTCGGCATCGTGACCAAGGCGGACCTGATGCGGCTGATCCAGGTGCGGGCGGCCACGCAAGTCGCGGCGCAGCACGGCGTCGTCGGCCCGCCCCCGCTGCCCGCCGGCCAAGGGGCGGTGGGGCAGGTTGCCACGCCGACCCGGCTGCCGGCGGAACCGGTGGTGTGAAAATCCGCTCCTGCCGCTTGCGGCTTCGCAAAGAAACGAACTGCAACAAGCCTCCCGCGCCCAAGGACTCGACGGTTCATCGCGTTCGATTTCTTTGCGAAGCCGCAAGCGGCGGGAACTTTTCAGAAGTGTTCCCGACCGAATCCGGCTCACGTTATCAGTTCGCCCCTTCCCTCCCGCCGCACTTCTGCTACCTTGCCTGACGGGAAGGGCACGAACGGGGTTAGGCAGCCGGCGCAAGCAGGGCCGGCCGGGTCGGGAACTGGCGTCGATGGCTTCACCTCACTCCGAACTAGCCGGCGGCCCCCGGCGGGTGCTCATCACCGGCGGGGCGGGCTTCATCGGCTCGCACCTGGCGGACGAACTGCTGGCGCGCGGCCACGCCGTCGCCGCGCTCGACAATCTGTGCGAACAGGTCCACGGCCCCGGCCCCCGCCGCCCGGAGTATCTCGACCCGCGCGTCGACCTGCTCGTCGGCGACGTGCGCGACGCCGACGCCGTGCGGACCGCGCTGCGGGGCGTCGATGCGGTCGTCCACCTCGCCGCCGCCGTCGGGGTGGGGCAGAGCATGTACGAGATCGCCCACTACACGGCCGTCAACAACCTCGGCACCGCCGTGCTGCTGGAGGCATTGGCGGCCGCGCCGGTGAAAGCCTTGGTCGTCGCCAGCAGCATGAGCGTCTACGGCGAGGGGCTCTACCACACGGCCGACGGCGAGCCCGCCCGCGCCGCCGAGCGATCAACCGACGCCCTCAAGGCCCGCCGCTGGGAGCCGACCGATCCCGACGGCCGGCCGCTGGTGCCGCTGCCCACGCCCGAGACCAAATCGCCGAGCCTCGCCAGCGTCTACGCCCTCGGCAAGTTCGACCAGGAGCGGATGGGCCTGTTGGTCGGCCGGGCCTACGGCGTGCCGACGGCGGCGCTGCGGTTCTTCAACGTCTACGGCCCGCGGCAGTCGCTGGGCAACCCCTACACCGGCGTGCTGGCGATCTTCGCCAGCCGCCTGCTGAACCACTCGCCCCCGCTGATCTACGAGGACGGTTTGCAGCGCCGCGACTTCGTGAGCGTCCACGACGTCGCGCGGGCCGTTTGCCTGACGCTCGACAACCTGCAAGCCGGCGGTTCGGGCGGCGGTTCTGCCGACGGCGGCGTCTTCAACGTCGGCAGCGGCGAGCCGCGCACCGTGCTGGAGGTCGCCGAGCGGTTGGCGGCGGTTCTGGGGAAGCGCGAGGTCAGGCCGCAGGTCACCGGCAAGTGCCGCGTCGGCGACATCCGCCACTGCTTCGCCGACATCTCCCTGGCCCGCCACGCGCTCAGTTACGAGCCTCACGTGGAGTTCGACGAGGGTCTGGCGGAGTTGGCCGGGTGGCTGCGCGACCAGACCGCCACCGACCGCGTCGAGCACGCCCGCCGCGAGCTCGACGCGAGGGGGCTGGCGCTATGAGCACCCCGAACACAGGCAACCGCGCCCCCATCGGCGTCCTCGAGTGGTTCCGCCCCGGCGAGCACGACAAGGTCGGCCGCGCGATCAACGCCCTGGCGCGGCTGAAGATCCCGCGGCTCCGCACCGGCGTGAGCTGGGCGGATTACCACACGCCCGACGGCCCGGCCTGGTACGACTGGCTCCTGCCGACGCTGGCGGACAAGCTCGACGTGCTGCCCTGCTTCAGCTACACCCCGCCGAGCATCGGCGAGCGGCCGGCGACCAACGCCCCGCCGCGCGAGCTCGACGCCTACGCCGCGTTCGTCGCCGACCTTTGCGGCCGCCACGGCGACTGCTTCGACTGGGCCGAACTTTGGAACGAGCCGAACAACCAGCGCGAGTGGGATGCCACGCTCGACCCCGGCCACGAGAAGTTCGCCCGCATGGTCCACCTCTCCGCCGCCGCGGCGCGCGGCCAGGGCAAGCGCGTGCTGCTGGGCGGGGTGTCGCCGGTGGACCCGAACTTCTTCAGCCTGCTGCACGACCGCGGCGCGCTGGCGGGCCTCGACGCGGTGGGCGTCCACGGCTTCCCGCACAGCTTCGAGTTCCACTGGCCCGGCTGGGAATCCCTCATCACCTCCGTCCGCCAGCGGCTCGACTGGTGCGGCAGCGGGGCGGAAATCTGGATCACCGAGGCCGGCTACTCGACGTGGCGGCACGACGAGTGGGAGCAGCTCGCCACCTTCGCCGACGCGGTGAACGCCCCGGCCGACCGCCTCTACTGGTACGCCCTGTTCGACCTCGACGCCGCCCTGCCGACGGTCGACGGCTTCCACAGCGACGAGCGCGAATATGCCTTCGGCCTGCTCCGCCCCGACGGCGGCGAGAAACTGTTGGCCCGCGTCTGGCGCGACCGCGGCGTGGAGGGCGTGATGGACTTCGCCCGCCTGACCGAGCCGGACATCCGCCGGAAAAACCAGCCGCCGCCGCACCGCGGCACCCCCCGCGGCACGGGGGGTGCCATGGGGGGTGCCACGGGGGGTGCCACGGGGGCCGCCGAAAAGCCCGTCCTCATCACCGGCGGCGCGGGCTTCGTCGGCACCAACCTCGCCGACCGCCTCGCGCGCGACGGCCGGCCCGTCCACCTGTTCGACAACCTCTCGCGGCCGGGCGTCGAGGACAATCTGACCCGCCTGAAAAGGGCCCACGGCAACCGGATCACGTTCGAGTGCGCCGACGTCCGCAACGCCCCGGCCGTCGCGGCGGCGGTCGCCGGGGCGTCGGCCGTCTTCCACCTCGCCGCCCAGGTCGCCGTCACCACCAGCGTCACTCACCCCGCCCACGACTTCGACGTCAACGCCCGCGGCACGCTGAACCTGCTCGAAGCCCTGCGGCCGATGGGCGAGGACGCGCCGCCGCTGCTGTTCACCAGCACGAACAAGGTCTACGGCGACCTGGCCGATTTGCACCTGCGCCTGCGCGACGGCCGGTACGAGCCGCGCGACGAGGCCGTCCGCGCCGCCGGCGTCGGCGAGGACCGCCCGCTCGACTTCCACAGCCCCTACGGCTGCTCGAAGGGGTCCGCCGACCAGTACGTGCTTGACTACGCCCGCACCTTCGGCCTGCCCGCGTGCGTCTTCCGCATGTCCTGCATCTACGGCCCGCACCAGTGCGGCAACGAGGACCAGGGGTGGGTCGCCCACTTCGCCCGCCAAGCCCTCGCCGGCGAGCCGGTGACGCTCTACGGCGACGGCCGGCAGGTGCGCGACGTGCTCTTCGCCGCCGACCTGATCGACGCGATGCTCACGGCCGAGGGGCGGATGCCCGACCTCGCCGGCCGCGCCTTCAACCTCGGCGGCGGGCCGGCCAACACCGTCAGCCTGCTCGAACTGCTCGACCTCATCCGCGGCCACACCGGCCGAAAGGTCGACGCCGCCCACGGCCCCTGGCGGCCGGGCGACCAACGGTACTACGTCTCGGACGCCTCCCGCTTCACCGACGCCACCGGCTGGGAAGCCAAAACAGGCGTGGCCGAGGGCGTCGGAAAATTGATCGAGTGGCTCCGCGTGACCCGCGCCGAATCGCCGGAACAAGCCGGCGTCTGAGCCGAAGGCGAAGACCCGAGTTCCGGCCGCTTGCGGCTTCGCAAAGAAACCGGTTCCTTGCGAAGCCGCAAGCGGCAGAACCCGGCTTGTCTAAACTCGTCGGAGATACCCATGAGCAGCAAAATGATGAAGGCCGCCCGCCTGACCGCGCCGCGCAAGATCGAAATCGTCGACGCCCCCGTGCCCGACCCCGCCGACGGCCAGGTGCGCGTGAAGCACGAGGGCTGCGGCGTCTGCGCGAGCAACCTCCCGCCGTTCGAGGGCCGCGAGTGGTTCGAGTACCCCATGCCCCCCGGCCACCTCGGCCACGAGGCGTGGGGCGTCATCGACGCGGTGGGGCCGAACGTCGCGCACTTCCAGCCCGGCGACCGCGTGGCGACCCTCGGCCAGGACGCCTACGCCGAGTACGGCCTCTGCGACGCCGCCTCCACCCTCAAACTCCCCCGCGAACTCGACGGCCGCGACTTCCCCGCCGAGCCGCTCGCCTGCGCCGTCAACATCCTCCGCCGCAGCGGCATCCGCCCCGGCGACACCGTGGCGATCGTCGGCATCGGCTTCCTCGGCGCGCTGCTCTGCCGGCTGGCGACCGATGCCGGCGCGCGGGTCATCGCCGTCACCCGCCGCGCCTGCGCCCTGCAGTTCGCCCGCGACTTCGGCGCCGACGCCGCCGTGCCGATGGAGGACCACCACCGCGTGATCGCCGACGTGAAGGAGCTGACCGCCGGCGACGGCTGCGACGTGGTGATCGAATGCACCGGCAAGCAGTGGCCGCTAGATTTGTCCGGCGAGATCGTCCGCGAGCACGGCCGGCTGGTCATCGCCGGCTACCACCAGGACGGTTTGCGGCAGGTGAATCTGCAACTGTGGAACTGGAAGGGGCTGGACGTGATCAACGCCCACGAGCGCCGGCCGCAAACCTACGTCGACGGCATGAAGTTGGCGGCCGAACTGGTCGCGTCGGCGAGGCTCGACCCGGCCCCGCTGTTCACCCACCGCTTCGGGCTCGAGCAGTTGGCCGAGGCGTTGCAGATGACGGCGGATCGGCCCGAGGGATTTATGAAGGCTCTGATCGTGATGGGCTGACGTGGCACGGGCGTCCCGCCCGCGTCGGCGCTTTCAGCGGGAGCCACAGAACGCGGGCGGGACGCCCGTGCCACGAAGCGATGAAACTCCTCCAAACCACGGACTGCGTGGGCGGCGTCTGGGCGTACGCGCTGCAACTGGCCGACGCCCTCGCGCCCCACGGCGTGGAGATCGTCCTGGCGACGATGGGGCCGCCGCCGGACGCAGCGCAAAGGCGCGAGGCGGCAAGCCGCCCGAACGTCACGCTGGTCGAATCGACCTTCCAACTCGAGTGGATGCCCGACCCCTGGCAGGATGTCGCCGCGGCGGGGGGGTGGCTGCGGTCACTTGAAGACGAGCACGCGCCAGACCTGATCCACCTCAACGGCTACGCCCACGCCGCTTGCGGCTTCACAAAGAAAACCGTCGTGGTCGCCCACTCCGACGTCCACTCGTGGTGGCGCGCCGTGAAGGGCGAACCCGCGCCTTCAACCTACGACCGCTACGCCGCCGCCGTCCGCGCCGGCCTCCGCGCCGCCGCCGCCGTGGTCGCCCCGACCGCCGCGGTGCTCGCCCTGCTGCGGCAGCACTACGGCGACTTCGGCGGCGGGGAAGTCATCCCCAACGCCCGCCGCGCCGCCGACTTCCCGCCGGGCGAGAAGCGGCCGCTGGTTTTCGCCGCCGGGCGGCTGTGGGACGAGTCGAAGAACCTGGCCGCCCTCGCCGATGTCGCGGCCGATCTGCCGTGGCCGGTCGAACTCGCCGGCGACGCGACCGGCCCCGGCGGCCAGCGCCTCGACCCGCCGGACGTGAAACTCCTCGGCCGCCTCCCGCCCGCCGCCGTCGCGTCGAAATTGGCCGCCGCATCGATCTACTGCCTTCCCGCCCGCTATGAACCCTTCGGCCTGTCAATTCTCGAGGCCGCCCTCGCCGGCTGCGCGCTGGTGCTCGGCGACATCCCGACGCTGCGCGAGGTGTGGGCGGAGGCCGCCCTCTACGTCGCGCCGGACGACCGCGACGGGCTACGCAACGCGCTCCTATCACTTATTGATAATCCCGCGGAGCAAACCCGTCTCGCCCGTGCGGCGCGGGGCCGGGCGATGCGGTATAACCCGCAAGTCATGGCACGTGCTTACTTGAACCTCTACCGCTCGCTGCTGGGCGAAGGACCCACGCAAGCCGGCGTCTGAGCCGAAGGCGAAGGCCCGGATTCTGCCGCTCGCGGCTTCGCAAGGAATCTGTTTCTTTGCGAAGCCGCAAGCGGCGGGACACTCGGATCAACCCCATCCAGAACTCTAGGAACTCCCCCCGTGAACATTGCCCTCTTCGTCCACTCCCTGCTCAGCGACTGGAATCACGGCAACGCCCACTTCCTTCGCGGCGTCGCCAGCGAATTGCTCGCCCGCGGCCACGGCGTGCAACTCTTCGAGCCGGCCGATGCGTGGAGCCTGCAAAACCTCATCAAGGACGAGGGCGAGCATTCCATAGAAACCGGCTTCCGCCAGCACTACCCGCATCTCGACAGCACGCGGTACGACCTCGAAACCCTCGACCTCGACGCCGCCCTCGGCGGGGTCGATCTGGTCCTCGCCCACGAGTGGAACGACCCCGCCCTGATCGCACGCCTCGGCGAGCACCGCCGGGCCAACGATTACAAACTCCTCTTCCACGACACCCACCACCGCGGCGTTACCGCACCCGAAGAGATGGCACGCTTCAACTTATCCAATTACGACGGCGCGCTGGTCTTCGGCGAAGTGCTCCGCGATGTCTACAAACGAAACGGCTGGGCGTATAAAACCTGGACCTGGCACGAGGCCGCCGACACGAGAATCTTCCGGCCGCTCGCGGCTTCGCATAGAAGCAACGAAGACTATATTGGCGACCTCATCTGGGTCGGCAACTGGGGCGACGGCGAGCGCACCGCCGATCTCCAAGAGTTCCTCTTAAAGCCCGCCGGCGAATTAGCATTAAATGCCAAGGTTCACGGCGTCCGCTACCCCGACAAGGCGAAGCGGGCCCTCGCCGCCGCGGGCATTTCCTGCGGCGGCTACCTCCCCAACGCCGCCGCCCCGGCCGCGTTCTCGCAATACAAGTTCACCGTCCACGTCCCGCGCCGCCCGTATGTGCAAAAGCTGCCGGGCATTCCCACCATTCGCGTCTTCGAGTCCCTCGCCTGCGGCCTCCCGCTGATCTGCTCGCCGTGGACTGATGCCGAGCACCTGTTCACCCCCGGCGAAGACTACCTCACCGCCCGCAGCGGCCCGGAGATGAAGCGGCACATGAAAATCCTGACCCACGATCCGGCCGCGCGGGCGGCGCTGTCGGAGCGCGGGCTGCAAACCATCCTCTCCCGCCACACGTGCGGGCACCGGGCGGAGGAACTTCTCGATATTGCAGAGAATGACGAATGACCAAACCAGAATGACCAAGGAGATCCCAATGTCCAACTCCCAACATCTGCATTGGGCATTGAAACTTCATTGGTCATTCTGGTTTGGTCATTCGTCATTCCCCAACTTGCCCCGCCCGCCGATCCGCCGATGATCTCGCCCATGCACCTCGCCTTCTTCGGCTCCTCGATCGTCAGCGCGTACTGGAACGGGGCGGCCACCTACTACCGCGGCATCTGCGCGGCCCTGCACGCGCGGGGCCACACGATCACCTTCTACGAGCCCGACGCCTACGGCCGCCAACAGCACCGCGATCTGGCCGACGATCCGCCGTACGCCCGCGTGGTGGTCTACGAAAATGACGAGGCCGCCGCCCGGCGGTGCGTGGCCGAGGCGGCGGGGGCGGACGTGGTGGTCAAGGCCAGCGGCGTGGGCGTCTTCGACGAGCTGCTCGAGGCGGCGGTGCTCGGCCTGAGGCGGCCGGGGCGGGCGAAAGTCGTCTTCTGGGACGTCGACGCGCCGGCCACCCTCGAGCGCGTCCAGAACGACCCGGCCGACCCGTTCCGGCCCCTGATCCCGCAGTACGACGCCGTGCTGACCTACGGCGGCGGCGACCCGGTGGTGCGCGCCTACGCCGCGCTGGGGCAGCCGAACTGCGTGCCGGTCTACAACGCCCTCGACCCGGCGACGCACTTCCCCGCGCCGGCCGAGGCGCGGTTCGCCGCCGACCTGTCGCTGCTGGCGAACCGGCTGCCGGACCGGGAGGCGCGGGTCGGGCGGTTCTTCTTCGACGCCGCCCGCGCGCTGCCCAACAAGTCGTTCCTGCTCGGCGGCAGCGGGTGGGGCGAGGGGATCAATTTGCCGGCGAACGTGCGGGCGATCGGGCACGTCGGCGTGGGCGACCACAACGCGCTGAACGCCTCGGCGGGGGCGGTGTTGAACGTCAGCCGCGAGAGCATGGCGCGCTACGGCTTCAGCCCCGCGACGCGGGTGTTCGAGGCGGCCGGCGCGGGGGCGTGCCTGATCACCGACGAGTGGGAGGGGATCGGGCAGTTCCTGACGCCCGGCGAGGAGGTGCTGGTCGCCGCCGACGGCGCGGCGGTCGCGGCGCACCTGGCCGCCCTGACGCCCGAGCGTGCCCGGCGGATCGGAGCGGCCGCGAGGCGTCGCGTGCTGGCGGAGCACACTTACGACCGGCGGGCGGCGCTGGTGGAGCGCGTGCTGGCCTAGCGGCCGCCGGTCATTTCAGACCGGCGCCGGCCAGCAGCGCCTCGGCCCACGCGGCGTCGTCCGGGGCTAGCGGCGGGTGCAGGTCGCCGGCGTAGACGTTCATGCCGTACAGGCCGGCGGCGTAGGTCTGGTCGATCAGCGACTGCAAATCTAGGGCGGCCGGGGCGTCGGTGGGGCGGAGGGGAATGGCGAGCGTGGGCAGGCGGTCGCGGAGCGGGGCGGGGTAAACCTCGTGGCGTGGCCGGTCGCCGCGGCGCGTGACGACGGCGAGGTAGGTGGTGCGGGCGCGGCGGGGCAGGCGCGCCGGCGGGCAGGCGAGGCGGCGGGTGCCGGCGCGGGTGAGGTCGATCTCCACGAGGTGCAGGCTGGCGTCGAGCACATCGCGGCGCTTGCGCTCGTACTGCTCGCGGCCGTCGCCGGGCCGCTTGTTCGACGGAGAGAGGAACTCGATGACCGTGATGACCCGGCCGCCGGCGGGGTCGATGATCTCGAGGTAGCGCTGCGGCACGGTGAGCGGGGCGAACTCGACGATAAGCGGCTGCGACAGCGTCGCGGTCCCGACCCCGCCGGTGAGTGGGCCGAGGTCGGGCTGATACTCTGCGGCGAAGGCATCGGGAATAATCGAGGTGCCGGCGGCGTCGGGCTCCTCGACGATCAGGCGCTGCTCAATGCGGGCGCGGAGCCCGACGCCGCCCACCTGCGCGTTGATCTGTCCCCGCGCTGCGGCAATGAGCGAGGCGTGGACATCGGCCCACTCGCGCTCCAGGTACGGGTCCATGCCGGGGAAGGGACTTTTCATCAGCGGGCTCCAATGGTTAGGTCGATTCCCGCGCCGGCCAACATCGCTTCGGCCCACGCGGCATCTTCGGGGGCGAGCGGCGGGCGGAGGGGGCCGGCGTAGTCGGACGGGCGGAACCGCGAGCGTGCGTGGGCGGTGTCCACCAGCGGCTGCAGGGCGAGCGGCAGGTCGGCGTCGCCGGGGCGCAGCGGGATGGCGATGGTCGGCAGCGGGTCGCGCAGGGCGAGCGGGTAGACCTCGTACCGCGGCGTCGGCGACTCGCGGTGGGCGAAGGCGAGGTACACCGCCGCCGCCTCCGGGCGGGCCGACAGGGCATCGGGCAGGCGGCGGCGGCCGGCGCGGGTCAGGTCGATCTCCACGACGTTGATGCCGGCGTCGAGGCTGTCCCGCCGCTTGCGGAGGAATTGCCGGCGGGTCTTGCCGGACGTTTTGTTCGACGGCGAGACGAACTCCAGTGTGGTGATGACCCTGCCCGACCCGGCGTGGGCGATGCGGATCGACCGCTGCGGCCGCGCCGTGGGCGTGGGGACCAGCAGCGGCCGGGCGAGCGTGACCGTGGCGGCGTCGGCCGACGGCACCGGGAGCGGCCGGCCGGCGGCGGGCCCTTCGAGCACCGACAGATCGGGGTAGGCGTCGTAGGCCCCTTCGACGAGGTCGACGACCAGCCGCTCCTCGACCTCGGCGCGCAGGGGCGAGCCGTCCAGACCGTCATTCAGCGCGTCGGCGGCGTAATTGATGAGCCGGCCGTGGATGTCGCTCCACCGCCGCTCCATGTACGGGTCCATGCTGGGGAAGGGGCTTTTCATTTCGGTTCCTAATGGTCGGGAGATCATACCGCGCCGCGCCGGCGGCGGCCTGCTATAACTTCGCCTGCCATGCGGATCGTCTTCATCGGGCTCACCATCACCAGCGCCTGGGGCAACGGCCACGCGACGACCTACCGCGGGCTGGTCCGCGGGCTGGCGCGGCGGGGGCACGACGTGCTGTTCCTCGAGCACGACAAGCCGTGGTACGCGGCCCACCGCGACCTGCCGGACCCGCCGTTCGGGCGGACGGCGTTGTACGCGGACGTGGCCGACCTGAAGGCGCTCTTCGCCGCGGAGGTGTCCGGGGCGGACGCGGTGATTGTCGGCTCCTACGTCCCGCAGGGGGTGGAGGTGGGGGAGTGGGCGCTGAAGACTTCCACCGGTGTGCGCGCGTTTTATGATATTGACACGCCGGTGACGCTGGCAAAGTTGGCGCGGGAGGATCATGAATACATCTCGCCGTCGCTGATCCCGCAGTATGATTTATATTTGTCGTTTGCGGGCGGGCCGACGTTGGACCGGTTGGAAAACGAGTTCGGCTCTCCGGCGGCGCGGGCGCTATTTTGCTCGGTTGATCCCGAATCATACTTTCCCGAGGCGGTCGAAATTGGGTGTGACTTGGGCTACCTGGGAACCTACAGCGACGACCGGCAGCCGACCGTCCAGCGGCTGTTAATTAATGTTGCGAAGCGGCGGCCGGCGATGCGGTTCGCGGTGGCGGGGCCGCAGTACCCGGCGGCGGTCGAGTGGCCGGCGAACGTGGGGCGGATCGAGCACCTGCCGCCCGAGCGGCACCGGGGATTTTACAATTCCCAGCGGTTCGCGTTGAACGTGACGCGGGCGGACATGATCGCCGCGGGGTGGTCGCCGAGCGTGCGGCTGTTCGAGGCGGCGGCGTGCGGGGTGCCGGTGATCTCCGACGAGTGGCCGGGGCTGGGCGAAATCTTCGCCGTCGGCCGCGAAATCCTCACCGCCCGCACGACGGCGGACGTGGAGGCGATCCTGGCCGACCTGCCCGAGGCGGATCGCAGGGCGATCGGCGCGGCGGCGCGGGCGACCGTGCTGCAACACCACACCGCCGCGGCGCGGGCGGCGGAGTTGGAGGGGTATCTGGCGGAGCTAGTCGGGCGCGGGGGGTAGACTAGGAATCGTTTCTTTGCGAAGCCGCAAGCGGCGGTTATCGGGCGTTTCTGTCGCGCGTTCAAATGGTTTGGGCCGGTCGCGTCGACGGGGCGTATTGTGCCGCCAACCAAGGAGATGACGATGGCGACGATTTTTCGGGAAGTGGGTCTGGTGCGGCCCCGCACCTCGCGGGCGAAGGCGAAGCAGCCGGGGTTCGGGCGGATGCTCAAGCAGCTCGCCGGCGCGTCGGGCAAGTTGCAGAAGTCGCGGGCGCGGGCGAAGCGGTAGGGACTTACCAATACCGCTCGAAGTGCAGGTTCCCCTCGGGGTGAGCGCGGTCCTTCGGCACGAACCCCATGCCGGTCAGGTCGGTTTCGACCTCGTCGATCATCGCCGGGTTGCCGCAGAGCAGGACGTGGCACGTCTCGGGGTCGAGCTCGACGCCGGTGTGTTGCTTGAGCGCGTCGCGGTGCAGCAGGTGGTTGACCCGGCCGCGGAAGCCCTTCCACTCGGTGGTCTCCGGCTCGCGGCTGCACGTCGGCAGGTAGTGGACGGACTCGTCCTCGTCGGCGATCTGCTGGAGCTCGTGGCGGTAGCCGAGGTCGTCGCACAGCCGCGTGCCGTGCAGGGCGATGAAGCGGCACCACCGGCCGGTGCCGCGGAAGGTGCGGAGCATCGAGAGGAACGGCGCCAGGCCGGTGCCGGTGGCGACCGTGACGAGGTCCATCCCGTCCGGCACGCCGTCGAGGGTGAAGGTGCCCTTGCACTTGGGCGTCATGAAGATGCGGTCGCCGACCCGCTGCGCCCACAACTTCGGCGTGCACAACCCGTCGTGGACGAGGGCGAGGTAGAACTCGAGGTGCGACGGGTCGTTGGGGCTGCTGGCGACGGAGTAGGGGCGGAGCAGCAGCTTGGCGAGGCCCTTCTTCTTCGCCTGCTCGCTGCCGGCGTCGGGCAGGGCGCCGAGGGTGGCGTACTGGCCGGGCTTGAACGGGGCGACTTGGCCGGCGTCGGGCCGGACCTTGATGACGCACAGCTCGGACGTCAAATCCTCGCGGCCGATGATCTCGGCGTTCAGGAGCGCGGCGTCGGCGGACGGGTCGGCGGGGAGGTCGTTGGGGGGGGTGGTATCGGGCATGATCGGTGGCAAGTCGGTAGGGCGAAAGTTTAGGCCGGCTTGTGTTGGGGCGGGCGAAACTTATCGTCGCGGCAGATGTCGGTCCCGGTGAAAATTGCGCTGCTCTGGATGCTGGCCGTGCTGCCGCTGCTCGCCTTCGCCGGCCGGCCGACCGTCTCGCGGGCGCAGGAGGCCCGCGTGCTGGAGACCGCCCGGCAGATGCGCGGCGGCGGACTCGACGCCCACCTGCTGCCGACGCTCAACGGCCTGCCGCGCCTCAAAAAGCCGCCCCTCTGCTATTGGATGGCCGCCGGTGCGTATGACGTCTTCGGCGTCGGCACCCTACAAGGCCGGCTGCCGACGATCCTCGTCGCGTGGCTGCTGGTCGGCCTGACCTACCGCTTCGGCCGCGACCTGTACGACCGCCCGTCGGGCCTGTGGGCGGCGGGGATGCTGCTCGGCAGCTTCATGTTCTTCCGCTTCGCCCGCTCGGCCGAAACCGACCCGCCGGCGTCCCTCGGCGTCGCGCTCGCCGCCTACGCGATCTGGCGCGGCAGCGGCCTGTTCGGCGCGGGGCGCGGCGAAGTCGAACCCTCCTCGCGTTTAGCCGCCCCGCTTGCGGGGCGCGAGTCCGGCACGACGCGCCCCGCGAGCGGGGCGGCTCAACGGCACGGCGCCCGGTGGTTCCACCTCTCCGCCGTCGGCATCGCGCTCGCGGCGATGGCGAAGGGGGGGCCGGCGGGCTTTCCGATCCTCTTCCTCCTGCTGCTTACCGTCGCGGCGCGCCGTTGGCGGCTGCCGTGGGAGTGGGTCCGCAGCGGCGCGCCGCTGACGGCGGCGCTGCTGTCGGCGTGGTGGCTCTACGTCTCGTTCAGCCCCGCCGCCCGGCAGATCGCCGGCGAGCTCGGGCAGTTCATCGATGGCGGCGAGCACCACGCGCCGTTCTACCACTACTTCGCGCAACTCCTCGCGGCCGTCGCGCCGTGGACGGGCTTCGCGGTGGTCGCGGTCGTCGGTGGGTTGCTGCACTGGCGGGACGAGCCGCGGCACCGCGTGCCGCTGCTCTGGGCGGCGGCGGTGCTTGCGCCGCTGCTGCTGCTGCCCAAGCGGCAGGACCACTATTTGCAGCCGATCCTGCCGCCGCTGATGTTGCTCGCCGGCCACCTCGTCGCTCGCGGCACGGCGTCGGACGGCACGTCGGAGGAGCGGTCGTGGGTGCGGTGGCTAGGCGTCGGCACGGCCATCGCCGTCCTGCTGGGCGGGCCGGCCATCCCCATCGCGGCACTCCGGGCGACCGGCGGGTTCGAGCTGCCGGAATTGGTTCTGGGGGCGTGCCTGAGCCTCGGCGGCGCGGCGTCGCTCGTGCTGCTGCTGGGCCGGCGGGCGTGGGCGGGACTGGCCGTGCTGGTCGGCGGGTCGGCGGTGGCGATGCCGGTGCTGTTCGGCCTGTGGCTGCCGCGCGTGACGCCGGGCGACTGGCGGTCGACGGCCGAGTTCGTCGCCGCCGACGCCGGGCCGGGGCCGCTGCGGTTTTACGGCCCGGAGCTCAGCCTGCCGCTCTGCTTCCACCTCCGCAGGGAGATCCCGCTGCTGCCGGATGCCGGCGCGGCTTCGGCGTTTCTGCGCGAGAACCCGACCGGCCGGCTGCTGATTGTGAAGCCGACCGGCGCGACCGCCGCGCCGCCGCCGCCGGGGACGCAAATGGTCGGTGAGGTCTTCAACGGCGCGGCGAGCGTGAAAGTGTTTGCGCCTGAAGATGCTCCTTAATAGCCGGAAGCGGAAGCTCCGGTTCTTCGCACGCCGACCGGGTGAGAATAAGACCGGGGCTTCCGCCTCCGGCTATTAAGGAAAGCCTCATGGCCCCGCGATAGGATGCCGGCATGAAGACTGCCCTGTTCGCGCTGCTGTCGGTCACGGTCGCCCTGTGGCTGGGGGGGCTGGCGTCGCTGTTTTTGTTCGCGCAAAGTTTGTTCAACGCCGACCGCGCGCTGGCGGTGCGGGCCGCGCCGGTGCTGTTCGACGTCTTCGCGCCGTACCAGGGCCTGCTGGCGGCGGTGGCGGTGCTGGCGGCCGGCGCGTGGTGGGCCGCCGCCCGGCGGCCGTCGGCGGGCTGGGCGGCGGGGCTGATCGCGGTCGCCGCGCTCGGCGCGGCGGCGGTGGCCCTGTACATCGTGCCGCGGATGGAGGCGATCCGCCTGGCCGGCGAGGGCGGCTCGGACGCCTTCAAGCGGCTGCACGGCGCGTCGATGGCGGTCTTCCTGGCCGAAACTGTCGCGCTGCTGATCGCCGCGGTGCTGCTGGCGACGACCGGGCACCGGCCGCGAAGCCCCCTCACTCCGCCGGCCGAGTCTCCGCCGGCCGGGTCGCGGCCGGTCGAGTCGCTGGTGGCGTCGGCTCGGTGACGGGGCTGGCGGGCATCGCCGCGACGAGCGCCGGGATGTCGGCCTCGCCCAGCGTGCCATAAGGCCGGCGGATGAAGGCGGACCAGACGACCTTCCTCCCCTGCTGCAGGTAGGCCCAGTAATCTCGCACCTGCCGCTCGTAGTGCAGCGTGACCTTCGGGGCGCACTCGATGACGCGGAGCGTCCACTCCCCCCGCGTGCCGGTGTAGACGCGCGGGCCGAAGCTGACGGCTTTGCGGGTGTGCAGCGCGAGGTAAGCCGCCACGGCCTCCTCCGACGTTTTCGCGTTTTTCAGGGCATCCTCGGCATTGAGCATCAGGTCCAACTGCGACACCGGGTCCATCGTGTTCACCTTCTTCACCGCCGCCGTGACGGCCTGTTTGGCGTCAGGCTCCGAGGAGCCGGCCAAGATAAGCGCTCTCTCAAGAAACGTCATAATTTCCACTGGTATGCTATACGGGGAAGCCGCTTCGGTGTTGGTCCGAGCAGTCAGATACATTTCAAAGAAAGGACCCGCTGCGTCGGGATGGTTCGAGCCGATGTATTTCACGTTGTGCTCCTCACCGCCCGGCCAACTGGCGATGATCTGAAGATCCACAGCACCTTGAACCCGGTCGTTGCGATCTTCTGGCGGACCAAACCTAACCATGCGGGGCACCCAATCGAGCGGTTGCCGTTGAGCGTTCAGTTGGAGAAGAAACCCCTCTTCCGGCGCCTGACTGATGTTGTACGACCCGCGTGGATTTGGTTTGATCATGCCCCCGACGGTCCTTTCCTGCCCGCCACCGGCGTCACCGCCGCTCGCGGAATAAGGAGTCGATTCATTTCCACCCGTCCTGACATAAAGCTGGTTCCAGTCGCTTGGGAATCGCATGTCCCGACTCCCGAGCGATAGAATCGCTTCCCCACTATCCGCCGTCTTGCCGTTGATTTGGAGGGGGACGATCTCAATCGAGTACTCGGGCAAGTCCATCATCATGTGGAGATCACGAGCGGACATGCCCAGTCCCTTGCCTTCGCTCAGAACTTCCAACATCGCAGGCCCTGTGACCCCGGACGCTGGGGCAACAGCAAAGGCGAGGCAGATTGCCGACAGCGCGAAGCGCAAAATTACGGTAAATGAATTAGTATGTTTCATATTGTTCTGCCACATGTTTTCGAGATACCATAGGCTTCTGTTTATATCTTGATGAGTGTCGTCTGGCGGTGATCGGAAAAAGCTGATTTCAAAGATTATCTCACGGGGTATACGCCATCGGGGATGACGCCGTTGGGCCAATCCGTCAACGGGTAGTCGGCAGGGATGTAGGGCTTGTACTTGTCGTCGCCCATGATCTGATTTACTGCCCATGCGTGGCCCAACGTGACGTTGGTGTTGATTGACCCAACGTGCCCGTAGTTGTTAGCGTTGGGAGCATACGTCACCAAGTTGGCCCATCCGCCCGCATCGTCAATCTGCTGTATCGTCGTTGCAATGTTGTCGATCGCGGTGGCGTATGTATCCAGCATGTCCGAGACCCCTGGGATCGGATTGAGTGCGTTGCCACCCCTAATGATGTCGGCGAGGGTTCGCGCCGTGTCTGCCGGACTGAGGGTCAGGCCGGCTTGCGTGAAGGGTTCGAGCGCCGCGAGCACCTTGTTGGCAGTAGCCAGATCCTTCGCGCCGAACTGGTCGAGCACCGAGGACACCTCGTCCGATGCTTGACCCAATGCACCGAACACCTTTCGGACGTCCTCCATGGTCTTGCCTTCAGTTAGGGGATCGATCGAATCGAGAAGGTCTCGAGCCTCTTTGACCTTTCCGGCAACATCGGTGACTTGACTCAACTTGTCGTCGAGAGCATCTACCACTTGATGGATCGCGTCGAACAAGCCGGGATTTGCTGCCTCTTCTCCGGCACTGCGCATGTTGTCGATGGTCCTCACGGCCTGAATGACATCTGCCAACTCTGGGGTTCCGGCGTAGGGACCGCTTTTCCACGCGTTCAGGAGCTCCGTCAGCGTCGTATCGAGGTCATCAAGGGGGCTATCAGGAGCGTCCGCGGCAGGGCCGCCGCTTTGGCTCTGGGCAGTCTCGCGGGCAGACACCTGCCAGCCGGAGGCCGCCGGCGCGGCGACCGGGGCGGGGGCGGCGTCGAACGTCAGCGAGCGGGTTTCCGGCGGGGCCATCGGCTCGAGGGCCGTTGCCGCACTCAGGACCATCCGCGGCTCCAGCGCCTCGATGATGAAGCTGGGGACAGCGTCGGCGGCCGTCGAGTGGCGGATGAACATGATCAGTTTGTGTACCTTGGGTGGCTCCGTTACTTGGGGCGGCGGTGAAGTATGCGGCGGCAAGAAGTGAGTCAAACCTTCCGAACTTCCAATAGGGGTGTTTTTAGGGAAAGAACTACTGCGGGTCAACTATGTTAAGAAAACTTAACGTTGCATCTTCTACTACTACAACCGCATCATCCGACCGGGAGCGAAGGCAGTATCAACTGATGGCGGTCCGCGCCGTGGCGGCGGCGGAGGATTTGCGGGAGCGGCTGGTGCTTCGCGGGTCGGCCGCCCTGTGGCTCCGCTACCTGCCGGGCCGCACGGCGGCCGATCTGGATTATGTCGATATGGAGTGGCTGCGGCCGGGCGGGCGGCGCGACATGCCCGGCCTGGAGGCCGACGTGCGGCGGGTGCGTGATGCCCATTTTCGGTCGGTGCTGGGCGAGGACCGGGCGCGCCTCTCGGCGGCGCAGCGATTGGTCCGCTTCGACATCGGCCCGGCGTATCTGCCGTTCTCGCCGGTGCGGCACGCGCTGCCTGGGGCCTGGCGGACGTGTTGGTGTGCGACTTGGAGTACATGATCGCCGAGAAGTTGGCGGCCGCGGCCAATCAAATGTCGCTCCGGCACTTTCGGCCCAACGATGCGTTGGACCTCCACGGCCTTCTGGCGCGGCACGCGGGCGGCGTGGACCCGGCGGAAGTGCGGGCCTACCTCGACCTGATCCGCTTGTCGCAGGGCGGGAGTGCCGTGACCCACGACTATTTCACAGGGCCGCTGCGGGCGTGGAGTGGCGTGGAGTGGCGGGGAGGCGGCGAAGAACGGCGCGCCGGCCGAGTGGGGTGGGGCGTGGCGGGCGGTGGAGGCGTTCGTTGCGGAATTGCCGCCGGAGTAGGAAGATTACTCGCCTCACGCCACGTCGACGGCCTGTCGGGCGGGGTGGAGTTTCACCGCTTTTCCCTCCCCGCCGCGGGCCGCCGCCCTTCCCCCCGGCGCGGCCGACCGTACACTTCCGGCATATGCGTCATTACGACTGTTGCGTTATCGGGACCGGGCCGGCCGGGCAGAAGGCGGCGATCCAGGCGGCCAAGCTCGGCAAGCGGGTCGTCGTCGTCGAGAAAAACCCCGCCCTCGGCGGGGCCGCCATCAACACCGGCACCATCCCGTCCAAGGCCCTGCGTGAGGCGGTGCTGCACCTCACCGGCGCCACCGGCAAGAGCCTCTACGGCGACTCGATGCGGGCCCGCAAGCAGATCACCATCGCCGACCTCATCTACGTCAGCCAGCAGGTGATCCACCACGAGATCGACCTGATCCGCTCGCACCTGGTCAGCAACGGCATTGAAGTCATCATCGGCGCGGCGCGGTTCGACTCGGCCGAGCAGGTGACGGTCGACACCGAGGACGGGACCGAGCAGATCAAGGCCGACTACTTCTTCCTCGCCGTCGGCACCCGGCCGGCGATGCCCGCCAACGTGCCGTTCGACGACGCGCACGTGTTCACCTCCGACGGGCTGCTGAAGATCGGCGTGCTGCCGCGGTCGCTCATCGTGGTGGGCGGCGGGGTGATCGGCACCGAGTACGCCTGCATGATGGCGACGCTGGGGGTGAAGGTCACGGTCGTCGAGGGCCGGCGGCAGGTGCTGGGCTTTTTAGATAATGAGATCACCGAGGCGTTTCAGTACCACATGCGGCAGACGGGCATCACGCTGCGGCTGGGGGAGAAGGTGGCGAGCATCGAGCGGATCAACCGCGAGACCACCCCGGCCGCGCCGCCGACGAAGAAGACCAAGCCCGCCAAGGGCGAGCCCGAGGGGGCGACGGCCGAGACGCCCGAGGGCACCGCCGCGGGCGACAGTTCGGCGTGGGCCGACCCGCACGCGGCGGCGGGCGTGTCGACCGCCGACTCGCCGCACCGCCCGTGCGTGCAGGCGACGCTGGAGAGCGGCAAGATTTTGCGGTCCGAGGCCCTGCTCTACGCCGTCGGCCGCGAGGGCGTGACCGGCCGGCTGGGCCTGGCGAACTGCGGCCTGAAGGTGGACGACCGCGAGCGGCTCCACGTCAACGAGCACTACCAGACCGAGATTCCGCACATCTACGCGATGGGCGACGTGATCGGCTTCCCCGCCCTGGCGAGCACCGCGATGGAGCAGGGCCGCCTGGCCGTCTGCCACGCCTACGGCGTGCCGGTCCACACGCTGCCGGAGGTCTACCCCTTCGGCATCTACGCGATCCCCGAGATCAGCATGGTCGGCCAGACCGAGGAGCAACTCACCGAGGCCGGCATCCCCTACGAGGCCGGCGTGGCCCTCTACAAAGAGGTCGCCCGCGGCCAGTTGCTCGGCGACGACACCGGCATGTTGAAACTGCTGATCCACCAGGAAAACCACACGCTGCTGGGCATCCACGCCATCGGCACCGGCGCGACGGAACTGATCCACATCGGCCAGGCGGTGATGGCGCTGAAGGGGAAGGTGGATTACTTCATCCACAACGTCTTCAACTTCCCGACGCTGGCGGAGGCGTACAAGGTGGCGGCGCTGAACGGGCTGAACAAGCTGCGGCACATTTGAGGGGGCGAACCGTGCGGATACGAGAGTTCAGCAGTTTCGCCAAGACCCTGCGACCATACCCTGACGCCCGGCCGTGGATTGCTACGTTCAGGGCAGCTGCGACGACGGCCGCTTGGCAGAGCATCGACGACGTGCGGAGGGACTATCCTTCCGCCGACGGCGTGGTGCTGCCGAGCGGCGCAACCCTCACCATCTTCAACGTCAAGGGAAATACCTACCGCCTGCTCACGAGCATCTACTACCCCGGCAAACTTGTCGTGATGCTGGAAGTGTTGACCCACGCCGAGTACGATAAGCAAAGGTGGAAATCGAGGTACTGATATCATGCAAAAAATTTCTCCTAATGTCGGCGACACCTACTTTGAACTTGTGAAAGCATTTCCATTGCGCCGGCTGAAGACCGATGAGGAACACGATCAAGCGCTGCGGGTCGTGCTCTCCTTCACGCGTCCCGGCGCGGCCGACGATCCGGGGGCGTCGGACTATTTGGACGTGCTCATCGACCTGATCGGCGATTACGAAAAAAGGGCCGGCTACCAGATCGACACCAGCGGCGTGACCGCCGCCGACATCGTGCGGCACCGGCTGGAGGACCGCGACATCCCCGTCGACGCCCTCGCCCGCGATGCCGGCGTGCCGGCCGACGAGTTGGCCGCCATGCTCGACGGCACCCGCGACTGGTCCCCCGCCGCGGCCGAGGGGGTCATCCGTGTTCTGAGCATCAACCCCAAATTGTTCCGCGAGCGGATGCACGTCCCCTCTCCCCGCACGGCGAATCGGGAGGATGCGGCCCGGTTCATCAAAACAGTCACCGAGCTGGATCGGGCGTCAACAATAGAGCCGTTATGAACGTCAAAACCTTGGCCTGCTGGGAATCAAGTCGGGGTGACGACTGGTGGTGGACCACCGCCCCCCACCGTGCCGGCTCGCTCAACCCAGCCACCTCCACCTTTTACATCGATGAGCCACCGCGAGAGAGTGCGCGGGTTCTTCTGGGCTTGCTCGCCAGAACCGCAGAGCAGTTTCAGGGGATGCAAATCGTTTGCGCTTACGACGACGAGGTGCGGGCGCTGCTCGACCAACTTCAACGAGAGGGGGAGCTGAGTTGGTCGGACGCCGGCAACCCAAACTCCCGCTATGCGCAAATCGTGCTTCGCCGCGTGGATGATCCGACCACCGAGCCACTCCGGCCGCGTCAGTCGCCCTAGCAATTCGTTTATCAAGGTATCGAAAGATTTCAGCCGTAAGGCAATTTTATCCAGCACGTTGTCTTCCCAACCGGCGTAAGCCGCTTCAGCGGGCGGCGTTGCCGTCGGGCACCGCTTCGGAATGCGAGATCGGAAAGAAGCCAGCCCGTTGGGGAAAGGCAACGCTTTAGGTGCCCCTTGCGTCCAGCCATTTCCGGCCGTATCTATTGCGGCATCATGCGATTCCATGCCCTCCCGCCGTTGTTTCTTACCGCCCTCGCGCTCCTCGCCGGGGGGTGTGGGAACAAGGCCGCGGCGCGGCTGGGCACGCCGCCGCAAGGGCGGGCGCTGTGGGTGGGGGATTGGTCCAGCGACGAGTACGGCATGATCGGCGGCCGCGTCGCGGTCCTGCTGCCCGATCCGCTCCCCGACGCCGCCTCCCCGCGCGCGACCTTCAATGTGCCCGCGGCCATCGAGTACGGCGGGATGTCCCTCTACCGCGCGGGGCAGGTGCAGGAACTATCGCTGCAGGGCGCGGTGCGCGACGGCCGGGCGGGCGGGGATAATGCCGCCCGGCCCGTCAACGCGCCGCCGCCCCGGCTGCTGCTGTTCAGCAAAGGCGAGGGCAGGGGAGAGGGGAGCACCGGCCGGCAGGTGATCGAGTACGACGCGGCGGTGCCGACCGGCGACACGATCCGCGGCCACTACCGCTCGACCGGCCCGCAGGACGCCGGCTGGTTCCGCCTCAAGCGCCGCCAGGCGCGTCAGTCGCCCTCGAAGTTATCCCCGTCCACCTAGCAAGTGACGTAAGTCTCCCGCGGCGGGTCTCTCTGAACATGCCCTGCCCGCCGGCGAAATTGCGGAAGTTCTACGGTTCTGGATAGGGTGGGAATTACCCCTTTCCGCTTCGGTTCATGACCAATTGAGGGGGATCATTCCGGCGTCAATACTACTGCGTTTCCGCGTATAACCTAAGCGCCGAAGAATTCTATCAGGGCTCCAGCCGCGAACTCCGGATTCTCATGGCCGATCCAATGCCCGGCCTCCGGGATCACCAGGGTCGTGACGTTCACCCCAACGGGCTTCCACGTCGCGTCGAGGTACGGCCCAATCGGCGCCTCGTCGGCCATCGCCAACACGGGCATCGTCAGCGGCTTCGTGTGGAGCACCGCGAAGTCCTCGGCGTCCTTCCAAACGGCCGCGTAATAGTTGATGCCCGCCCGGAGCGCGCCAGGCTTGGAGTTCTCCCGCGCGTAAGCCTCGAAGTGCTCGCCGCTGATGTGGACGTTGCCCGAGTAGGCCATGTGGTGGAACCACCACGACAGCATCTCGCGTTCCCTGCCGCGAATTAGGAACTCGGCGGCGTCCGGGACGGTGAACAGCGACAGGTGCCAGTTCGAGTTGAGCGACCAGTCCTTCGTCGGGGCCATGTTCTGCTCGTAGCCGAAGCTCGGCAGGGCGAACTCGGTGAACGCGACGCGCTCCACGCGATTGGGGTAGTCCAGCGCGAATGCGGCCGCTGCGCGCGTGCCGAGGTCGTGAGCCGCGATGAAGCACTTGTCGACGCCGATCGCGTCGAGCAGCCCCTTGAGGTCGGCGGCCATGGTCGTGCCGTCGTAACCGCCCGCCGTGATCGAGGACATGCCAGCCCCGCGCTGGTCGAGCGCGACGACGGTGAATCGCTCCGCCAGAATCGGCCCGATCGTGTGCCACATCAGTGAGTGTTGGGAAAGCCGTGAAGGAGGACGAGCCCCGGCCCCGACCCCGACGTCCGGTAGTGCAGATTGATCGGGCCGATTTGGACTCGGGCGCATTTCCAATCTTCGAATCGCACGCGGACTCCGTTCAAGAATTACAACTGTGGTTCGCACCCGCCATCGGCGAGCCAAGTCGGGTCGCGTCGACGGAGCCCCGCGCGGCCTAGTGGCCGACCATCTTTCGGGCCAGGCGCGTCACCATGTCGCGCGACGCGAACCGGCCTGCGAAGGAGGTCAGATTGTTCTTGAGCCCCGCGATGGTGGAAGACCGGTCGTGGTCGAGCGCGTTCATCGCGTCGTCGACGACGAATTGCGGCGACTGCAGCACGAACTGCGTGTCGGCCGGGTCCATCTTGGCGGCCGCCCAGAAGCCCGTGTCCGTCGCGCCGGGGCAGACGGCCAGCACGCGCACGCCGTCGGGCCGAAGCTCCTCGCGCAGGGCTTCGGAGAAGTGCAGCACGTACGCCTTGCTCGCGGCATACGCCGCCATGAACGGCACGGGCTGAAAGGCCGCGTGGGAGGCCACGTTCACGATCGCCCCATGGCCCGCCTTGATTTGGGGAAGGTATTGGTGAACCAGGGCGGTCAGCGTTTGCGTGTTGAGCACCAGCATGTTCTGGACGTCCTGCCGGTCCTCGGCGGCGAACGCCCCGGTCACGGCGACGCCCGCGTTGTTCACCAGGGTCGTGACGGCCTTGCCCTCGGTCGCGCGGAACAGCCGGTCGGCCGCATCGGGTTGCGAGAGGTCCATCACCACGCAGTCGACGTCCACTGAAAAGCGACGCCGCAGGTCGTCGGCCACCGCTTCCAACTTCTCGCCCGAGCGGGCGACCAGAATTAACTTTTGACCGCGCCGAGCGAACGCTTCCGCGAACACCTCTCCGAGCCCGCTTGAAGCGCCGGTGATGATCGCATAGGACTGATTTTCGAAGTGGTAGGGCTTCAAGGTATTACCATCGTAGGTGGCCCGTCGCGGCGAGTGCAGGGCTTCCGCTGCTCGGCCCGCCCGCCCTGCTGGTCGTGGCCGCAGTCACTGGCTTTCGACGGGTCGGGCGCGGCGGTCTGCTCCTGTTGGCCGTGCTGGTGGCGGGCTGCCGGGGGCAAACCTGTTCCGGGCCGAGTTCATCTCGATCTGGGCCGGCTGGCGCTACGGCTCCGGGTCGGTCGGCTACGTCCTCTCGCCCTCGCTCGCGGAAGTGCTCCCGCGCCGGCGGCGGTGGCTACTCTCCGGCGTGTCCGAGCGAACCGAGGCGTGCAAGGCCGTGCATCGCGGGGGAGGAGGGGACCTACGGCTCTGTCTCGACCCTTGGACTTGACGCCACAACAGCATGACGGTGTGGACGGCCACCCGCAGCAGAATCCTCAGTTCGCGGCGGGCCGAGGTGCTGCACCGCACCCCGCCGCCAGCGGTGCCGCCAGCGCGGCAAGGGTCAAGAGGAGTCGCTTCATGGGCCTGCTCCGTTGAACGTGCGCGGCAATGGTGGAAGTGAGGCAGATCCCTCCGCCCACAACCCTGCCGGCGGGGCGTGGGCCGCTCAACCCCCGGACGCTGTCGGGCCGAAAGCGTCCGCATTTCCGCTCCCGTCGCCGATCTCCTCGACTGGCTGGCGTCTGGCACACCCACCAGACGCGACGCGGGCTGTCCACTGCAGCGACGGTCTATGCCGACATTGTGAGCCGCTGGTAGTCGTGCCACAGGTTGTTTTCCGGCCCGACCGTTAGCCGTTGGTGGGCGCGGCCCCACGGCCAGAACGTTGACCCGTCTACGCTCTGGATGCCAGGGAACTCCTCGCCGCCGAGATCGACCATGCCCCACGTTCCCCCGTGATGCCTGCGGTACACCTCGCCCGTGTAGCTTCCGAACGCCTTGGCGAATGTCCAAACCGTATTTTCCGGCGGCTTCGCCCTCCGCATCTGTGCGTGCAGTTGACCCAACATGTCCTCGACGGACTTGATGCTGCCTTCCGACCAGTCGAGCGTGACACGGAAGTTCCGCGCAGCAAGGTCGACGGCGTCCAAGGCATAGGCTTCGGCGACCTTGGCGACATTGCGATCGCTCTTGAAGTCGGCGTCCATCAAAGCCCCTCCTGCGTCGGCCGGGCACCCGGCATTGGGTGCCGCGGCTTGGCACACCCGGCAACTCTTGAGTTTCAACCTACCAACTCGGTATCGCCAGGGTCGCGGCCACACGAACATCCAAAGGCCGATCAGGATGTCCAGATATGCCGCCCACTCGGCGGCCACAATCTCGCCGACATACCAGCCGCGAAGGAAGTACTAGGCGGGTATCCCGATTACGATGAGCAGCGCGCCCCATTGGCGGATTTCACTATCCGACGCCTGAGGTGGTTCGGATGATCCGTTGGCGTCCATGGGTGGATAGCGACTGACGCCCGGTGGCCGCCGACGCGACGTGCCAAGCGGCCCCATGAACACGATGGCATATCGACGCGACGCAACCCGGTCCACGGCAGCGGCTGGTCGTGTCGCACCCGACCACCGCTCAGGGTCGCCATCAGAACGCACCTTTCAGTAATGGGAACCGCCGCTTGGACATTCTGGCCCGCTTGCGAGCATGCCGAACCCGACCCGCGAGGGAGAGTTGCAGCCAAAGCTGTCGCCAGTGTTGCGCCCGCGCCTTCTGGACGTCCGTGCCCGCTGTATCCCGGAAGTGCTCGCGACGTTCGGGGAACAGCGACTGGTTCAATCTGTGCGCGGTGCCGTAGACCAAGCCGAGCAGCAGCAATGGCGAGAGGATCGCCGTGGCTAACAGGCCAACCGCGGCGACGAGCGGCAACGCCGGCCAGAGATACCAGGGTGGAAGTGAGCTGGCCTTGTGCGACATAACTATAATTCTCGTGCAGTATAGCCCTGTGGCTCGACTTCAAGCCCCTACGATTCGGACGTCAAAGGCAAGGCATTCGCGGGTCATCCCAAGTCGAGTCGCGCCCTGGCGATGGCGAGGTCGCACTCACAAGGTATCGGAAGGACAGGCGAACATACCTATCTCACACTACGTTATCAAAGACTTAAGCCCCCTGTTCGGCCCTGCGCTGGCGGGCGGCCTCCTGCTGCTGCGGTGCCGGGCGCGCGGATCGCGCGGGGGGGCGGTTTGAACCTGCTGTTCGTCTGTAGTCGGGCCCGCCGCCGCAGCCCTACGGCCGAGGCGCTCTTCGCCGGCGTCGCGGGGTGCGGGGCGATGGCCGCCGGCACCGCGCCCGACGCCGACGAGCCGGTGACGGCCGAGCACATTGACTGGGCCGACGTCGTGTTCGTGATGCAGGAGGTCCACCGCGCGCGGCTCAACCGCACCCTGGCCGGCGCCCTCCGCGGCAAGCGCGTGGTCTGCCTGGGGATCGCCGACGATTACGACTTCATGGACCCGGCGCTGGTCCGCCTGCTGTGGGACCGCGTGCCGCGATCCGTGCCGGCACTCGCGGCGCACGGTGAAGAACCTCGTTCCGCTAAACGGGGGTAACATGTCGAATGTCCGACCGAACCGAGCAATGGAAAGTCATCCAGCGCGACCTGCGCGAGCGGTTGATCGTCGCGCCGCTCGACCCGCTGCCGCGGTTCGTGGCGGGGGTGGATTGCGCGTTCACGCGCGACAAAAAGCACGTCCTGGCGGCGGCCGTGGTGTACGACCGGGAGGCGCGGCACATCGTCGAGACGCGGACGGCCCGGCGGGCGGTGGAGGTGCCGTACATCCCCGGCTACCTCAGCTTCCGCGAGGGGCCGGCGGTGCTGGAGGCGCTGGGGCGGCTGACCCGCCCGTTCGGCGCGGTCTGCTTCGACGGGCAGGGCTTCGCCCACCCGCGGCGGTGCGGCTTGGCGGTCCACGTCGGCGTGCAGCTCGACGTGCCGAGCGTCGGCGTCGCCAAGAGCCGGCTGGTCGGCACGTTTGAGGAACCCGGAAATGCCGAGGGCGACGCCTCGCCGTTGACCGACGGCGGGGAGGTGATCGGCCTCGTCCTGCGGACCCGGCCGGGCGTGAGGCCGCTGTTCGTCAGCGTCGGGCACAAGGTCGACCTCGAGTCGGCGAGGCGGCTGGTGATGGCGTGCCGCACGAGGTTCCGCCTGCCCGAGCCGACGCGCCAGGCCGACGCGGCGGTGGGGCGGCTGAAGCGGTCGCTGCCGAGTGGCACCGATGTTGCAACCGTTGAAGTTCCCGCCGAACCCGGCGGGTGAGTTCAGCGGTTCAACGAAAGTTTGCGATGAGTGACAAGCGGTTAGACGGCGTGAAGGTGGCGATTCTGGCGACCGACGGGTTCGAGCAGGTCGAGCTGACCGGGCCGAAAGAGGCGATTGAGGCGGCCGGCGGCGTGGCGCACGTCGTCTCGCCGAAGTCCGGCACGATCAAGGCGTGGGACAAGGACCACTGGGGCATCGAGGTGCCGGTCGACGCCAAATTGTCCGACGCCGACCCCGCCGACTACGACGCGCTGCAACTGCCCGGCGGCGCGATGAACCCCGACAAGCTCCGCCGGAATGAGGCGGCGCTGGCGTTCATCCGCCACTTCTTCGACGCCGCCAAGCCCGTCGCCGCCATCTGCCACGCGCCGTGGAGTTTGATCGACGCCGGCGTGGTGAAGGGGCGGCGGATGACGAGCTACGAGTCGATTCAGACGGACCTGAAGAACGCCGGGGCGGACTGGGTGGACGAGTCGGTGGTGGTCGACGGCAACCTGATCACCAGCCGGAACCCCGGCGATCTGCCGATCTTCACCGAGAAGTTGACCGAGGCGTTCTGCCGGACCCGCCACCCCGAGGGCGAGTGCGGCGGCGGCATCCGCGAGGCGGCCAAGCGCGTGCAGGCGGCCCTGACGCCCAGCGGCGTTTAATGTGCCGCCGCGCCTAGAATCGCCCCCACACGGAAACCGGAAGGACTCGACTGATGAGCGACAAGACGCAGACGGACAAAATCGACAAGCTCGGCACGATGATCGGCGACATCAAGATCGCCATGATGACCACCGCCGAGCCCGGCGGCGCGATGCGCAGCCGCCCGATGTGGACCGCCGGCGGCAAGGACGAAAAATTCGCCGGCCGACTCTGGTTCTTCACCTACGCCCAGAGCGGCAAGGTCCACGAGTTCGAGACCGACCGGCACGTGAACCTCTCCTACGCCGAGCCGAGCGATCAGGATTATGTCAGCGTCTCGGGCAAGGCCCGGCTGAGCCGCGACGGCGGGAAGATCGACGAGCTCTGGACGGATTCGATGAAGGCGTGGTTCCCCGACGGCAAGCAGACCGACGGCCTGGCGCTGATTTGCGTGAGCGTCGACCACGCCGAGTACTGGGACGCCCCGAACAGCACGATGGTCCACCTCTACGGCATGGCGAAGGCGGCGATCACCGGCGAGTCGGCGTCGGGCGACATGGGCGAGAATGAAAAGGTGTCGATGTGAGTAGGGTGAATAAGGATGAAGGCGGAAGGATGAAGGATGAAGCGGAAGGAGGATTCACGCCTGTGCTCCATCCCTCATCCTTCCGCCTTCATCCTTCCGCATTCACTCTCGTCGAGTTGCTGGTCGTGATCGGCATCATCGCGGTGCTGATCTCGATCCTCCTACCTTCGCTGAGCAAGGCCCGCGAGGCGGCGAACCGGGCGGCGTGCCTGTCGAACCTGCGGCAGGTTCACCAGGCGTTCCTGTTCTATGCGCTGGACAATTCCGACCAGGTGCCCCTCGGCTATCGGGCGACCAAGCAGTTCAACAGCATGGTCTGGTCGAACCGAAGCGGGGGCAATTTCGTGCTGTTCGGCAAGCTCTACCCGGCGGGGCTGATGAAAACGCCCAAGGTCTTCTTCTGCCCGTCGGAGTCGAACGAAAAGTTCATGTACGACACGCCGGACGACCCGTGGCCGCCGGGGCCGGAGGGGGATCCGAGCAAGTTGGTCTTCAGCGGCTACGGGTGCCGGCCGGAGGTGCTGCTGCCGGACGACTTCGCCGCGCTGCCGCCGGACGTTTTCCTGCCGAAGCTCACGCAGATGAAGAGCAAGGCGATCTTCGCCGACCTCGCCAACAGTCCGACGCGGCTGGACACCCGCCACGTCGCGGGCGTGAACGTACTGTACGGCGACGGGTCGGCGCACTGGGTCAACCGCGGCGCGTTCGCCGACCCGCTCGCCCGGTCGGCCGAACCGGCGGGCTTCCCGCCCGACCCGCAATACGACGACGAGATGGACGAAATCTGGGCCGCATTCGACCGGAATTAGGCCGCGCGGCGGACCGGGGGTTGGCACGGCCGGCCGCTCGCGGTATCGTCCGCCGGACCGAGGCCCGATCAAGGACGTTGCACTATGCCGTCGATGAAGACCCCAACCGCGATGGTGCCGTCGCACCGGGTGGCCGGCGAGGCCGTGGTGGCCTCGGTGTCGGGCGAGGTCGATTTGAGCAACAGCGACGACCTCCGCCGGTCGCTGCTCGAACTGGTCGAGCGGCACGCCCCGAAAAAACTGATCCTGAACTTCGGGGCCGTCGATTACCTCGACAGCAGCGCGATCGCGGTGCTGGTGGAGGTCCACAAGGCACTGCGGAAGGTGGGGGGCAAGCTCTACCTGACGAATTTGCAGACGCGCGTGAAGGGCATTTTCCGCGTCGCCCGGCTCGACCTGATCTTCGGCCTGGTCGACGACGAGGCCGCCGCGCTGGCGAAGTGAACCGCTTGCGGTTTCGCAAAGAAACGGAAAATTGGAACGCGCACCTGCCCCGGCCTATACTCGCCTCCCCGGCTGACGGCCTTCACCACCGCAACCCGCACGACCGGGGCTTTCCGAGGCAACGCACGTGAAAAAAGACATCCACCCCCGCTACCGCCCCGTCGTGTTCCAGGACATGTCGGCCGACTTCATGCTGCTGACCCGCTCGACCATCGCGTCGAAGGACACCGTGGAGTTCGAGGGCAAAACCTACCCGCTGGTGAAGGTCGACATCAGCAGCGCGAGCCACCCCTTCTTCACCGGCAAGCAGAAGTTCGTGGACACCGCCGGCCGGGTCGAGAAGTTCAGCAAAAAGTTCGGCGGCACCTACAGCTTCCAGAAGAAGTCGGACAAGTAAGTATCGCCGCCCGCACCCGCGCCACCATGCCCCGCTCCGCCCTCATCGTTTTCCTGTTGGGCGGCGCGGGGCTGATCGGCTGCGCGGGCAAGGTGGGGCAGGTCCAGAACGCCGCACTGCCGACCTCCGGGCCGGCAACGCGGCTTGCCCCATCCTTGTCGCAGCCGGCGTATGACCCCACGCTCCAGGCGACCGTCCGGCCGCCCGAGGGGTGGACGCCGAAGGTGCAGGACGTCGGCGCGACCGACCACACGCACATCGTCTGGCTCAGCCCCAGCGGCCACACCGCTTACGGCGTCATCAGCTTCAGCCTGCCGCTGCCGGTCGGCCCGCAGTTCGTGCTCGGGGCGTTTCTGAGCGAGATGAAGAAGCGCGAGGGCAAGGCCGACCTGATCAGCAAATCTTACGACGAGGCGCTGAAGGGCATCCGGTTCGAGGCCGTCGGCGGGCGGTACCACACCTACACGAACCTGATGACCCGCGGCTGGCACGGCTGGTTCGTCTACGCCGGCACCGGCACCGCCGAGCCGATCAACGTGGCGGAGCTCGCCCTGGCCGAGGCGGCGCGGGAGAACACGCTGCTGGGCGAACCGGCCAAAACGCCCGAGCCGCCCGAGGCGGAAGTGACCTTCCGGCCGCAGTAGGTGCTACCGTGGCGTGGTCGGTTTTGGCACCACGATCTTCGGCTTCCCGTCCGCCCACTCCAGCACCGCGCGGCTGAGGTGCCACGTTTTGCCATGGTCATCGTTGCCCTGGTAGAACAGGTGAACGGTGCCGTCGGCGTCGGTGAAGGCGTAGGGGTGGCCGGACTCGCTGGAGTTCCACGCGCCCGGCTTGCCGTTCGGGAGGATCGGCTGGTCGGCGTAGCGGGTCCACTTCACGCCGTCGGGGCTGGAGGCGAGGCCGATCTGTTGCGGCTCGTTGTTGTACGCGCCGGCGTAGAACATCCAGAGTTTGCCGCCGTGCTCAAACATCGCCGGGGCCTCAATGCACTGCTTTTCCCACGGCAGCTCGGGCTTGAGGATCGGGGCGTGGGGGTCGAGCTGCGTCCACGACGCCCGTCCGAAGTCCGAGTCGATTGGGGCGGCGGCCATGCCGAGCTGCTGCACCTTGAAGGCGGGGTCGCGCGTGGCCCAGCAGAGCAGGAGCCTGCCGTGGAACTCGATCACGTCGGCGTCGATCGCCCGGCCGCAGGTCCAGTCGCCGGTGGGGCGGAAGACGGGGTTGGACGGGTCGCGGTCGAAGTGCAGCCCGTCGGCGGAGGTGGCGTGGCAGATCGCGTCCTTCGGGCCGTTGCCGTAGGACTGGTAGAAGAGGTGGACCTTCCCGCCGCGGACGATCGCGCCGGGGGCGCAGATGCCGTTCTTCTCGACGTCCTGCACCGGCGGCACCTCGCCGATTTTCGTCCAGTGGTCCAGATCGCGGCTCTCGGCCACGCCGATGCCGAAGCCGGTTTTGGTGCGGAGCGTGTAGTAGAGCAGGTAGCGCCCGCCGAAGCGGACGACGGCGGGGTCTTTGGCGAAGGGGGCCCCGTGGGTGGCGTCGGCGAAATGCATGGGGGGCGTGCTTGGGTTGCTCATGGCGGAGGGTTGGGTGGCCGGGGCAGCGAGTAGGAACGTGGGGGCCGCCAGCGTGAAGATTAAACTACATTGCCAGAAGAGTCTGATCATAAACGTCGCCTCTTACTACAGGCCGAGCGTGTGCTTGATGGCTTGGTCGATCAAAGTCATGTCCGGCAACGAGCCGATGGCTTTTGTGATCTGCCGGTCGCTGACGGTAGCAACGTTGTCCAGCATGACGATCGAATTCATGCTCAACCCGCTTTGCCGACCCTCGGAAGTGTTCAGAAGAACCGTCATGCGGCACGGATGATTCGCGCGGCTCATGTTGCTGGTAATCATTGCAACAACGGTCTGCGGGAGGCGGGTGTTCAGATTTGCCGCCTGCACGATGAGGGCCGGCCGCCGTTTCGCCCCCGTCAGGTTGGAGTTCGGGTAGAGGACCAGCACCACCTCGCCCCGACTAGTAGTCATCGTAAACGTCCATCTCCGGCCGGTCCCAATCCTCCGCGAAGGTGGAAAGCCGGGCCCGCATCTCGGCGGCCTCCGCCTTGCCGATGCCTAGTGCCGCCAAGTCGATTTCGCCGGTCGGCGGAAGGAACGTCACGATAACGCGCGCGTCCTCGGGCTGCGGAGGCTGTTCCAGAAGCTCGATTTTGCCGTCGCGGTAAATGCCGTCAATTGACACGTGCATGATTCGCTCCGTCCAAAGGATGTCGGCGCTACTCCTCGCCCGCCGGGTCGCCCTGCAGGAAGCCCTCGAGTTTTCGCGCCCGCACCGGGTGCTGCAGTTTGCGGATGGCCTTGGCCTCCACCTGCCGGACGCGCTCGCGGGTGACCTTGAAGATGCGGCCGACCTCCTCCAAGGTGTAGGTGTAGCCGTCGCCGATGCCGTAGCGCAGCTTGATGATCTCGCGCTCGCGGTAGGTCAGGGTTTTCAGGACCTGCTCGATCTTGTCCTTGAGCATTTCCTGCGTGGCGGACTCGACCGGGTTGTCGGCCTTCTCGTCCTCGATGAAGTCGCCGAAGTAGCTGTCCTCGCTCTCGCCCACCGGGCGGTCGAGGCTGATCGGGTGGCGGCTGATCTTCAGCACCCGCCGCGTCTCGGGCAGGGACATCTTCGCCTTATTGGCGATCTCCTCAACCGTCGGCTCGCGGCCCAGATCCTGCATCAGCAGCTTGCTGATGTTCCGCAGCTTGCTCATCGTCTCGATCATGTGGACGGGGATGCGGATCGTCCGCGCGTGGTCCGCGATCGCGCGGGTGATGGCCTGGCGGATCCACCACGTCGCGTAGGTGCTGAACTTGAAGCCGCGGCGGTATTCATACTTGTCGACCGCCCGCATCAGGCCGGTGTTGCCCTCCTGGATGATGTCCAGAAAGCTCAGGCCGCGGTTGCGATACTTCTTGGCAATGCTGACGACGAGGCGCAGGTTGCCGCCGGAGAGTTTCCGCTTGGCGTCCTCATAGCGGTTGAAGATTTTCTTCACCTGCACGACGCGCTTGTGCAGCGACTCGGCATCCTCCAATACCAAATCCTCAAGGCCCTGCAGTTCCTGCTGGCAGACCTCCAAATCCTCGCCGGGGTCCTCGATTTGCTCCAGTTCGGCGATCCGCTGCTCGAGCTCGATCATCTTGAAGCTGATCGAGCTCAGCCGCTTCATCAGCGGCGAGACGCGGCTGGTGCGGAGGGAGAGTTCCTCCAGCAGTTTGACCGCCCGGCGGCGGCGACGGCGGACGGCGAGGGCGAGGTCGGCGTTGGCCTTCTTGCTCTTCGCCGCCGCCAGCGCGCCCCAGTCGGCGTGGTTGCGGTCGAGCATTACCCGCACCGTCGCAAGGTTCGAAGGGATCCGCAGCCCGATCGTGCTCTTGCTCGCCTGGTCCTGGGCCGTGCTGACCTTCATCGTGCGGTCGAACGGCAGGTTGCCGTCCGTCACCTGCTGCAGGATCTCGACCGCCTGCGACAGCGAGTAATCGCTCTCCAACACCTTGCTGCGGAAGATTTTGCGCGTGATCTCGATCTTCTTCGCCAGCGAGATTTCCTGCTCCCGCGTCAGCAGCGGGATCTCGCCCATCTGCGTCAGGTACATCCGCACCGGGTCGTCGATGCGCTTAGTCGTGGCCTCGGCGAGCTCCTTTTCGAGGTCGACCAGCTCCTCCTCGGACAGGCGGTGGCCGTCGCCGAGGATTTTGTTCACCAAATCGGCGGCGGCCTTGGCGGTGACGGGCTTTTGGCCGATGGCGTCCTTCTGGATCGCCGTCTCGCGCTTGACGGGCACGACGCGGACGTTCTCCTCGAACTCGCCGATGTCCGAGTCGTCGATGAGCTTGATGCCCATCTCGTCGATGGTCATCAGCAGGCTGTCGAGGCGGTCGGGGCTGACGACCTCGTCGGGCAGCTTTTCGTTCATCTCCTCGTAGGTGAGGTAGCCGCGCCTGCGGCCCATCTCCAGCAGCACGTCGACCCGCCGCAGCACCTCCTCCTCCGAGCCGGAGCCGATGAGGGTAGTCTCCTGCGGCGCGTGCCGGCCCGAGCCGTTGCTCGACCCGTTGGAACTGCCGTTGGAACTGCCGTTGGAGGATCCGTTGGACGACCCATTGGGCGACCCGTTTTTCGCCGGGGCTTCTTCGGTCAGCGTGTCGGACGACTTGGAGGACATAGGCATTTTGGTGAAAGCTGGGACGGGGCGTTGACGGGGCGGCAGAGCGGCGGTAGAAAGGCTTAAAGACTGGCGGCGAACCTCTAGGTGAATCTCATACGTCGAAAACGGCCCGGCTGGTCGGCCCGCCGGGGAAAGGCAACTGCGGTCCTCCGTGACGGTCGATAACGGTCGGCGACTCCGCGACGTGCGCACCGTAGTGTGAACCCGAACGGCAAATCGGCAAGCCTAAAACTTCACCGCCTCAGACTGCCGCCCTCACCGACGCTGACGGCCGCCGGTGCGGCGTTCGGGGTTATTCTATGCCCCCGCCCGCCGGCAAGGCACGTCGGCTGGGGAGTCCGATAGTTTGTGGGAGCAAGCCCCCGGCCCGCCCAAGCGGGACGCGCCGGGGGGCTGCGGGGGATGGACAATCCTCAGCTTCCGGTGTGGCGTTGCAGGTCGGGCCGCCGGGCGCGCTCCTGAATCTGCCGCAGCACGTCGACCTCGTCGCGCTCGCGGGTCGGGCCGTCCGCGCCGCTGGGGCCGCGGCGGGATTGCGCGACCAGCCGGTCGGCCTCCTGCCGGCGGCGGTGGTTGCGGAAAAAGTCCAGCGCGTCGTCCACCACCTTCGCCGGGTCGTTGAACGCCTCCACCGCCTTGGCCGACTCGAAGGCGAGGGCGACCAGCCCGCCGGCCGGGCCGGGCCCCGGACTTTCCGCATCGTCGGCCGCTTCCAGCACGGCGGCGAACTCGGCCAGAACCGGCTCGCCCTCGTTCCGCTGGTGGTCCCAATACAACTCCGCCAGCCGGCGAAGCGGGGCGGTGGAGAAGTCCTGCGGCTGGACGGCGATTTGCACGTCGTGCCACCGGGCCGGGTGGTTCAGCAGCACCCCCATCAGCCACCGCTCCGCCCGCTCGCGCGCCGCCAGCGGCGCGGGCCGGGCGGCGCGATTATTGGCAAATTGCCGCCCAGACGGCCGCCGTGGCTCGGCCGACTTTGGCGGGTCGAACCGGCGCTTCAGGTCGTCCATCGGGATGCCCGTCAGCCGGCTGACTCGCGCCAGCGCCGCCCCCCACCGCAGGCCGTCGACCGGCCCCGCGCCGCGGGCGTCGGCCAGTAGATTGAGATATTGATCGACCGCCTGCTGCTCGCCGGTCAACTCCCCGCCCGACGCGGTGAACCGCTTTTGCATCTGCCGCCACTGGTAGGCCAGGGCATCCTCGGCCTTGTCCGTCAGCAGCGCCTCGAACGCCGCCTTGCCCTCTTTCAGCAGGAACTCGTCCGGGTCCACGCCCGCCGGCATCGTGGCGATCTGAATCTCCACCGGCTGGGTCAGGAACAGCTCCACCGCCCGCTCGGTGGCCGTCTCGCCGGCGGTGTCGGCGTCGAACAGCAGCACGATCCGGTCGGCGAACCGACGCAGGATTTTGACGTGGTCCGGCGTCAACGCGGTGCCGAGGACGCTGACGACGTTCGTCACGCCGTTCTGGTGGGCCATCAGCACGTCCGTGTACCCCTCGACCACCACGGCGGTTCGGGTCTCGACGATGCCCTTGCGCGCCAAATCTAACCCGAAGACGCACTTGGACTTGTGGAACAGCGGCGTCTCGGGGCTGTTGAGGTACTTCGCGGGCGAGTCGTTCGACGGCAGCACCCGGCCGCCGAAGGCGATGGTCCGGCCGGTCTCGTCGCGGATCGGGAACATCAGCCGGTTGCGGAAGGTGTCGTAGTGCCCCGGCCCCTTCTCCCGCACCTTCGCCAACCCCCCCTCGGTCAGCAGCGGGGCGGCGAACTTCTTCATCTCGCGGGCGGCCAGCAGGTGGTCCCAGCCGTCGGGCGCGACGCCGAGGCGGAACTGCTTGGCCGTCTCGCCGGTGAAGCCGCGGGCCTTAAGGTACTCGCGCGCCGCCACGCCGGCGTCGGGGTCGCGGAGCATCCGGGCGTAAAACTCGGCGGCGGAGGAGTGGGCGTCCAGCAGCGACTGCCGCTTGCCGACGTCCTCGCGCTTGCCGCTGCCGAACTTGGGGAGCTCGACGTGATACTGATCGGCCAGCAGGTGCAGGGCTTCTTTGAACTCCACGCGGTCGCGCTTCATGACGAAGCTCAGCGCGTCGCCGCCGGCCTTGCAGCCGTAGCAGTAGAAGAATTGTCTGGCGGGGCTGACCGAGAAGCTGGGGGACTTTTCGTTGTGGAACGGGCAGAGGCCGACGTAGTCCTTCCCCTGCCGCTTGAGGCGGACGGTCTGGCCGACGAGCTCGACGAGGTCGACCGCGCCGAGGACGAGGCTTTTGCCGTCGGGGCCGGTGTGGAGTTGGTTTGGGTTCGGACGGCTCACGGAACCTCGCTTGGGGCAAATCCTACGGCTGACTCCGGCGGCCGGCCCGCGTTATGATGGGTCCGGCGGACACTGACCAAGGAGGAAAGATGACCCGCTTCACCCTCGAGCTCCCCACCGACGGCGACGCCGACGTGCTGGACCTGACCGACGCGATCCACGCCCAGCTCGCCGAGTGCGGCCGCGGCGAGGGCGTGCTGCACCTGTTCGTGGTCGGCTCGACCGCAGCCCTGACGACCGTCGAGTTCGAGCCGGGCCTGGTCCGGCACGACCTCAAGGCCGCGATGGAGAAAGTCGCCCCCGTCGACGGGCATTACCAGCACGAGGCGACCTGGAACGACGACAACGGCCACAGCCACGTCCGAGCCTCTCTTATCGGCCCGAGCCTCACCCTGCCGTTCGCCCAAAAGCGCCTGCTCACCGGCCAGTGGCAGCAGGTCGTGCTCGTCGACTTCGACACCCGCCCGCGGCAGCGCACGGTGATCGGGACAATCCTCTCCTGAAGTGGAACGGGCGTCCCGCCCGGATTTCCTTCTGCGCATGAAAATACGGAAGAAATCCGGGCGGGACGCCCGTTCCACTTCAGGCCCTCGCCCGGCTCTGCTCCTCCAGGCGTTGGATGAGTTCGTTGGCCTCCTCCTCCCGCTCGCCGACGGCGCTGGTCCAGGGGAGGCGCTCGCCCTTCGCCATCGCGCGCTCGATCCGCCGGCACGCGCTGATGACGGTGCTGTGGTTGCGCTTGCCCATCCGGCCGGCGATTTCGGGGAAGCTCAGCTTGCTGGTCTTGCGGATCAGGAACATCGCCGCGCTGCGGGCCAGGGAGATCGTCCGCTGCCGCCGGCCGCTCATCAGGTCTTTGCTGTCGAGGCCGAAGTGCTCCAGCACCGCCGCGATGACGTGCTCGGGGCGGATCGGGGCGCTCAGCGAGCGGTCGAGGTCGCCGAGGGCCTCCTGCGCCAGCGTGACGTCGATCGTCCGGCCGCTCAGCCGGACGTGGGCGGCGATGCGGGTCATCGCCCCCTCCAACTCGCGCACGTTCTGCGTCACCCGCCGGCTGATCCAGTGCGTGACCTCCTCCGGCAGCACCAGGTTCACGCGCTTCGCCAGCACGTGCAAAATCTGCTCGCGCATCTCCAGGTTCGGCGGGTCGACCCGCACCACCATGCCGCTGACGAAGCGGTTGATCAGCGACTCGCCGAACTCGGCGATCATCTTCGGGTGGGCGTCGGAGGCGATGACCACCTGCTTGCCGCCGGCCTCGATGGCGTTGAAGGTGTGCAGGAACTCCTCCTGGGTCGCCTTCTTGCCGCCGAGGAAGTGGACGTCGTCGATCACCAGCATGTCCAAATCGCGCATCTTCCGGCGGAAGGCGTCGACCTTGTTGGCCCGCAGGGCGGTGAGGAAATCGTTGGTGAACTCCTCGCCGGTAAGGTAAACCCACCGCTGCGTCGGATTCAGGCGGGCGAACCGCTTGCACAGCCCCTGCAGCAGGTGGGTTTTGCCCAGGCCGACCGGGCCGTGGATGAACAGCGGGTTGTACTGCCCGCCGGGGAACTCCGCGACGTACTCGGCGGCGTTGAAGGCGAGTTGGTTGCTGCCGCCGACCACGAACGACTCGAGGTCGTGCCGCAGCCGCGCGCCGGTCAGGACCGACGCCACCGGCGCGGCCACCGGGATCGCCGGCGGCGCCTGCCGGGGCGGCGCGATGATGCGGGGCCGGTCCGCGGTCGCCCGACCGACCGGGTAGTGCGGCACCCGCTGCGCCCCGACCGACCGGGGCGAATCGTACCGCGGCGCGTCGTCCGGGGCGTCGAAGTCATCGACCCCCGGCTCGTCGGTCTCGAAGAGCTTGGGCATCACGCTGAACTTCACGCTCAGCGAGCAGCCCAGCACCTCCACCGCCGCCTCCTGGATCGGCCGGCCGAAGTGCTTGCCGATCCAGTCGCTGATGAAGTCGTTGGGGACGGCGATCTCCAGGCCGTCGTTCTTGAGGTCGAGCTTGGTGGAATTGTCGAACCAGACGGCGAACCGCTGGGCCCCCACCCGCTGGGCGATGGCGTCGGCCAGGCGGGCGAGCTGGGGGTCTCCTGCACTGATGCAACTCACGGCGATCTCCCTTGCACCCGAACCGCCGTTGGGGCGGGTCGGGGTCTGGTGGGCCGTGCCCTCGGCCGGGGCGGCGGGGGGCGGACCTGCGTCCGATCACCCTCGCCCCGGCGGCTCTCCCGAATGGGGGATCGTCCGATCCTCCGGGGGCACGGCGGAACCTGCTGTCGGGGGCGACGCCCGGCCGCGGACCCCTGGTCGCGCACGCTCGGCCTAAGCCGCGCGGCGCGGGGGACCCGCGGCGCAACACTCCTTGCGCCGCCTCAGGCATCCTGCCTGCTACCAGAATCGTCCTTGAGATCGCGTCCTTGACACAAAAACGCCCGTCGGAGCGCCGGTTCTGAAAACGACCGTCGAAAAACAGTCGCGCCCGTCGCCGGGCGCCCGTTCGGAACCGCGTCCTTCGCGTAGGCGGCGGGCCGTTGAAGGCCCGCCGCGCCCCGCTTCCCACGGGGCAGCCTCGGATCGCCCGGCCGGTGGCCCCCGCCGCGTCCACGGTGGGGGGCCGGCCCTGTTTGGCGGGGCGGTCATTCGGCTTTGATGAAGATAGTGGACGGCGGCGAACCGATCAACCCCCGGATTTCCGGTTTCGTGTTCCACATGCGCGCAACTGCCGGCGGCGGCGGGGGGTGCCGCTCGAGAATCTTTTTCGTCAACCGCTTACCCACATTCTTATGGGACCGGTGCAGAAGTGGGGGAACCACTTAACTGCCGCTCATTCGCCGCTAAAGCGCGCCGCGCCAATCGGTTAGCCCGCCGCCCGTGTCGCGGCGCGCAAGTCGTTCATTAACGCCAACTTGCGGTGGACGTCGCGGAACCCGTGCCGGTGGTACAGCCGCAGCGCGGGGGCGTTGCCCGCGTCCACCGCCAGCACCACCCGACGCCCCGCCTCGGCCGCGGCGCGCTCCAGGGCGAGGCGGATCAGCGCGTCGGCCCACCCCCGCCCGCGCGCCCACGGGGCCAGCCCGGTGTAGACCAGTTCCACCCCCTCGCCGGCCGCCAGGCGGTTGAGCAGCAGGCACCCCGCGTCGCGCCCGTCCACCGCCAGCAGCGACCACAAGTCCGGCGCGAACTGCCCCGCCGCCCGGTGGCCGTCGAGCACGTCGGCCATGCCCCGCCGGCCGTTGAGGGCGGGGCAGTCCAAACTTTCCTCGTAACTCGCCAGAATCGCCCGCGCGAACCGCCCGGCCAGCGATTCGTCGAAGTCGACCAGCGCCCCGCCCGCCGGCAGATCGACCGCGGGCGTGGCGACGGGCGAGACCTCCCGCCGCAGGTAGACCAGGTCGGCCAGCGGCGCGAACCCCGCCGCCCGCATCGCCTCGGCCACGTCGCGCGACTCGGTGTCGAGCAGGGCTTGGGCGAGCTCGACGCCGCCCGCCCGGCAGTGGTCGCAGACGGCCGCCACCACCGCGACGGCGCCGGGCCGGTCGGCGGGCCGCGGCAGCCGGCCCGGCACGCTCAGCAGCGCGGTCCGCCCCGGACTCACCACCGGCAGCACCGCCCACACCACCTTCTCCTGCGGCTCCCGCACCGCCACCCAGAGGTCGGTGAGGTCGATGCCGTTGTCGGCCGCGAACTGCAGGAAGTGGGCGACGTGCCCCTCGTCCGCCGCCCCGCGCGGGCCGGAGAGGATCAGCCGGATCGCCCCGCCCACCTCGCCCTCGCGGACCAATCGGGCCGCGAACCGCGCGGGCCCCGAACTTTCCGGCCGGAGGATGTTTGACAGGAGGGCCACCGGTCTGGAACAATACGCCCGGCGGCCCCGCGGCCGCCGTCACCCGAAGGCTTTTCATCAAGGGCACCCCCATGACCCGCACCCGCGTCCTACTCCCCGCCCTCGCGCTCCTGCTGCTCGCGGGCGTCGCGCTCGGCTTCCCCCAGCCCAGCCCCTACCCGGTCAGTTGGGAGCTCACCTTCAACCACGACCTGCCCAAGCGCATCGTCGTGCAGGTGCCCGGCGAGGCCCAGCCCCAGGCGTACTACTACCTCACCTACACCGTCATCAACGACTCCGACCGCGAGCAGACCTTCCTGCCGGTCTTCACCCTCGTCACCAAGGCCGGCGAGGCGATCCACTCCGACCGCGGCGTCCCGCCCAAGGTCTTCGACGCGATCAAGAAGCGCGCCGGCGACCCGAACCTGCAGGACGCCTTCCAAGTCGCCGGCGCCCTCCGCGTTGGCGAGGACCAGCAGAAGCACGGCGTCGCCATCTGGAAGGAGCCGGCCAAGCGGATGGGCAGCTTCCAAATCTACGTCGAGGGCCTCAGCGGCGAGACCGCCGCCGTGACCGACGACAAGGGCCAGCCGATCAAAAACGCCCAGGGCGAGGCGGCCACCCTCCGCAAAACCAAGCAAATCGACTTCGTGGTCTACGGCGACGAGGTCGCCCCGCAGAATGACAGCGTCCGGCAGGAGGATGAAAGCTGGGTTATGCGATGAGCGAGTTCAAGGCCGGTCGGGCGGCTATCACTGCTCTAATCGTGTCGACGTCAATTGGTTGTGGCCGAGACATGACTTTGCAGGCGGTTGATTCCAAAACAAATGTTCGACTCGCTGGAGTCAAGGTCGAGCGCTGGGTCCGCAAGTCTTACCTGTTCCCATCACTAATGGGGATGCACGGGACCGACGTTAACATCGAAACGCAGTACACGGATTCCACCGGCCAAGCCCGTTTCGGCGGCGTGATTGATGGCGACTCGTTCGATTTCAGGCAAACTGGTTACGGGCAGGCAAGGGTGTGGCAGCGACCGGGAGAACCTTGGCTCTTTGAGACGGAGCCGTTTCGGAAGTGTTTGCCCTATCAGCGTGGGTTGAGTCTTCTCGCAGTACCAATGGTTGCCGCACCCCATACTGCCCCCTAAACTCTCGGCCCGCCGGAACTGATCCGGCGAGCCTTTTTTCTTCACAACTGACCACGGACCACGGACCAAGGACACTTTTCAATGGCACATAAAAAGGGACAGGGCAGCACCAAGAACGGCCGCGACAGCAACCCGCAATACCTGGGCGTCAAGGCCTACGGCGGCGAGTTGGTGAAGGCCGGGTCGATCATCATCCGCCAGCGCGGCAGCAAGTTCCGCCCCGGCTACAACGTCGGCATGGGCAAGGACGACACCCTGTTCGCCCTCTCGCCCGGCCACGTCGAGTTCCAGGGCCGCAAGGTCCACGTCCGCGTCGCCGAGTAATTTTGCAGGATCGGGGCTTCGTTGCACTTCGTTGATGAGGCCATCATCCACGTCCGCGCCGGCGACGGCGGGGACGGGTCCAAATCCTTCCGGCGCGAGAAGTACGTCCCCAAGGGCGGCCCCGACGGCGGCGATGGCGGGGATGGGGGGTCCATCCAATTCGTCGCCGACGTCAACAAAAACACCCTCATCGACTTCTCCGGCCAGCACCACTGGCGCGCCACCAACGGCGGTAATGGGGCGAAGAAGAAGATGTACGGCAAGGGCGGCGAGGACCTGATCGTCCCCGTCCCGCCCGGCACGCTGGTGCACGACCTCGACAAGGGCATCACCATCGCCGACCTCACCGAGCCCGGCGACTCGGCCTTCGTGGCGCGCGGCGGCAAGGGCGGGCGCGGCAACTTCCACTTCCGAACCAGCACGCACCAGGCCCCGCGCGAGTTCGAGGAGGGCACCCCCGGCGAGGAGCGCAACCTCAAGCTGGAATTGAAGTTAATCGCCGACGTCGGCCTCGCCGGCCTCCCCAACGCCGGCAAGAGCACCCTCCTCGCCGCCGTCAGCGCCGCCCGGCCGAAGGTGGCCGACTACCCCTTCACCACCCTCGTCCCGCAACTCGGCATCGTCGACCTCGCCGGCGACCGGCAGTTCGTGTTGGCCGACATTCCGGGGCTGATCGAGGGCGCCCACGAGGGGTTAGGGTTGGGCCACGCCTTCCTCAAGCACGTCGAGCGGACCAAACTCATCATCCACCTGGTCGACCTTTACCCCGAGGACGGCTCCGACCCGGCCGAGCACTACCGCACGATCCGCCGCGAGTTGGAGGCCTTCAGCCCCGCCCTCGCCGCCAAGCCGGAGGTGGTGGCGGGCAATAAGATCGACCTCACGCCCGGCGATGAGGACAACGCGCTCGACCGCCTGCGTGAGGCGGTGAATGGCGAAGTCTTCGCCGTCTCGGCCGCCACGCGGGCGGGGCTGCCGGCGCTGCTGGCGGAGGTGTGGACGAAACTGCAGGCCCTGCGCGAGGCCGAGGCCAAGTCCGTCGCCTCCGCCGCCCGCGGGCCGGCGCCGGCGCGGATTCCCCCTCACGCCGAATCGCGCCAGCCGGTAGAATCGGTCGAGTGACAGCCCCCCCACCCCAGCGCGTCGCGGTAAACCCCGTCCACCCGGACCTGGAAACCGACCTCGCCCGCGCCCGCACCCTCGCCAACTGGCTCGACACCAAGTTCGAGATCGCCGGCGTGATGTTCGGCTACGACACGCTCATCGGCCTGCTGCCGGTCGCCGGCGACGCCTTCACCGCCGCCGCCGGGTGCTACCCGGTCTACCTCGCCCGCAAGCACGGCTGCGGCAAGTGGGTGATGGCGAAGATGCTCGCCAACCTCGGGATCGACTTTTTCGGCGGGCTGATTCCCGGCGTGGAGCTCGTGGTCGACACCGCGTTCAAGGCGAACGTCCGCAACCTCCGCGCGTTCGAGAAGGCCGTCGGCCGCGAGCAGACGCCGCTGGGCCGCTTCCGCAAATCGCCCAAACGCTAAGGAAGCGGCGGGGCACTTGTTGCCGCGCCGTCGGGCCGGTAGATTAGCCCCCGACGCTTATTGGAAGGACCGCCCATGACCCGCCGCCGACGCACCGTTCTGGCCTGCACCCTCGCCGCCGCCGCCGTGGGCTTCGCGCTGCCCGCGCTGCTCAACGCCCGGCAGGGCACCGTGACCGCCACCGACGGCCGCGTGTTCGCCGGCGACGTCTCGGAATCGTCCGACGCGGTGGTCATCGACCGCGGCGGCATCCAGGTCACGCTGCCGCGCGACCAGGTGAAGGGCGTGGAGTACGGCACCTTCGCCGAGAAGTTCGACGAGCGCCTCGCCGCGCTGGAGAAGGCGGGCAACAAGGACGTCGCCGGCCGCGTCGCGCTGGCGCGCGAGGCGATCGACGCCCAGGAGTATGACATGGCCCAGCGCGCCCTCGACAGCGCGCGGGCGATCGACCCGAACGACGCCTCGGTGGCGAACCTGACCACCGCCGTCCGCAGCCAGCGCCGCCTGCAGCAGGGCGGCGCGGGCACCGGTGGGACCGTCCCGCCGCCGCCCCCGGTCGCCGGACCGAACGGCGGCGGCGCGGCGAATCCGGCGGCGAACCCGGCGGCGGACCGGGACTTTCTCACCGACGCCCAGATCAACCGCATCCGCCAGGCCGAGCTCACCCCCGGCGACCGCAGCGTCCGCGTGCGGTTCGAGGACGGCGTGGACAAGAAGTACATCGACTCGAAGAACATCCCCTTCCGCGACTTCCGCCGCCAGGGCCAGGCCGAGCAGGCGCTGGCGGTGCTCGAGGGGGCGAGCGACGACGTGAAGGACAAGGTCCTGATCACCACCGACCCCAAGTCGATGCTCGAGTTCCGCCGGGCCGTCCAACCGGCGGTGCTGGCCGGGTGCGCCACCAGCAACTGCCACGGCACGGCGGCGGGGGGGAGTTTCGTCCTCTACAACGACACCGCCGAGCGGCCGACATACACGAACTTTTACATCCTCGCCACCTACCAGCAGACCGTCGGCGACAAGGCGGCCGCCGGCAGCGTGTTCGGCGGGCCGGCGAAGCGCGCGATGATCGACCGCGCCCAGCCCGACCAGTCGCTGCTGCTCAACTTCGCCCTGCCCCTCACCGCCGCCACCTACCCGCACCCCAAGGCCGGTTCGTACAACGGCATCTTCCGCGACAAGGCCGACCCCAAGTACCGCGCCGTCGCCGACTGGATGGGCAAGACCCTCCGCCCGATCCCCGCGGAGTACGGCATCGACTACACCCCGCCCGGCACGCCCCCAAGCACCCAGCCCGCCGCCCAGCCCACCGCCCCTGCCCCCCAGCCGCCGGGGTGATCGTCCGGCCGCCTATTCCTCCCGCCGCTCCCCGAGGTCGGCGGCGAGTTCGCGGTCCTCCTCGTCCAGCTCCGACAGCGGCTTGGGCGCGACCGTCCGCTCCTCCGCCGTCGGGCCGCTGGGGATGCCCAGCAGCGCGAAGTCGAGCTCGGCGTTGATCTCCGCCCCGATCATCAGCACCAGCGCGTCGATGTAGAACAGCAGCAGCAGGATCGCCACGCCCCCCACCGCCCCGTACGTCCGCTGGTACGCGGCGGCGGCGTCGAACTGCCCGACGTAGACCCGCAGCCCGTACCCCAGCAGCAGCCACAGCGCCACCACGAACACCGCGCCGGGCGTCAGCAGGTGGAACCGCCGGCGAATGCTCGGGCCGAAGCAGTAGATGCCCGCGAGGATCAGCAGCAGCAGCCCCACCGCCGCCAGGTAGCGGATCGGCGTCAGCACCCACCCCAGCGGCAGCGAGTCGGGGAAGTACGCCAGCACCATGTTCACCACCGGCAGCAGCACCAGCACCGCCAGGATGACCACCGCCGTGGCGAGGGTGAGGCCCGTGGCGATCAGCCGCGCCTTCCAGTACGGCCGGACGTCCTTCACGTCGTAGCACTTGTCGAGCCCCGCCATCGTCATCGCCATGCCGGTGCTGGCGGTCCAGACCGCGATCCCCAGCCCCACCGCCAGCAGCCACCCGCTGCGGCTGGCGAGGAACCCGCCGACGGCCTTGTTGATCGTCCCGCTCGTCTCGGCATTCGGGGCGACCTGCTCGACCACCTGCCGCACCTCCTCGCGGATCGCCTCCTGCACGCCACTGGGCATCAGCGGCAGCAGGCTGAGCAGGAAGATGAGGAACGGGAAGACCGCGAACAGCCAGTAGTACGCCAGCGCCGCCGCCCAGGTGAGCAGCTCGTCGTCGATCACCTGCTGGTAGACGCGCTTGGCGAACGTCCACCAGCCGATCCGTCCGACCACGCGCGGCAGGTCTCTCATTCGCGGCATGCCCGCGATTGTCCCCACCGCCGCCGCGGACGCAACTGAAGGAGTGGGGGGCGGAGCCTTTTCGGGTGCCGCGGGTTGGGGACTCGCCCCCGAGCCGACCCACGGTCGGATGCCCGGCGGCGCTTAATTATGCCCCACGGGACACATAGACAATGTCCTCGCCGAAGCTAGATGCGGGGACAAACACGCGCCCAAAGCTTATATTCTGAAGCATTAACCCGGGCTCCCCGACGCCCCACTCTGCGACGAGCTCGCCGACAATGACCACTTCTACAAATGACCGTTCGCCGTGGTACATAACGACATCGCCGGCATTCGCCTCTAGTCCGATTGGATAGATGATGTGCGAGTGGGGCACCATAAATGTCACGGTGCAAACATACCCGATAGCGCCGGTGCCCGCCATTGGGTGCCACGGGTTGGCGTACTCGCCAACCCGTGCAGGACGGTGCTCGTCAGGAAGAAGGCGCCCCAGATCGGGGGGCCGTTCGGCACGGGTTGAGGCGTACCTCACCCCGTGGCACCCAGTAGCGTTTGATTGTATTGTAACCGTGTGGCAATCGCAGCACGCTAGTTAAAATTACTCAATAACTAACACAGGCCGAATGCGATCAGATGCGCTCCCAACACGGTGCCAGCAAGTAGGGGCCGCTTCGAAGTAAGTGTAAGTCCCGTGAGCGCACCTTCAATCGGCAGTTGTAGAAACGTCAACACCATCGACGGTGCGGCAATGCTGCCGCCCGTTAGTGGTGTCAGCAGCATCGGATACGGAAAGAACAAACGCGCGAACATGTACGTGCCATGTCCCGCGCCGGCGGACATTATTGCGAGGAAAATGGCGGGAACAGTCAGGACTGCACCAAATGCTACGCCAAAGCCAATCGCAGTAAATTGCGGTTTGACGCGACGTGGGAGTGGTGATTCGTAGTCGAGTGGTTGCTGCGGCATAACTACCCATGTTGTGCAGGAAAACCGGGTAGCAGGGTGCTGACTACCCGCCACTCGGGCGTTGGTCGCCAAAGTACAACAAAGTCCAAGAAAATCAAGTCGCCGATTGACCCCCGCGAGGTCGAGTTTCACGTTGTGAGACAAACGGGCGGTGGTGCGGTCTCCGACATGGGGTGCCACGGAGTTTTTTCGCACGAACACTTCCACGCCGACCCGACCGCCGGAACAAGCCGGCGTCTGAGCCGAAGGCGAAGACCCGGGTTTCGGGCGCAGAACCTCGCCGAACTCCGGGGCGGCCCCGCGCCGAGGATCCGGGTCTTCGCCTCCGGCTCAGACGCCGGCTAGTTCGCAACGGGAGCACCGCGATCTAACCCGCTGACCCGAGGCTGGTTACGCTGCTTAACCCGACCCTTCATGCGAAATCCTTCGTGGCACCCGGCGAACTGCCCCACCGTTCGAGCGACCGGCGACGCTCGACCTCATAATGTTCATCACACCAGTCACCGGTGCAAGGAACCGGGCCGGGATAGTGACGGCTATGACCCGGTTTACCGCACACACCGCAAGTCCCACAGAAGCCGTGCGGCAGTCCCGAGGAACGATACGGATTCGCCGCCGTGCCCCAGTGGAAGCAGTAGCAGTTCCGTCTTCGCGAGTACCGCTTCCAACTGATGAAGGGCCAGATCAGACGCATAACGACCATTCTCGTGCAGAGTGCCCCTATAGCACGACCCCAAGCCCCGGTGATTTGCTCTGCAAGTGATAAGTTAGTAGGGAGTCAGCGGAAATCAAGTCGCCGGGTGCCCGGCATTGGGTGCCACGGGTTGGGCGCACCCAACCCGTGCCGGGCGGCGCTTGCCGGGTGGCGGTGCCGGAAGTCGGGAGTGTTCCGGCACGGGTTGACGAGTACGTCAACCCGTGGCACCCGGCTCGTACATGGGGGCTCCTCCTGCGGCATGACGGACCAACGTTCAATGGCCGGCACCGCGCCGACCGACTTTCAGTTTACCAGAACGCTCAACGCGGGGCCGGTCCATTGCAGCGTTCGGTTCTGCCCGTCGCCACGTCGCAAGGATGGTTCCGCCGACGGCAGCAAGGAGCATGGAGGACAAGAAGTTCGTGCTCTCGGGAAATGGAAAGCCGATCGACTTGCTCAAACCCCAAAAACCCCATCCGGCCCAGCAGTAGCAAACGCCAATGGCGAGACCTATCGCCCATCTCTTCGAGCGCGACCTGCCACCCCATAGCAAACCGACTCCGAGTTGGACGAGAAACACTAGCGCAATTGCGGGTAACAGCCACGCCACTTCCGTGACCATGTTGAAGAAGAACTGGTCCTGAAGTTTGTCCAATTGGCTCGGGTTGGACGCCGATCCCAACCATCCGAACTTAAAGGCCGCGAGATATTGCGTCAAGAACTCCGCCACGAGATGTGCCACGCCAAAGCAAAAAGTGGCCAGCAGGATAGACGGCAGCCGGCTTTCGGCTACGGGCGATCCATACTCCAGGACAATCACCGGCGCGTCCCGCCTCACAACGTCGTTTGTCTCTGCGGATGAAGGCATAACTCCTATTCTCGTGCAGAACAACCCGATGGCGCGACCTTAACCACCCGCCGCTCGGACGTCAATCGTCAGAGCACAACGGAGTCGGCGGAAATCAAGTCGCCGCTTGACGCCCGCGAGGTCGAGTCCCCATGGATGGGAAAGGCGGGCCGCGGGTTGGGTGCCCGGCACGGGGTGCCACGGGCGGCGTTCCTGACCCCAGCGGTTTCACCCAGGGCGGGCGCGTATTTTCCGTGGCACGGGCGCCCCGCCCGTGCGGTGAAGGTTGGTCCGCTTCGCGGACACGGGCGGGGCGCCCGTGCCACGGAAAGACCCGTGACGCCGGCGTTCACCTCGGGAACCCGGCGTTCACCTCGGGAACCCGTCGTTGACCGACGTCAAGCCGGCGTTTACCGACGGCAAGCGGTCGTTTACCTCGGTCAACGGGGCGTTGCCGTCGGTAAACGAGGAGTTTCTCTCGGGAAACGCGCGGTTGCCCTCGGTAAACGCGGCGTTGCCCTCGGTAAACGCGGCGTTGCCCTCGGTAAACGGGAGGTTTCCCTCGGGAAACGAGTCGTTTACCGCGGGAAACGCCCCGTTTCCCTCGGGAAAAAACGGTCATTTTGACGCGGTTGCGGGGCGGGGTGGGCGGTCGTTTCGGATTTCTTTAGCGAACGGTCGAGCGGGGCACGGCGGGTGGTGCTGGGGCGGGGGGGATTATGGGATGTGCGGGCGGGGCGCGGAATTGCTGCGGGCGGGGGGGGTGGGGGTCGATGCTAGGGGCAGACCGTTGGGCGGGTCGCGGCCGGGTGTCGGGCGCGGCGGACTCGGCGGCGAAACCTTGCATCGGCGGCGGTGGCCGTCGGGATTGGAGCGGACGATGGGCACCTCGTATCCCAGACTCAGCGTGGCGCAGTGGAAGCCGTGGGGGCAGAACCTCGTGACCGTCGTCGGGCCGAGGGTGGTGGAGCTCGGCATCCCGGCCGATTTGTGGGCTGCCGTCACCACGACGTTCGGCACCTTTGCCGACGCCTACGACGCGGCGGCGGAGGCGATGACGCGGAACCGCGCGAGCATCCAGACCCGCAACGACGCGCTGGTGGCGTTCCGGCGCGCCGCGCGGCCGGTGGTCGCCGTCCTGCAGAGCAGCCCGGCGGTCTCCAACGGGCTGCGGCAGAGCCTGGGGCTGCGGGTGCGCGACGGGGTCAACACCGCCGCGACGACCCCGGCGGTCGCGCCGAGTCTGACGGCGATGCTGACCGGGCCGCAGTCGCTACGGATGCTCGCGTCCGACCCGCTCGACCCGCACCGCCGGGGCAAGCCGCGCGGCGTCCGGTCGCTGGCGGTCCACGTCCACCGCGGCGAGAACCCGCCCGGCGACGTGACGCAGTGGGCGCTGGAGCGCCTGTCCAGCCGCACGACCCTCGACCTGATCTACCCCGACCTGACCGGCGTAACGACGGTCTGGCTGTGCGCGTGCTACGTGAACACCCGCAACGAGAGCGGCCCGCTGAGCCAGCCGGTGAGCGTTCGCCTGCCGGGCAGCGGACTGACCGGCGCCGAGGCGTCGGCGGCGGACCCGGCGATGAAAATCGCGGCGTGAAGCGGGGTCCACGAATCGTCACGAATAAGACACGAATGAAGAGAAGAGGGCTTGGCCAATCTTCTCCATTCGTGTCTGATTCGTGACCATTCGTGGACTTCCCTCCGCGCCTTCCCCTCAAGCCCTGCGGCACGCTGACCGATGAAATTATCGGACATGCGCGCCGCCCTCCCCATCCTCCTGCTGCTGCTGATCGCCGCGCCGGCCCTCCGCGCGGTGGAGCCCGATGAGTTCGGCGGGGTGCGGTTCGACTTCGAGGAGCGGGGGCGGGGGAATGCCGAAGAGTTGCCGATGTTTTGGGAGAAGGTCGCGGGGCCGGGGCTGCCGTTTTACGTCAACGGGCGGCTGGCGACGGATGCGGCGCGGTCGGGGCGGTATGCGTTCCGGCTCGACCTCAACGGCGGCAGCCTGATCTATCGCTACCCGGCCGGGCGGATTCCCGTCAGCGCCGGGGCGCTCTACCGCGTGCGGGGGTTCGCCCGCACCACGCCGCTGCGGTACGCGCGGGCCCGACTGTCGGCGTACTTCACCGACGCGGCGGGCAAGCCCGTGGGCGACCCGGTGCGGTCCGACCCCCTCGCCTCGGCCGACGGCGACAAGTCTTGGCACCCGATGGACCTGACGCTCGCGGCGGACGATCCGGCGGCGGCGTTTTTGGTCGTCGAGGTCGCGCTGTTGCAGCCGGACAAGTTGGGCGTCCCGGCCGAGGGCGTGGCGGCGTTCGCGCAGGACATTCGCGGCAGCGCGTGGTTCGACGATTTGTCGGTCCTCCGCGCGCCGCGGGTGGCACTGGTAACGAATCGGCCGGCCAATGTTTTCGGGCACTTCGACCCGCCGCGCCTGCTGGCGAGCGTCGGTGGGGCGGGGGGCGATGAACTGATCGGGCAGTGGGCCGTCACCGACGCGGCGGGGCACACGGTGTTCCAGCGGACCGAGCGGTTGGCGGCGGGGCCGTCGGCGCTGGCGCTGCCCGCGCTGCACACGGGTTGGTACGACGCGCGGCTGAACGTGAGCCGGGCGGGCGAGCCGGTGGCGTCGGCGCGGGCGGCGCTGGCGGTGGTCGCGCAGGACCGGCCGGAGGTGCCGACCGACGGGCGGTTCGGGGTGGTCGCGCCCGACCTCTCGCCGGCGGCGTGGGGCGCGCTGGCGGACGCGGCGGGCACCCTCGGGGCGGGGCGCGTGCGGGCGTCGGTCGACGTGTCCGAAGCGGTGGACGGCGGGGCGCTCGACCGACTGCTGGCGAAGTCGCGCGACGGCGGGCGGGCGGTGGAGGTGTCGATCCTCGGCGCGGGGGCGACTGAAGATGGCATCTGGCGGGGCGCGCTGGCGGATTTGCTGTCGCGGCACGCGGCGGACGTGGGGGCGTGGCAGGTCGGGACCGACGCGGATGCCGACGCGGTGGCGGCCGACCCGGCGGCGCGGGCGGGGTATGAGCGCGTCCGCCGCGCGTTCGCCACGCTCGCCCCTGGCCGACCCCCCGCGTCGGCGTGGCCGGTCTGGCGCGACCCCGACCCGGTGGTGCCGGGCCCGATCCTGACGGTGCCGGCGTCGGTGCTGCCGCGGCAGATTCCGCTGTACGTCGGGCCGGACCGCGCGGGGGCGGAGGTGTCGGTGTCGGCACCGGACGCGGGGGAGTTGGTGAAGCGCGTCGGGTTCGCCTTGGCGGCCGGCGCGGGGCGGGTGGACGTGCCGCTGCCGTTCGCCGCGACGGGCGATGGGTCGTCGCTGCGCCCGACGCCGATGCTGCTGCCGACGCGGACGCTGCTGTCGGCGCTGCGCGGCGCGACCTACGCCGGCGACCTCGCGCTGGGCAAGGGGATCGACGCGCTGCTGTTCGACAGCGGCGCGACCGGCACGGCGATCGTCTGGAGCGACGCGGGCGAGGCGACGGTGGACCTCGATCCGTCGCTGATCGACCCGCGCGGGCTGATGGCGGTGGATCTGCTCGGCCGGCCGGGCCCGGTGCCGAACGGGCGGCTGGCGGTGGGGCCGACGCCGGTGTTCGTGGTGAATCTCAATTTGGCGGCGGCGAAATTGCGGGCGGGCGTGAGGTTGGAGCGGCCGGTGCTGGAGTCGACCTTCGACGCCCACGCCCGACGGCTGACGTTCACGAACCCGACGGCGGGTGAGTTGGCCGGCAGCATCGCGTTGCGCCCGCCGGCGGGGTGGACGGCGTCGGTCGCGCCGGCGGTGCTGCGGGTCGGCCCCGGCGAAACGTGGGAGGGCACCGCGACGCTCCGCCCACCGTACGGGACGCCGGCGGGAGAGTACGTGGTCGAGGCGGTGCTGGCGGCGCCGTCGGTGTCGGCCGCGCCGGTGGTGGTGCCGCTGACGGTGCGGGTCGGACTGGGCGACGTGGGGCTGCGAACGATCGCCTTCCGCGACGCGGGGAACCGGCTGATCGTGCAGCAGACCGTCACGAACTACGGCGACAAGCCGTTCGCATGCACCGCCTACGTCGCCAGCGCGGACCGCGCCCGGCAGGACGCGCTGATCTCAACCCTGCCGCCCGGCGGGTCGGCCGTGCGGTCGCACTACGTCCTGGGCGGACTGTCGGGCGAGGTGATCCGCAGCGGGCTGATCGAACTCGGCGGCACGCGGACACTGGTGGAGGAAGTGCGGGCGCCGTAGGGCGGGCGCCATGGAGGATTTCGCATGAACACCTCCGAGGGGACCCGCACACCCGAACAAGCCGGCGTCCAAGCCGAAGGCGAGGACCCGGATGCGTTCGGAGTTCGAGACGGCCCCCGACGCCGAACGCATTCGGGCCTTCGCCTTCGGCTCAGACGCCGGCTTGTTGAAGGGTTTGGATCGCCTCGAGTTGTTCGTAGAAATTCCTCAATGGCAGCCGACGAATTGGCCGCTCCGCCCCAAGTGGAACTGCCCCAACGCAAGCCGGCGTCCGAGCCAGAGGCCCGGACGCCGAATCGGTGAGCGGTCTCGTGGCGGCGTTCGCCTTACAGCGACGAGCCGGCCTTGGTCAGCGCGCTGCCGAGCTTGGTGAGGGCCATCTTGAGCGAGCCGGACTGCGAGCCGGCGACGGAGTCGACGTGGGTGCCGAGCTCGGTGAGGAGGGGTCCGACCTTCTTGCCGTCGGGCGTGCCGCCGGTGAGGGCGGAGTGGAGGTCGCCGAGCTTGCCGCCGATGGCCGACAGCTTCGAGTCGCCGGTGGACTCGAGGGTGGACTTCCAGCGCTTGATGCTGTCGGCGGCCACGTCGAGGGGCATCGAGGTGAGGCCCTTCTCGAGGTTGGTGGCCTGGTCGTTGATGTCGGTGCTGAGCTTGTCGGCCTCGGCGATTCCGGTGGAGTCTGCCATGTGCGTTTCCTTTCGCGTCGCCCCGCGTCGAGTGCGGTGCGGCGGCGGGCCACGTCGACCGGCCGTCGCGTGCCGCCCGCGGGGCGGTGGGCGGCACGACGGACGCGATGCAAGGCGGGGGCCGGCAGGTTTCAGTTTGCGTGGCGCGGGGAAGTGGGAAAACGCTGGGGTTTGAGACGGCCCGACGACGGCGCGCGCCCGGCGTGTCGCACCGGTGCGTCATTTAGGGCGCGATCACTACGGCAGCGATACCCGGTGGCGGCGGAAAAAGTCGCGGACCTCCGCCTCGGGGTGCTGCGGGTCGTTCTTGACGCTGTGGATGATCGCGTAGCCGCGTGCCAGGAGCTCGGCCGGCGGGAAGGGGAGGCCGACGTAGCGGACGCCGAAGACCTCGCCGGGGCCGACGTGGTCGAGCATTGTCAGGCCCGCGGCGCGGGCGTGGAGGCCGACGGCGGCGTCCTCGGTCAGCCGGGCGCCCAGCCACAGCAGCGGGTCGGCGAACGCGCCGGTGGCGGCCAGGCCGTCGAGGCCGGCGCGGGTGACGGCGTACGCGCCGCCGAGGACGTGCTCGCCGAGTTCGTACCCGTTGGCGACGGCCCGGCCGACCAGCCGCCGCAGGACGCGGGCGCGGCGGTCGAGGCTGAACGGCCGCCGCCGCCCGATCAGCCGCACGCGGTCGGCCTGCACCTCAAACCCGCGCGGCGAGCCGTTGGGCGTGGTGCGATACGCGCCGATCACCCCGGCGTCCGGCCGGCGCCGCGCGAGTTCGGCCAGCCGTTCGGCGAACGGGGCGATCACCAGCGCGTCGGCGTCGAGCTTGACGACGAACGCCGCCGGGTCGCCCCCGATCAAATCGGCCCCCGCCGCGGCGAGGCCGGCGAAGGTGCCGACGCACATCCCGCCGTAGAACCCGTCGCCGCGCCCGCCGCGCGGGTTGGGGATCACCCGCACCCCGTCGCGCCGGCCGAGCAGGCCGGCCAAGTCCCGGCCCGGCTCGTCGTCGACCAGCAGGGCGGTCGCGGCCGGCTCGTGGGCGGACAGCGAGTCGAGCAAGTCCGCCGCGTCGGCCACGGCCTTTGGGCCCGGCCCGATCTGCGCGAAGGCGGCGAAGCGGCGGGGGGCGTGGGGGGGCATCTACCAAAGTCTATCGGCCGCGCCGGCCGGGCCGGTGAACGGGCCACCGTCACGAGACCCAGAACCCTGACGAAACGGCCTTGAAGGCGTCGCCGTTGCGCTCGACCACGACGAAGGTGCCGCCGCCGGAAAGCGGGCCCTCCTGGTGGCCGAAATACACCTCGAACCGGCCCTCGGCGTCGCGGCGGATGTAGAGCGGCGGCTGGTCGGGCGGGACGGCTTGCGCGGGGTGCGACTCGAACAATCGCTTGAGGAACGGCACCCGCGTTGAGGGCTGATCTGGCTCCGCCACGCCCGCCCGCGCGGCACCCAGAATCACCGCCACCTCGGCGTCCGAAAGGTGGTTCGGCGGCAGGACCCGCACCGCCGCAGGGCCGACTGCGGCCGCGGGCACTGCGGCGTTCGCGCAACCGCCGACCGATACCAGCAACGCAAGTGCGAAGCGGCGCACCACAGCGGCCGCCGCAGCCCCGTTGGCCCGAGTCCAGCTCATTGACATGGCCGCCTGAATACGCGAGAGCGGGATCAAACACAAGAACGCACTTGCCCCCGCACCGCCTTGACTGGCGGGGGGCGGGCGTTAGATTGGAGGCATGACACGAACCCTTGCCGCGTTCGCTTGTTCCGCGCTCCTCGCCGCCGGGTCCGTCGGCTCGGCGCGCGCCGCCGACGCGCCCGCTACCGCGCCGGCGACGAGGCCGGCCGGTCAGCAGCACCCGCCGATTCACGTCGAGGGGGTGCCGGACGCCATCACCTCGCCGCTGGGCCGCAAGATGACGCTGCGGTTCGATGACGAGTTCGACGCGGTGAAGGATGCCGACGGCAAGCCGTACATCGACCGCTCGAAGTGGCAGACGACCTTCTGGCAGGGGTCGAGCGAGCGGACGCTGCTGAGCAATTTGGAGGCGCAGTATTATTTCGATAAGGACTACGCCGGCAAGGGGGAGGTGGCCGAGCGGATCGACCCGTTCAGTTTTCAGACGCCGGGCATCCTGACGATCTCGGCGACGAAGGTGCCGGAGAAGTGGTGGGGCAACTGGTGGATGGGCGAGCAGCGGCCGTTCGCGTCGGGGATGCTGATCTCCGACCGGCGGTTCACGTTCCAGTACGGCTACGTCGAGGGGCGGTTCAAGCTGCCCAAGGCACGCGGGGCGTGGCCGGCGTTCTGGCTGCTGGAGAACGAGCCGTCGCTGGGGGATGCCGACGCCGCCCACCACTGGCCGCCGGAGATCGACATTTTCGAGTTCTTCGGCCACCGCCCGACGAAGCACACCGCCGGCGTGATCGCGGACGACCGGGGCGAAAACGACTGGCACTTCGGCTTCAACGAGCCGGGCTTCGACATCACCAAGGATTTCCACACTTGGGGGCTGGAGTGGAACGCCGAGGAGCTCGCCTTCACCTTCGACGGCAAGATTTGGATCCGCACGCCGTGCCCGCCGTCGCTGCGCCGGCACCTGTACCTGCTGATCAACCTGGCCGTCGGCGGCAAGTGGTACGGCGAGGAGATGACCGGCGCCGGCACGCCGACCAAGCCGTGGCAGGTGGACGAGACGTCGATGCCGTGGAAGCTGCAGTGCGACTGGGTGCGGGTGTATCAGGAGTGAGGGGCGGCTATGGCGCGGTTTGATTAGAGGGACGGCCGGTGTGCAGAAGTCGCGCTATTCTGGGTGCCACGGATTGGCGTACTTGCCAACCCGTGCCTCAGGTTCCGAATATCGTTCGGCACGGGTTGAGGAGTACCTCAATCCGTGGCACCCGGAGTTGGTGCCGCTTTGCCAGATGATCGCTCCTCATCCCGCGCTTCCATAGAACGCGACGGTACATGCAGTTCGATGAACGCCTTGCGCTCCCGCATCATCTGATCCATCTCCCCACGGTCGACCGACGCGGCGTTCGCCAGCATCGGGGCCAGGCGGGGGTTGCCGGCGTACATCGGGGCGAAGTGGTGCAGGAACGTCCAGTAGAGGAAGTTGAACGGGCAGGCGCCGGGGCCGGTGCGCCGCTTGGGGTCGTGGGCGCAGCCGCGGCAGTAGTCGCTCATTTTGTCGATGTAGGCGGCCGACGCGACGTAGGGTTTCGTGCCCATCGTGCCGCCGTCGGCCGCGGTGCCCATGCCGATCACGTTCGGCGTCGTCACCCAGTCGTGGGCGTCGGCGTACATCGCCAGGAACCAGTCGTTCAGCGCCTGCGGGCTGATGCCCGTGAGCGTGGCGAAGTTGCTGATGACCATCAGCCGCTGGATGTGGTGGCCGTAGGCGCCGTCGACCACCTGTTGCAGCGAGTGGTGGAGGCAGTTGAGGTCGGTCTCGGCGGTCCAGAAAAATGCCGGCAGCGGGCGGGCAGAGGCGCGGGCATTGCGGTCGCGGTACTCGGGCATGTGGGCCCAGTAGGTGCCGTAGGCGTACTCGCGCCAGCCGAGGATTTGGCGGGCGAACCCCTCCACCGCGTTGAGCGAAGCCCGGCCGTCGCGGTAGCGGGCTTCGGCGGCGCGCAGGACGGGCAGCGGGGCGAGCAGGCCGAGGTTCATCAGCATCGCCAGCCGGCTGTGGAACAGCGACGGTTGGCCGACTTGCATCGCGTCCTGAAAGTCGCCGAAGCGCGGCAGGCGGGCGTCGAGGAAATCGGCCAGCGACCGCGCCGCGTCGGCCCGCGAGACGGGCAGATCGAAGCCCGCGGCCGCGCCGGGGTGCGTGGGGAAGCGCCGGTCGACCTCGGCGATGACCTCGCGCGTGATCGCGTCCGGCGGGAAGGCCGGGGCCGCCGGCGTGAGCAGGCCGTCGGGCGGCGGCAGGCGGTTGAGCTTGTCGAGGTTCCAGGTGCCGCCCGCCGGCGCGTCGCCGTCCATCAAGATATCGTGGCGGCGGCGCATCTCGCGGTAGAACGGCTCCATCGTCGGCGTCGGCCGCTGGCGGGCGGACCACGCGGCGAACTCGATCCGGTCGGTCAGGAACAGCGGGCTCGGGAAGTAGCGGATCGACAGCCCCAGCCGCGCCGGCAGCGTCTCGAGCCACGCCCGCGTGTGCCACTCGCTCGGCTCGACGACCCACACTTCGCGGCCGGCGGTCGAATCGAGGTGGTGGCGCAGCGCCGCCTCGCTGTCGCGGTAGCCCTCGGCCGCCAGCGGGTAGTACCGCACGTCGCGGCCGGCCGTGCGGAGCTCGTCGGCGAAGTGCCGCATGGCCGAGCAGACCAGCGCGATCCGCCGGCGGTGGTAAGGCACCCGGCGGAAGTTGCGGTCGCTCTCGACCATCAAGACCGGGGCCGACGGCGCCGCCGCGAGCGTCGGCAGGTCGGGGGAGAGTTGGTCCTCGAGAATCCAGAGGGTGGGCGGGGCGGGGTGCGGCAAAGTCCCCTACCTTAAGCCGTCTCCCACTGCCCCGCCGGCCGCGCGGCGTAGCGGCGGAGCTCATCGGGCGTTAGCGCATCCGGCGGCACCAGGCGGTAGTGGGCCTCGGCGAGGATCGACACGCCCGCGTCCCCTTGCTCGAAGGCGAAGAGGGCGATCAGGTCGCCGGCCATGAACTGCGCCGCGACCGGCCGGCAGATCAGGTCGGGAAACTTCGCCGCGCACAGCGCGAAGTCCTGCTCGATCTGCACCACGCTCAGGCGGTCATTGCCGCCCTTGGCCTGCACGGGGAAGATGTGGTGCGCGCCGCGGCGGTCGACGCCGACGTAAAGCTCGTCGGTCTCGACCTGTCCGACGTCGGCGACGGTGGTGCGGAGGTGGCTTTGCAGGGCGTAGCACGTCACGCCGGTGAAGAGGTCGATCAGGCGGTTGTAGCGGACCTTCGCCAGCAGCGCCTGCTCGTCGGTGAGGGCGTACATGGAGATGACGCCGGGCGTGGCGTCGGGCACCTTCGTTTCGGCGAGGCCGGGGTTCGGCGAAATTTCCGTCAGCGTCGCAGCTACAAAGCGGTACTTCGACCGCCCGGCGGGGCGGTGAATGCCACAGACCTCGGCCGCCGGCGCTGGCGGGGGCAGTCCCGATGTCTATGATGTTCAGTTGACCATGCCGATGCAGCAGTTCGATTTTCTTCAACCTCGGCTGACCGGGAATCGCTTCGACGGGAACGCGATCCCGTTGGAGTTTCTCCGCGATCTGGCGGTGTTGCAGGAGATGATCTTCGACGTCGCACGCGCGGAGTTCCTGAAGGACAACCCCGGCCGCGCCCGGGTGCCGCGGGGCTTTTCGCGCGGCATCGAGTTGCAGTTGCAGGGCGTGGGGCAGGGGAGTGCGAGGCCGAGGATCGTGCTGGTTGCAGTGACTGCCGCATCAACGATGTTCCCGAATGAGATTCCGCATTATTATGCGCGCGCGCGGGAGGCGGTCGTTGGTGCCGTTCGTGCCGCCGAAGAGGGAGGAGCACCCGCGGCACATCTCGCGCCGCCACTGCTGGCGTATTTCCAGCGGCTCGGTCGAAGCCTACAGGACGGGGAGGCCATGACCTTCGACGCCGACGGCCCGGCGGGGGGTGCGACCCTCACGAAGAAGACCCGGCGCACGCTGATCCTCGCCTCGTCGTCGGACGCGGACATCACCGAGGAGACCACGGTTCGCGGCACAATCACGGAGTTTGATAAGGACGCCATGACGTTCCAACTCCAACTCATCGACGGGCGAAAGATCACCGTGCCCGTCGCCACCGAACACTACGGCGCGGCCATGAGCGCATTTTCAACGAGTCCGCCGGGCGTTAAGGCGAAAGTTCTGGTCTCCGGTATCGGCACGTTCACGCCGACCGGCACGCTGCGGCAGATGGATTTCCTAGACGACGTGGTGGAACTCGACCCGTTGGACGTCCCGGCCCGGCTTGAGGAGTTGGCGACGCTCCGCGCCGGCTGGCTAGCCGATGAGGAGGGAATTTTTGGCCGTCCGCTCCACCCCGAAGGCGTGGCGTGGTTGGCCGATGCCTTTGATGCCAATTACCCCGAGGGCCTGCCCCTGCCGCGCCTCTACCCGACAGCGGAGGGCGGCGTGCAGGCGGAGTGGACGATTGGGAGCTTTGAGGTGTCGCTGGAGATCGACCTTAAAACGAAATCCTCCGAGTGGCACGCCCTCGACCTGTCCTCGCCGGCGAGCGAGGCCAATGAGAGGAGCTTTGACTTGGGTAGTGCGGAATCGTGGGCAGAACTCGCTAGCGCTGTCAGGGATCTGAGCGGGGGTGTAGGGTGACGCCGGATACGCTGCTCCACCGCCAGATCAATCCGGCATTTGTTCAGGAAGGTCAGGTCACTTCCGCAGCGTTCCGGCCCACGCCGAAGGACCGAAAGCGACTTTCGGTATATGACGGCGACCTGATTTCGGCCGACGCCGCTTGGCGGCATTTCACGTGCGTCCTGGGATTCAGGTCGGCAGGCGTTCAGGCGGTGAGCGTCGGCGAGTGCGCGGGGTGCGGCGTGACGCCGGCGTCGGACCCGGAACCCTTTCCCGAACACGCCGTCATCGATTTCTCCGCCTCCTCGGAATCTGAAATCAAGAAGCAGGCGAAGCGCCTCAAGGCTGCTGCGGCGGCCAGGGGCTGGCTCTTTCTGGCCGAGAGGGAATGAGCCTGAAGGGCCGCACACGGGCCGACGCTCACGCCTTCTCCGCCAGCGCCTCCGCCCTTGCGGCGATCTCCTTCTTGTGCCCCAGCACCCGGCGGTAGTCGCTCGGCATCACCTTCACGAAGTACCGCACCTCGCGGTCGAACTCGCCCAAAATCTCCTTCGCCCGCGCGCTGCCGGTCAGCTCGGCGTGGCGGGTCAACTCGTGGCGGAGGAACTCCAAATCATCTTCCGTGTCGGCCGGCTCCAACTCGACCATCTCGGGGTTGCAGAGTTTGGGGAACTGGCCGAGGTCGTCGTAGACGTAGGCGATGCCGCCGCTCATGCCGGCGGCGAAGTTTCGGCCGGTGGGGCCGAGGATCACCGCGCGGCCGCCGGTCATGTACTCGCAGCCGTGGTCGCCGCACCCCTCGACCACCGCCGTCGCGCCGCTGTTGCGGACCAGGAACCGCTCGCCGACGATGCCGCGCAGGTAGAGCTCGCCGCTGATCGCGCCGTAGCCGATCACGTTGCCGGCAATGATGTTCTCCTCGGCGCGGAAGCCGCTCTTCAGCGACGCGGCGGGGGGGTAGGCGATGATCCGGCCGCCGCTCAAACCCTTGCCGGTGTAGTCGTTGGCGTCGCCCTCGAGCTCGAGCGTGACGCCGCGGGCGAGGAACGCGCCGAAGCTCTGGCCCGCGCTGCCCTTGAACTTGAAGTGGATCGTGCCGTCCGGCAAGCCGGCGAAGCCGTGCTTTTGGGCGATCACGCCGCTGAGGGTGGTGCCGACGGTGCGGTTGGTGTTCTGGATCGACATCGCGGCCGACACCTTCTCGCCGCGCTCCAGCGCGGGGGCGGCGCGGGCGATGAGGTGGCGGTCCAGCGCGTCCTCCAGGCCGTGATTCTGCGGCATCGTCCGGCGGATCGAGTCGCCGGGGCGGACCTCTGGCTGGTACAGAATCGCGGCGAGGTCGAGCGTGGCGGCCTTGGGGTGGCCCGACAGGTCGGCGAAGGAAAGCAGGTCGGTCCGGCCGACCATTTCGTCGAACGTGCGGAAGCCCAGGGCGGCCATGATCTCGCGCACCTCGTCGGCGATGAAGAACATGAAGTTGACGATCTGCTCGGGCGTGCCGCGGAACTTTTTGCGCAGCTCCGGGTCCTGCGTGGCGATGCCGACGGGGCAGGTGTTGAGGTGGCAGACGCGCATCATCACGCACCCGTTGGCGATCAGCGGGGCGGTGGAGAAGCCGATTTCCTCCGCGCCGAGCAGCGCGGCGACGACCACGTCGCGGCCGGTCTTCATGCTTCCATCTGCTTGCAAGGTGACACGGCCGCGCAGGCCGTTCATCAATAGAACTTGCTGGGTTTCGGAGAGGCCCATTTCCCACGGGATGCCGGCGTGCTTGATGCTGGTCAGCGGCGAGGAGCCCGTGCCGCCGCCGTCGCCGGAGATCAGGATGTGGTCGGCCTTGGCCTTCGCCACGCCCGCCGCGACGGTGCCGACGCCGACCTCGCTGACGAGCTTCACGCTCACCTCGCCGGCGGGGCGGACGTTCTTCAGGTCGTGGATGAGCTGCGCCAAGTCCTCGATCGAGTAGATATCGTGGTGCGGCGGCGGACTCACCAACCCGACGCCCGGCGTGCTGTGGCGGACGCTGGCGATGTACTCGTCGACCTTGTGCCCCGGCAGTTGGCCGCCCTCGCCGGGCTTGGCGCCCTGGGCGACCTTGATCTGCAACTGCTGCGAGTTGACCAGATATTCCGTCGTCACGCCGAAGCGGCCGCTGGCGACCTGCTTGATCGCGCTGCGGCGGAGATCGCCCTGCTCGTCGGGCAGGAAGCGGGCGCGGTCCTCGCCCCCCTCGCCGCTGTTGCTCTTGCCGCCGATGCGGTTCATCGCGATTGCCAGCGTCTCGTGGCTCTCCTTGGAAATGCTGCCGAAACTCATCGCGCCGGTGCAGAACCGCTTGACGATTTCCTTCGACGGCTCGACCTCCTCGATCGGCACCGGCGTGGCCGACTCCTTGATTTCCAGCAGCCCGCGCAGCGTGGCGCGGCGGCGCGACTCGTCGTTCACCTTCGCCGTGTACTGCTTGAACGTGGCGTAGCTTTCGATGCGAACCGCGTGCTGCAGCTTGGCGACGGTGTCGGGGTTCCAGCCGTGGAACTCGCCGTCGCGCCGCCACTGGTAGTAGCCGCCGGCGTCGAGCACGCCCGGCTCCACCGGCTGGCGCGGGTAGGCCCGGCGGTGCCGCTCGGCGGCCTCGGCGGCGATGATGTCCAGGCCGATCCCCCCGAGGCGGCTGGCGGTGTTGGAGAAGTAGGCGTCGACCACCTTCTTCGACACGCCGACGGCCTCGAAGATCTGCGCCCCGCGGTAGCTCTGCACCGTCGAAATCCCCATCTTCGACGCGACCTTCAGGATGCCCTTGTTCGCCGCCTTCACGAAGTTTTTCGTCGCCATCTCCACCGTCAACTCCTCGGGGAACAGCCCCTCGGCGTGCAAATCGGCGATGGATTCCAGCGCGAGGTAAGGGTTGATCGCCCCCGCGCCGTAGCCCAGCAGGCAGCAGAAGTGGTGCGCCTCGCGCGCCTCGGCCGTCTCGACGAGCAGGCCCGCGCGCGTGCGGTTGCCCCGGCGGATCAGGTGGTGGTGGACGGCCCCGGTCGCCAGCAGGGCGGGGATCGGCGCGACGTCTTTATTCACGCCGCGGTCGGAGAGGATGAGGATCGAGCAGCCGTCAGCTACTGCCGCGTCGGCGGCATTGCATAGTTCGTCCAGCGCACTTTTCAGCCCCGCCTCGCCGGCCGCCATGTCGTACAGCATCGGCAGGGTCGCGCTCTTGAAGTCGGGGTCGTCGAACTGCCGGATGGACTCCAGTTGCGGCGTGGTGAGGACCGGGCTCTTGAGCTTGATCTTCCGCGCGTGCTCGGGCACCTCCGCCAGCAGATTCCCCTCGTCGCCGAGGTACGTCAGCAGCGACGTGACCATCTCCTCGCGGATCGCGTCCAGCGGCGGGTTGGTGACCTGCGCGAAGAGTTGCTTGAAGTAGTTGTAAAGCAGTTGCGGCCGGTCCGACAAACAGGCCAGCGGCGTGTCGGCCCCCATGCTGCCGACCGCCTCCGCGCCCGCCGCGGCCATCGGGTACATCAGCAGCCGCAGGTCTTCGTTCGTGTAGCCGAAGGCGTGCTGTTGTTCGAGTAAGGATGAAGGCTGAAGGCTGAAGGATGAAGAAGATTCATCGCCCTCCTCTTCCTTCATCCCTCCGCCTTCATTCTTCATCCTTCCCGCCGGAAGACTTTCCAGCTCGACCATGTTCTCCTCGATCCACCGCTTCCACGGCCGCTTGTCGACGAGGTCGGCCTTCACCTCCTCGTCGTCGATGATCCGGCCCTCCTTGAAGTCGATCAGCAGCATCTTGCCCGGCTGCAATCTCCACTTGCGGGCGATGTTCGTCGGCTCCACCGGCAGCACGCCGGCCTCGCTCGCCATGATGATCAAATCGTCTTTGGTCAGGTAGTAGCGCGCCGGCCGCAGACCGTTGCGGTCGAGGATCGCGCCGAGGTAGCGGCCGTCGGTGAAGGCGATGCCGGCGGGGCCGTCCCACGGCTCCATCAGCATGGCGTGGTACTCGTAAAACGCCCGCAAATCCGGGTCCATCTGCGGGTTGTTCTGCCACGCCTCGGGCACCAGCATCAGCATCGTGTGCGGCAAACTGCGGCCGTTCACTGTGAGAAATTGCGCGCAGTTATCCAATGTCGCGGAGTCGCTCGTGCTGTCCGACAGGATCGGGAAAAGTTTGTCGAGCTCGTCGCCGAACACCTCGCTTTCGAGCGAGCCGTAGCGTGCCTTCATCCAGTTCCGGTTGCCGCGCAGCGTGTTGATTTCCCCATTGTGCGCCAGGTATCGGTACGGGTGCGCCAGCCGCCAACTGGGAAAAGTGTTCGTGCTGAAGCGGCTGTGAACGACCGCGAACGGGCTGGCGAAGGCGGGGTCGGACAAATCCGGGTAGTAGCCGCGCAACTGGTTCGCCGTCAGCATGCCCTTGTAGACCATTCGGTTGGTGCTGATGAGGTTGACGTAGAAGACGTCCTTGGTGCGGCGCGAGAAGTCGCCGTGCTCGATCGTGTTCTCGATCTGCTGGCGGACGAGGTAGAGCCGGCGGTTGAAGTCGGCGCGGTTGTAGAACCGTTCGCCGGGCGCGACGAACGCCTGGCGGATGCGCGGCTCGACCTTCTTCGGCGTCGGCCCCAAATGCCGGTCGTCCGTCGGCACGTCGCGCCAGCCGAGCACGGTCATGTCGTACTGGTTCACCACCTTCTCGAACAGCGCCTCGCACGCCCGGCGGCTGTCGTGGCTTTTGGGCAGGAAGAGCATCGCCACCGCGTACTCCCCCAGCGGCGGCAGGTCGATGCCCAACGGCCGGCAGACGCGGCGGAAAAAGGCGTCGGGCGTGGCGACCAGAATGCCCGCCCCGTCGCCGCTGTCCGGCTCGCACCCGCACGCGCCGCGGTGCTCCATGCGCTCCAGCATCGTCAGGCCCTGGTCGACGATGGAATTGGCGGCCCGCCCCTTGATGTGCGCGACGAAGCCGAAGCCGCAGGCGTCGTGCTCGTGGCTGGGGTCGTACAGCCCCTGGGCCGGGGGCAGGCCGCGGACGCCGGGATGGTCGGTCGGTTCGTGCATGAAAATCCTCTTCTGAGTCGGCCCCCCGTCACGGCGGCGAAGTATAGGGGAAGCGCCAAGCCGCTCGACAAATCTGAAAACCCCGTGGCACGGGCGTCCCGCCCGCGTCTGCGCATTTCCGCCTCCACCCGGTGGGCCCAGAACGCGGGCGGGACGCCCGTGCCACGAAGGCCGCTGTCATCTCGCCCCGCCCCTGTTATATTCGCGCGTCCCATGCCCCTCTACTCCCTCGAAACCTACGGCGACCTCCACCCCTGGATCGCCCGCGAGTGGCTCCTCACCAACGGCACCGGCGGGTTCGCCTCCTCCACCGTCGCCGGCTGCAACACCCGCCGCTACCACGGCCTGCTCGTCGCCGCCACCCTCCCGCCGGTCGGCCGCATCATGGCCCTCAACCGCATCGCCGAATCCCTCCACTTCGAGGGCGACCGCCCGCCCGCCGAGCTCTCGGTCAACCAGTTCCAGGACGAAATCTCCCCGCGCGGCGACCGACTGCTCCGACGCTTCGACCTCGGCGACACCGCCCGCTTCGACTACGACGCCGGCGGCGCGCGCGTCGCCAAGGAGATCCTGCTCCCCCGCCGCCGGCAGGTCGTCGGCCTCCGCTACGAGGTCACGCCGACCGACGGCCTAGGGTGCAAGCTCCAACTGATGCCCTTCGTCAGCCTCCGCGACTTCCACGGCCTGCGCCGCAGCGGCGAGGCCGACTTCCACGTCCGCCGCTTCGACAGCCGCGCCGTCGTCAGCCACCGCGACCTCAGCCTCTCCCTCCGCTGCGACGGCGCCCTCTATACCGACGCCCCCGACTGGTGGTACGGCCACGTCTACCCCCTCGAGCGCGAGCGCGGCCTGGACGACCGCGAGGACCTGTTCACCCCCGGCCACTTCACCCTCGCCTGCCCCGCCGGCGTGACCTCCACCTGCGTCCTCTGGGCCGGCCTCGAGCCCGTCGACGACTGCGAGTGGGACGCGCAGCTCGACCGCAACCGCGCGACGTCCAAGGTGCCCGAGATGCCCACCCCGGCCCAGCGCCGGCTCGTCAAGTCCGCCGACGATTTCGTGGTCCGCCGCGACACCGAGGCCGGCGGCGGGGGCACCACGATCCTCGCCGGCTACCCCTGGTTCGCCGACTGGGGCCGCGACACCATGATCGCCCTGCCCGGCCTGCTCCTCTCCACCGGCCGACACCACGAGGCCGGCCAGGTCCTCACCCTCTTCGCCGGCTACGTCAGCGGCGGCATGATCCCCAACCGCTTCGACGACTACACCAACGAGCCGACCTACAACACCGTCGACGCCAGCCTCTGGTTCGTCCACGCCGCCCACGAGTACCTCCGCGTCAGCCGCGACGCCGAGACCTTCGAGAGCCTCCTCCGCCCCGCTTGTCGGCAGATCCTCGACGGCTACGCCGCCGGCACCCGCTTCGGCATCGCCATGGACCCCGCCGACGGCCTGATCCGCGCCGGCGACCCCAACACCCAGCTCACCTGGATGGACGCCAAGACCAACGGCGTCGCCTTCACCCCCCGCCACGGCAAGGCCGTCGAGATCAACGCCCTGTGGTACCACGCCCTGACCCTCATGGCCGACCCCCGCGCCGACCGCGTCCGCGAGACCTTCGCCCCCGCCTTCTACCTCGGCCCCGACCGCGGCCTCGCCGACGTCGTGACCCCCGCCGGCCGCGACGAGTCCGTCCGCCCCAACCAAATCTTCGCCGCCGGCCTGCCCAACAGCCCCCTCGACGACGCCCAGCAGCGGGCCGTCGTCGACGTCGTCCGCCGCGAATTGCTCACCCCCTTCGGCCTGCGCACCCTCGCCCGCTCCGACCCCCGCTACGAACCCACCTACGCCGGCGGCCCGTTCGCGCGCGACCGCGCCTACCACAACGGCACCATCTGGCCCTGGCCGGTCGGCTTTTTCCTCGACGCCCACCTGCGCGTCCACCGCCGCTCGCCCGAGAGCGTCGATCAGGCCCGCGCCTGGCTCCGCCCGCTGGTGGACGCCCTGGAGACCTGCTGCGTCGGCTCGGTGAACGAGATCTACGAGGCCGAGAGCCCCCACCGCCCCGTCGGCGCCCCCGCCCAAGCCTGGAGCGTCGCCGAGGTCCTGCGGTTGGCGGTGGAACTGGAAATGTGAGGGAACGGGGCGGGAGGTGACTAGTTCGCCAGTCGTACCGATGCGTCACCCGGCGCAACGGAACATGTCAAATGATATAACGAAGTACGGCGGGCGGGGATATCGGAGAAAGAGGAAGGGGAAAATCTAATTATCTCAAGAGAAAGAAGAATGTCGCCTCATCCCTCCCCCCTTTAGCTCACTACCACTAACATGCTTGCCGAGTGGCCCGAGATGTGATCGCCGCCCAAATCATCATAATTGGCAGGCTGTTCGAGCACGGCGGATACTTCGTAGACGCCTTCCTTTAATCCACCCGTAAGGTCATTGAGGTCGACCCGGTGAACCGCGATTTCGCCGGGGAGCAAGACCTTAACGTGATCCGCAGTCGGCGGCCCAAGCAGGATCTCGAACTGCGCCACCCTTTTCCCCTCCTTCGTGATGCGGACGTGCGCGAACCACAACTCCGACTTCCCGAGCGTAAGGTAACGAACTTCCCGTCCGCTCTGATTCCGAAACGCAAAAGTTACCGGTTTCGCTTCGTCCCGCCCGAAAAAGACTGCGGGGGAGAAGGCGACCGTCGGTCGCGTCGTCGCGTCGGCACCGCCCGCTGCGAGCGCCAAGCATGCGGTCGTGCAGGTCGCCAGCAACGCCCGACGCTTAACAGATATGGGTTTCATGGGGCACCTGTCCTGCGCCGAGCATTTCAGCGCTTTGTGGCCGCGACGAACTTAAGGACTTTAAAATCTAATTCCTTCCGGTCGGCGTTGCTACAGAGGATAGTTCCTACAGTGCTCGGCTCAATAGCTGGGTACATTAGGTAAGCCTTGTCGGCCACCTCCTTATCAACACCATTTTCGTTTCCATCAATCACGTGTTCGTCGTCGGTGGCGAAGCCAGGCGCACCGACGGCATCTAGCAGGTTGTGGAGCAGTTCGTGCGCGCACGTCGTTAGAAGAAGGGGGTCGATCGCCGTTCCGGTAGTTGGCATCATTGTTGCCAGGCTGTCCACGAAGGCGAACGACCCGCCACCCTTATTGGCAGGGAGTGTTGTGCCTTTTACATTGGTGTTATCGACAATCTTGTTCGCGAGGACTAGTGGAACAAAACCGCTATTCATGGTGTTCTTTCGGGCGGCCATATACGCGGTCAAATCGTCTCTCTTGGCGAATGCTACGTTAGGGGCAGCGGTCTCGTCTAGCAGCCAGGTAGTGTTAAGGCCATTGCCGTTGGTGGTGTTGAAGAATCCGCTCGACACGCCTGAAACGATAGTTCTAATGCGCGCCGCAGATGGCATTGCGGCGACTCCGGCCATCATGTCGACTTCGACCAGCAGATCGCGGTACGCCGGCGAGAGACGAAGATGACCGCCCGCGAACGCGGATCCGTTTACAGGCACCGCCGTCCCATCAGCTATATATCCTCTATATTCGTGACTCACGTCCAAGCCATCCCCGACAGTCTTCTGCGGAGGCTGGTTGATCCCACCGTCGGTGTTCGCCCCGTCCGGATCCTCCGGCTCCTTATTGTCGGTTGCGGAGAAAAACGCCGGGCCAACGATTCGAGACTCACCGAACTGCTTGTTCCACTCCTTGACCTTTGCCCGCTCCCACGCGTCGGCGATCTTGTCGCCGTCCGAATCGTTGGGGACCGTGAACTCGCGGAGCGTGAACGTGTTCTCGCCGACCTTGGCCGTGACCCTCACCGTTGCCCACCCGCCATAGTCCTTCGCCCAGAACGGCACGGTTGTTTTCCCGTCCTTCATGATGCCGGCTTGTGCACGATCGTCCTCTCCTTGTCTAAAGGAGAAGTCGTCGGCCCTGGCAATCACTTCTTCAGCGACCCCGCTGTAGTCCTCTAGACTCTTATCAGATTTGTTGGCAGCAAATCCGTCCAGCCGCGTCACGTCTGATTCAATGATGAAATTAATCTGGTCGATCACGGTGCCGCTGCCTAACCCCTGAACCATCAGACTCGTTGCCTGACCAGTGTATTTGACCGTGTTGAACGTGTTGCCGGTCGACAACTTATCGGTCGTGCCTTCGTAGCCCGGAAGGTAGTTTACCACTCCGTCCACCGGGTCATCAAGGCTATCGTTGTGGTTCACGTCCAGATCGACGCGGATGGTCGTCAGGCGCACCGCATCAATTGCTACGAAGCCGGCCGGGCCGGGACCGTCGGGGTCAACGCGGACGATGATTCGCTTGTCGCCGGCCTGGGTGCTGGACGCGATGCCCTCGATGAACAGTTCCTTCATTCGCGCGTCATTTGAGAGGCCGAGCTTCATTAAATCGGCTGGCGAGTAGTAGTCGCTGCCGGCCTTCTTCGGAACGTAATTTCCTCCTGCGGTCGTGAAAGAATTTTTGTTTCGGCCGAGTTGATCGTCATCGTTCTTCGTCCACAGCCGCAGCGACCCGCCCGCCCCCGCGCCGGGCACCGAGGCATCATAATCAATCTGGAGGCGCGCCTTCGACAGGTCGACGGGGGCGGGGATGCTGATGGACAGCGGCGTGAAGCGATAACCGCTAGTCGGTGACGGCGGCTGGTCATCCACGCTCGGGATGCCGTCGGCGTTGAAACCGTCCGAGTAGTCCAGCACGCCGTCACCGTCGCGGTCGCCGTCGTTGACCAACACCACCTTGCCCGGAAGGCGCTTGCCGTCCGCGCTGACCTCCAAATCCTCGATCTGGTCCTGGGCTTGCGAATCTGCCGTCATGTATTGGGCGGAGGTTTCGGTATTGAGGCTGTCTATGTCAATGTCGGCCGCGACGGCCGTCATCCGCACGGCATCCGCCGCGGCGAACGGCATCGGGCCACCGGGGCCGTCGGGGTCGAGTTCGACCGTAATGCGGGGATCGCCCGTTGACGCTCCGGGCGCGACTGCCTCGACGTGGAGCGTGCCGGACCGGCCGTCGAACCGCAGGTCCGAGAGCTTGTATTCGCCGCCGCTCTCAATCCAGTCGCCCCCTCCCGCGCCCGCCGGCTCGCCGGAGCGGGCCTCATCGCCCGGCCGCGTCCACAGCCGCAGCCTCCCGATGCCGGGGGTGTAGTAGTACGGCGAGGCGTCCGTGCCGGCCCCGTCGCGCGTCAGTTTGCGCGGGTCCGAGGCGCTGTAGGTAAAGCGAACCCGCGCCGCCGACAGGTCCACATCCTCCGCCAATTCCAGTTTGAGCGGCACGAAGGCCTCGCCGCCGGCCGTGCCGCCCGGCGCCACGCCCCCCTTGGTCTTGAAGCCGTCCGAGAAGTCGACCACGCCGTCGTGGTCCGAATCGCCATCGTTGACGGCGATGTACTTGCCCGGCGCGTCGGCGCGATCCTCGATCGCGTCCTCCTCCGCCGAGCGGTCGACCTCCCCGGAGTTGTCGCTGTCCACGTCCAGGTCCACCGGCACGTCCGGGATCGTCACGACCGCCGGCCCGCTCGTGGCGCGCGTCGAGGGCCGCTGCCCGTCCGGCGGCTTGTAGGCGGAGGAGGCCCCGAGCGCCACCGCCAGCGCCTCGGGGAACTCCGGCACCCCGTCAATGGCCGCCGTCACGGACAGGAACGCGAACCGCTGGCCGGCGGCGAACTTCAGGCCGTCGGTGCTCGACAGGTCGTAATCGCCCGGCACGGCGTTGTGCGCGTCGGGCAGATCGACCGGATCGAACTTGATCGGCAGCTCGCCGCTCAGGTCCCCGTCCCGCTCGAAGACGAACTGCCCCGGATCGCCCGCCCGCTCGCCGGCGACCGGTACGTCGGAGAACAGGTTCAGCCGCGGCACGGTGATCCGCGCCCCGGCGTTGTTCTCCGGCCGGTCGTAGCTCAGCCCCCCGGCGTTGCGGGCGCGGACGCGGTAGGCGTACTCCACCTCCGGCAGGGCGGTGGCGTCGGTGAAGAAGGGTGTGTTCGCCGCCGCCGACCCGACGGGCGCGTAGGGGCCGGGGGTCGGGCCGTAGATGCCGTTCTCGTGCATCTCGGCCCGCTCGATGAGGAAGTCCGCCGGCGAGTCGCTGGAATAACCGCCCGACCAGAGCGGCGTGGTCGTGTCGCGCCACGCGAGGTCGATGGCGTACCCGTTCTCCCCGCGCCGCTGCGTCGGCGTCAGGGCGTCGGGCGACCGCGGCGGCAGCACCGCCGCGGCGGGGGTGGTGACGGTGATGAACTGCGCGGCGCTCTCGGGCAGGTAGGGCGGGCGGTAGTCGTACTCCTGCCGGACGGCGAAGCGGTAGGTCGTGCCGGGCGCCAACCCGCCGATCACCGATTGCGAGTGCCCGTCGGGGCCCGACTCCAGCCGGTAGGGGAGTTGGCCGCGGTAGAGTTGCTTCGCGTAGTACTGGTAGGCGTATGCCCCGGCCTCGAAGCCGAACGCGACGCTCGTCGGCGAGGTGGCGACGGCCGTGACGGCCGGCGCGGCCGGCGACTTGCCGGTCGTCGTCAGGTCCTGCGGATCGCTCCACGGGGAGAAGACCCGCCCCGACCCGTCGGCGGCGTACGCCCACGTCCGCACCCGCACCGTGTGGCGCACGCCCTGCCGGCCGCCGGTGGACCCGTGCAAGAACCCGGTGCGCGTCCCGTCGTCCGCCATCCCCAAGCCGCTGACGCTCCGCCACTCGGTCAAAAACGGGTCGAGCGGGGCGTGGTCGACCAACTCATACTCGTAGAAGACGTCGCCGGCCGCGCCCTCGGACTTCGGCACGTACACGTCGATCCCGCCGTGGTCGTTCGGATCGTCAGGGTTGTCCGGCACCGCCGACGCCGTGACCCCCGCCACCGCCGGCAGGCCGATCCTCGCGCCCGCCAGCGTGCGCGTCACGGCGTTCGACACCCCGGTGGCGAACCCGGACGACGCGCGGGCGCGGAACGTGAAGGTGTCCTCAGGGTAGGGATGGTCGACGCCAACCCGCCCCGACGTGATGCCCGGCAGGAAGGTCTCGGCCCGCACCCACACGTCCCGCGCGTCCGCCGCCAGCTTGTACTCGATGTCCGTCCCGGTCGCCCCGCCGGTCGTGTCGGTCCACGCGAAGGTCGCGCCGGTCTCGTCGACGCCCGTCGCCGCCAGGTCCGTCGGGGCCGACACGTCCTGCCCGACCATCAGCGGCGCGGCGGCCGCCACCACCCCGTTCGGGTCGGTGGCCGTCACGCGGATCGCGTACCGGTCCATCGCCGCGTAAACGTGCGACGCGGTGATGCCGTTGGCGTCGGCCCCGGTGGTCGACCCGTCGCCCCAGTCGATCGCGTAGGTCGGCACGTCCAGCGCGCCGGGGTCGGCGTGGGTCAGCCGGACCGTGTACGCCGTGCCGGGGATCAGCGCCGTGCCCGGCACCAGCCCCGCGACCGACACGGTGGCGGCCGCGTCGCGCACCTCCAGCGACACGGGTTCGGCTGCGAAGGTGCCCCGCTCGTCCGCGACGCTCACCTTAATTTCATAAGTCCCGTCGTCGGCATACGTGTGGCCCGCGACGGTGGTCGGCGAGCCGTCCGCCGGCGCGACGACCTGCGTGATCCCGTCGCCCCAGTCCAGCAGCCACTTGCGGACCGCGTAGCCGTGGGCGTCGAGCTGAATGGCAAACCGCGCCCCCTCCAGCGTATACGGCGACTGCACCGTCGTCAGCAGCGGGTCGGTGCGGACGACCGGGGCCTCCGCCGCCGGCGTCTCCTCCGACGCCGACCCCTCGGGCGGCAGGGCGGCGAGGGTGGGTGCGTACTCGGTGTTCGGCGCCAGCCCCTCGACCGTGCCGCCGGTCGCGCCGGCGGGGAAGATCGCCACGACGTCCTCGCCCCCGTCGATGGGGTGGAGCGTCGCGCGGAACCCGCCGACTCCCCCCGCCCCGCCTGAGTATTGCCAAGAGAGGGCGATCGACGTGGGGCCGGCGGACGTGGCGGCGAAATCGGTCGGGGCGTCGGGCACGTCGGTGGGGTCCGCCCCGCCCACCGCGACGGACACGGTGCCCGACGCCGCCAGGGTGTACCGCGCCAGCCCGAAGTCCGTCGCCGACGTGCCGACGGTGCTCACCGCCCCGGCCGCCACCGCCCGGCCGTCGGCGTCCAGCGCGACGGCCTCGATCTGGTCGCTGCTGCCGAAAAAGTCGGTGCTGACCGTCCCGCCGGTGCCGAACGTGGCGTCGGGCGCGCCGAAGGCGTCGAGCCGGGCCAGCGCGAAGTTCATCGCACGACTGGCGCTCTGGGCCCGGCCGGCGAGCAGGAGCTTGCCGTCGGGCAGCGCGCGCAGGGCGTAGGCGTAGTCGCCGCCGTGCCCGAAGTCGAGCGCGACGGTGCCGCCGGTGCCGAACGACGGGTCGAGCGACCCGTTCGGCTCGTACCGCGCCGCGGCGAAGTCGTACCCCGTCGCCGCCGACCCGCCGCGCCCCGCGACGACGATCCGGCCGTCGGGCAGCACCTGAACCGCCCACGCCGCGTCGTCGTCGCTCCCGAACTCGGTCGTGACCTTCCCGCCGGTGCCGAAGGTAGGGTCGAGGGCGCCGTCGGCGGCGTAGCGGGCGAGGGCCCAGTTGTAATTGCTCGCGCCGTTGCGCTCCTGCCCGACGGCCACGATCTTGCCATCTGCCTGCACCGCCACGGCGAATGCCTTGTCGAGCGAGCCGGCGAAGTCGGTCGTGACCTTGCCGCCGGTCCCGAACGCGGCGTCGACCGACCCGTCGGCGTTGAACCGCGCGACGGCGAAGTGCGCGTAGCTCCGCCCGACCACGACGATTTTCCCGCCCGGCAGCACCGCCATGTCGTAGCCGACGTAGCTCGCGCCGAACCCGCTGACGGTCCGGCCCGCCCCGCCCCCGAACGTGGGGTCAACCGACCCGTCGGCGTTGAACCGCGCCAGGGCGAAGTTGGTCCCGCCCCCCACGAGGATCTTCCCGTCCGGCAGGACCGCGACCGCGTAGGCGTGGTCCGCCCCGGCCTCGGTCACGCGCCCGTCGGTGCCGAACGACAGGTCGACCGACCCGTCGGCGTTGTACCGCGCCAGGCTGAACGACGGGCCGCCCGCGACCACGATCCTCCCGTCGGGCTGCAGGGCGACGTCGAAGGCGTGGTCGTCGGTCCACCCCAAATCCGTCGAGACCTTCCCGCCCGCCCCGAAGGTGGGATCAAGGGGGTTGGCGAACGGCGAGATCGAGGCGGCGATGCCGTAGGTGCCCGGCGCGGCGTAGGCGTGGGTCGCGGTGCGGGCATCGCCGCCGGCGGCGCCCGTGGTGCCGTCGCCCCAGTCGAACGCCCACCCGCCGCCGGCCCCCTGCGGCACGGCGTTCAGGTTCAGGACGTAGGGCTCGTTGACGTCCGCCGATGCGGAACCCGTGACCAGCGTGCCGGTCAATAGCCGGCGTTGCTCCAGCGTCTCCATCGCCGCCCGCGCGATGGCGCGGGCGGCGGGAAGCGCGGGGTGTCGCGGGCGACAGGGCAAGCGGGCTCCTGCTCGAAGTATGCGGACGTGGCGAGGGGCACCCTACAGCAATGAGACGGGGTGTCAAGAGAAATCCGAGGAAAAATCTTGCCGGGTGCAACTTTTCCGCCCGGCGGCCGCCGGGCCGCCGTGGAACGGGCGTCCCGCCCGGATTGGATTGCCTTGATGCCTCCGTCGCCGAATCCGGGCGGGACGCCCGTTCCACGGCGGGCCGACGGGTTTGCGCGCGCAAACGTGGTTATTCAGACTCCAATAATGGATATTGGGATCTAATTCGCCGCGTTTGCGCACTGATTCGCCGCGTTTGCGCGCTGATTCGGCGCGTTTGCGCACTGATACGCCGCGTTTGCGATCTAATTCGGCGCGTTTGCGCTCTAATACGCGCCGTTTGCGATCTAATTCGCGGCGTTTGCGCTCTCAATAACCATTGTTGGAGTCTGATTCGCGGTCGGCGGGCGCAGCGAATACGCGTTAGCAGCATTGGCGTTGGGGTTCGGTTCGTTACCGGACGATTCATCAATGGCGGGGCGGGGGACTGCGGGCCGTTGGCCCGCAGCGACCGGCGGGGAAGAATTTTTTTGGGGTGTTCACCGCGGCTCGGGGGCGGCCGATGAGAGCGGTGGCGGCGAGGGTCGTCGCCGCAGGGCGGTTGCCGGTCGGTCGGCGGCGGCCCCGCCCCGGTCGCGGCCGACGGAACTTTGGACGGAAAGGATATTCCCATGCGTGACGGCATCCCCACGGAGGACCGCGCCTGCCTCGACTGGCTCGGGGCGTTTTCGGAGCACCTGACGGCGACGCCGTCGGCCTACGGCGTCAGCCCGGCCGACGCGCTCAACATGGCGGGCCGCGTCGCGGCGTTCTCGGCGGCGTGGGCGGTGGCGGTCAACAAGGCGACCCGCACGGAGGGGACGATCCAGGCCCGCCGGCAGGCCAAGACGCAGGCCGTCAGCCTCGCCCGGCTGTTCGTCCGGCAGATCAAGGCCGACGCGGGCGTGACCGACCCGGCCAAGCGCGACGCGGGCATCGCGCTGCCCAAAACCGACCGCACCCCCGCGGCCCTGCCGACCACCGCGCCGGCGCTGCTGCTCGTCGGGGCGGTCAAGGGGAGCATGACGCTGAACTACCGCGACGCGATGTCGCCCGAGCGGCGGGCGAAGCCCGTCGGCATCAAGGCGCTGATGCTCTACCGCACCATCGCCGACAAGGCGGCGGAGGACGCGCGGGACGCGACGTTCTACAAGGCGTTCACGCGGGGCCCGATCGGCGTGCCGTTCGACCCCGCCGACGCGGGCAAGACCGTCACGTTCTTCGCCTGCTGGGCGAACAACCGGCTCGAGGAGGGCCCGATGGGCATGCCGGTAAGCATGCTGATCGCGGCGTGAGGGGGGCAGTAGTCGTCAGTCGTCAGTCGTCAGTCGTCAGTCGTCAGTCGTCAGTAATAAGTCTGTAGTTTGGACAAACGATTCTTCACTGGCGACTGCCGACTGGCGACTGCCGACTGGCGACTGGCGACTGGCGACTGGCGACTGGCGACTGGCGACTGGCGACTGGCGACTGGCGACTGGCGACTGACGACTGACGACTGACGACTATTCACATTCGATCAACAAGGAGCACCACATGGCAAGCGTGATTCTGGGCCGGCGCGACCGGCGGCAGGGGCGGGGGATGGGCGAGGCGATGCTGCGGGACCGGGTCTCGCCGCCGGCGACGCCGATCAACGCCACGGGCGCGACGCAGGCGTCGACGACGACGTACCTCGTCACCTACGACCAGGCGGTGCGGCTGGTGGGCACGCCGCAGTACCGCGTCGGATCGGCGGTGCCGGCGTCGGCGCGGGAGGCGTCGCCGACGCAGGTCGAATTGACGTACCCGGCGGGCACCGGCGGCGGCGAGCTGGTCATCCCCTACGGCGACGCCGGCGTGACCAACGCCAGCGGCGGGCGCGTGAACCCGCGATCCTTCGGTCTGGCGGCCGAGGCGGCGGTGGGCGAGTCGGCGCCGCAACTCAAGGCGGCTTGAATCGGGGATGAGCGGGTGAGCGGGTGAGGGGAGGGCGGGTGAGCGGGAAAGGGGAGGGCGACGCGCCTTCATTGCTCACCCGCTCATCCCTAACCCGCTCATCCCTTTCCTACAAACTTTCAACAGAGTGAACATGTCGATCATCCCTGCCCCCAAAGTCGAGATTAGAATCCGCCCCGCGACCCCCGCGGACGTGCCGTTCATGGATTCGCTACAGAAGGAAAATGGAAAGGCGCTCGGCTGGTTCCCGACCAAGCAGTTCGAGGGGTACGTCGAGATGGGCGGGGTGCTGGTGGCGGAAGCGGTCTCCGGTCGTCAGTCGCCAGTCTCCAGTGAAGGCTCCGCACTGGCGACTGGGGACTGTCGACTGGCGACCGCTCGCGTCGGCTACGTCATCAGCAAGGACCGCTACAGCGGGCGGGACGACGTGGGGGCGATTTATCAGTTGGCCGTCGCGGCGGACTATAGACGGTCGCTGGTCGGGGCGTCGCTGGTGAAAGAGGCGTTCGCGCGGGCGGCGTACGGGTGCCGGCTGTTCTGCTGTTGGTGCGCGCAGGATTTGGCGGCGAATCGGTTTTGGGAGTCGCTGGGGTTCGTGCCGGTGGCATTCCGCACGGGCAGTCGCGGGAAGAAGCGGACGCACATCCTGTGGGAGCGGCGGGTGGTGGCGGGCGATGACTGTTCGTGGTGGTACCCGTTCCAGACCAAGGGCGGGGCGATCCGCGAGGACCGGCTGGTGTTCCCCATCGCCCCCGGCACGCACTGGGCGGAGGCGAAGCCGATGATCCTGCCGGAGGAGGCGCGGCGGCCGGCGGAGTTGGAGGGGGCGGAGACCGTGAAGAAGGCGCTGCCGGCGGTCAAGACGAAGAAGAAGGCGGGGAAGCTGCCGTTCGGTACGGTGCCGGCGGGAAAGATGGCAATTTTCGTGGGCGGGAAGGTCAAGTACATCGACCGCCCGCGGCGGTGGGACGGGACGGTGCCGGCGCCGGCAGCGGTGGTCGCGCCGGCACCCGTCGCGCCGGTCGAGACGCCCAAGCGCGAGCCGAGGAAGGTGCTGAAGCACGAGCGCGCGGCGCTGGAGTTCTGCCGGGAGTTGCGCGACCGGTACCTGGAGAAAGTCGCGGCCGAGCCGTGGCTGCTGGAGGCATCGGGGAAGTACGACGTGGCGAGACTGACGGGCGGTGCGGGCCTGGCGGGGCCGGCGGATCGCCCCGCGCTGCCGGTGCCGGCGAAGCTGCTGTCGGCGGCGTGAGGGGCGGTCGGCGCACGGGCGTGGCACGGGCGTGGCACGGGCGTCCCGCCCGGATTTGTCTTGTCGGGTGACTGAAGCAGAGAATCCGGGCGGGACGCCCGTTCCACAAGTGGGGAATCCGGGCGGGACGCCCGTTCCACAAGTGGAGAATCCGGGCGGGACGCCCGTGCCACAAGTGGAGAATCCGGGCGGGACGCCCGTTCCACAAGTGGGGAATCCGGGCGGGACGCCCGTGCCACAAGTGGAGAATCCGGGCGGGACGCCCGTTCCACAAGTGGAGAATCCGGGCGGGACGCCCGTTCCACAAGTGGAGAATCCGGGCGGGACGCCCGTGCCACGGGACGCCCGTGCTACGGGGGGGCCGGTCGCCATCGGCGGCGTGAGGCGAATGACGAATGACCAAACCCGAATGACCAAACAATGACCCATGCCCAAGTCGTCATTAGGACTTGGAACTTGGGCATTCCTTGGTCATTCTGGTTTGGTCATTCGTCATTTTGTCCCAGGGCGGTTTGAGGTGGAAATCGGGGTGACAGGATTCGAACCTGCGGCCTCTTCGTCCCGAACGAAGCGCTCTACCAAGCTGAGCTACACCCCGCGCGATCGCTGCCGTGCGGTCCGCAGTGTATGCCCCCACGCCCGCACTTGGCAACGCGGGCCGGCGGCAAATCGGGGGGTTGCGGCGGCGCGGCGGCGGCGTACACTGGTGCCATGGTCAAGCGAACCCTCTTCGGCGGCAGCGGCGCGGCGACCCCCCTCGGCGACGTCGGGTGGGCGGTTTTGCGCATCAGCGTCGGGCTGTTCATCGCCACGCACGGGTACGGGAAGTTCATCGCGCCCTCGGGCATCATTGAGGGGACCAAGGGGCTGGGCTTTCCCGCGCCGACGGTCTTCGGCTGGTGCGTGATCTTCGCCGAGCTCGTGTGCGGGCTGCTGTTCGTCCTGGGACTGCTCACCCGCCTCGCGGCGGCGGTGCTGCTGTTCAACATGGGGGTGGCGGCATTCGTGGCGCACGCGGGGCTGCCGTTCGTCACCTGGGAGCAGGGCGTGCAGACCAAGGAGCTGCCGATGATGTACCTGTTCGTCTTCCTCGCGTTCCTGCTGGCCGGGGCGGGGCGGATCAGCCTGGATGCGCTGTTCCACGGCCCGCGGCGGGTGGTGACGGTGCGGCGGGGGGCACGGGGGGTTGACGACGATCTGCCGGTCATCGAGCCGACGCGGCGGGTGGTGTAGCGGTCGGTGAAAAAGGTTCGACCGATACGGTGCCGTCGCCGGCGAGGCGGATGGTGACCGCGCCGCCGGCGTGGGTGCGCAGTAGTGGGCGAGCCGCCACCAACTTGTCGAACGCGCGTTGTTTGCCGGTCAGCCGGCGGGCGTTGGAGGCGACGATGTAGGCGGGGTCGACGGCGGTGAGGAAGGCGGCGGTCTCGGGCTCGCGGCTGCCGTGGTGGGGGGCGATCAGGACGTCGGATTTCAATTTCTCGCGCGAGGCGGGGTCGTCCATCAGGCCGCGCATCGCGCCGCCCTCGATGTCGCCGGTGAATAGGACCGACCGGCCGGCGTGGGTGAGTTTCAGGACCATCGACTCGTCGTTCGCGTCGACGTTCAGGCCCGGCGGCGGCCAGAGGATTTCGACGGTGGTGCCCGCGCCGAGCGGGATCAAATCGCCGGGTCGGACGACGCGCGGGGGGCGGTCGAGGCGCTTCATGTCGCGCAGGAAGCCGGCGGCGGCGGGGTTGACGCGCGCCTCGCGGGCCCAGCCGTCGGCGATGCAGACCTCGCGGGCGTCGTAGGTGTCGGCCAATTCGGGCACCGCGCCGAAGTGGTCGGTGTTGGCGTGGCTGACGAAGATCTGCTCGATGCCCGTCGCGCCGCGGCTGCGGAGGTAGGGGCCGATGCACTGGTCGATGGGGTCGGAGAGGCTCGACGAGCCGGCGTCGATGAGCGTGATGCGGCCGCCGGGGGGCTCGATCACGGCGCACTGGCCCGCGCCGACGGCGAGGAGGGTGATGCGGAGTTCGTCGGTTGGGGCGGGGGCGCGGGCGAAACCGGCGTGGAAGGGGAGGATCACCAGGGCCGCGCAGGCGGTGGCGGTGCCGCCGAAACTCGCCCAGCGGAGCGTCGGCGTCGGCAGTCGGACGAAGAACAGCGGCACCGCGCAGTAGAAGGCGATTAGCAGCCACAGCGGCGGGCGGGGCAGCGGGACGTCGGCCATTGGCAGTTGCGCCAGGCCGCCGACCGTCCAGCGCATCGCGTCGACCGGCAGCGCGGCGAGGGCCGCCCACACGCCGGCCATGCCGGGCCACGCGAGGGTTAGCACGACCTTCGCCAACCCCGCCACGAGCGAGGCCATCACCGGGAACGAGAGCAGGATGCTGCACAGCACGGCCCACGGGTTGAGTTGGCCGAAGTGGTAGGCGACCAGCGGCATCGACACCAGCCACGCGACGACGCCCGCGGCGACCGCTTGGAGGCAGCGCACGTCGAGCCACTTGCCGGCCGCCACGAGGGGGCCGATCGGGCGGTGCGGGCGGTCGAAGCGGGCATCCTCGGCGGCCGGGCCGGTCAGTTTTCGGAAGAACGGCCCGGCGAACAGCACCAGCCCCAGGACGGTGCCGAACGAGAGTTGGAAGCCGGCGTTGAACAAATCGAGCGGGTTGAGCACGAGCAATGCGGCGCAGGCGACGGCGAGCAGTTGCAGCGCGTCGGGCTTGCGGCGCATCAAAAAGCCGGCGGCGAAGGTCGCCCAGATGATCACCGCGCGCAGCACCGGCGGGGCGGGCAGGGCGATCAGGCCGTAGAGGACCACGAAGGCGGTGGAGCCGACCAGCAGCGGCCGGGGCCGGAGTCGCAGCAGTCGGCCGAGGCCGTAGACGACGCCGCCGAGGACGGCGACGTGCATGCCGCTGATGGCGAGGTGGTGGCTGGTGCCGGTGGCGCGGAACTGGTCCTTGACGTCCTGCATCGCCGGGTCGCGGTCGCCCAGCAGCAGGGCGCGGAGCAGGGCGAGGTCGAGGGTTTGCGCCGGGTCGAAGCCGAGGCCGAGGGCGCGGCGCACGGCGGCGCGGAGGTCGGCGACGGGGCCGGGGTTTTGCTCGGCGACGATCCGCACATTCGCCGCGCTTTGGACGCGGACGCTGGTGAGGACGCGCTGGTCGCGGTAGTAGTCGGCCCAGTCGAATTGGCCGGGGTTGGCGGCGGGGGCGGGGCGCTCGAGCATGCCGAGCAGGCGGACGGTTTGGCCGGCGGCGAGGCGGGGGTGGGGCTCGCCGATCTGCACGAGGATGCTGCCGGTCGCGGGGGTCCAGCCGGCCCAGGTTTTGACGGCCGTCACGGTGGCGAGCATGGATTGCTTGGGCGGCGCGGGGCGGGACTGGCCGAACGCGCCGGCGATCAGTCGCGGTTCATTGTTCAAGTAGAGTTCGAGTTGGGCGAGCCGGCGGTCGTCGGCGGCGTAGGCGGCGATGTCGGCCGGCGGGTAGTAGAAGTGCGCCAGCCGGCCGGCGGCGAACCCGCCGGTGAGGATCGTGAGGGCGAGCAGGGCCGAGCAGAACAGCGGCCGGGCGTGGGCGGCGGCGGAAGCAATCAGCAGCACGGTCATGAACAGCAGCGGCCAGATCGGCTTGAAATCGACCGCCTCGTGCGCCGCGATGCCGAGGATGAACAACACCGCCGCCGGCACGACGGGGCGTCGGACGGCGAACTCTGCAAGGCGTGAGTGGGCGCGCGGCGCATCCATGCGCGCAATGTAGCGTTGGGGCAAGATCAAATCAATAGGATTTTGAGAGGGAAAAATCCTGCGAAACAAGCCGGCGTCTGAGCCGAAGGCGAAGACCCGGGTCTCGGCGCAGAAGCATCATCACGGCCGGAAGGTTTCTGCGCCGACGGACCCGGGCCTTCGGCTCAGACGCCGGCTTGTTACGGAGATTTAACGCCGCTCGACGATCAGCACTTCCACACTTCGGCCCTTCGCCACGTTCGCGCCGCGCTCGCGCGAGACAACGGCCCAGCTGGCGCGCTGCGGCGCGGGGAGGGCGTCCCAGTCGGCGCGGTCGATGACGACCGTCCGCGCCGGCTGCTCGGGGGGCCACGCCTCGCGCTGCCGCAGGGGGCGGGCGGGCGCCGAGGCGTGGAAGGCGAGGCTCGGCTCCTTGTAGCCGACCATGTCGACGGTTCCCGAGACGGCCGACAGGTCGCGCGCGAGGCGCAGCGGCAGGCGGACGGCGGCGACGGCGGGGAGGACCAGGCCGTAGACGAGCATCGCGCCCGCCGCCGTCCCGCCGGCGAGGAGGCCGGCGGCGCGGACCGGCCGGCGTTTTCGGAACAGCGCGACCGCCGCCCACGCCGCGGTCGGCATCACGGCGAAGGTCAGCGCGATGCCCGCCAGCGCCGGGATCGAGGTTGCGCCCGCCACCGCCGGCAGCGCCCACAATCCCGCCGCCGCCAGCGTGACGATTGCGGCGAAGATGCCGGCGAGGGCGAGGAAGCCGCCGTCGCTCAGCCAGTCGATGCGGTGTTTGGCCGATTGCACCAGCGCGTCGGCGACCAGCACCGACAGCGGCACGAAGCAGGGCAGGACGTAGTGCGGCAGCTTGGTCGCCACGAGCTCGAACATCACCCACGGCCCAACGGTCGCGGCGACGGCGAAGCGGACCCACGGCACGCGCCGCCGCCGCCAGGCGTTCAGCAGCGCCGCGGGGGCCAGCAGGCTCCAAGGCGCGTAGGTGCCGACGGCCGTGAGGAGGTAAAAGCCCGGCGGCCCCTTGTGGCCCTCCATCGGGTTCAGCGAGCGGTTGACGACGTCGTGCGTGAAGGCCGTCCAGAGGAACGTCGGCTGGCGGATTTGGATCATCACCAGCCACGGCCCGGCGACGAGCGCGACGATGCCCAGGCCGACCAGCGGCCGCAGCCGCAGCATCCACGCCCCGCGGCGGACGGCGGGGCGGTTCCACGCGAGGCGGGCGTGCAGTTCGGTCCGCGTGCCTTCGGTTCCGACGGAAAGGCGGGGCTCGAGGTCCATCAGCCAGACCGCCAGCAGCGTCGTGGCGATCACCCCGAGGACCACCGGACCCTTGATGAGTCCCGCGCAGCCGACGGCGATCCAGAGCATCAGGACGATCCCGCCATCCGACGTTAGCCGCGAGCGCAGCGAGCGCTTTTCGCCGGGGTTGCGGAAAAGCGCTCGCTGCGCTCGCGGCTTACGGGAGTTGTCTTTCGCACTGATGTAAAACGCCCCGACCCCCACCTGCGCCGCCGTCGAGAATAGCAGCAGCGTCACGTCGGTCGTGCTCAATTTCGCGCACGCCACGAACAGCAGGCTCGATCCCAGCACCAACACCGCCAGCAGCGTTCGCCGGCGGCCGATGGCGCGCGGGAGCGTCAGGCCGAGCAGCGCGAGGGTGCCGACGCCCGCCAGGACCGACGGCAGCCGGGCGGCGAAGGCGTTTTGGCCGAACGCCCCCATCGCCGCCGCCTGCAGCCAGTAGATGCCCGGCGGCTTGGCGGTCCGCACGGTGCCCATCAGCCGCGGCACCACCCAGTCGCCGGTCCAGAGCATCTCGCGCGAGGTCTGGCCGTAGCGCGGCTCGTCGCGGTCCCACAGCGGGTTGGCGGCGTTGCCGATCAGGTACACCGCCAGCGCGGCCAGTAGGAGCCCGGCGAGGCGCAGGCGGAAGCGGCGGGCGTTGCGTGCGGTGGCGGGGCGGTCGGTCACGGGCCGGGATGGTAGCCGAAGTCGGCGACCTGATTCGACCTCGGCCGGGTTCGCTGCTAAAACCGTGGCCCGTGCCCGACGCTCTCGTCCTGACCCTCCTGCTCGCCGCCGCCGGCGGGCTGATGCTGCTGGAGCGCGCCGGCGTTCGCATGACGCTCGAGCTCGCGTTCCGGGGCGATTTGCGGCGCGAGAGCCAGTGGCTGGCGCAGTACGGGCAGTTCGTCTGCACATTCTTCATCGCCGGCGGGCTGTTCGCGCTGCGGCCCAACCCGTGGCCCGCGACGCTGGCGCTGTGGGGGGCGTTCGCGGCGGCGGCGGGCGGGGCGGGGCTGGTCAAGCGCCTCACCGGCCGCGTCCGGCCCCGCCTGCACCTCGGCGGGATGCGGCCGGGCGCGTTCATCGGCCCGACGTGGAAGCACGCCGGCTGGCGCGAGAGTTTCCCCTCCAGCCACACCGCCTGCGCCGTGGCGGTGTCGGCGGTGATGGCCCACCTCTACCCCGCCGCGGGATTGGTCTTCTGGGGACTGGCCGGGTCGTGCGCGTTCCTGCGGTACGCGACGGACTCGCACTGGGCGAGCGACGTGCTGGCCGGCGCGGCGGTCGGCTTCGCCTGCGCCTGGGCCGCCCTGGCGATCGCGGGGTTGAGAGTCTGATGTTGCCGGACCAAACCGGCGTCTGAGCCGCTTGCGGCTTCGCAAAGAAATCCGGGTCTTCGCCTACCGGCTCAGACGCCGGCTTGTCATGTGTTCCAATGATGTACGACTTCTCCACCCTCGCCGACGCCCTGCACGCCACGCTCGCGCGGACCGAGGCCGACCTGCGGCTGGAGCAGGCGGTTTACGGCCTCGACGCGATGGACGAGCTCGCCCTGCACGCGGTGCTGGCCGCGGGGCTGGCGGAAACCTTCGGCGTCGCGCGGGAGGTGCATTACCCGTCCACCGCCGGCCGCAAGCTCACGCACCGGCCGCGGTGCGACCTGGTGCTCACGCCGCCGGGCGTGTCGCTGAAGCTCGACACCGCCCCGCCGACGCTGTTCGACCCGCCGGACCTCTGCCCGCCCGAGGCCGCCCTGTGGCTGGAGGTGAAGGCCGCGTACCAGTTCCGCGAGGGCGGATCGCGGCACAAGGGGTACGGCGCGCAGTGGCGGCAGGGCGTGGTGAAGGACCTGCTGAAGATGGAGGCCGAGCCGCGCATCCGCCAGGCGGGGCTGGTGCTGGTCGTCTTCAACGCCACGCCGGAGGTGGTCGGCCGCGACTTGGAGCTGTTCGAGGACGTGCTGGCGACGAAGGAGGTGCTCGCCGGCTTCCGGCAGGTGCGGACGCTGCCGATCGCCGACCGCATCGGCCACCACTGCTGCACGGCGGCGGTCTGGCCGACGGTGCAGCGGGGGTGAGTTCATGGGAAACTATTGCAATACAACTGCCGCTCACCGGCGGTTTCGCGGGACCGGCGGATTTTGGCCGTTGTGCGCTTTGCCGCACCCCGGCTACAAAGGACTTTCATCGCCAACCCGCCGGCGGCCCTCGTGGGGCGTCCGGCGGGCGGCAAGGGAAGATAGGAGTCCACCATGGCCGGAAGTCTCATTTGGATCGGCATCGTCCTGTTCATCATCGCCATCATCGCCTACGTCCTCGGTGCCCAAGGCGTGGCGGGCATGACCGCCAGCCTCGGCAAGACGCTGCTGATCATCGGCGTGGTCCTGGCGGTCATTCTGATCGTCATCAGCCTGCTCACCGGCAGCAGCCCCGCCGCCGGGGTGCTGAACGACCTGCCGTCGCTGTCGCACCTGGCCTCCGCCTGGCGCTAAGTGGCGCTAAGCCGTGGCCGCCCGCACCGAACGCTCCGCCGGGGTCGTCTGCTACCGCGAAAGCGGCGGCGGCGGCCCCGGCGGCGCGCGTGGCGGTCGGGCGGTCCGGCAGTACCTGCTGCTCGACCACGGCCGCCACCGCGACTTCCCCAAGGGCCACGTCGAGCCCGGCGAGACCGACCGCGATGCCGCCCTCCGCGAGTTGGCCGAGGAGACGGGAATTACCGACGTCGCGCTCGACGCCGACTTCGCCCGCGCGGTCGGCTACTTTTTCCGCGACCGCTCGGGCCGGCTGGTGCGGAAAACGGTGGTCTTCTTCCTCGGCAAAACCGCCGCGGCGGAGGTGCGGCTGAGCCACGAGCACGTCGGCGGCGCGTTCCTGCCGTTCGACGCCGCGCTGCGCCGATTAAGCCACGCCGGCCCGCGCGAGGTGCTGCGGGCGGCCGAGGGGCGTCTGATTGAGCGGCAACCCTGACGCGCCGCCGGCGGGGCGTCAAGGGGCGTCGTGCGGGCGGCGGATATTCTGAATGGAGTTGCCGACCCCGCCGGTTTGGGGAGAATGCGCCGCGCGCGGCTGCAATAATGTCACAACCCCCGAACGCGCCCGCCGACGGGAGCGGGGGCGGACCCGGACGACCTTTTGCCCCAAGGGTGAGGCTTGAAACTCCTTTGCGATAAAGACCTCGCCGGCCTTGAAACCCACCTGCGGCGGGTCCTAGTCCGCACCCTCGCCACCGGCCTCGCCACCGCAGAGTCGCCCGGCGACTCGGCCATCGAGTCGGCCATCGAGTCCCCCGGCGTCTCGCCCCTCCGCGACGCCATCGCCGCCTACGTCCTGCACGGCGGCAAGCGCCTCCGCCCGCAGTTGTGCCTGTGGACGTATCGCTGCGCGGTCGGCAGTCGGCAGTCGGCAGTCGGCAGTGAAGAAGGGGAGGGAGCCGCCACTTCCGCTTCACTGCCGACTGCCGACTGCCGACTGCCGACCTCCCTGCTCGACCTCGCCTGCGGGTGGGAACTGTTCCACGCCTTCCTGCTGGTCCACGACGACATCATCGACGGCGCCGACCGCCGCCGCGACCGGCCCAGTTTGCACCGGCACCTGCAGTCGCTCGACTCGGACTCCGCCCGCTTCGGCATGAACCTCGGCATCGTCGCCGGCGACCTGCTGTTCAGCGCGGCCATGCGGCTGTGGCACGAGGTCGATTTGCCCGACGCGCAGTACCGCCCCGCGCTGCGGCTGTTCAGCCGAATCGCCAGCACCACCGGGTTCGGGCAGGCGATCGACATCGTTCAGGGCCACGTGCCGATCGGCGAGGTCCGCGAGGCGACGCTGCTGCGGGAATACCACTGGAAGACCGCGGCCTACACCTTCGAGGGGCCGATGCTGACCGCCGCGGTGCTGGCGGGGCTGGGCGAGGGGGCGTGCGCCGCCATCGGCCGCTACGCCCTGGCGCTGGGGCAGGCGTACCAGTTGCAGAACGATTTGGCCGATCTGCTCGCGCCGTCGCACGAGGGCAGCGACCTGGTGCAGGGCAAGCGGACGGTGACGCTGGTGCGCGCCCGCGCCGCGATGACCGCCGCCGACCGCCGGACCCTCGACGGCCGGCTGAAGTCGCTGGACGCCCTCACCGGCGGCGGCCGGGAGGTCGGTCAACACGGCGCGCGGGACGCGGCGCGCGAGGGCGTGCGGCTGGCCGAGTCGCTGCGGCGCGACCTGCTGACCGCCGGTGCCGCGGGCCGGACGCAGGCGCTGGTGGACGACTTTCTGCGGACCGCCGAAACCGCCGCCGCCGACCGCGAGTTGCCGCCGGGCCTGGCCTCGGGCCTGGGGGGCCTGCTGGGGGCGCTGCGGAAGGGGTACTTCGCGGCGGCGGCGGAGTCGCCGGCACCCGCCGCCAGTCCGTAGTCTTGTCAATTCTCGGTGACCATGCGGGAGGTAGACTGCCGGCATCATGATTTTGGTCTACCTCGACGAATCCGGCAACACGGGCACGAACCTCGGCGACAAAGAGCAGCCCATCTTTGTGCTTTGCGCGTTAATGGTGCCGGAAGACCGCTGGAAGCAGGTTGAGTCAAACCTTGCCGAAGCGGCCGCACGAACCTTCGGCTCGCCACTCCCGGACGACTTCGAGATTCACGCCGGGTGCCACGGAGCTTTTCGCGCGAAGGAACCGACCGCTTGCGCTAAGTCCAGCCCCCGCCCATACTTGCCGCCCTTGAGGCACCAACCACAAGGGAGCGAGCATGGACCGACAGACCTGGGCACAGGTCCGCCGCGCCGTGGACGCCGCCGACCGGCGGGTCCCCCGGCGGGGCCGACGCACTGTCTACGGCGACCGCCTGATCGTCAAGCTGTACCTCTGGGCCGCCCGCCGCGACCGGCCGATGAGCTGGGCGTTCGAACCGCTGCACTTCGGCCCGCTGTTCCGCCCGCGCCGCGGGCCGAGCTACTCGCAGTTCTGCCGGCGGGTGCGGTCGGCCCGCTTCGGGGAGGTGCTGGCCGAGACCAACCGCCTGCTGTCGCGGGCGGCCGACGCGCCCGGGGAACTCGGCTTCCTCGACGGCAAGGCGCCGGAGGTGAGCGAGAACACCCGCGACCCCGACGCCCGCACCGGCCGCGGCAACGGGCGGTTCGCGCGGGGGTACAAGCTGCACGCTTGGGTCGCGCAAACCCTTCGGGTGGCTGCCTTTGCGGTCACGCCGCTCAACGCCGGGGAGACCACCGTCGCCCGCGAGCGGCTGGCCGGCCGCCTGCCGCGCCACGCCCTGACCCTCGCCGACGGCAACTACGACTCGGACCTTTTGCACCGGGCGATGGCCGCCCGCGGCCACGCGCTGCTCACGCCGCTGAAGGGGTCGGCCACCTCGCGGCGCCGGGTGGCGGGGATGTCGCCGCAGCGGCTGGCGGCGGTGGCGCGGTGGCGGGCCGAACCCCAGGCGTGCCGGGAGCTGATGGGGGCGCGGGGCGGGGCAGAGCGCGCGTTCGCGAACCTGACGAACTTCGGCGGCGGCCTAACGCACCTGCCGCCGTGGGTCCGCACGCTGGGCCGAGTGACGCGGTGGGTCACGGCGAAGCTGGCGATCTACCACGCCCGGATGAACGCCCGGGAGGAGCTAAGATCAGCGGCTTGATGCGAAAAGCTCCACGGGTTGGGTACTCCCAACCCGTGCCAGACGACGTCGTGCTACGGGTGCCACGGGTTGACGAGTACGTCAACCCGTGGTACCCCGCTGCGAGCATTCACACGCCGCTCTAGTAGCCCGCCCCCGGTGCCGGCGGGCCGAACAGCTCACTCACCCGGCGGCGGAACGTCGGCAGGATCGTGCCGGCGGCGATTTCGTCCTCGGCCGTGAGATGCTCGACCGTGCCGTCGGGGCGGTGGATGTCGAGCGTCCGCGTCGGCAGGTGGACCACCCACGTCGGGCCGAAGCCGGCCCTGCGGTAGAGGGCGAGCTTGTCCTTGATGTTGTCCACCGTGTTCGTCGGCGAGATGACCTCGACGGCCAAATCGGGCGGGATGGTCATCACGCGCGGGTCCGCCCCCAGCGCCGCGACGCGGTGTGTCCGCACCATCGAGACGTCGGGCTTGCGGTACATGCGCGGCACGTCCGGCCAGCAGCGGTAAATCAACTCCGAGCCGTAGACGCGGGTCTCGCCGGTCTTCAGCGCCTCGGTCATGAACAGGTAAAAGATGTAGCCGCCGACGTAGCAGGATTCGACGCTCACGTGTTTCTCCACGAAGTTCTCGCCGTCGAACTCGAGGTTTCGGTCGTCAAGTTCCAGGCGGCGCAAAATGGCCTCGTCGTCCAGCCCCGCCGTGACGGGCGGAAAGTCGGAGTCCAGCGGCTGTTCCAGGAGCATGGTCATGGGGAAAGTATATCAGGTGTGATGGCGACACGCCCCTCACCCCAGCCGCTCGGTGGCGACGTGGTACTGCGGGTCCTCGCTCACGTTCACCTCCACGAAATCGCTCGCCTTCGCCAGCAGTGCCCGGCACTCCGGCGAGAGGTGCGTCAGGTGCAGCCGCTTGCCGGCGGCGCGGTAGCGGTCGGCCAGCTTGTTGATCGCCTCCAGGCCGGACTGGTCGTAGACGCGGGTGTAGTAGAAGTCGACCACCACGTCGTCCGGGTCGGTGGCGGGGTCGAAGGCGTCGGCGAAGTGGGTGGCGCTGCCGAAGAACAGCGCGCCGTGGAGCTGGTAAATCTTGCTGCCGTGGGCGTTGTGCTTCACGTCCGCGCCCAGGTGCGTCGCGTGGCGCCAGGCGAAGACCAGCGCGCTGACGGCCACGCCCAGCAGCACCGCCGTCGCCAAGTCGTGCATCAGCACGGTGTAGAGCGTGACGAGGAGCATGACCAGGAAATCGGGCAGGGGGAAGCGCCGCCACATCTTGAGGGTGGCCCACTCGAAGGTGCCGATGACGACCATGAACATCACGCCGACGAGGGCGGCCATCGGGATCAGCTCGATCAGCGGCGCCAGCAGCAGCACGAACAGCAGGAGCATGACCGCCGCCGTGATGCCGGACAGCCGGCCGCGGCCGCCGCTGTTCACGTTGATGAGCGATTGGCCGATCATCGCGCAGCCGCCCATGCCGCCGAACAGGCCGGTGACGACGTTGGCGATGCCCTGCCCGACGCACTCGCGGTTGCCGCGGCCGCGGGTTTCAGTGATTTCGTCGACGAGGGTGAGGGTCATCAGCGACTCGATGAGGCCGACGCCGGCGACGATCAGGGCGAAGGGGAAGATCGTCAGCAGAGTGTTCCAGAGGTTGGCCGGCTTGTACGGCTCGAAGGCGGAGCGGTCGACGCCCCAGTTCGCGTCGAGGAAGAACGGCCGCGGCAGTCCGCCGGTGAGGCCGACGCTTTTGGGGTCGACCTTCGCCACGGCCGCGCCGACCTCGGCGTTTGTCAGGCGGATCGCGTGCTCGTCCGCCACTGGCACGACGAGCAGGCCCGCCTCCGCCGCGCGATCTTTATACTGCGACACCGCCGCGTCGGTCTTGGCCGCCAGCGCCTGCCGCACCTCGCGCGCCTGCGTGTTGGTCACGAGCATGTCGCGCACCGTCGGCGTGAGATTCTTCCCGCCGCCGCCCGCCGCGTTGAGGCCGAAGGCGATCAGCGAGACGGATAATATCGCCGCCAGCGACGCCGGCACGGCCCGCGTCAGCTTCGGCAGGAAGGCGATGATCGCCATCGTCAGCGCGACCAGCCCGAGCATCACCGCCAGCGGCGTGCCGGTCATGTAGTGCAGCAAACCGTCAGTTCCCAGCACCTTGAAGCTGCCGAGTTGGGCCATGCCGATGACGATGGCGAGGCCGTTGACGAACCCGAGCATCACGCTCGCCGGCACGATGCGGATGAGCATCCCCAGCCGCAGCAGCCCGACGACGATCTGAAACACCCCCGCCAGCACGATCGCGGGGAAGAGGTAGGCAATGCCCTTGGTCGCCACGAGGGAAACGATCACGACCGCGACCGCCCCCGTCGCCCCCGAAATCATCCCCGGCCGCCCGCCGAGCACGGCGGTGATGAGCCCCATGAAGAAGGCGGAGTAGAGCCCGATCACCGGCGAGACGCCCGCGACGAACGCGAACGCGACGGCCTCGGGCACCAGCGCGAGCGCGACCGTCAGCCCGCTGAGGACATCATCCTTGGCGGTGACGGTCTGGCGGTGGAAAAAGTCGAGCAGCGGCGCGGCGGCCGGGGCGGGGGAGTCGGTCTGAAGCATGGTGGCGAGGGCGAACGGGTCGGCGGACGGGGGTCGCATGGTAGGCCGTCGCACAGATGAACGGGCGGAATGGGCCGAAACAAGCCGGCGTCTGAGCCGAAGGCGAAGGCCCAGGTTCTGCCGCTTGCGGCTTCGCAAAGACCCGACCGGGGATGACCCGTCCGCGCCGAAGAACCCGGGTCTTCGCCTGACGGCTCAGACGCCGGCTTGTTCCGGCCCATCATCGAACTTGAACGCTTCAGCGGTGCAGCGCGACCGAGACGATCACGCCGATCACCGTCACGGCGGCGTCGACCAGCAGCCGGCCGCGCCACCACCACCGCAGCCGCGCCTCGCCCGCCCCGCACGCGGCGAGCAGCGCGACGAGGTTGGAGTTGGCCGCCAGGCAGTAGAGGAATGTCACGAGGGTGATCAGGCCGAGGTCGCCGGCGGCGCTGCCGGTCATCGAGGAGTCCCGCCAAACCGTCCGCGTCGCCACGCTGGCGGCGAGGGGGAGCATGAACCCGATCAGCCAGTACGGTGCCGAAACCAGCCGCACCCAGACCGGCAGGCGTCGCACGAACGCCGCCGCCTCAATGGCGACCGGGTAGCGGTTCGACGCCAGTTCCCGCAGAAGGAGCGCGACGTGGGGCAGGCCGAATCCCACCGCGCCGGCCATCAGGCCCGCGTCGCGCGCGAAGATCAGCGGCCCGTCTGCCAAGGTCAAGCGGACGTACCCCAGGACGAACAGCACCAGCGCGATCACGACGCTCAAGAACGCGGCCGCGAACCCCTCCAGCCATCGCAGCAGGCCCAGAACCCCCGCCACCCGATCCGCCCGATCCACCCGTGGCGGCGACGGGGCGACGTAGTAACTCGGCCGCGTGAGCTTCGCGGCCTCGGCCAGAGGATCGAACTCCATTGCCCGACTATACCGCCTCACGCATCGCCCGACCCGCGCCCCAAGAGGTGGGCAGCGCCCACCCTGCATAGCCACCCAAGTGGGCCGGCTTGTTCCGCCTCTCGATTCGCCGCGGACACAAATGCACGCGACACACCTCATGCCCAAATGGGAAGCTCGTTGATAGAAGCATCGAAGGAGGCAAGTGCTGAATCAATGGCCTCACGCATCTGCTGTTCGGTGATGAGTCCGTCGTCGAGCGCATCGCCGTCATGGTCCACTTGGGCACCCCAAACCGCAAGGTCGTATCGCTCGGAATTGCGCAGGTAGAGTTGCCAGCCGACCCCGCGCACCTGTCCGATGGTCAGCCGGGCGGCCCGCCACTCCCGCAGGACCAGCGCGTTCAAGAGGCGAGCCTTTGCGGCGGGATTTTCCTTGCCAGGAACCGCCGCGAGGGCCGAGCGGATCGCCAGGACGTCCGAGGTATTGACGAGCGAAAGGTCCACCAGCCAAGGCGGCGGAAGGCCGCCCGATTCGATCATCGCGTCAGCCCAGGCAACCACGCGGGCCGGCGGGAGCAGGCCGTGCATGACCGCATCGGCCGCGAAGTCGGCGTGCAGGCGGAGGTCGGTCGACTCAGGGGCCATACCCGAAAGTTTATGCCGATCATCTCGCGGCTGATGTGCGCGTCGGCGAGGATCTTCACGCCGTCAGCCGTTCGTCGCGCCGGACCACCGACAGCGCGTAGGCCAGCGCCGCACGGAGGTGCTCATCTTGCAGGGCGGGATGGCTCTCGCGCAGATCTTCCGGGCGGGCGCCCTGTGCGAGTCGTTCGAGGACGAACTCGACGGTGATCCGCGTGCCCTTGAAGACCGGCTTGCCGAGCATCACGCCCGGCACGCGCTCGATGTACGGGTGCCAATCCATCCCCACATCATAGAACCTGTTCCGCGCCGCTCCCAACGGTGCCCGCCTCGATCGCCCGACGCACCACCTCGGCGCACCGCCGGAACGCGGCGCACTCGGCGGCGTCCAGCGCCGGCCGCAGTTGCTGGTGGACGCCCCGGCGGCCGACTACGCACGGGACGCTCAGGCAAACGTCCGACGCGCCGCAGAAGCCGTCGATCAGCACGCTCACCGGCATCGTGTAACGCAGATCCCGCGCGACGGCCTCCACGACCATCTGCACCGCCATCGCCACGGCGTAGTTCGTGTGGCCCTTGACGCGGAAGACCTCCCACGCCGATCGCTTGGCCTCGTCGAGCATCTGCCGCCGGGCGGGCGTGGCGTCGATGTGCTCGCCGCCGCTGGTGGCGACCGACAGGGCGGCGAACTGCGATTCGCCGTGCTCGCCGAGGATGTAGGCGTTGAGGTCCAGCGGGTGGATGCCGGTCTGGTCGGCCAACAACTCGCGGAAGCGGGCGGAGTCGATCAGCGTGCCGGTGCCGATCACGCGCTCCGGGGGCAGGCCGCTGACCTTCAGGATGTGGTAGGTGATCGCGTCGACCGGGTTCGTCACGTTGACGAAAATCGCGTTTGGGCTGCGCTGCACCAGCGGCGGGATGAGCTCGCGCATGAGGGCCGCATTGCCCGCCGCCACGACGTTGCGGTCGGCCACGTCGGGGGCCTGCGGCACGCCGGCGCACATCACGATCACGTCGCTGGCGGCGGTGTCGTCGAGGTCGCCGTCGCGCACCTCCACGCGGTGCCGGACGAACGCGACGGCCTGCTGGATGTCGATCGCGTTCGCCCGCGCCACCTCGCGCCGCCGGGCGTGCAGCACGAGGTCGTCCGCCACGCCGTCGCGCGCCAGGACGAACGCGACGGTCGCCCCGACGTGGCCGATGCCGATGACGGAAATCTTCATCAGGTCGGGTTACGGCGTCGGCGGGCCGAAGAGCTCGCCGACGCGCCGGCGGAAGCCCGGCAGGATCGGCCCGGCGGTGATCTCATCGTCCGCCCGCAGCCGCTGCACCGTGCCGTCGGGGTGGTGAACCTCAACCATCCGCACCGGCAGGTGGACCACCCACACCGGCCCGAACCCCGCCTTGTGGTAGAGCTGAATCTTGTCGGTCAGGTCGTCCACCGTGTTCGTCGGCGAGATCACCTCCACCGCTAGATCGGCCGGGATCAGCATCACCCGCGGGTTGACGCCCAGCGCCCTCACGCGGTCGGCCGAAACGATCGAGACGTCCGGCTTGCGGAACATCTTCGGCGACTCCGGCCAGCAGCGGTAGATCAAGTCCGGGCCGTAAACGCGGGCCGCGCCGGTCTTCAACGCCTCGGTCAGGAACAGGTGGGCGATCCACAGCCCGACGTAGCAGGATTCAACACTCACGTATTTCTCCAGGAAGTTTTCGCCGTCGAACTCCAGGTTCCGGTCGTCCACTTCAAGCCGGCGCAGGATCGCCTCCTCGTCCAGCCCCTGCGTCGGGGGCGGGAAGTCGGCGGCCAGCGGTTGTTCGAGCGTCTGGGTCATGCACACATCCTAGCAAAGGCCGCGCGTCACAGCATCACGCACACCGACTTGCTCTCCAAATAATTGTCCAGCGCCGCGTGCCCCATCTCGCGGCCCCAGCCTGACTGCTTATACCCGCCGAACGGCAGGGCGGCGTCGAAGATGTTGTAGCAGTTCACCCACACCGTGCCGGCCTTGATCGCCGACGCCAGCCGGTGGGCCTTGCCGATGTCCTTCGTCCAGATGCCCGCCCCCAGGCCGTACTCCGTGTCGTTCGCCCGGCGGATCAACTCCTCCTCATCCTCATACGGCGTGGCGACCACCACCGGGCCGAAAATCTCCTCGCGCACCACCTTCATGTCGTCGCGCGTGTCGGTCAGCACCGTTGGCTCGACGAAGTAGCCCGACTCCCCGCGCCGCGCCCCGCCGCACAGGGCGCGGGCGCCCTCCTCCCGGCCGGCGTTCAGGAAGCCGGTCACGCGCTCCAACTGCTCGCTGCTGACCAGCGGCCCCATATCGGTGTCGCCCTCGAACCCGCTGCCGACCTTGATCTTCTTCGCGTGCTCGGCCACGCCGTTCACCACCTCGTCGTAGATCGACTTGTGCGCGAACAGCCGCGACCCCGCGCAGCAGCACTGCCCGTGATTGAAGAAAATCGCGTTGGCCGCCCCCGGGATGGCCGTCGACAAGTCCGCGTCGGGCAGCACGACGTTGGGGCTCTTCCCGCCGAGCTCCAGCGTCACCTTCTTCAGGTTGCCGGTGGCGGCCTTGACGATCAGCCGGCCCACCTCGGTCGAGCCTGTGAAGGCGATCTTGTCGACCATCGGGTGCGCCGCCAGCGGCGCGCCCGCCGCCTCGCCCAGGCCCGTGATGATGTTCACCACGCCCTTGGGAAAGCCCGCCTCCACGAACAATTCCCCCAGCCGCAGCGCCGACAGCGGCGTCTGCTCGGCCGGTTTGAGGATCACCGTGCAGCCGCACGCCAGCGCCGGCGCGAGCTTCCACGCCGCCATCAGCAATGGAAAATTCCACGGGATGATCTGCCCGACCACGCCGACCGGCTCGCGGGCGGTGTAGGCGTGGAACCGCGCCCCCGGCGCGTAGGGCACGCTGATGGGGATGGTCACGCCCTCGATCTTGGTCGTCCACCCCGCCATGTAGCGGAACATGTCGACCGCCAGCGCCACGTCCGCGACCTTGGCAACCGCCAGCGGCTTGCCGTTGTCCAGCGTCTCGAGCTCCGCCAACTCGTCGGCGTGCTGCTCCATCAGGTCGGCCAACCGCCAGATCATCCGCCCCCGCTCGGACGAGGTCATCGTCGACCACGGCCCAGAATCGAACGCCCGCCGCGCCGCCTTGACGGCCTTGTCGATGTCCGCCGCCTCCCCCGCGGCACACCGGGCGATCTCCTCCCCCGTCGCCGGGTTGAAGACCGCGAACGTCTCGCCGCCGGCCGGCTCGACCCACGCGTTGTCGATCAGCAACTTCTTGGGTTTAGCAACCCACGCGGCGGACGGCCGGGACTCAATCGCTTCGGGCAGGTGGGTGGCGTGCATGGGGAACCTCCGTGGGGGGTGTGGGTGATGGGACTGCCGCTCCGCGCGACAATACAAGTCTACCGAGATCCTCACGATGCTGCCACGGACGATCCAACGGAAGGGGAGAAGGCAAAACTGCGGAAACCGGGTCAGACAAGCATGTGGCTGAACACATCCCCTTCCCGCCCCTTGACCCGACGTGCGGGCGACGCTCGTCAGATGAGGAGGGCGGCGTCTTCCCCCACTTCCGTCAGCAGGCGTAGCACCCAAGCGACAAAGGCGTCCGCCTCCGGCGTCTCCGCAAGTAACGCTCCACAGGCGATAGCCACGCCGTAGAGTGTGCTCGGTTCGTCCTGCCAAGCCAAGTAGGTGTAGAGCACGGCTTTGTCGGCATCCTTATCCTTGAACCCCGCCCCAAGCCGCCTTGCCTCGACCGTCGCGTTTCGCGCGTGATCCACCACCGCCGCTTGGTGCTGGGTCATCAGCAGCAGGAACGCCTCGATTGCTCCCGCCGAGAAGTTATCCGGCATCATCCAAACCCCCACATGTGCCTTGAACCTCGGCGTGTAGCCGACGAACCCCTCCGCCGGCAAATCGTCCGGGGTCGCAACGTCCTGCTCGCGCATCCGGTCCCGCACCTGATGCCACCGCGACGTGGGGTCGGCGTCGGCATCGACGACGAAGCCGACGCCCCCGCCGGTCGCGGATTTGATCTTGGCGCTCATGCCGGCGAGCAACTCACTGATGCCGCTGGCCCCACCCTTTCCCTCCACACGCCTGACGTTGACGCGGAGTTTTCGCGGATCGTCCGGGTTGACCTTCCGCGCGACGAGTAGCCGGCGCACTACAGCCTCGTCGTCCCGACCCTCGACTGCAAGATCGACCTTCGCCGTGGTCATCGTCCGCGGATCTCCGTGTCTTGTTCGACGGCGTAGTGCAACTCGTCTGCCCCGTACCGAACGGCCTCGGGCAGGTCGCGGTCGATGCGGAACACGGTCGCATCGCCGTCGCGGGCGTCGCAGGACCGTTGCGCGTCGGCCAGACCGGTCAGGCAGTCAAGACTGTGGGTCGTGGCGAAGACTTGCACCCGCAACTCGCGGGCGGCGCGGATCACCAGCGACCACATGTCGCTCATGACCGACCAATGCAGTCCGGTATCAATCTCATCTACGAGCAGGAACCCGTGCCGCGCGTAGGAGACGGCCAGCGACAGCGCGAGCATTCGCCTCATGCCGTCCCCCATGCTCCCAAGCGGCTCGCGGCGCCGACCGTTGCCCATTCCGATGAGGATGCCGCCGGCACGCACGCGCGAGGCGACGGTGGTAGGTGGAAAGATCACCTCCCGAACCCTGGGGTCGACCGTCTGAAGGGCCCGCGCGGCATCGCCTTCTGTCCCTTGGCGGAGCATCTGCGACCACATGGTCGCCATCGACCGAGCGTCGAGGGAATCCGGCGAGATACTGACCACCGTCGGCGGTTCATCGACCGTCGAGCGGGGGCGACCAACGGCGCGGTAACGGGGGCGACCAAACACGTCGCCCCTAAAGGAGTCGCCCCTAAAGGAACCGTCCTCACCGACGGGAAACAAGGAATCTCCCGTATCATCAAGGTTGCCATCTTTCAGTCGAATGGCGAGATTAGGAACTTCTCCCTCCGCCTCCCTGTTCGACCGCCGCAGCGCGAACAGAGTTGCGTCGGGAAAATCGGCGACGCTGACGACCTCGACCTCGAAGTTCCCAAGCCCGTTGTCTGAACGGACGGCAAAGTTGCTGCCGACCTCAATTTCGTGCCCGTGGAAAAAGTGAGAAACGTCCGCAACCACTCCGCGCCAAGTGGGGTTATCATCATCCTCCAGCGGGAAGACCTCGCCTCGCTCGATGGCGATCTTTGGCAGAACCGCGATGTCCCGCCCCGACGCCAGCAGCCGAATCGCCTCTAGCACCGACGTCTTGCCGGAGTTGTTCCGCCCGACGATCAGATTGACCCGCGCCGCCCCGCGCAGGTCCAACTGCCCGAAGGCGCGGTAGTTCGACATGGAGAGGTTGCTAATCATGGCGGTGCCGTGGTTGACATCTGCCGGGAACGGTCAAGTCGGACCCTGCCAGTCTACGCCGGCTTCCTCAACGATGTAAGGGGGCCGTCATTATGCACTTGCCGCTCGAGATCACAGTGGGGCGGGAGATCGACGCCACCGACCGAGAGATCGACACGCTCGTCTACCGCCTCTACGAGCTCAGCGACGAGGAGATCAGAATCGTCGAGGCGGCCGTCGCCTGACGCGACCCGGCCCCGGCTTCACCTCCGCCGGCCTGAAGTTCGTCCCATGAGCGTTGCCAAACTAACCCGAAGTGCGAAAAAGCAACGCGGCGAGTTCCTCACGCCGCGCCGGCTCGCGGAAGCGCTGGTGGCCGACCTGCCGATCGACGCCGGCACCTCCATTCTCGAGCCGAGCATGGGCGACGGCTCGTTCCTCCTCCCCCTCGCGCGCCGCCTTGCCGCGAGCGGGAACGGCCGGCAGTCCGGCGGCGTGTGGGGCGCGGAGATCGACGGTGCCCTCTACCGCAAAAGCGCGGAGAACGTCCGCCGCACCGTGCCCGGTGCCGCCGACCGGACGCACCTGTTCCACGGCGATTTCTTCTCGTCGCAACCGGCATCCAGCGGCTGGGTTCCGTGGCGCCCCGGCGGCCGGCTCCGCTTCATCTGCAGCGACACGATCCTCACCATCCCCACGATGCGCGGCCTCCGCAAGTTCCTCCGCGCCCGCGGCGACGTGGACGTGGCGAGGATCGACCGCTTCTCCGACGAGACGACCTACCCGATGGTCACGCTCGACTTCACCCTCCTCGACCGTCCGGGGCGGGTCCGCGTCGACGGCCGCGAGCTGCCGGCGCGCGACGTGCAGCGGACGCGCAACGCCTCGTGGGGTTTGCGCCCCGAGTTCACGCGCTACTTCGGCGGCCCGGTCCTCGGCGATTACATGACCGCCTCCAGCGGCATGACCATCGGCTGGACCCTCACCGACGCCTGCAACGCCATCCTTGAAAACGTCATCAACCACACCCGCAACATCCAGAGCAAGGACTTCGAGCGCCTCCCCTACCCGCACTGGCTGACGCCCGAGCGAAAGCAAGCCGCCATCGCGGCGGTGCGGGCGCTGGTGGACGAGGCAAGCCAAGGTCGGACCTTCACGGCGCGGTCTGCCGAGGTGAAGGCACTCGACAGCCACTACGAGACGTGATCGCCCCGTCGGAACGAAAAGGGAAGCGACGGCGAGACGCGCTCGCCTCACGCCTCTGCGAACCACCGCGGGCGGCGGCCGGGCGGGCCGATGCGCCCGGTGGCGGCGCGGGGAGCGGGCGGCCTACGCTCTTGGCCCGTGTCACCGACCGATCCGACCGATCCGTTCCCTCCCGCCGCGCGCGGGGAAGGGGTCGATGCGCCGAGTGCTGCCGGCGGGGCGCGGCTTACCCACCGGCGCGTCCTCCTGTGGGCGGCGGTCGTCGGGCTGGTCGGCGGGCTGCTGGCGACCGGCTATTACGCCCTGCTCTCGGGGGGGATGTGGCTGGTCTGGCGCGTGGGCGGGGGCATCTCGCCGGAGGACCTCTCGTTCTGGCCGCGGTGGAACCCCTACGTGCCGGTGGTGACGACGGCGGGCGGGCTGGTGGTGGGGCTGTGCCTGAAGTGGCTGGGGGTGCCGGGGGAGATCGCCGCCGTGGTGGACAACATCCACCTGCGGCACGGGCGGCTGGACGCGCGGCAGACGCCGTCGATGATCGCCGCGTCGCTGGCGTCGATCGTGGCCGGCGGCAGCGCGGGGCCCGAGGCGCCGCTCGTGCAGATCATCGGCTCGCTCGGGAGTCTCCTCGGCGACCGCCTCAAACTCCGCGGCGAGCACGTCCGCACCCTGACCTTCTGCGGCATGGGGGCGGCGCTGGGGGCGTTCTTCGGCGCGCCGCTGGGCGGGGCGATCTTCGCGCTGGAGATCCCCCACCGCCGGGGCATCGAGTATTACGAGGCGCTGCTGCCGGCGCTGATCTCGGCGGTGCTGGCGTTCCTGGTGTTCCGCGGGCTCGTCGGGTACGAGCACCTGCTGTTCCGCCTGCCCGGCGACACGGAGCTGTCGCTGGACAAGGTGGCGTGGGGGGTGGTCTTCGGCGCGGTCGGGGCGGGGGTCGCGGGGGTGTTCGCGGCGTGCTTCAACGCGGTCGGGCGGCTGACCCGGCGGTTCGAGCACCACCACGTCGCGCTGGCGACGGCGGCGGGGCTGGCGATCGGCGGGCTGGCGATGCTGTGCCCCATGAGCTTGTTCTGGGGCGAGTTCCAGATCGCCGGCGTGGTCGGCGGCGGCGCGGCGCTGCGGGCCGATCACGGCCTGGCGGCGGCGGCGGGGCTGCTGCTGGGCCTGGCGCTGGTGAAGATGCTCGCCGTCGGCCTCACGCTGCACGGGGGCTTCCGCGGGGGGTTCATCTTCCCGCTGCTGTTCATCGGCGCGTGCGTCGGCACCGCCCTGAGCCTGGCGCTGGGCGCGGCCGTGCCCGGCGTGCCGGCGGCGGTGGTGATCGTCTCGGTGATGGCCGCCACCAACGTGGCGGTGACCAAGACGCCCATCAGCACGAGCTTGATCCTCGTCACGCTGACCGGCACGTCGATCCTGCCGGTCACGCTGGCGGCCAGTCTCACCGGCCTGCTGCTGAGTCCGCGGCTGAACCTGATCCGCACGCAGCGGACGCGCGGCGACTCGCGCCGCCCGGCCGCCATCCCGCCGCCGCCCGCGCCGGCGGTCGTTACACTGAAGTCATGGTCCAACTCCTCGGCTGGCTCGCCGCCGGCATCCTCGTCTCCACCATCGGCGCGCAGGTCTTCAAGCAGTGGAGGGACGACACCAGCAAGGGCGTGAGCGTCTGGCTCTTCCTCGGCGAGATGACGGCCAACGCGCTGTTCGTCACCTACGCGAGCCTCAAGGGCGACCTGATCTTCATCGTCGCCAACTCGATGTTCTTCGCCACCGCGTGCGCGGGGCTGGCGCTGAAGTTGTGGCACAAGTCGGGGAAGGGGGAGGAGGGGTGAGCGGGTGGGGAGTGACTGCGAACCGTTGGTTCGCAGCTACCGGATTATCCTGGGATTCGCGCGGGGCCGAGCAATTCGCCGACGGTGTGGCGGAAGGCGGGGAGCAGGTCGGGCAGGGCGAGCAGGTCATCCTCGTAGAGTCGGCGGATGTGGCCGGCGGTGTGGACGTCGACAAGCCGCGAGAAGGGGTCGACCCACCACACGAGCGGGAAGGCCGCCTTGCGGTACTCCTCCTGCTTTTCCGACACCTCCCTCACCTCGTCGCCGGGGGAGATGACCTCGACGGCGAGGTCCGGCACGATCGGCAGGGTGCCGGGGTTGGGGGGAAGCTCCAGGACCCGGTCGAGGCGAATGACCGACGCACCGGGCCGGCGGGAGTGCCTCGGACGCTCGGGCCACACGCGATACTCGAGGTCCGACCCGTAGACGCGGGCAATGCGCCCGAAGTCGGCGGCGATATTCAGCCGCGTGCCAATCGCCATGCCGAGGTAGGAGGACTCTTCGCTCACCTTTTTCTCCACGAAGCGGCCGTCGACATACTCCAGATTTTGGTTGGCGTTCATCGCCCGGTCAATGGGGTCGATCTCGTCCCAGTAGGTGCTGCCATCGTCGCGCTCGCGGAGCACCGGAATCGGCGGGGCGTCGGGCGGGGGGAGCACATGAGTCATGCCTTCATCGTAGCAGATTCGCCCACCGCCGGGATGAGGCGGTCCAGCACCTTCGCGCTGCACAGCACGCCGGGCATCCCCGCGCCGGGGTGGGTGCCGGCGCCGACGAAATAGAGGCCGTCGATGTCCTCGCTCTTGTTGTGGAAGCGGAACCAGGCGCTTTGGCGGAAGATCGGCTGGACGCTGAAGCCGGTGCCGTGGTGGGTGTTGAGATTGTCGCGGAAGTGGTTAGGCGTGACGTAGAAGTCGCCGGTGATGCAGTCGGCCAAACCGGGCAGGACGGTGCGGTCGAGGTAGCGGATCACGTCCTGCTTGAAGGCGTCGCCGAAGGAATCCCAGTCGATGAAGCCCGCGTCGGTGGTCGGCACCGGCGTAGGGTAGGCACCGCCCACCGCCGCGGCCGAATGGTGGGCGGTGCCCACCCTACGGGGCTGTAGGTTGGGGACGGGCACCAGGACGTAAAAGCTGTCCATCCCCGCCGGCGCCATCGACGGGTCGGTGGCGGTGGGGCGGTGCAGGTAAACGCTCAAGTCCTCGCGCTCGAGTTCCTTCTTGTCGAAGAGTTTTTCGAGCAGCTCCTTGTACGTCTCGCCGAGGACGATCGTGTGGTGGGCGACGTCGGGGTACTGCTTGGTCGTGCCGAAGTAGAGGACGAACAGGCCCATGCTGTATTGCAGGGCGTCTATCTTCTTGTCTTTCCAAAACGGGCGGTACTCGGCGGGGATGAGGTTTCGATAGACGTGCGGCGGGTCTGCGTTACAAACTACGATGTTGCGTAACGAAGTTTCATCCGGCAGTATCTCGCCCTGCCCGAGCTCTACCCCAACGGCTGCACGATGAGTAGCTACAGGACGACCCGTCTCTGTTCTCCGTCCTTTTCTGACTAAATAAGCAGATGCCGTGTACAGCTTAATTTCCTTCACCTCCTCCCCCAACCGCACCTCAATCCCCTCCTCCTCCATCAGCTTCTGCAACGCCCGCACAATTGCCCCGGTGCCGCCCATGGCAAATTGCACGCCCCACTCGCGTTCGAGGTAAAAGATCAAACTGTAAATAGACGTTGTATTGAACGGGTTCCCGCCGACCAGCAGCGGCTGGAAGCTGAAGACGCGGCGGAGCTTTTCGCTCTTGATATACTTCTTGCCCATCTGATAAACGGTGCGGTAGCAGCCGAGCCGCACGAGGTCGGGGGCGCACTTGAGCATCGTCGTGAACTTGTCGAACGGCTGATCGCCGAGCTCCGTGAAGCCCACGTCGAAGATCTTTTTGCTGTGGGCGAGGTACTTGCGGAAGCCCTTGACATCTTCCTCGCCGCCGAACTTGCGGATTTGGGCCTCGAACTGCTCCATCGTGCCGCCGTAGTCGAAGAACGGCAGTTCACCACGGAGGTCACGGAGGGGCACGGAGGGGGGGGATTGGTTTTCTTCTTTCTCCGTGTCGCTCCGTGTGCTCCGTGGTGACTTCCCCGTAATTTCGCCCGCGAAGACGATGCGGTACCAAGGATAAATGTCGCGGAACTCGACGTAATCCTCGCGCCGCTTGCCGAAGAGCTCGAACAGCTCGTCGAAGAGGAACTTGGCGGTGATGACGGTTGGCCCGGCGTCGTGGACGAAGGTGCCGTGGCCGGTCTCCTTGCGGTACTGGGTGCCGCGGCCGCCGAGCTGGTCCTGCTTGTCGATGAGGGTGACGTCGTAGCCCTTCTTGCGCATGCGCAGGGCGGCCGCGATGCCGCCGAACCCGCCGCCGATGATGATTGCTTTGGGCATGAATCGCAGTATAGACTTCGCCCCTTGACGGTCGCGGCAGAAGCGGTGAAAAGGGGGGCGGAGGCGGATGATCAAACGTGCCCTAATCGCCCTCTTATTCCTGCTATGCCCCACCCTCGCGGCGGCGGAATCGGCCACGTTCGGCCCGGTCACGCTCGACGTGCCGCCGGGCTGGACGGCCCTGCCGATCAAGGACAAAACGCTCACCCTCAAGGCGCCCGGCGAGGGGCGCGACGGCGGCTTCGTGGTCGTCCTGCTCGGCACCGGCGCGCCCGGCCGGCTCGACCAAACCTTCGCCGACTTCGCCCGCGGGCTGACCAAGGGAGGCTTCAAGCCCGACCGCGTGCAGCCCCGCCGGACCGCCGAGGGGCGGGCGGCGCGGACCGTTCGAGGCGACGCCGAAATCACCGTGAAGGGCCAAACCTTCGACGAGCAGTTTCACCTCGTCGGCATTCAGGGCGAGCGGGCAATGCTGGGGCTGGGCCTCATCACGCTCTCGACGCACGCGGAGTTGACGCACGAGGCGGACTTTCGGCGGATCGTCAAGTCGGTGAAGATCGACGGCCCGCCGCCCCTGCTGGCGGTGACGCGGCCCTCGGCCTCGGCCGACGGATTTTTCATCAAGAACGGCCTGGTGAACCGCATCAACCCGTTCGGCGGAATGGACTTGGTCGCCACGCGCGATTACCTGCTGCTGCGCCCCGGCGGCTTCGCCTACCAGGGCAGCCCGCCCGGCGGCACCGTCGACGACCCCGCCGCGATCCGCAAGGCCGACCCCGCGTCGTGCGGCACCTACCACCTCGACGGTAAAACCCTCACCCTCACCTGGCCCGACGAGTACGGCCTGCTGTACGACGAGCAGATGGCCGCCGACCTCGACAAAGCCGGCCGCCTCGCCTCGCCCGGCGACGGGTACGGGCGGATCGACCCGCAAAAGAACCGGAAGCTCAACAAGTCGTTCCGCGCCTTCTCCTACACCGGCGGCCCGCAGGGGGGCGTGGCGAGCGAGCACGTCATCACCTTCGCCCCCGACGGCACCTTCGCCCGCACCGGCTTCGTCGGCACCACGTTCGACACCACCAACGGCCCCGGCGCCGACGGCGGCGTCCGCGGCACGGTGAACAGCGAAAGGCCCGCCGAGACCGGCACCTACCGCTTCGACGGTTTGACGATGACCCTCACGCCCAAGGGCGGCACGCCCGAGCGTCACACCGCCTTCATGGCCGACGGCGGCGACGGGATGCTGGTGCTGGACGACACCGCCTACCTCGCGCCGGACGAGGAGAAAAATTGAATTTCGGCCCGCATTACTCCCGCCGCTCGACGCTCACGTCGGTGAAGGTGATGTTCAGCTTGCCGTCGTCGCTGGGGTGGTCCGTGGCGAGGGTCAAACCGTTGAAGTCCTGATAGCCTTGCCACTTGAACCCCGCCTTCGTGTCGGCGTTGGGGCGGTAGACCCAGTGGTCGATCTGATGCTTCCGCAGGTCGATCGACAAATCGTACTGGTCGCCGGGCGTCATGCCGACGTCGGCAAAGCTCATGGTCATGTTCGCCCGGCTGGGCGGCATGTCCTTCGTGGTCATCACCGGGCCGAACTGCACGCCGCCGTCGAGCAATTTCAGCGGCATGATGAGCCAGTAGGAATCGTTCGTCCACCGCGCGAAGGCGGCCTTCTCGTCGGTGCCGTCCTTAAACGAACTCGGGCTTTTGTGAACGTCCACCGTCGCGGTCTTGCCGTCCCAGGTGACGGTGTCCTTGCCCGCCGGCACGTCCCACATGTGCTTGGCGCTCATCACGGTTTTGCCGTCCTTCACCACGTTGAAGGTGAAGGTGAGCGTCTTGACCTTGTCCGGCCAAACCGCCCCGCCCGCGGCCTGCACCACATCGGCGGCGATTTTCCTCGCCCCCGTCTCGGCCGGCCGGGTGGACGGCACCGGCGCGGCGGACAGGGCGGCGGCGGCGAGCAGGGCAACGGCGAGCGTCTTCAATCGCGGCATCGAAATCTCCATCAAATAGGTTGCGTCGAACGGTCGAACTCATCATCGTAGCCCCCCGACCAATGAGCAACCCCCGACCGACCCCTCCCCCCAACGCCCCGGCCTTCAGGCCGGCGGCCCTCCCCTCAACTCTCGCCGCGTCCCTCGTCCTCCTCACCCTCCTCGCCTACCTCCCCGCCCTCCGCGCCGGCTTCATCTGGGACGACGATGCCTACGTCACGCAAAACCCCACCCTCACCGACGCCGCCGGCCTCGCCAAGATGTGGACCGACGTCCGCTCGCTCCCGCAGTGGTACCCCCTCGTCCACACCACCTTCTGGCTCGAGCGCCGCGTCTGGGGCCTCAACCCCGCCGGCTACCACCTCGACAACGTCCTGCTCCACGCGGCGTCGGCGGTGCTGCTGCTCGCCCTTCTCCGCCGCCTGAACGTGCCCGGCGCGCCCCTCGCCGCCGCCCTGTTCGCGCTCCACCCGGTGCAGGTCGAGAGCGTCGCGTGGGTGACGGAGCGGAAGAACGTGCTGAGCGGTTTGTTCTACTTCGCCTCGTTCCTGGCCTACCTGAAGTTCGCCCCGCCGCTTGCGGCTTCGCAAAGAAAAGAAAACGTGAAAAACCGCTGGCGCGCCTACGCCCTTGCGCTGGCCTTCTTCCTCTGCGCCCTGCTCAGCAAAACCGTCACCGCCTCCCTCCCCGCCGCCATCCTCGTGGTGATCTGGTGGAAGCGCGGCCGCCTCAACCTCAAGCGCGACGTGGCCCCGCTAGTCCCGTTCTTCCTGATCGGCATCGCCCTCGCCGCGCTCACCGGCCACCTCGAGCGCACGCTCGTCGGCGCGGCCGGCCCCGAGTGGCGGTACGCCGCGACGCCGCCGGGCGAGGTCGCGGCCCGCACGCTGATCGCCGGCCGGGCGGTCTGGTTCTACGCCGCCAAACTCGTCTGGCCGTGGCCGCTGATGTTCATCTACCCGCGCTGGCAGATCGACCCGTCGGCGTGGTGGCAGTGGCTCTACCCCGCGTCGCTGCTGGCGGTGCTGCTTTCGCTGATTCTGCTGCGCCACAGGATCGGCCGCGGGCCGGCGGCGGGGGCCTTGCTGTTCGTCGGCACCCTCGTTCCGGCGCTGGGGTTCGCCAATGTGTATCCGCACCGGTACAGCTTCGTGGCGGACCACTTTCAATACTTGGCCTGCGTGGGGCTGCTGGTGCCGATCGCGGCGGGGTTGACGGCGCTCGCCCGACGGCTGAACCCGCCGGATTTGGTGGCGTCTTGCGCGCCGTTTCTCGTGTTGGTCCCGCTCGTGATGATGACCTTCGCGCGCTGCTTCGCGTACCGCGATTCGCTCACGCTGTGGCGCGACAACCTGGCGAAGAACCCGACGTCGTGGGCGGTGCTGACGAACCTGGGCAACACGCTCGACGCCGCGGGCCGCACGGCGGAGGCGGTGCCGCTGTACGCCCGCGCGCTGGCCGTCGCGCCGCAGATCGCCGACGTGCAGTGGGATGCGGGCGTGGCGGCGATGCGCGAGGCGACCGCCGCGACGAACCCGCCGCCGGCCGCGGCGCGGGCGGCATTGGTCGACGCGGCCCAAAAGCACTTCGGGCGCGCGATCGCGTTGCGGCCCGACTTCGGCCCGCCCTACGAGTCGCTCGCGCGGCTGCTGATCGACGAGCGCCGCGACCCCGCCGCCGCCACCGCCGTGCTCGCCGCGGCCGTCAAGCAGTTCCCCGGCCAGCCGCGCGTGTACGTCCTGCTCGGCGGCGCGGAGGAGGCGGCGGGCGATCTGGCGGGCGCGGCAACGCAGTACGACAAGGCGGTGGCGGTGGGGCCGGACGACTTCGGCGCGCAGTTCGCCCTCGGCACCGTCCGCCTGCGCCTCAACCGCCCGGCCGACGCGCTGGGGCCGCTCACCGCCGCCACGACCCTCGACCCGTCCGTGCCGGCGGCGTGGGCGAACCTCGGGGCGGCGTACGAATCCACCCGCCAACCCCTGGAGGCCGCCGGGGCGTATGCCAAAGCGCTGGAGGCCGACCCGTCGTTCGCCCCGGCCCGCGCGGGATTGGCGCGACTGCGCGGCGGGTGAATGGGCCGGAACAAGCCGGCGACTGAGCCGGAAGTACCCGGGTCTTCGCCTGCCGGCTCAGACGCCGGCTTGTTTCGAGAGATTTGGGTCGCCCTTTGCGAACGTGAAAAGGTCCGCTTCGCGGACGCGGGCGGGACGCCCGTGCCACGGGGCGAGGCGCCGGATCGCGGAGAGGCGTTGAGAACTCGGAACAAGCCGGCGTCTGAGCCGGAGGCGAAGACCCGGGTTCTTCGGCGCGAGAGGGGTCGGTTCCGTTCGTTTGGTTGCGAAGCCGCGAGCGGCAAGACTTCGGCTCACGCCGCTTTTCGCGCGTCCGCGAGTTCCGCCCGCTTCGCCGCGACGCGGCCGCTCAACTCGCGGACGCGCGTCGCGCGGTCGCGCAGGGGCGAGAGCAATTCGTCCATCCACGCGACGGCGGCGAGGGGGGGGCCGTCGTCGGCGCCGGCGCGGGCGAGGCGGCGCGAGACGCGGCGGGTGGCGTCGTACCGCAGCCACGCCCAGAGGCCGAGGAAGTAGAACGCCAAAAAGCCGAGCGTGGTAACGAGGTACTGGGCCGAGATCACCTCCACCGCCAGCGCGCCGAGGTCGCGGAAGAAGACCGCCCAACTCTCGGTCGTTTTGAGCGCGAGGCTCAGCACCGGCTGCGCGAACGGGAACCAGACCAGCGCCCCCAGCGTCAGCGTCCACCGCACGGGCAGGAGCAGCGCGCCGACCGGCCCGCCGAGGCGGCCGGTGGCGGCGGCGCGGCGGCGGGCGAGGGCGTCGGCCAACCGCTCGCGCAGCTCGGCGGCGGCGGTGTCGGCGGGCAAATCCTCCCACAATCGCCGGCCGCGGTAGGCGTCGGCGAGTTCCGGGTGCTGCTGGTGCAGCCGCGCGAAGACGCCCTGCACGCGGCGGCCGACGGGCCGGCCGGCGAGGTAGGCGTCCGGCGAGCTCGGGCCGCCGGCGGGGGGCGGGTAGAGGTTCTTCCGCACCAGCGCCGCGACCGGGCCGAGCAGGGCGTCGATGGCGTTGACGACCGGCCACCGCCGAAGCCGCGCCGCCACGGCGGGCTCGAGCACCGCCGCCCGCGCCGCCGGGTCGTCGGCCAACCTCGGGATCGCCCCCTCCAGCAGCGGGATGCCGACCTGATCGTTGAGCACCTCCTCGGCCTCGGCCGCCAACCGCTCAGCCCGCGCGGCGAGGGCGGGCAGGTCCTGCCGGTCGAGCCAATCCAGCAGCGTCGCCGACTGCCGCCGCACGGCCAGTTGCCGCGACTGATCGACCGCCCGCGCCTCGCGCTGCCGCGAAAGAATCGCCGCCAGCCGCGGCAAGTCGTACTCGGCCGGCCGCTGCGCGCTGGCGAGGAAAACCTCCGGCGGCGCGTCGAGGTCGAGCGCGCCGCGCAGCCGCCCGGCGTAGTCCGCCGACAACTCGCCGGCCGCCTCCAGCCCCTCGCGGTCGATGAGCTGGTCGGCCTTGTTCAGCACGAACAAAAAGTTCGCCGGGTCGTTCCCCTCCGCCACGCGCCGCAGCAGGTCCTGCGGCCGGCGGTCGGCATATTTTTCGACGCTCTGCACCCACACCGGGAACAGCAGGTGCCGCAGCACGCGCCGCGTGACCTCGACGTGGTCGGCGTACTTGCTGTCAATGTCCGGCAGGTCGAGCAGCACCTGCCGGAGCAGCGCGGGGTTGGCGTGCGTGACGATTCGGTACTTGCCGGGAACGGCCTCGTCGAGCATCGGCCGCAGCGCGGCGACGGCGGCCTCGTGGGCGTAGGCGATGGCCGTCTCGGTGCCGCGGCCGTGGCCGACGGGCGCGGAGAGTTCCTCGCCGACCAGGGCGTTGACGAGGCTGGTCTTGCCGACCTCCTTGCCGCCGATCAGGCCGACGAGGTAGAGGTCGCCGCGCAAATCGCCGAGGGTCGGTGATTCGGCGTCGAGCAGCCCCGGCGCGTCGGCCCCGGTGAGGGCGACGGCTTCGTCCACGAGGTTGTGCAGGTCGTCGGTCATTCCGCGTTTCAAGAAGGATTCACTGCCCGTAAGCCGCGAGCGAAGCGAGCGCTTTTCTGCCATTGGAACTAAAAGCGCTCGCTGCGCTCGCGGCTTACCGGTCTGTTTTGTCCCGCGTTCAATCGTCCACCAGACTCTCCGCGAGCGCCTCCAGTTCGTCCAGCGTCGCGTCGGTGGGCGCCTGCGTTTCGATCCAGGCGAGGGCGCGGCTGATCTGCTCGTCGGCCAAATCGCCGAAGCGGTCGCTGATGCGCTTGTTCGTGCGGCGGGTGCGGGCGGCGACCTCGTTGCTCAGCCGCTCGCCGAGCCAGGTGGCGAGGGTGTAGCCGCCGAGGATGATCTGGTCGACGTGGCCGAAGACCGCGCTGACGCTCAGCGTGGCGGCGGTCAGCAGGTACGGCGCGGCCTCGGAATACTTCGTGAGCTTCTCCGCGCCGGGGAAGAACTTCAGCAATTTGTTCAGCGCGGCGGTGTCGCGCGGCGTGCCGTTCCAGCGTTCCTCGAGCCAGCGGCGGAGGTCGTCCAACTCCTCGGTGGCGACGGCGGCGGCGCGGGCGGGGTCGAGCTTCCAGTCGCCGCCGACCAGGTTCGAGTGCGCCAGCGCGTCGTCGATGCGGCTCTGCACGACGCGGAATTGGTCGGCGAGGGTTTCGGGAAAGTCCGGGGCGTCGCGCGGCGGGGTGGGCGAACTGTCGCCGGCCGCGGCGGGCTTGCCGCGGGCCAGATCCCACGCGGTGCGCGGCAGGCGGGCGAGGAGCGAGGGGACGGAGATGAGGCGGTCGACGATCCGGCCGGGGCCCATGAGGTAGAGGACGCTGCGCTGCTGGAGGCGGCGCTGCAGGGCCCAGGTCATCGGGTGGACGTCGACGCCGGGCTCGGGTGCCTGCAGCGCGCGGACGGACGCGGCGGCGGCGTCGGCGCGGCGGCGGGCGGCGCGGAGCGGGTCGAGCACCTGGTCGCGCAGCCGGCCGGCGAGGTCGGCGGCGCGGGCGGCGAGGCCGGCGCGCCTCTCGTCGCCTTGGGCGGGGCGGAGGGCGGCGGCGGCGTCGCGCAACTCGTCGAGCCCGCGCGGCGGGGCGAAGGTCGAGTCGTCCCTTCTGATGGCGAAGGCGCGGGCGGCGGGGGACTCGCCGAGAAGCTCGGCCAGTTGGGTTTCGTAGTCCTCCACCACCGCCGCCTCCTCGGCCTTGTTCATCACGAACAGGGCCGGGGTGCGGTAGCGGGCGGCGAGCTTGTAGTACGGCGGGAGGTCGGGGAGTTGGTACTTTTCGGGCGTCACGACGAAGGCGACGGCGTCGGCCCAGCGGAACAGGCGGTCGGCCTGGGCGTGGTGCGCGGGGCGGTCGCCGTCGAGGTCGGGCGTGTCGGTCAGGACGATTGTTTCGAGCAGCGGGGCGTCGGCCGTCACGACCGTCAGCACGTCGGCGGTGCCGCGCGGCGGGGCGTCGGGCGTGACGCTTTGGTGCGGAATCCCCGGCCAACCCGGCGGAAGGTCGGCCGGCGATTTCGCCACCGCCACCGGCCCGGCGGTGAAGGTGCGGCGGAAGCTGGCGGCCGTCACCTCTCGCCCCCGTTCGCGGCCCAGCAGGCGGTTGACCAGCGTGCTCTTGCCCGTGCCGGTGCCGCCGACGACGGCCACGAGGGTCGGCCTCAAATCGCCATGGTCGCCGCGCGTCGCGTGGAAGCGGGCGGCGTCGGCGTCGGCGAGCAGGCGGTCGATCGGCCTCGCCAGTCCCGCCGCCCGCGTGCGAACCGCCGCCAGCGCCGCCGACAGGTCGGCGAGGGCGTCGGCGAGGCTGCGGCGTCGGCGGGGCACGGGCCGCATCATAACCACGATCATAACCGCCGCGCGATCTGCGGCGGGCCGGCCCGGTTTGCGGACGCGCCGGGACGTGGTAAACTCCCGCCAGCGGAGGCAGACGATGAAGTACCTGTTCCTGGGCCTCCTCGCGGCCCTGACCCTCGCCAGCGTCGGCACCTACCTCGCCGAGCCCGGCACCCTCTCGGGCCGCCCGACCGTCAGTTGGGTGACGGACAAGAACCCCGCCCGCGAGTTGCAGGTCGCCACGTTCGAGGCGTGGCTCGTCGACAACGGCTTCACCGACGGCACCGACCCGTCCGGCGACCCCCGCCCGGCCGTCACCCTCGTGACCGACATCGCCAACCGCGACATGACCAAGCAGATCATGCAGGGCGTCAGCGGCGTCGGGGGCGACGTGATGGACCTCGGCGGGGCCGACCTCGGCTACTTCCGCGCCATCGGCCTGCTCCGCGACGTGACCGACGCGGCGAAAAAACTCGGCTACGGCACCGACCAGACGTGGCCCGCCATCGTGCCCGACCTGACCGTCGACGGCCGGCAGTACCTCTTCCCGTGCAACGTCAGCGTCGCGCTGCTGTGGGTGAACAAGGCGACGTTCCAGAAGTACGGCCTGCCCATCCCGCCGCGCCGCTGGACCGTCGACGAGTTCGAGCGGCAGGGCCGGGCGTTCGTGGCGGCGGCGAACAAGGGGAACCCGCGCGAGCGCGTCTTCTTCGTCCACGACATCGACCAGAACTGGATCGCCCGCAGCGCGGGCCTGGCGCGGTTCAACGAGACCCTCACCGCCTGCGTGCTGGACGACCCGCGGTACGCCCGCGCGCTGCAGTACCGCTACGACTGGACCTACCGCGACCGGCTGATGCCCAGCGCGTCGGACATGGCGAGCTTCGACGCGCAGCAGGGGTATGCCGGGCCGGAATTGCAACTGTTCAACGAGGGGCATTTGGGCATGTTCGCGCGCGGGCGGTGGGCGCTGATCCAACTGCGCAAGTTCGGCGATCTGGATTTGGCCGTGTGCGAGCCGCCGCATTTGGAGATGCCGAACACGACGATCGGCACGCGGGCGGCGGGGGTGTACGTCGGGAGCCCGCACCCGGAGTGGGCCGAGCGGTTTCAGGCGTACCTGGCGAGCGAGGCGTACAACATGCAGATCGTCGACGGCGCCGACGCGCTGCCGCCGAACCCGAAATATACGCAAACCGAGGCATTCCTGCGCCCGCCGGGGCACAAGAACGAGTGGGGCATTCACCAGTTTTACGCCGAGACCGCGCGGGACATTGCGATCGCCGACGACCGCAGCCCGTTCGTGCTGGACGCCGATGCGTGGCGGATCATCAACGAGTGGCGGGACCGGATGATGAACAACCGCGCCACCGCCGCCGAGGCGGCGCGCGGGACGGCGCGGCAGATCAATGATTACATCGCCCGCACCGTCGCGGCCGACCCGGCGGCGCGGGCCGAGTACCAAAAGCGCCTGGCGACGCAGAAGCAAATCGAATCCCTCCGCGCGGCCGGAAAGCCGGTGCCGCTGTCGATGATTCAGAACCCGTTTTATAGGAAGTGGTATGTGTTTAAGAAATGGGCGGGCGGGTAGCGGGTAGTGGGTAGCGGGGGGAAGAAAAAGAACAATACTTTTGGGGTCTGCCGGTCCGCACCCGCTACCTTCTTCACCCCCGCTTCCCGCTACCCACTACCCGCCAATGTCCGCCACCCGCGCCCAATCCCGCCGCCTGTTGATCGGGCTGGCCTTCCTCGCGCCTAACATCGTCGGCGTGCTGGTGTTCGTGGTCTTCCCGGTGGTCTTCTCGCTCGCGCTGTCGTTCAGCAACTGGGACCTGAAGCGGCACAACATGTGGCACGACGAGCCGCTGAAGTTCGTCGGGCTCGACAATTTTATCCGCCTGTTCACCGAGCCGGGCTTTCTCATTTACCTCGGCAACACGCTGTACATGATGATGGCGATCCCGCTGGGCATCGGCGCGAGCCTGATCGCGGCGATGATGCTCAGCAAGGACACGCGCGGCGGCGGGGGGCGGGTCTTCGCGTGGCTGATCTCCGCCGCCGTGCTGGTCGCGGCGGTGCTGCTGCTGGGGGGGCTGGGCCTCGGCGGGGCGGGCATGACGCTGCTGCTGGGCGGGGTGCTCGGCGGCATCCTGGTGGCCGGCGCGGCGGGGGGGAATGCCGTCTACCGCACGCTGTTCTACGCCCCGGCGTTCACGGCGGGGGTGGCGACGTTCATCCTGTGGAAAAAACTCTACTCGCCGCAGAACGGGCCGATCAACGAGGCACTGACGCCAGTCGTCGGCGGGCTGAGCAGCGCCGTCGCGGCCGTGCCGGCGGGGGTGGTGCAGATCGGGTTCTGGGTCGGCCTGGCGGCGTTCCTGCTGCTGCTCGGGTGGGGCCTGAACACGCTGCGGCGGCTGTGGACCGACGGCGACCTCGGCACCGCCGCCGCCGTCGTGCCGGTGACGCTGCTGTTCATCCCCGTGGCGACGGGCCTGCTGTGGCTCTACGCGCTGCCGGCGGCGGGGCTTGATCCGGGCGGCGCGTATGCCGCGACCGTCAATGCCGCCGTGTCGCAGCGGGAGGCGGGGAAGTGGGCGGTGCTGGTCGCGGCCGGGCTGCTGGCGGCGTGGACGGCGGTCCGCGCGGCGCGGCGCGGGCAGGATTTCCCCTCGCCGCCGATGAACGGCGTGGGGTCGGGCCTGGTGATCGCGCTGGGCGTGATGGTGGCGATGTTCCTGGCCCTTGGCGCCGCGGCGGTGATGCTGAACCTGCCCGGCATGGTGGCCGACCCCGCCGACCCCGGCCTTCACCCGCCGAAGTGGCTGAACGACTACGACTGGGCCAAGCCCGCCCTGATGTTCATGGGCTTCTGGGCCGCCATCGGCTCGAACAACATGCTGCTCTACCTCGCGGCCCTCACCAACGTGCCGCAGGACCTGTACGAGGCGGCCGACATCGACGGCGCGGGTCGGCTGCAGCGGTTCTGGAACGTCACCTGGCCGCAACTCGCGCCGACGACCTTTTTCATCACCGTGATGAGCGTGATCGGCGGCCTGCAGGGCGGCTTCGAGAGCGCCCGCACCATGACCCGCGGCGGCCCGGCCGGCAGCACCACGACGCTCAGTTATTTCATCTACACCGAGGGCTTCGAGACCGGCCGCTTCAGCTTCGCCTCCGCCGTCGCGTGGGCGCTGTTCTTACTCGTGTTCGGCGTGACGATGTTCAACTGGAAGTTCGGCAACAAGTTCGTGAATGATTGAGGAGTCCGTGGCCCGTGGTCCGTCGTCAGTTGCATAGGCCCATGCCGCCCACTTGCCGATGCAACTGACCATGGGCCACGGACCACGGACTAATCCGCATGACGCAGCTCCAGACCCCAACCACGCCGCGGACGAATCAGGCGACCTCGCCGGCGTCGCAGTACCCCGGCGCGGCCGAGGCGGCGGCGGTTTCGCTGGGCTATGAGCGGCCGGCGTTGGCGGGTCGCCCGCGGAACGAGGGGTGGCGGTTCGCGTCGGCGTCGATGCTGCACCTGGGGCTGGCGCTGCTGTCATTCACGCTGGCGCTGCCGTTCGTGTGGATGGTGCTGACGAGCTTCAAGCCGCTGGCGGAGGTCGGCGTCGGGTCGTGGCTGCCGACGAAGTGGCTGCCGTCGAATTATGGCGAGGTCTTCCGCCAAATCTCCTTCGCCCGCTATTATTGGAACAGTTTATTCGTCGCCTGCTGGGTCACGTTCCTGCAGGTGCTGACCAGCGCGCTGGCGGCCTACAGCTTCGCCCGGTTGCGGTGGCCGGGGCGGGACAAGGTGTTTTTGGTCTACCTCAGCACGATGATGCTGCCGGGGCTGGTGATGATGATCCCCAACTTCCAGATCATGATCTCGCTGCACCTGGTCGACACCTTCGCGGGCCTGATCATCCCCGCCGCGTTCAGCGCGTTCGGCACCTTCCTGCTGCGGCAGTTCATGCTGAGCATCCCGGCGAGTTTGGACGAGGCGGCGGAGATCGACGGCGCGGGCAAGTGGCGGATCTTCTGGGACGTGATCCTGCCGCTGAGCCGGCCGGGCTTGATCACGCTGGCGATCTTCACGTTCATGGGCAATTACAACAGTTTCTTCTGGCCGCTGGTGATGCTCAAGAGCGAGAGCAAGTACACGCTGCCGATCGGGATGCTGTTCTTCGACAGCACCGCCGGCACCGAGACGAACCTGCTGATGGCGGCCGTCACGATGAGTGTGCTGCCGATGGTGGTGGTGTTCGTGGTGCTGCAGAAATATCTGGTGCGCGGGATTCAGTTGGGGGCGGTCAAAGGGTAGGGTGGGCACCGCCCACTATTGGCCGCAGATGGTGGGCGGTGCCCACCCTACTTTGTGATTGCACATCATCGAAGAAGGTCACATGGCGTCCGACGCACCTGCCGTTGAACCACTCGCGCCGGGCGTGTTGATCGAGGAAGAACTCGAGGCGCGCGGCTGGTCCGCCGGCACGCTCGCGGGCGTCCTTGGCGAGGACGAAGCGTTGGTCGACGACCTGATCGCCGGCCGCCGGCCGCTCACGCCGGCGGTGGCGGTGAGCCTCGCCGCCGCCCTCGGCACGTCGGCCGAGCTGTGGATGAACTTGGAGAGCGCCCACCGCCTCTCCCTCGCCGGCCCGCCGGACCCGCACATCCGCGCCCGTGCCGAGCGCCAGATGGCCTCATCCGCGGGCTGAGGTGCCGCGCCACCGGCTCGCTAAGAATGGGTACGCCGCCCGGTACGCCTCCAACCCCCCTCGACCGACCTCCGCCGACGCCACGCCCGCGACTTCCCCCGCGTCGGCCAGCATGGTGCCGGACGGGTCGATGATCAAACTCCGGCCGGGGTAGGCCACGTTCGGGTCGCGGCCCACGCGGTTGACGCCCACGACATACGCTTGGTTCTCGATCGCCCGCGCCCGCAGCAGCGTCGTCCAGTGCTCGACGCGGGCGGTCGGCCAGTTGGCGATGACGCAGTACAAATCCACCTCGCCGGCCCCCCCCGCGGACCGGAAGAGTTCGGGGAAGCGCAGGTCGTAGCAGATCACCGGGCAGACCCGCAGGCCCGCCCAGACGAACGCAAACGTGCCGACGCCGGCGGCGAAGTGGTCGGGCTCGCCCAGCAGGGGGAAGCGGTAGTTCTTCGTGTACCGGCCGATTTCGCGGCCGTCGGGCGAGAAGGCGGCGGCCTGATTCAAGCCCCGGCCGTCGGCGGCGGTGGTGACGAGGCCGCCGAGGATGAACACCCCGGACTCCCGCGCCATCGCCGCCAGGAACGCCGCCGTCGCGCCGCCGGGCGTGTCGGTGATCGCCGCCACGTCCATGCTGAAGCCGGTGTCGCACATCTCCGGCAGCACCACGAGCGACCCCGGCGGCGGCGAGGCGGCGGCCAGCATTGCGCGGTACATCGCGTGGTTCGCCGGCTTGTCGTGCCAGGCGACGTCGGGCTGGAGGGCGCAAATGGTCATGGAACGGGTTGGAATGCCGGCGGCCCGCACGATACCCTACGGCCATGACCGCTGCCACCCGCACCGAACGCGACTCGATGGGCGAGATGTCCGTCCCCGCCGACGCCTACTACGCCGCCCAGACCGGCCGGGCGGTGGAGAACTTCCCGATCTCCGACCTCCGCTTCCCGCGCCAGTTCATCGCCGCCCTGGGCCTCGTCAAACTCGCCGCGGCCCGCACGAACAAGGCGCTCGGCGCGGTGCCGGCCGACAAGGTCGACCTGATCGAGCGCGCCGCCCGCGAGGTGATCGACGGCAAGCTCGACGATCAATTCGTCGTCGACATCTTCCAGACCGGCAGCGGCACCAGCACGAACATGAATGCGAACGAGGTGATCGCCGGCCGGGCGAACGAGATCGCCACCGGCACCCGCGGCGGCAAGGAGCCGGTCCACCCCAACGACCACGTCAACCAGCAGCAGAGCAGCAACGATGCGATCCCCACCGCCATCCACGTCAGCGCGGCGGTGGCGATCAAGCAGTCGCTCATCCCCGCGCTGCGGCACCTCGCCGACGCGCTGGGCGCGAAGGCGACGCAGTACGACGACGTGGTGAAGATCGGCCGGACGCACCTGCAGGACGCCACGCCCATTCGAGTCGGTCAGGAATTGAGCGGCTACGCGCGGCAGGCGGCGCTGTCGGCCGCGCGGGCCGAGCGCGCCGTCGCCGCCCTGCGCGAGCTGCCGCTAGGCGGCACGGCCGTCGGCACGGGGATCAACAGCCACCCGGATTTCGCCAAGCAGGCGATCGCGGTGATCGCGGGCGAGACCGGCATCGACTTCATCGAAGCGGAAAACCACTTCGAGGCCCAGGCGGCGAAGGACGGCGTGGTCGAGGCGTCCGGCCTGCTCAAAACCGTCGCCACCAGCCTGACGAAAATCGCCAACGACGTCCGCTGGCTCGCCAGCGGCCCCCGCTGCGGCCTCGGCGAACTGTCGATTCCATCGACCCAGCCCGGCAGTTCGATCATGCCCGGCAAGGTCAACCCCGTGATGAGCGAGATGGTGCTGCAGGTCTGCGCCCAGGTGGTCGGCAACGACGCCACCATTGCGTGGGCGAATGGCATGGGCAGCACGTTCGAGTTGAACGTGATGATGCCGGTGATGGCCTACAACCTGCTGCAGAGCGTCGAGCTGCTGTCGCGCGCCGCCACGGTGTTCGCCGACCGCTGCGTGGCGGGGCTGGAGGTCGACCGCGCCCGGTGCGAGTCGCTGGTGGAGCAGTCGCTGGCGATGTGTACGAGCCTCGCCCCGTCCATCGGCTACGACGCGGCGGCGGCGGTGGCGAAGGAGTCGTTTGCGACGGGCAGGACGGTCCGCGAGGTCGCCCGCGAGAAGTCGCTGATGCCCGATGCCGAGCTGGACAAGACGCTCGACCCCCGCCGCATGACCGAGCCGCAGGCCGACCAGGTGGGCAGCGGCGGGGGGTGAGGCGCGGCGTCCAACGGCCCCGCTATTTTCCGCTCATAAGTCATTTCAGATAGAGGACTTAAACGGATGATTTTGATTAGCGTCAGTTGGTTGATCTTAACTCGAGGCGATAGTACGATGGCCGAATGAAGGAAATCCCGAGCAGTCAGATTCTGGCCCGGATGCGGGTGTAGAACCCTTGGTGGGACTCGGCGGTGTTCGAGGGCCGGTTCTCGTCGTTCAAGCGGCGCGACTACTTCGGCCCGCTGCGCCAACTCATCACGGGCGAGGCCGTTCGCCGGTCGGTGATCCTGCTCGGCCCCCGCAGAGTCGGCAAGACCGTGCTGATCCACCAGATCATCGGCGCACTGCTCGAGGCCGGCACGCCCGGCGAGAGCATCGGATATTTTTCGGTCGACCACCCCACGTACACCGGCAAGACCCTTGAAGACCTCCTGGACCTTTACCGCGAGGCGATCGGGTCGGCGTCGCGGAATCCGCCGCGTTACCTGTTTTTTGATGAAATCCAGTACCTGCGCAACTGGGAGACGCAACTCAAGCTACTGACCGACGAGCAGCCGGCGGCCCGATTCGTCGCCTCGGGGTCTGCCGCGGCCGCCCTGAAGCTGAAAAGCTTGGAGTCGGGCGCGGGGCGGTTCACGGACTTCATCCTGCCGCCGCTATCGTTCCGCGAGTTCCTCGTGCTGGGCGGCCGGGACGACCTGACCGACGAGCTGGGGGAGGGGGCGGCCGACGGCGGGTCGTGGCCGACCTGCTCGCGGATCGAGCCTCTCAACGAGGCCTTCGCGGACTACATCAACTTCGGCGGCTACCCGGAGGTGGCGCTCAACTCGGAAATCCGGGCCGACCCCCAGCGGTTCATCAAGGGGGACATCATCGACAAGGTTCTGCTCCGGGATTTGCCCGCGCTCTACGGCATCCACGACATTCAGGAACTGAACTCGCTGTTCACGATGCTCGCTTTCAACACCGCGCAAGAGGTCTCGCTGGTCGAGCTGTCGCAAAAGTCGGGGGTCGTCAGCAACACCCTCAAACGTTACGTCGAGTACCTCGAGGCGGCCTTCCTGGTCCGCCTTCTGAAGCGCGTGGACCGCGGCGCCAAGACCTTTCAGCGGCAGCGGACCTTCAAGGTTTACCTCACCAATCCCTCGATGCGAAGCGCGCTGTTCGCGCCGCTCCGGCCGGACGAGGCCGACTACGGCAGTTTGGTCGAGACGGCCGTTTTTTCGCAGTGGTTCCATTTGGTCGAGCCGGTGCCCATGTACTACGCCCGGTGGAAGGAGGGGGAGGTCGACCTGGTGAACAAGGTCGGCAATGCCGTGAACTGGGCGGCGGAAGTGAAGTATTCGGACCGCCACGCCCACAACCCAAGCCTTCTCGGCCCCATCGCCGGGTTTGCCGCAAGGCACCGGTTGAAGCAGATGGTCGTGACCTCCAAGACAATCTCCAGAAGCGTGCCGGTGGCGGGCGTACGGATCGAGGTTGTCCCCTCGTCCATCTACGCATACGCCGTCGGCCAAAACGTCGCTAAGGGGAGGGCGGACCGCCTCATGCGGTTGTCCGCCGAGAGCGATTAGCGGCAATCAACGTCCGGGTAAACCGCGCAGTTTCCGCCGGCCCGCACCGCGGTTCTGTCCGACGCCCGATTATCGGCCCAAGCCGGCCGTGCAGATTTTGCCGGTTGACGCGGATGAAAGGGCCGCCCCGATCGCGCCGAAGTTAACAGCACCGGCGGCCCGATGGCCCCGGCGCCCCGGCGGGCCGGTTCGGCCGAGCGACCCGCCGGGGCCTCACGACTTCCCACAGTGGGCGGGTATGGATGCCCGCCCGGAGCAAGGTTGCTTCGCGCAACGCTCCACGCGATCAAAGGACGATCCCCATGAGCCGCATCAACTCGAACATCGCCTCCCTCCAGGCCCAGCACACCCGCAGCAAGAACAACGCCGACCTCGACCTCCGCCTCACCCGGCTGAGCACCGGCCTGCGCATCAACACCGGCAAGGACGACCCCGCCGGCCTGATCGCCAGCGAAACCCTCCGCTCGGAGATCGCCGGCCTCAACCAGGCGGTCGACAACACCACCCGCGCCTCCAACGTCATCAACACCGCCGAGGGCGCCCTCAACGAGGTCTCCAGCCTGCTGCTGGAGGTCCAGAGCCTGACCAACGAGGCGGCCAACAACGGCGCCCTCAGCCCGCAGGAGATCGAGGCCAATCAGCTCCAGGTCGACTCGATCCTCAACAGCGTCAACCGCATCGCCAACACCACCCAGTTCAACGGGATCAAGCTGCTCAACGGCTCGCTCGACTACCAGCTCGACGGCGTGGCCGCCTCGTCGCTGAACGTGGTGGAGGTCAACGCCGCCAAACTGCCCGACAACGGCCCGCAGACCGTGACCGTCGCCGTCACCGGCAGCGCGCAGTTCGCCAACCTCGCCTACACGGGCAGCGCGACCGTCGGCAGCGCGCCGGTGACGATCGCCGTCGGCGGCATCGACGGCGTCGAGCAGCTCTCCTTCGCCGCCGGCACCACGACCAGCAACGTCGCGCTGGCGATCAACCAGGTCACCGCCGCCACCGGCGTGACCGGCCGCCTCAGCGGCGCGGCGCTGGTGCTCGAGAGCACCCGCTACGGCAGCAAGCAGTACGTCAGCGTCGAGGCCGTCGCCGGCACCTTCCCGACCTCGGTCAGCAAGGACTTCGGCCAGGACGCCACCGTCAGCGTCAACGGCACCGTCGCCGAGGTCGACGGCCTCACCGCCACCGCCCGCAACGGCGCCCTCGACGCCACCATCATCCTCGACCCCACCTTCGGCACCGCCGGCACCGGCACCACCAGCTTCGACATCGCCGGCGGCGGCGCGAAGTTCCAACTCGGCTCCATCGTCAACCGACAGAGCCAGATCAACGTCGGCATCGGCGGCGTCAGCACCGCCAAGCTCGGCGACAACATCGACGGCCACCTCGCCGAAATCGCCAGCGGCGGCACCTCCTCCCTCGTCAGCGGCAACACCGTGCAGGCCCAGAAAATCCTCACCACCAGCATCAAGCAGATCGCCTCGCTCCGCGGCCGCCTCGGCGCGGTGCAGAAGAACGTCCTCGACACCAACATCAACACCCTGCAGGTGGCGGTGGAGAACGTGACGGCCAGCGAGAGCAACATCCGCGACGCCGACTTCGCCGCCGAAACCGCCGCCCTGACCCGCGCCCAGATCCTCGTGCAGGCCAACACCTCGATCCTCCAGCAGGCCAACAGCTCGCCCCAGAGCGTGCTGAGCCTGCTGCAATAAAAGTAGGGATGAATCAGAAGGATGAAGGATGAAGCGGAGGGGAGTGAATCTCCCTCCTCTTCATCCTTCATCCTTCATCCTTACGGTCCGCATCGTCCCGTCCGACCACTTCACGGCCAGCGACGCCTCGCCCCGCAGCACGCGGAGCATCGGGTCGCCCAAGGCTTCGCGGCGCCAGCCGGCCATCACCCGCAAGCCGTCCAGCGATCCGCCGGCGGTGGCGAGGCGGTGAAAGTCGGTCAAATCCTGCTTGTTGGCGATCAGCGACAAGTCGACGCCGCGGCCGAAGGTCAGCGCGCCGGCGAGGGCGATGGCGGCGTCGGCGTTGAAGCGGTCGGCGGGCGTCGGCTCGGCCAGCCGCGGCCCCACGTCCGCCGGCGGGCCGTCCAGCCCCGCCCGAACCGCCGCCACGATCGCCTCCCCGTGCCGCTCGGCCACCGGCCGCGGCAGGTTCCGCACGCGCGGCAGCTTGTCGAGCGACTTCGCCGGCATCCGCGCCAACGCGATCAGCACCTCGTCCTTCAGGAACGCCCGCGGCGGCAGGTCGGCCGCGGCGGTGGCCCGCTGCCGCCACGCGACCAACTCCCGCAGCACCGCCGTGTCGCGCCCGTCCAGCCCCGCCGACCCCTTGACGCGCCTCGCGTCGGCCTCGGGGTTCGGCAGGAAGTTCGCCGGGTCGCACCGCGCGTCGCACTCGGCGGTGAGCCAGTCGCGGTGCTCGGGCCGGGCGAGGCTTTTCTCGAGCGCATCCCAGGCGGCGGGGAGGAAGCGGACGTCGTCCGCGGCGTACCGCACCTGCTTGGCCGACAGGGGCCGCTGCGACCAGTCGGTGAACGTCAGGCCCTTGCCGAGGTCCACGCCGAGGCACGCCGTCAGCAGCTTCGACAGCGAGACGGGGTAGGCCATCGCCGCGAAGCCGGCGGCGATCTGCGTGTCGATCACGTTCGCCGGCCGCCGGCCGAGGTGCCGCACCACCGGCTCCAAATCCTGCTCGCCGGCGTGGACGATTTTCCGCACCGCCGGGTCGGCCAGCAGCTCCCAGAACGGCGCGAGGTCGATCTTGCCCATCGGGTCGATCAGCGCGACGAACTCGCTCGTGGCGACCTGGATCAGGCAGAGGACCGGGTGGTAGCTCGACTCGCCGATGAACTCGGTGTCGTAGGCGAAGCTGCCGGCGGCGCGGAGGCGGGCGAGCAGCGGGGCGAGGTCGGCGTCGGTTTCGACCCGCTCGACGGCGGCGGGGGGGATCAGCGGGTGGTCGTACTCCTGCTCGCGGACGCGGGCGGCGGGGCCGTCGTCGTGGGCCGCCTCGTGGCTTCGGGCGCGGTGTCGGGAGCGGAAGGACTCGCGGGCGGGACCGGCGGATCGGGAGGGGGCATCGGCTGGGGCGTCGGAGGGCATCGCCAGAGTGTACGGCGGCGGCCGGGCGGATGGGGCGCGCGAGTGGGTGCCGCGGGTTGGCGCGTACGCCAATCCGTGGCACCCGGAGTTCAAGTCGCCACAGCCGCGTCACGCCAGCGGTCGGCGGCGGCGGAGGACCAGGCCGCCCAGGCCGATCGCCGCGCCGCAGGCGGTGAGGGGCTCGGGCACCGGGTTGGCGGCGACGGAGGCGGGGGAGTAGGTGAGGTTGTCGAGGAAGTAGTTCTCGCCGAACCGCGTCGTGTTGGTGACCGAGGGGTCGACGACGGTGAAGGACTGGTCGGCGACCACGCCGAAGAAGCCGGAGGAGGTGTAGTCCGGGTCGCTGCTGGGGGCGAGGTAGTTCGCCAGGTCGAACCGCTGGCCGAGAATCGTCAGCGTGATGCCCGCCCCGCCATAGGAGAAGTTTCGGATTGCGAAGTCGCCGCCGAAGGCCTTTGAGGCGGTGGGCAGGACATACTCCAGGCTCTCGTAGAAGGTGCCGGTGGCTGGGCCGTCCTCCTCGCCGTCGAGCATGCCGTTCTGGGTCTGGCCGTCGCCGAAGACGGTGACGCGGTTCGCCACGAACGTCTTGCGCGAATCGGTGGTGACGCGGAAGTTGAGGGTGTTGTAGAGGTTATCGCCCTTGTTAAAGTCGCGGTCGGTGTCGAAGGTTTCGAGCACCCCCGGCCCCAGGCCGGCGGCGGCGACGGCGGCGGTGTAGGTGGCGCGGTTGGTGTAAGTCGTCACCGTCGCCGCCCCCGCCACCGCGGGCAGAACGGCGGGGGCGGCGGCGAGAAGAAGGACGGCGTTGAAACTCGGTCGCATGGGCATCTCCTGATGAATCGGTCCGACCCACTCATCGGTGGTCCGGCGGCCGGGACGTGAGGGAGAATGCGCCAAATGAGGCCGATTACAAGCGAAAACAGGAAATCGCCAAAGAGTTAAACTCCGCCTAAGCCGATGCCGTCGCCCGCGCGCCGTCCAGCAGCGACGCGAACCGCTTGCCCTCGCGGGCCTTCCAGTTGCCCTTGCCGTAGGCGTAGCCGGCGATCAGCGGCACCGCCAGCGTCGCCTCGCTAAAGACCATCTGCTCGAACACCGTGTCGACCTTGCCCCAACTGCTCGCCTCCTTGAGCGTGCTGCTGGAGAGGGCGCCGTCGCGCACGTCGGCCACCGTGACCTGCACGGCGTACTTGTGCATCGGCGCCTCGACGCCCAGAATGTCGGCCGCCACCACCACGTCCTGCGCGAAGTTCTTCGGCACGCCGCCGCCGATCATCAGCAGGCCGGTGGTGGGGTTTTTGATCTTCAGTTGGGTCAGTTCGTAAAAATCCTTGGCGCTGTCGAGCGAGACCATCGGCTCGCCGCTCTGCATCCGCTCGTGCTGGTGCGCGACCAACCCGAAGCCGGCAGAGCAGTCGCTGAAGGCGGGGCAGAAGATCGGCACGTCGCGCTTCCACGCCTCGTAGACGATGCTGTCGGACTTGCCCTTCGGCCCGCCGCGGGCGTCGAGCCACGCGCCCATCTCGCGGATGAACTCGCGGCTGCTGGTGGGCCGCGGCTCGAGTGAGTCGGCGATCTGCTTGGTCGTCTCGTCGCAGTCGCGGAGCTCGGCCTCGTCGATGAAGGTGTCGTAGATGCGGTCGATCATCAGGTCGCGCAGGCGGTCGTCGTAGAGGCCGCTCTTGAACTCCTCGGGGGCCATCCAGTGCTGGTAGCCGAGGGCCTCGAAAAAGTCCTGGTCGACGATGTTCGCGCCGGTGCTGACGATGGCGTCGACCATGCCGTGCTTGACGAGGTCGGCGAAGACCTGCCGCAGGCCGGCGGACATCAGCGAGCCGGCGAGGCAGAGGATCACGCCGCACTCCTGGTCGGCCAGCATCTTGTCGTAGATGTCCGCGGCGCGGGCGAGGTCGCGGGCGCTGAAGGCCATCTTCGCCATCTGCTCGACGGTCGGCACGACGTCGGTTTCCGTGATGTCGTACTGCACGACGGGGGTGCTCAGCAGGTCGGCCTTGGTGGCGTTCTTGTAGTCGGGCATGGGCGGTCTCCTTCGGGCTATGCTTTCTCGGGCGTGATGATACGCGGCGACGATTGGCCGGTTCATCCGGCGGGGCGGGCGCGGTAGGATTTTTTCAATGAGCGATGACTTCACGGATCGGGTGCTGGCGCGGGCGCGGCTGGCGGTGCGCGCCGAGGCGGCGTTCGGGCTGAAGGCGGTGATGGCGGCGCGGTCGGATTTCTTTGCGAAGCCGCAAGCGGCTGACGCCTTGCCGCTTGCGGCTTCGCAAAGAAACAAACCCGACCCCGCGCCCAAACCCGTCACCCTCTTCGGGGAAGTCGCGGACGCCAAGGGAAACGTCCTGGAAACGCCAAACGACCAACCCTTCGACGCGCCCCCACCCCCCACGGCCGAGAAAATCCGCGCCCTCAAAGTCTTGGACGACACCGAGGTGAAGGGCTGCACCCGCTGCGACCTGAGCAAAACCCGCCAGCACACCGTGTTCGGCGAGGGCTCGCCCGACGCGAAGGTCTTTTTCGTCGGCGAGGGCCCCGGCGCGAACGAGGACGAGACCGGCCGCCCGTTCGTCGGGCGGGCGGGGGAGTTGCTGGACAAAATGATCGTGGCGATGGGCCTCAGCCGCGAGCAGGTCTACATCGCCAACGTCGTGAAGTGCCGGCCGCCGGGCAACCGCGTGCCGGCGGCGGGGGAGGTCGAGGCCTGCACGCCCTACCTCGTCAAGCAGCTCAACTGGATCCGGCCCGCCGCCATCGTCACGCTCGGGCTGCCCGCGACGCACTTCCTGCTCGGCGGCAAGCTGGCGATGGGCAAGCTCCGCGGCCGGTGGCACTCGTGGCGCGGCATCAAACTCATGCCGACGTACCACCCCGCCTATGTCCTGCGCACGCCGACCAAGCAGGTGAAAGGGATGGTCTGGAGCGATCTGCAGATGGTGATGGCGGAGGTGGGGCTGACGGGGCCGAAAAAGAGTTGAAAGGACCGTAACAGCCGGAGGCGGAAGCCCCGGTTTCCTGCCAAATCGCGGTTCGCGGTCGAAGAACCGGGGCTTCCGCCTCCGGCTATTAAGGAACAATTCCGCTCACAACCGAAAGCCCCCGCGGCCGATGTAAGAAGCGTGGACGCCGGCATTTGTGAAGCGGGGCAAGGCCGGCTACCTTCACGCTCACCGACCGCCCGTCCGCCAAGTCCCCGTCTCGCACCCCGGCACCCCCCCATGGAACCCAGCCCCCGGCCGGACCCGACGCCCCCCGCCCCCAACCTCCGCATCGCCGGCGGCCCCCCGCGACGGCCCGCGGCCAAGGCCGCAGCCAAACCCGGCGGCGCGGCGGGGCTGCACGTCGACCCCAAGGACTGGCAGAACATCCTCAAGCACGTCGGCCGCCACCACCCCAGCCTCAACCGCCTGTGGTTCGCCGACCTGACCCCCCGGCAGCTCACCAACGGGATGATCCAGGTCCTCACCCCCACGGCGGCGCAGATGACCTTCTGCCAAACCCAGTGCCAGCAGCCCTTCACCTCCGCCGCCCAGGCCGTCACCGGCCGGCTGATCGTCGTGACGTTCCACTGCGAAAACCTGCCCGGCGGCGGCGGGGTCTTCTCCGACGCCGACACCCCGCTGCCCCTCAACCCCGACTACACCTTCGAGAGCTTCGTCATCGGCCCCGGCAACCAGCTCGCCCAGGCCGCCAGCGTCGCCGTCAGCAGCCAGCCGGGCAAGAGTTACAACCCCCTGTTCATCCACGGCAACGTCGGCCTGGGCAAAACCCACCTGCTGCAGGCCGTCTGCCAGCAGGTCCTCGACCGCCGGTCCGACGCCCGCATCCTCTACCTCTCCTGCGACGCCTTCATCAACCAGTTCATCCGCTCGGTCGAGACCAACGACATGGGCGACTTCCGCCACCGCTTCCGAAATGTCGACATGCTGCTGATCGACGACATCCACTTCCTCGCCGGCCGCGACCGCACCCAGGAGGAGTTCTTCCACACCTTCAACACCCTCTACCAGCAGCAGAAGCAGATCATCCTCTCCGCCGACTGCTCGCCGGGCGAGATCCCCGAGCTCGAGGACCGCCTGATCAGCCGCTTCAACTGGGGCCTGGTCGCCCGCGTCGAAAAGCCCTGCTACGAGACCCGCGTGGCGATCCTCCGCAAAAAGGCGCGCATGCGCGGCCTCGATTTGCCCGACGACGTGATCTGCTACATCGCCGCCAAGGTCGAGAACAACACCCGCGAGCTCGAGGGCGCCATCACCAAGCTCCAGGGCATGAACCTGCTGACCGACGGCGGGCAGATCGACCTCGACCTCGCCAAATCCGCCCTCGGCGACAGCGGCCCGGCCGAGGACCGCCGCATCACCATCCAGCACATCCTCGACGAGGTGACCAAGTATTTCGCCATCAAGCCGGCCGATCTACAGAGCAAAAAGCGGCACAAGTCGATCGTCTTCCCCCGCCAGGTCTGCATGTACCTCGCCCGCCGCCACACCCGCTACAGCCTCCAGGAGGTCGGCGGCTACTTCGGCGGCCGCGACCACACCACCGTCCTGCACGCCGTCCGCGTTATCGAGCAGGGCATGGCCGCCGACCCCGAAACCGCCCGGCAGGTCAACCACGTCGAGGCCCTGCTGACCAAGTGAACCCCGGTCAGCCGCGAGCGCAGCGAGCGCTTCTCGTGCCCGGACGCGAAAAGCGCTCGCCGCGCTCGCGGCTAACCGGGTGATGGATCAACGGCTCAACGAACCGGCTACACTCCCGCGTGTCCCCCGACTTCCTGGCCGCGCGACGGGTCTGCCGCCGCCACGCGAAGAGCTTCTACTTCGCCTCGCACTTCCTGCCGCGCGAGAAGCGCCGCGCCGCCTACGCCGTCTACGCCTTCTGCCGGATGATGGACGACGCGGTCGACGAGGCCCCGCCCGGCGGCGCGGCCGCGGCCCTCGAGGCGTTCTGCCGCAAGCTCGACGCGGTGTATGACGGCCGGCTCGACGCGCCGCCGGACGACCCGCTGCGCGCCTTCGCCGCCACCGTCGCGGAGTACGACATTCCCAAGGCCTACTTCCTCGATCTGGCCGAGGGCTGCCGGATGGATTTGACGGTTTCGGCCTACGCCGACTGGCCCGCGCTGAAGGCATACTGCTACCGCGTCGCCGGCGTCGTCGGCCTGATCATGAGCCGCGTCTTCCGCCTGCCCGACCCCGCCGCCGAGGCCGCCGCCGTGGCGATGGGCAACGCCATGCAGCTCACCAACATCCTCCGCGACGTGCGCGAGGACTGGGAGCGCGGCCGCCTCTACCTGCCAACCGACGAGCTCCGGCAATTCGGCGTGGGCGAGGCCGACCTTGCCGCCGGCCGCGTCACGCCGCAGTTCCGCGAGTTGATGCGGTTCCAGATCGCCCGCGCCCGCGCCCTGTACGCCGAGGGGGCGTCGGGGTTGGCCGCCCTCCCCCCCGACGGCTCGCGCGGCACGGCGGCGGTCATGGCGGCGGTGTACGGCGGCATCCTCGACGACATCGAACGCCGCGACTACGACGTCTTCGCCGGCCGCGCCCACCTGACGGCCTGGCAGAAAATCCGCCGCCTCCGCCTCGCCCGCCGCCTCGCCCGCTGACCCCGCCCGCCGAACCGGCCGCGGTGGTACACTCGGCCCATGCCCGATCCCGACCTGCCCGACCCCCCAAAGCCGCCGCCCAAGCCGCCCGTAATGGGCTACCACCGCCCCGGCCGCTACGCCCCGGAACCCGTCCCAAGTGTGCCGGTCGGCGTGCAGGGGCTGCTCGGCTTTCTCACCTGGATCGCCGCTTGCGGGGCGGCTTACTTTCTCATCGCCACGTTCGTCACCTCCTCCAGCGGTCCGCTGGAGGCCTTCCTGATCTTGGCCGGCCTGCTCGGCGCGGTGATCGTCTTGAGCAGTTGGCTGCGAGTGGCCCACCGCTGGACCGGCTTCATCCCCGGCGTGCTGATCGGCGTGGGCGTCGGCTGCCTCCTGCCGGTCGGCGTGGTCGCGGTCATCTGCGCCAGGGGGGGCGGCCTGTGACCCCGCGCTTCCTCCACGTCGGCACCTACGCCCCCGGCCGGGTCGAGTGCGCGATGGTGCCGTCGACGCGCCGGCTCGTGCCCGAGGTCGAGGCCGCCGTCGACGCCGCGTGGGCAAACCTCGCCATCGCCCGGCCCGGTGTGACCCTCTTTGACGGCCCGATCTGCCGGCTCGAATCCTTCGAGAGTGACGGCCCCACCCTCCGCCTCGCCTTCAGCCGCAGCGGCTACAAAACCTTCTACGGCACCAACCTCCAGCACCCCGACTTCGCCAAAACCTTCGGCCCCGACGTGATGTGCAGCCCCACCGGCGCGTCGGTCGCGCTGCACACCGCCGACGGCTTGCTGATGTTCGGCCGCCGCAACGCCTCAGTCGCGTACTACCCCGGCCGCGTCCACCCCTTCGCCGGCTCGGTCGAGCCACCGGCCGACGGCACGCCGCCCGACGTCTTCGCCGACGCCCGCCGCGAGTTGCGCGAGGAGGTGCACCTGGCCGGCACGGACGTGGCGGACCTCGCGCTGATTGGCATCGCCGAGGACGCCGCGCTGCTCCACCCCGAGCTGATCTTCCGCGCCCGCACCCCGCTGTCGGCCGCCGACGTCCAAGCCAGAATCGCCCCCGCAGAACACGGCGGCGGCGTCGCGGTGGCGGCCACCCACGACGACATCGAAGCCGCCCTCCAAGCCCCGGCGTTCACGCCGGTGGCCCGCGCCGCGATGCTCCTTTGGGGCCGCGAAACCTTCGGCACCGACTGGTTCAACAAGGCGCGGACTCGGGCGGGACGCCCCAGCCACGGTCAATCCGCCGGTTAATCCGTCAGCCCGTACCGCTGCAGCGCGGCGAACACGCCGTGGTCGTCGTTGCTGGGGGCAATCCAGTCGGCCACCTCCTTCACCACGTCATACGAGTTCGCCACCGCGACCGATTGGCCGGCGAACCGCATCATCCCCACGTCGTTCGGGGCGTCGCCGATCGCCAGCACCTCGCTCTGGCGGATGCCGTAGTGCCGGCAGACCCGCCGCAGCGCGTGGCTCTTGCCGACGCGGCGGTCCATCACCTGGATCAGGTCCGCCTGCGCCAGCAGCACCGACGTCTCCTCGCCGAAGCCGTCCCGCACGACCGCCGGCAGGCCGCGCAGGGCGTCGGGCGCGCCCATGAAGAAAATCTTCGTCACCGACCGCCCGCAGATCTCCTCCAGCGGGGCCACCACGTCGGGGTTGAACAGCCGGCCGTTCTCGGTGCGGTAGCCGCGGTCCCCCTCGTTGTCGGTGTACCAGCGGTCGAGGATCTCGCAGCAGACCACCACCTTCGGCACCAGCCGCCGGGCGGCGCGGATGATCTGCAGCGCCAGGTCTCCGGCGATCGGCCGGTGGTACCGCGGCCGGCCGGCGGGCTCGTCCCAGATCAGCGCGCCGTTGTAATTGATCTGCCAGTTCGACAGCCCCAGGTGCTTGTAGATGTGCCGCACCGACCGCGGCGGCCGGGCGCTGGCGATGATCAACTGCACGTCGATCTCCGGCAGGTGCGCCAGCGCCTTCACCGTCCGCCCGCTGATCTGCTTGCGGCTGTCCAGCAGCGTGCCGTCGAGGTCCACCGCGACCATGCGGATCGACCCCACCGGCCGCACCGACGCCACCGGCAGCGGCCCATCCCCCGCCCGCCGCCGCGGCCCCGCCGAGTCGTCCGGCGTCGCGGGCACCTCGGCCACAATTTCGGCGGGAATCTCGTCCGGCGAGTCCTGCCCGGCGTCCCGCGACCCCACGCCCGCCACCGCCCCGGCCAACGCGGCGGCGCGCGACTTCCGCCCGGCGCGGGTCTTGCCGGCGGGGGATGAAGGGCGGCGGGCCATAGGCATCAGGCAAATCGACCGGCATTGTAGCCGGAAAGTCGCGGCGGCCAACGGGGATCGACGGGAGATCAGCGGCCCCTTAGAGTGACACAACTTCCCGCGCAGTCAAGAAGACCAGGTGCGCCCCCGCCACCGCCCGCCCGGTGATCCGCTCCACCGCCGCCCGGTACGCCGCCACCTGCGGCCGATACCCCTCCGCCCGCGCCGCCACCTCGCCAGGACCCAGCCGGTCGGTCTTGTAATCGACCAACACCGGCCCGCCGCTCGTGGGAATCAGCGCGTCCACCCGACCCCGCACCATCGGCCGGTCCATCGGGTCGGCCGAATCGTCCGGCAAGTCGTCGTCCGGCACGAACACGGCCAATTCCCGCCGCACCTCGCCCTGATGCTCGCGCAGCAGCGCGCCGACGGGCGTGGTCATCAGCCACGCCAGCGCGTCGGCATCGACGCCCTTCGCCGCGACGGCCGTCAGCAGCCGGCGGTCGACCAGCGCCGCCACCTGCCGCCGCACGTCGGCCGCGTCGCACGGTTGCGAGAAGTCCAAGTGCTGCAGCGCGACGTGAACCGCCGACCCCGCCTCCGCCGCCGTCTGCCGCCGACTCTCGGCGAAGAAGCGCGGCAAATCGAGCTGCGGCGCGTGCGCCTCGACCCCCGCCGGTTCCGTCCCGCCGCCGGTCCCGCCGCCGGTCACGCTCCGCGCCGCCGGCAGGGTCGTGAACGGCTGGAAGTCGTACCGCCGCTCGAAGCGCGCCACGACGGCCGCCACGACGGCCGCCGCGTCGTCGGTGAGGGCGGGCGGGTCCGCCAGCGGCCGCAGCGCCGCCAGCCGCGGGTCGACCTTGCCGCGTCCGCCGCCGACGCTCATCGCCTCGTGCGCCGCCTCCACCGCCGCGGCGTCGTGCTCGACGATCTCGAAGCCGCCGGCCGCGGCGGCGACGGGGCCGAGCCAGTCGAGGAACGACCCGCCGCCGAGCACGTCCGCCGCCGGCATCGGGCCGGCGTGGCCCGCCCACTTCGCCCGCCACCCCGCCGCCGCCCCCTCGCCGCTGCTGCCGACGCAGATCAGGTGCTCGCGCGCCCGCGTCATGGCGACGTACAGCACCCGCAGCTCCTCCGCCGCCGCCTGCCGCCTCACGGCCCGGCCGACCAGCAGCGACGCCAGCGACGGGTACCGGAGGTGCCGCTCGCCGTCAATCACGTCCAGCCCCACGCCCAGCGCGCGGTCGAACAGCACCGGCCCCGTGGCGGACCGCGTGTTGTGCCGCTTGCCCAGGTTCGACAGCGCCACGATCGGGAACTCGAGCCCCTTGGCGCGGTGGATGCTCATCACCCGCACCACGTCGTCGGCCTCGCTCGCCGCCGACGCCTGCCCCAGGTCGCCCGCGTCGTCCAGTTGGTCGAGGAACGCCAGGAACCGCGACAGCCCCTGCCGCTGGAACGTGCCGAACTGTTCGGCCCGCCGGTGCAGCTCCGCCAGGTTCGCCGCCCGCTGCTCGCCGCCGGCCAGGCCCGCGGCGTAGGCCAAGTAGCCGGTGTCGGTGTAGATCGACCACAGCAGCTCCGCCAGCGGCCGGCGGCGGGCGAGGTCGCGCCAGCGGTCCAGGTCCGCCAGCACGCGCCGCAGCGCCGCCGCCAGGTCGTCCGACCGCTCGCCCGCGTACCGCGCGACGGCCTCGAAGAACGGCACCGCCCGGCTCGGGTACGCCAGCCGCACGCGGGCCAGCGCATCCTCCCCGCCCGACCAGCCCGCCAGCGGGCCACGCAGCACCGCCGCCAGCGGCACGTCCTGCCGGCGGTTGTCCAGCACCCGCAGCAGCGCGATCACGTCGCGCACCTCCACGGCGTCGAAAAAGCCGCTCTTGGCGTCGGCGTGCACCGGCACCCCGCACCGCCGCAGCACCGCCGCGTACTGCTCGGCCTGACGCGCCGTCGCCCGCAGCAGCACCGCCGCGTCGCCCCACCGCATCGGCCGATACCCCCCCTTCGGGTCGAGCACCACCCGCGCCGGCCCCCCCTGCAGCCCCATCAGCGCCCGCAGCCGACCGGCGACCACCGCGGCCTCGCGCTCGGTGCCGTCGAGCGAAAACCCCTCCGCCGGCCCGTCCGCCTCCTCGCCCTCCTCGCCCTCCTCGCCCCCGTCGCCCCCGTCGCCCCCGTCCGGACCGCCGCCGCGCGCGTCCTCCCCTTTCGGCAGCAGGTGCAGCTCGACCGGCGCGCCCGCGAACGCCCGGCCGGCCACTTCGCCCGGCGCCCCGCCGTAGTCCAGCCCCGCCACCAGCGCGTGCCCGTCGGCGTAGTCGATCTCCGCCGCCGCCTCGGTCATCAGCATCCCGAAGGTGCGGTTGACCACCTCCAGCAGCGGCCCGCGGCTGCGGAAGTTCGCGCTCAGCGGGATCAGCCCGCCGGCCACCTCCCCGCGCCGCAGCCCGTCGTACAGCGCCAAAAACCGCGCCGGCTCGGCCAGCCGGAAGCGGTAGATGCTCTGCTTCACGTCGCCGACGCGGAACAGGTTGTCGCCGGTGCTCATCCGCGCCAGCAGCTCGTCCTGCACCGCGTTGATGTCCTGGTACTCGTCCACCAGCACGTGCCGGAACTCGCGGTGCAGCGACTCGGCCACCCGCGCCGCCGGGTCGGTCAGCAGCCGCAGCGCCAGGCGCTCCAGGTCGGCGAAGTCCACGGCCCGCATCGCCCCCTTCGCCGCGTCGTACCGCCGGCCGAACTCGCCGGCGAGGTCCAGCAGCAGGGCTGTCGGGTCGGCGACCTCGGCCATCGTCGCCCGCCACTCCGCGGCCGATAACCGGCACAACTCCGCCACCGCGCCCGCCCTCATCGCCTCCTTGATCGACTTGATCTCGGCGTACACCACCCCCTTCTCCGCCGGCGGGTTGGTGATCGTCGGCGCCTTGTGCTGCTTGCCCGGCTCGAACCCCGCCACCGCCCCGGCCAGCGCGGCCAACTCGCCCGCCTCCGCCGCCCCCAGCCACCGCTCGATCACCGGCCGCAGCCCCGCCAGGTGCGCGACGTACTTCTCCAGCCCCGCCACCCGCCCGGCCGTTTCCGACGCCCGGTCGCACCGGCCCAGCAGCCCCCGCAACTCCTCCGCCAGCGCCCCGGCCAACACCCGGCCCAACGCCGTCTCCTCCAGACCTCCCGACCCCTTGCCCGACCCCACGGCAGACCCCGCCGCCTCGCGCACCCGCGCCGCGGCGTCGGCCCGCCACCGCTCGGGGTCCGGCACGCTCGTCAGCAGCTCGTGCAGCGCGATCACGCGCTCGATCAGGGCCGCGTCGTTCTCGTTCGACCACCGGTCGATCAGGTCGGCGAAGGCGTCGGCCCCGCCGCCGTCGTACTGCCCGTCGAACAGCGCGCGGGCCACGTCGCGGCGCAGCAGGTTGGCCTCCTCCTCGTCCAGCAGCGTGAAGTTCGGGTCGAGCCCGACCCGCTGGAAGTGCCGCCGCAGCAGCCGGCTGCAGAAGGTGTGCAGCGTGCTGACCTGGGCGCGGTCGATTAGCAGCAGTTGCGCCGCAAGCCGCTCCCGCTCGGCGTCATTCTCCTCGCCCTCCCGCGGCGCGGCGGCGATGCGGCGGCGGATCGCCGCGTCGATGCGGTGCCGCATCTCCGCCGCGGCGGGGCGGGTGAAGGTCAGCACCAGCAGCTCGTCGACGTCGCAGCGGTGCGGCGGCGGGGCGTCGCACACGAGGTAGGCGCACCGCTCGGCCAGCACCGCCGTCTTGCCGCTGCCCGCCGCCGCCGGCACCAGCAGCCCCGTGCCGACGGTGGTGATGCCCGCCCGCTGGGCGTCCGTCCAGGGGATCGGCGTCGCGGATTCGCTCTTCGCGGATTCGCTCTTCGCGGATTCGCTTGTTGCGGATTCGCTTGTTGCGGGTTCCCTCATCGCGGCCCCGCGATCTGCACCAGCGCGTCGGCGTCGCGCATCGCCCCCAGCCGGTGGTAGCGGTCGGCCGTCGGGTCGAACCGGCAGACCGCCCGGAAGTCGCACCGCGGGCAGGGCGTCTCGGTCCCCAGGCGGAACGGGTAGACCGCGATGGTGCCGTCGAGCAGCGCGTCGGCCAGCTCCCCGATCTTCGACCCGACCCACGCGACCAGCGCGGCGAAGTCGGCGGTCGGCAGCGAGTCGGTGGAGGCCCCGACCTGCCCGTCCTGCTTGACGTAGTGGTGGACCACCGCCGACTGGGTGCCGGGCACCTGGTCGGCGTCGAGGTCGCCGGCGAACCGCGCGTCGAACACGCCGCTGGGCTTTTGCTTGAGGTGGAACAGCGGGTCGGTGATGGGCAGGGCGGCGGCGGGGTTTTTGGCCCGCTCCAGCCGCCGCAGCAGCCGGACGTAGAACGCCGCCGCCGGGGTCAACTTCGCCGGCCCGCCGGCCGGGGCGCCGCCGTTGGTTTGCAGCACCAGCAGGTAGGTCAGCAGTTGCAGCGACAGCCCGTGGTAGACCCGGTTCAGGCTCAGCCCGTCGGCCTGGGCGAGCTTGTAGTCGATCACCACCGCCGCCGCCGAGTTCCCCGGTTCGCCCGCTTCGCCCGCTTCGCCCGCTTCGCCCGCCAGCACGTCCACGCGGTCGATCTTGCCCCGCAGCGACACCGCCCGCCCCGCGGGCGTGCGCAGCGCGAACGGCCCGAGCCCCGCCCCCTCCTCGCCGAACGCCAGCTCCGTCCACCGCGGCCGGAACCCGCCCCGGCGGTGCGCCTCGCGCTGCGACTCGACCACCTCCCCCAGCGTCCGCTCGACGCGCGTCAGCAGGTAGCGGTTGCGGCCGGTGCTCAGCATGATCTCCCCGCGCAACTGCTCGCCGATCTCCCCGGCGAACCGCGCGACGGCCGGCGCCAGGTCCGCGCCGGGGTCGGTCCAATCCAGACGATCGCGCAGCACCTCGCCCACCACGCGCTCCAGCACCCGGTGGTAGGCGTTGCCGAGGTCCAGCGGCGTGACCTGCTCCTCGTCGCCGCGCGGCCGCAGGTCCAGCCCGTACCGCGCGAAGTGCTGGAACGGGCAGGCGGCGAAGGTCTCGATCCGCGACACGCTCGTCCGCAGCGGCTGGGGGAACAGCCCCGCGGCCAGGGCGGGCGAGAGCGCCGCGTTGTTGGCGTGGCCCAGCGCGGGCCACGCGCGGCGGCGCATCAAGTCGAGCGCGGCCTCATCTGCGGCCCCATCTGCGGCCCCGGCGTCGGGTCCGGCGTCGGGTCCGGCGTCGGGTCCGCCGCGGGCGAACCAGTCGTACAGGGCGGCGGCGGGGCCGGCCGGGTCGCCGCCGCCCCGCGCCCAGGCCATCAGCGTCGTGGCGAGTTGGCGCGGCGTGCCGATGGTTGACACGTCCGCCGGCGTCGCCCGCGCCGCGACCCGCACCGCCGCCCCCGGCAGCGCCGCCGCCGCCCGCCGCCAGAGCGACGACGGCTTTTGCGGCCGGCCCTCGTCGTCGGCGCAAGGCCGCGTCAGCAGCAGCCGCTCGCCGGCTCGGGTCAGGGCGAGGTAGCCGAGGAACGCCTCGTCCAGCGTCGCCCGCCGGCCGCCGGGGGCGAGGTCCAACTCGTGCCGCTCGAACACCTTCCGCTCGGCGTCGGACAGGATCGACTCCGCGTGCCGGGCCAGCGGGAAGACCCCCTCGTTCAGCCCCATCACCGCCACCGCCCGCACCGCCGGCGTCCGCGTGCGGTCCACCGACCCCACCAGCACCTGGTCCACCGTCGGCGGGATGATCGCCAGGTCGAACTGCTCCAGCCCGTACTCCAGCACGTCGGCGAAGTCGCGCGGCGAGACGACCTCCTCCCCCAGCAAGTCGACCATCTGCTCCAGCAGCGCCGCCACCTCCGCCCACACCTGCGCGTGCTCCTCGGCCGCCTGCAAATCGCCGGCGGCCTCGGCGTCGGCGATCCAGCCGGCCAGCGCGCCCCGCACGCCGAACCGCTCGAACACCTCGCACACCGCCGCGGCGGCGTCGCGGACCCTCACCTTCCCCGACCCCGCCAGCGCGTCGGTCACCGGTTCCACGCCGCGCGCCAGGGCGGCGCGGAGGCCCTCGAGCCGCTCGACGTCCTCCGCGACCGGCCGGGCATCCCCCCCCCCCTCCTCCCCGCCGTCCCCTCCCCGCTCCCCGCGCAATGTGGCACCGCGGAACCCCCACGGCCGGGTCCACCCCTCGCCGCGGATGCGGTGTAGCAGGACGTAGTTCTCCACCGCGTCGGCGTCGGCGGCGCCCACGCCCGCCAGGCCCCCCTTGAGCAGCGCGACCGCCGCGTCGTGCGGCCAGTCGTGCCGCGCGACGGCCACCGCCGCCCGCGCGAGCTGCACCAGCGGGTGGTGAGCCGCCGACCGCCGCCGGTCGGCGAAGTACGGGATGCCGTGCTCGGCGAAGCTCGCGTCGATCGCCCCGCGGTACGGCTCGATCGACCGCACCAGCACCGCCACGTCGCGCAGCCGCAGCCCGTCGGCCAGCCACGCCTTCACCTGCCGCGCCACCGCGTCCACCTCCGCCCGCCGGTCGGGCGCCTCGACGAACGCGACGTGCTCGGGCGCGCCGGCGTAGCGCCCGCCGCGCGGCAGGGTGAGCACCTTCTCGAGCGCGGCGAGGGCCGGGTTCGCAAACCGCCCCGACCCCCGCAGCGCCGCCGGCGGGTCGATCCGCACGCCGTTGCCGACGAACCCGTGCCAGAGCAGTCGGTAGGCCCTCTCGGTGCGGTGGAACAGGCCCAGCTCCTCGGGGTTGAGGTGCGGGTTGCCCACCACCGCCGACGTCGCCGGGTCGAGCGGCAGGGTCAGGTACATCGCGCGGGCGGCCCTGGCGAGGCGGGCGAGCACCTCGCGCTCGAAGTGGGTGAAGTCGTAGAAGCCGTCGACGTACACCGTCGCCCCGCGCAGCAGGCCGCAGGATTCGACGGTCTCGAGCAGTTGGCTGGCGCGGCGGTGGGGGTCGAGGCGGTCCTGGCCGAGGTAGCCCTGGTACGCCTCGTAGAGCAGGTGCAGGTCGGCGGCCTTGGCGACGGCGGCGGCGTCGACGGCGTCGTCCGCCCCGACCTCCGCCAGCAGCCGGCCCACCTCCTCCACCGTCCGGCCGCTCCGCTCGATCTCCGCGAACGCCGCGTCCAACTCCGCCGCCAGCCCCGGCCGCCGCGCCGCGCCGGCGTAGAACGCCAGCCGCGGCTGCTCGCGCCGCAGCAGGTGGCCGAGGACCATCTGCCGCCCGGCGGCCGTCACCTCCGGCACGGCGGTGTTGCCGCACGCGCCCATCACCATCTCGTTGAGCGACTCGAACGACACGACGCGGACCCGGCAGAAGCCCGGCAGTTCGCCGCCGCACGCCAGCCGCCGCTCGTACTGGAACGTCGCCTGCCGCGGCACCAGCAGGAACACCGCCGGCCCGAGCGGGTCGGTGCGGCAGAGGTCGATGAGGCCGTCGAGGCAGCGCGTCGTCTTCCCGCTGCCGGCCCGGCCGAGGATGAATTGGACGGGCATGGCGAACCCCTCATGGACGTGAACAAATCGCTAACGCGCAAAAGCAATATAGCGTTCTGTTCGGGCGACTGCAACACGGCTTCACCCTCACGTTGAGCCGCGAGCGCAGCGAGCGCTTTTCCGCCGCTTGGACGGAAAAGCGCTCGCTGCGCTCGCGGCTCAACGGTCGTTTCTACGCCGCCCGCACCGCCGCGCCGAGGTAGTAAAGGTCCATCACCGCCTCGCGCTGCGGCAGCGTGAGCGCGGGCGCCTCGATCGTGGCCCGCGCCGCGTGGCGCGGCCCGGTGCTGCACGCCAGCAGCGTGTTGTAGACCCCGCACTTGCCCGCCAGCGAAAAGTCGCTCAGCCCGGTGATGCGCTCGTAGACCCACGCCAGATATTCCCACGCCGCCACCTCCGCCGCCGGGTCGATCTCGCGCCGGAAGTCGTCGGTGAACGTCGGCAGATCGACGTCCTGCACGGTCAGCACCTGCTCGAACGTGGCGAAGACGCGCTCGACGCGGTCGGCCACCTCCGCCGGCAGCGCGCGGTGGCGGATCGGCCCCGGCGCGAGCTCCGCCGCGTCCACCCACACCTCCCCGGCGATGCCGTCGATGCTCACCTTCGCCATCCCCGGCGCGAGTTCCCCCGCGGGAATGGCGTAGGCGCGGCCGGTGTCGAAGTCGTACACGCGAACGGTGGCGTCGGTCATGGTCGGTCTCCTGTGTGGCGCGGCAGAAGACTTATCGGACGCGGCATGCTGGTGCATGAGAAAAAGTCTGCCGAGCCCGTGGAACGGGCGTCCCGCCCGGATTCTTCTCCGCTACATGCCCCGCCCGCGCATTCAGCACCGCTTGCAAGAGAATCCGGGCGGGACGCCCGTTCAACGGCGGTCACACCCCGTCGTACTGGCTCACCCGACGCTGCCGGTCCCCGATGCCCCGCAGGCGGTTCAGCGCGGCCAGGTAGGCCAGCGCCGAGGCCTCCAGAATGTCCGTGCTCAGCCCGCGGCCGTTGACCTTCGCGCCGCCGTGCTCGAGCTCCACCTGCACCTCGCCCAGCGCCTCCTTGCCGCGCGTGACGGCCCGGATGCGGTACGTCTTCAGCGACGCCTGCACGCCGGTCAGCCGCTGCAGGGTCGAGTAGATCGCGTCCACCGGCCCGTCGCCCACGCCGGCGTCCTGCAGCGTCTCGCCGGTGCTGTCGGTCAGCGTGACGGTCGCGGTCGGGATCGAGTTCGTGCCGGAAACCACCTGCAAATCCTTGAGCTGCCACAGCCCGCGCGTGACCTCCAACTGCTCGTCGATCAGCGCCTCCAAGTCCTCGTCGTAGACCTCCTTCTTCTTGTCCGCCAAGGTCTTGAAGCGGGCGAAGGTCGCCTCCACCTGCTCGTCGGTCAGCGAGAAGCCGAGGGTGTTGATGCGGTCGCGGAACGCCGCCCGGCCGCTGTGCTTGCCGAGCACCAGCGAGCTTTTCGGGATGCCGACGCTGGTGGGGTCCATGATCTCGTAGGTCTCGCGGTGCTTCAGCACGCCGTCCTGGTGGATGCCCGCCTCGTGGGAAAAGGCGTTCTGCCCGACGATCGCCTTGTTCCGCTGCACCGCCAGGCCGGTCATCGTGCTGACCATGCGGCTGGCGGGGTAGAGCTTTTTCGTCTCGATCCGCGTGCCGACGGTGAAGGCGTCCGGCCGCACGCGCAGGGCCATCACCACCTCCTCCAGCGCGGCGTTGCCGGCGCGCTCGCCGATGCCGTTGACGGTGCATTCCACCTGCCGCGCCCCGGCCGACACCGCCGCCAGCGAGTTCGCGACGGCCAGCCCCAGATCGTTGTGGCAGTGCGTCGAGAGCACGATCCCCCGCTCCGCCAGCATCGGCAGATTATTCATCAACCGGCGGAACATCTCGGCGTAGCCCTCGGGCGTCGCGTAGCCCACCGTGTCCGGCAGGTTGATCGTGGTCGCGCCCTGCTCCACCGCCGCCGCGACGAGCTCGGCCAGGAAGCCCGGCTCGGTTCGCGTCGCGTCCATCGGCGAGAACTCGACGTCCTCCACCAGCGACCGCGCGTGGCCGACCAATTCCCTCGCCCGCTTCAGCACCGTCGGCCGATCCGACCGCAACTGGTGCTCTATCTGCACGTCCGAGCTGGAAATGAAGGTGTGAATCCGCGGCTTGGCGGCCCCCTTGACGGCCTCGGCGGCGCGGTCGATGTCGCCGCGCACGCACCGCGCCAGGCCGCAGATGACGCTGCCGCGCACCTCCGCCGCGATCGCGCGGACGCTCTCGAAGTCGCCGTCGGACGCCGCCGGAAAGCCCGCCTCGATCACGTCCACGCCCATGCCCGCGAGATGGCGGGCGATCTCGAGTTTTTCCGCCGCCGAGAGCGTCGCGCCCGGCGACTGCTCGCCGTCGCGCAGGGTGGTGTCGAAGATCGTGACGTTGGTGGCTGGCTGGCTCATGGGGCGCTCCTGACTCGTCAGTGGTCCGTAGTCCGTGGTCCGTTGCAAAGAGATAGGCGGCTTCGTTTCCTTGCAACTGACAACGGACGACGGACCACTGACCAAATGGAAAAACCCCGCCGCTCGGGTGAGCCGCGGGGTCGATTGCGTACGGGGAAAACTGTTCGCCCGCCCTCAACGCCACCGCCGCCCGCGGCCGGCAAGGCCGAGGGACCGGAACGTAAGGGAAAGGCGGGTCGAAAGCATCGAAACCCCACTAAAGCGGCGGGGCGGCCCGTTGTCAAGCCCGCCCCGCCGCTCGCGGCTTCGCACAGAGACCTTGCCGCTTGCGGCTTCGCAAAGAAACGAGCGACGAACGACCGCTACTTCCCACCTCCACCCGCACCGCCACCACCACCGCCGGCCGCGCCACCGCCGCCGGCGCCCCCGCCACCCGTCGCGCCGCCCGAACCCGCGCCGGCGTTTCCGGCGCCGCCCGAACCCGCCCCGGCATTACCGGTGCCGCCCGACCCCGGTCCCGCATTCCCGGCCCCCCCCGAGCCCGGCCCGGCGTTGCCGGCGCCGCCCGAGCCCGGCCCCGCGTTACCGGCGCCACCCGATCCCGGCCCGGCATTGCCCGGCCCGCCCGCCCCCGCACTCGGGCCGCCGCCGGCCGGATTCGATCCGTTCGGGTTGGCCCCGCCGGGCGTGGCGGTCGGGTTGCCGGTCTGGCCGAGGCCCGCGCCGTTGGACGACGCCCCCGGCGCGTTCTCCACCGCCGTCCCGCCGCCGCGCCGGCCGCCGCCGACCTCGCCGACGTTCACCACGCCGTTTCCGTAGCCGTAGATGCCCTCGCGGTAGTCCGTCCCGCCGTAGTAGGCGCGGTCGTTCACGTCGGTGCTGTAGCCGTAACCCCGGCTGTAGCCGCTGTACGGCCCGGCGGCGTAGGCGTCGGTGGCGACGCTGGCGCGCGCCTGGATCAGGTTCTGCTTCGCCTGCTTCCACCCCGGATCGTTCAGCAGCACCGCGTCAAGCTTGCCCTCCAGAGAGTCGACCTTGTCCGCCGCCGCCATCAGCTTCTGCTTGGCGTCGCTCGCCGACGAATCGCCCTCGACGGCCTGTTGCTCCATCTTCGTCAGCGCGGTGTTCGCCGCGAGCTTCTGCTGACTCGCCTGCACCAGCGCCTGGCTCGGCGGCGGCGGGACGGCCCCCGCCCCGCCCGGCGGGGGGGTCGGCGCGCCCGACGGCGCCACGCCCCCGGTGGCCGTGCCGGTGCCCGTCGGCCCGGCCGACCCCGCGCCCGGCGCGCCGGTCACGGGGTTCTGCGTCTGCCCGAGCACCTTGCCCGGCACGCCCGAGACGTCGGCCGCCGGGGTGGCCGGCCCCGTCCCGCCGCCGCCCATCGCCGCCCCGCCCACCGCCGCCGCCCCGCCGCCCGACGGTGCGGCCGAACTCGCCCGCCCCCCGGCCCCGCCCGCCGCCGGCGCGGCCGTGTCAGCGGTCGATCCGCCGGCCGCCCCGCCGGCCGCCCCGCCGGCCCGGCGCGGTGGTCGGCGACCCGCCCTGCTGGAGCGACTTCACCTTCTCGTCGGCCTGCTTGACCTTCTCCATCGCCTGCTTGTACGAGTCCTTGTCCTGCAGCGACGACACCGCCTCTGGCCCGCGCCGCGGCATAGTCGGCCTGCGCCTTCTTCGCCGCCGCCTCGCGTCGTCAGGTCAGGTCCGAGTTCGCCTCGAACGACGCCATCACGCGGGCGCGGGCCGCCTGCAACTGCTGCTCGGCGGCGCGGACCTGCGCCTGCGCCACGCGGGCCGCGGCGCGCTCCGGCCCCGTTCCCGTCATGCACGCCGCCGCCGGTCGTGGTGACGCCCTCGGGGTACTGCCCCAGCGCAGGCCCCCGCCGCCAGCCACGCCGGCGCCGCCGCCGCCGCCGCCAACGCCACGGCCCGCGCCGCCCCCCACCCCGCCCCCCACCCCGCGCCCCACCCCGCCGACCGGATCGTCAGGCCAACGCCACAGCCGCCCACGGCCGGGGCTTGGGCGGAATCTTCGTTCGGACGGTTCGTTTTCGTGATGCTCGTGATGCTCATGCGTGCTCCTGCAACGGGTCTCCCCCGGATTGGCGGCTCCAAAGGCCTCCCAAATCACACCGTAACACCCCCCGCCCGCCCCGCCTACCCCCAATTTCCCGCCGCCCCCCGACCTGCCCCGACCTGCCCCCGACCTCCTCGGAACGCCTGGAAGACCGACCGTTCCGCCGTGGGCGGGGGGCGTGGCGGTTCATCAAGCAAATCGCCGCGCCCCGCCCGCTCGGGCCCCGGAGTCCGCCAACGCCCCGCGCGGTGCCACGGAGGAGTCGCACGAACAATTCTGAGGCGACCACACGCCGGCTTGTTCCGGCGTGCGGCCGACGTCGTGGCGGGGAAACGCTCTCTAACCCGTTGGCCTGATCTGGGTTGCGATGCCCCCCAAGACCCCTGGTGCGAAACCCTCCACGGGGCGGCGCGAGCGGCCCGCGGCCCCCCCACCTGCCCGGCCCCCGCCGGCATTGCCCGCCGCCACGAATCGACCTATCCTCACACCGGCGCGCCGAGACACCGACTCGCGCCCACCGGCCTCCTGGCGGAATGGCAGACGCGGCGGATTCAAAATCCGCTGCCCGCAAGGGCATGAGGGTTCGAGTCCCTCGGGGGCCACTTTTCGGTGCGGCACAATTCGGCACCGAGCGGCACACCCCGGCATTTGCTGGGGTTTTCGCGTACTCGGTCGAAGGGTTGCCGCGACGTGCCGAGCCGTACCGCCCCTTGCTGCGTCGGATTGCGCGTCGGATTCTGCGTCGCCTCTTGCACGCCGGCGGCGCGGTCGAAGTCGGCGTCGGTCAGTTGCAGGTAGTGGTCATTGGCGACGGCGGGCGAGTTGCCGAGCCACCGACAGACGACGTGCAGCGGCCAACGCTCCGCCAGCTCCGTCTGTCGGGTGGATCGCAGGTTGTGGAACGGCTTGGGCCACGGCACCAGCCTGGCACGGCGAATGATCCGCTGGAACTGGGTGCGGAGGTTCGCGTTGGCCTGCCGGTAGCGCGTGATGACGTGCGTGGTGCCCGGTTCGGCGAGGTCGAAGGCATCGTGCAGGTGCGGCACCAGTTCAAGAAATAGCGGCACGGACCGCTCGCCCGTCTTGCCCTCGATGATGCGGAGACGGTTGCGGTCCCACAGCACGTCGGCCCACGTCAGGGCGAGCACCTCCGACGGCACCCGCAGGCCGGCGTAGCGGGCGAGGGCTACGATCAGCCGCCACTGGACATCGGGGCAGGCCTCGATGACGCGGGCAGTGTCATCAGGGGTGATGAAGTGCATCCGGTCGCGGTTGGTCTGCGAGCCGCCCCGGACGTCGGCGAAGGGGTTGGAGTCGGCCATGCCCCAGCGGACGGCCTGCTTGAAGATTTGGCGGGCGACCTTGACGCGCTTGCTGACGGTGGCGGAGGCGAGGCGGAGCGCGAGGGACTGGCGGAACTTCTCGGCGTCGAGCGGGCTGATGGTGCGGGCTTGACGGGTGGGGGCGAAGTGGGCGAGGAGGTTGCGGCGGGTGTGGCCGTGGGCGGTGCGGGTGGAGGGCTTGACGTTGCCGGCGTCGTAGCGGTCGAACTCGTCGAGCAGGTCGGCGAGGGAGTGAGTGGAGCGGGCGGGGCCGACCGGCAGGCCAACGGCGGCGAGCTTGCGGCGGAGTGCATCGGGCAGGGCCGCAATCCAGCGGGCGGTTTCATCGTCGGGCGAGTGGCGGGTGATCTGGCTGCTGACGAGATGCTCGACCCGCAGTTTCACGGCGTCGGCCTGCTTCGACGGCATCTTGCCGAGGTTGACGGTGCGGCGGTTGCCGTCAGCCCCGTTGAACATCAGGCGGCGGCGTCCGTTGCGCTTGCTGGTGGAGATGCTAGCCACGGTTGCCCTCCCGGTTGCGGTCGATGAAAGCGGCCAGGTCGGCGGGGGAGTAGCGGACGGCCGAGCCGATCATCACACGAGGCAGTTCCCCACGCTTGACAAGGTTGTAAAGCGTGCGTGCGGAGACCCGAAGCAGCCGGGCGGCCTCTGCGGCGGTCACGGCGAGCGGCGGGCGGGCGGAGGCTTCATCCGGCATGGGGCACCCCCTTCACGTCGGCGGGCGATTCGTCGTCATCGTCGGCAAAGCTGGTGGGCGTGATGCCCCACTTGCCGAGGACGCGGCGCATCGGGGCGGCGATGTGGGCCATGATCCACCCCTTGTCGCGGATGGTCTCCTCCACGCAGAACGCGGCGATGCTGGCGCGGGTGCCGTTGAGCAGCCCCGCCAGTTCGTCAAGGCGCTCGACCGTCTCACGCTCCAGGTAGACGTGGCACTTGATCTTCGATTGTTTGGGTTCAGCCATGTCGGCACTATTGCCTTGTTCATCCCGCTTGTCAACTAGCGGGATCACGTTGTCTGACGATTGATTGAATCTTGAAGAGGGGCCGGCCGAAGCTCGGAGCGCTCTGGGTCCGGCACCGCCCCTACGGTCCTGTGCCGTCTCCCGTCGCGTCGTCGCCCCGGCGCTCGTTCCTCGCTCTGGGGCGAGGCGACGACGCGACGGGAGACGGCACAGGCCCTACGGGGCTACGTCAACCGAGAAGGTCGGCGGGGTCGGATTCGGGATCGGCATCGTCCTGCGACTCGCGGGCCAGGTGGGAGTGCTCGACGCGCGTCCGCTTGCCCAAGGCGGCGTCCAGAAACGAGGTGACGGCCCGGAGGACGGTCACGCGCTCCTTCACGGGCATCTGGGCCGGCACGAGCCGGAGCGTGTCGCGGGCGTGTAGCCACGCCAGGGCGAGGACTTCGGCGGCGGTCGGGGAGTCGGTGTCGGGCTTCATGGCATCTCCGGGGTTGGGGTTGCGGCGGGGGGGTGTATTACACCGCGGTCGGTGGCGGGCGTTGGCGTGTGGGGCGGCGGGCAGCCACCCGCCGCCGGCGTCCGGGCCGTTCCGTCCCTCCCGACGGCGGCAGGCGGTTCGTGGGGTTCGGGGTGTTCGTGCTGGCGGGATCGGTCTCGGGCGCGAGCGGCGAACTGGTTGTCGGCGAGGATGCGTCGGCGGGCGTGGGCGGCGGCGCGGTGGTGGTGGCCGAGCAGGTCCGGGACGGCGGCGGCGAGGGCATGGCGCAGGTGACCGATGGTGCGGGCGAGCGCGTAGGTGCGGCGGAGGATGGGAGAGTGCTCGACCACCTGGACCCGGACGGGAAGCGTTCCGCCGGCGGAGAGGGCGAGGATCAGCGTGGGGGAGGCGGGGAGGGTGCCGACGTGGACGGCGCGTTCCTCCCCTTCCGCGTCGGGCCGGAGGTCGTACACGTCGGAGGCCAAGCCACACCGCGACATGCGGTCCAGCAGCGACGGGCGGTCGGCGGGTTCCGGGGTGTCGGCCGGGTCGGTGGTCGGGCGCTGCGACTCGTCGGAATCGGGTTCGGCGGCGAGGCGGGAGGGGCGGGGCTTGCCGACCAGCGGGCCGAGCCGGCGGCAGCCCTGCACGAAGCGGATTGAGCGGGGGGCGTCGAGAACCCAGAGCGGGTAGCCGCCCTTCGGCTGCTTTCGGAGGTAGTCGGTGACATACATGACGGCGTGGTGGGCGTCGAACTTTTTAGTGCCGAGGTCGAAGCCACCGACATTCCAAACGTGCTTCCACAGGTGCCACGCGCGCTTGAGGTCGAGCCGTTGGCCGGGCAGGTCGGCAAGGTCGATCAGAACGTGCCAGTGCGGCCAGCCGTCGCCGGTCTTGGTCTGGAACTCCAGCACCCACACCCAGGTCTTGACGCCGAGCATCGAGAGCAGGCGGGCCACGAGCCGGCCTTCGGTGACATAGCGATGGGCGTCGGCCGGGGAGTCGAAGCCACGGCCGGTGGTGGTGCCGTGGCGGTCAACGCTGAGCGTGAGCATCCGAGGCACGCGCCAGTCGTGGGCAAGCAAGCGCTGGCGGAGGTGCCAGCCGAGACTACGGGCGCAGGCCGGGCAGGTGCGACACCCACAGCGGCGGGGCGAGATCGAGAGCACGCCGGACATGCTGGGGCACTCCCGGTCCGCCGCGGCCACCGGCGGAACTGGCGGTGCCGGCCGGCGCGGCTTGCGGGCGAAGAGCGCGGCGAGGTCGGCGTCGTGCTGCGCCTCGGGGTCGGGGGCCGGCGGGTCGTAGGTCGCGGCGAGTTCCTCGACGGTCATGCCGAGGAAGTCGGCCGTCGCTTCCAACTGGCGGGCCGAGGGGAGCGGGTGGCTCATAGGTTCCCGCCTTGCTTCGCGTTCAGCACGAGGCGGAGGACCGCGCCGCGCGTGCGCTCGTCCAGCAGCGGCCACGCGGCGATGACCACGGCGAGGTCGACGGGCGGGTGCGTCGGATTGCGCGTCGGGTCAGACGGCGAATTGTGATTTTGCTGGGTTTTCTGCGGGGTGTTCCCGTCCCTCGGGGGCCATCACTTCCAATGCGACCCGATCACCCCGCCCGGCCGCCGTGGGGGGGGTGGGGACCAGCGACAGCAGCGAGCGGGCGGCGGAGCGGGCGTCGGCGGACAGGCCGGCCCATTCGCGGCGGTAGGGGGCGGCGGCGGTCTCGCCGGCGCGGCGGGCGAGGCGGGCCGCCAGCGAGCCGGCGTCGCCCACCGTGCCGGCGGGGGGTGCGGGGTCGGGCATCCCATCCGGCGTCCGGTCGGGCGTCCGGTCGGGCGTCGGCCGTGGCAACTGGCCGGGCGGGTGGGGGGCGATGGCGGCGTGGCCGGGGCTGCCGGCGGTGGTGGCGAGGGGTCCGGGGCGGGCGGGGTGCGGGCGGGGGAGGTTCCAGAGCGAGGCGGCCGCCAGCGCGACGGCCGCGGCGGCGGCGAGGGCGGCGGTCAGGGCGAAAGTGCGGCGGCGGGCCGGGCGGGCCGGGCGGGCCGGGCGGGTCGCGGGCGGGTAAATTGCGGCGGGGTGGGCGGTGGTCAGCAGGTGGTCCAGCCGGCCGGCGTTGCGGGCGAAGGCCGAGCAGGCGGGGCATGATTCCGCGTGGCCGCGCGCGGCCTCGGGCGGCGGGGGGCCGCCGTCGAGGGCGTCGGAGAGTTGGAATTGGACGTCGTCACACCGCATGGGGCACCTGGGGGTTGGGGTGTTTTATTGTAGTTTTCTTTGCGAAGCCGCGGGGCGGGTGGGTGGGTCCGACGGCACGGGTTCATCAATGCTTCAATTTGCGATGCAGCGGGCGCGGAGAAGTAGACGTAATAGGTGTATGGGTGCCACGGAGGACCTCGCATGAAGGATCGGGTCAAGCAGCGTAACCAGCCTTGGGTCGGCGGGTCAGATCGCGGTGCTCCCGTTGCGAATTCGCCGCCGCGCCGCAACAAGCCGGCGTCTGAGTTGAAGGCGAAGACCCGGACCCTCGGCGCGGGGCTGCCCCCGGAGTTCGGCGGGGTTTTGCGGCTGAAATCCGGGTCTTCGCCTTCGGCTCAGACGCCGGCTTGTTCCGGCGTTCGGGTCGCCTCGAGGTTCTTCATGCGAAATCCTCCACGGATCGGCGTACCCGCCAACCCGTGCCTTGAGGCGTTCTGGGGCGACTCGGCACGGGTTGAGGGGTCTCGCAATTGGTGGCACCCGCCTTCTGATTAGAGCAATTGGGTTGCAATCTATTTCTTTGCGAAGCCGCAAGCGGCTGGGGCGGAAAACTGGCGGCGAATCATTACTCGGCATCGGCGGCCTCCTTGGTTGATGAAAGCGGCGGCGAATCGAGCAGGCCGCGCACGGACGGCAACGCCATCAATCGGCGGCGGGCGCGGAACAGCAGGACCTTGGCGTTGGCGACGCTCACTGACATCGCCGCGGCGACGGCGGCGACGTCGAGGCCGTCGGCGTAGCGGAGGCGCAGGGCTCGGTACTGGGCGGGCGGCAGGGCGTCGGCGGCGGCGGACCAGAGGGCCGTGCCGGCCTCGCGGTCGGCCGACTCGTCGGCGCCGCCGCGGGCGCGGGAGGGCACGTCGGCGGCGAGTTGGGCCGGGCGGGGCCGGCCGCGGCGGCGGTCGGCGGCGAGGCGGGCGGCGAGCGTCCGCAGCCACGGGCCGACCGGGCGGGCGGGGTCGTAGCGGGCGAGGTTCACGAACGCCCGCAGCAGGGTTTCCTGGCGCAGGTCCTCGGCGTCCTGCTCGGTGGGGCAGCGGCGGCGGAGGAAGCCCATCAGGCCGGGCGAGACGCGGCGGGCGAGCGCGTCGAACGCCGCCGGGTCGCCGGCGCGGGCGGCGCGGGCGAGGGCGTCGGCGCCCAAGGGCGCGTCGGGCGGGGCGTCTGGCACGGGCGTTCCTGACCTTTCACTCGCCGGGGAGTCGCTCGGCACGGGTTGAGGCGTACCTCAACCCGTGGCACCCGGAGGGGGCACGGGCCTGGGAATCAGCGGTCGGCGGGTTCGGTATCGGTTCCTTGCGAAGCCGCGAGCGGCGGGTGGGCGGCGTCGATCAGTTTCAGCACGGCGTCGGTTTTGAGCGTGGCGTCGATTTCGACGGCGGGGCCGTCGCCGGCGATTTTGGTGGCTTGCAGGAGCGGGGCGAAGTCGATGCCGGCGTCGGCGGCGGCGGGGAGGGCGAGGGTCGCGTAGGCCAGCAGGCCGCCGAGGATCTGCCGGGCCTGGCGGCCCTGCTCGGGCGTGGGGAGGTCGGCCTTGGCGGTCAGGAAGGTGTCCGGGCCGTCCGATCCCATCTGCACCAGCAGGGCCGAGAGTTTGTCGAGCAGTTTTGACCGCAGCGCGCCGCCCGCGCCCTTCGGCAGGGTGAAATCCTTGGCGGCGGCGAAGAGGTAGGTGCCCGGCGACAGGTCGGGCACGAGGCCGGCGGCGGGTTTCGCCTTGCCGTCGAGGGTGTCGAGGGCGGTCTTGACGCTCTTGGCGGTGCGGCTGACGACGAAGGTGTGGGCGTCGGCGAACGCGCCGTGCCGGGCGCCGTCGTCGGCCGCGTCCTCGGGCGACTGCTTCCAAGCGTGGACGACGTGCGCGCCGTAGGGGGCGGCGGCGTGGTCGGGGCCGAGGGCGAGCAGGGCGGCGATTTTTTCCTCGTCGAAGGTGCCGTGGAAGACCGCGACGCCGGCGGCGGGGTCGGCGTCGGTGCCGTAGAGGGTCGCGCCGGCGAGGTCTTTGGCGGGGTCGAAGTTCGCCAATTGCAGGGCGGCGGCGGGGGTGAGGTCGAGGGTCTTGGCCTTCCACGCCTTGAGCAGGTGTTGGCCGAGGTCGTTTTTGAGGAGTTGGTCGACGTCGAGGTGGACGACCCAGTTCGCCCCGGCCGCCACGTCGGCGGGGTTGACCGGCGCGGCGGGGGCGGCGCGGGCGGCGAGCAGCAGGGCGGCGGTCAGGACGATCGGGGCGAGTCGGCGGTGCATGGGGCGCTCCGTTTGTGGGGTGGGTTTACACACACTTTACGGAGGCGGGGCGGAATTGGTTACATATGTAGTGGTGAGCGATGAGTGGTGAGCGATGAGTCGCGCGGCTTGTAAACCTCTTCCCTCATCGCCTGTCCCTCACCCCTCATCCCTCCCGAATCACAACGCCTCGACCACCACGACCGTCAGGTCGTCCTGCAGGGTCGGGCCGGCGGCGTGGGCGAGGCGGGCGGCTTCGGCGACGATCTCGGCGGCCGAGGCGTCGGCGCAGGCGGCGAGGGCGCGGGGCCAGCGGGTGAGGTCGGGGCACGCGGCGGGGTCGGCCGTGGGGCCGAGGAGTTCGACGCCGTCGGTGTGGAGGACGAGGCGGTCGCCGGGGGCGAGGGTGAGGGTGGTTTCGTCGAAGGTTTCGCCGGGGAAGAGGCCGAGCATCGCGCCGTCGCCGCCGACGGTCTGGGGCGCGTGGCCGGGTCTGAGCAGGGCGGGGTGGGGGTGGCCGGCGCGGGCGAGTCGGACGGTCATGGTGCGGACGTCGATGAGGGCGTAGATGGCGGTGGCGTGGGCGGCGTGGGTGAGGTCGCGGTCGAGCATGGCGGCGTTGAGTCCGGCGACGGCCTCGGCGGGGGGGACCAGGCGGTAGATGCCGTCGGCGCGGATTTCCTTGGTGAGAAGGGCGCGGCGGAGGTACATCGTGAGCAGCGCCGCGGGCACGCCGTGGCCGACGGCGTCGGCGAGGTAGAGGCCGACGTGGTGCTCGTCGAGCCGCACGAGGTCGTAAAAGTCGCCGCTCACTTCGCCGGCGGGTCGGAACAATGCCGCGAACCGCGCCCGGCCCAGGTGCGGCAGGGTGCGGGGCAGAAAGTCGCGCTGCACCCGGCCGGCGAGGGTTAGTTCTTGGGCGACGCGGCGGGCGCGGTCGGCGAGGTCGGCCTCGCGGCGGCGGGCGGCGTCGAGCTCGCCGGCGAGGCCGTCCACCCGCCGCTGCAGGACGTCGAGGTCGGCGAGCGGGTCGCGGTCGAACATCGAGTCCGCCGCCGGGCCGACGCGGAAGGTCGCCGGGGCGAAGGGTGCCGCGGCGAGGGCGGACGGGCGGGGGGAGAGGTCCATGCCCCTCACTTCGTCGCGGCGGGCGGCCGACTTGACGGCGGCGCGGGAAAATCGGCCCCGCGAATGCTGATCGGCTACTTCTTACCGGACGTGGCGGCGGTTATCGGGCCCAGGTCGATCAAATCGCCCGTCCGCACGCCGGCCTTCGCGGCCGCGCCGGCGTTGAGTTCGACCGCGTACATCGCCGGGCCGCCGCTGGGGGTGTTGCGGAGGTCGAAGGGCTTCATGTGGCCGACGCTGACGACTTTGCCGGCGCGGTCGAGGAAGAGGATGTCGAGGGGGATGCGGGTGTTCTTCATGTAGAAGAGGCGCGGGGCCTCGTCGTCGAAGACGAAGATCATGCCGCGGCCGGGGGGCAGGGCGTCGCGGTTCATCAGGCCGATCTCCTCGGCGGCGGGGGTGTCGGCGATCTCGAGGGTGAAGGTGGCGTTGCCGATTTTCAACGCCGCGGTCGGCAGGCCGGTGTTGACCGCGACGGGGGCGGCGGCGGGCCCGGCGGGGCCGGCGTCGCAGGCGAGGCCGCAGGCGGGGGGGAGCAGCAGCAGGGCGATGGCGAGGGGGCGGGGCATGGAGGGGATTGTCGGGCGGGAAGTGGCCGATGTCACGTCGGGTCAGTCGGGTTCGGATTCCTCTTGCATCGCGCGGCGGCGGTCATCGCGGAACTTTCGGGTCAGGCGCAAATCGGCCAGGGCGAGGATCAGGATGATCGCCAGCAGCAGGATCACGGCCGACCCGCCGATGAGCACGCCCCACGGGCTGGGCCGCTCGCGGGTGCCGGCGGCGATCGTGGCGTAGAACGCGGCGGCCAGCAGCAGCATGGCGAGGCCGCCGAGGCGTCGCAGGCGGACGCGCAGGCGGTTGGCGCGGCCCCCCTCGACGCCGAGCAGTCGCGTGGCGGACTTGGAGAAGAAGAGGTAGAACCACCCCGCGGCCGCGACGAGCAGGGCGAAGGTGGCGGGGAGCCAGGCGGCCATGGGCAGTTCCTTAGTAGCCGGTTCTTTAATAGCCGGAGGCGGAAGCCCCGGTTGATCGTGGCGGGGCGTTCGGATTCGGGCAACTCTACGGCCAGGAAACCGGGGCTTCCGCCTCCGGCTATTAAGGAAAGGCTATGGAACCACGCCCGCCGCCTTCAGCAGCCGGCGCGTGTGGGTCATCGGCAGGCCGACGATGTTGGTGTGGCAGCCGGCGAGTCGGGTGACGAAGGGGTCGGCCTTGCCGGTCTCGTCCTGGATGCCGTAGCCGCCGGCCTTGCCGCGCCAGGCGTCGGTGGCGACGTAGGCGTCGATCTCGGCGGGGGTGAGGACTCGCATTTTGACGGCCGACAGCACGCGGGCGTCGACGGCGTGGGCGGGGGATCGGCGGCGGACCGCGACGCCGGTGATGACGACGTGCGTGGTGCCGGCGAGCAGGCCCAGGATCGATTTCGCGTCGGCGGCGTCGGCGGGCTTGCCGAGGGGCAGGTCGCCGAACGCCACCACGGTGTCGGCGGCCAGCACGACGCGGCCGGGGTGGTCGGTGGACACGCGGTCGGCCTTGGCGGCGGCGAGGTAGACGGCGAGTTCCGACGGCAGCAGGCCGGCGGGGTGAATCGACTCGTCGACGTCGGCGGGCAGCACGTCGAAGGCGTAGCCGGCCGCCCGCAGGAGGTCCGCGCGGCGCGGGGAGCCGCTGGCGAGGATCAACTGGGGCGGCGCGTCGGGCGGCACGTCGGGCACGGCTACGGTATGGCGGCGGACCTCACTGCATCTTCATTGAGCCGCCGGACGTGCCGTTGGACGTGCCGTTGGACGTGCCGTTGGACATCGACGATCCACTGGTGGAGCCGCTGGCGTCGGGGAAGTTGAGGGCGAGGTCGCCGACCTGGGGCTTTCGGCCGGCGGGGCCCTCCTGGACGTCGAACTTGACGGTCGCGCGGCCGTCGTTGGCGACGGTGGAGACGGTGCCGAGGGCGACGACCTTCTGGTCGGCGTCCATGAAGCTCATCACCGCGCCGGGCTGCACGCGGCCGGCGGGGAGGCCCGAGACGGCGGCGAACGGGCCGTTGGCCGAGACGTCGCTGACGGTGCCGATGACGGCGCTGGGGTTGACGCGGAGGTAGGCGGCCTTGATGGCGGCCATCTGCGAGGGGCTGCCGGTCATCGGCTGGGTGGCGGCCACTGGCTTCTCCGCCGGCTTGCACCCGCCGACGAGGGGCCCAACGAGGGGGGCGGCGAGCGCGAGGGCGGCGAGGGTGGTCAACGTGCGTGCGGGGTGCTTCAAGGTCTCTGCTCCTGCCTGGTCGGTCCGGGAATAGGTCGGGAATAGGTGGCGGCGCGGCGGCCGACATTGGGGCGTAGTAGAACGCATCACCCCGGCGGTCCGCAAGTCCCCGCGCCGGGCCCGCCAAGTGGAAAGGGTCGGCGCGAGTGGGGAATCGTGTTAGGGTGGGGGGATCGGGTGCCGTGGAGTTCCCGTTTCAGTCACGATGTTGACCCGACCGCCTTGGAGTGCCCATGCCCGCCGACCCGTCCAGCGCCGCCTGCCAGAACCCCGCCGTGCTGGAGTGGGTGGCCGAGCAGGCCGATTTGTGCCGGCCCGAGCGGGTCGTGTGGTGCGACGGCACGGCGGCGGAGAAGGCGGGCTTCGTGGCCGAGGGGGTGGGGCAGGGCATTTTCATCGAGTTGAACCAGCAGAAGCTGCCGGGCTGCTACCTGCACCGCTCGGACCCGACGGACGTGGCCCGCAGCGAGAAGCAGACGTTCATCTGCACGCCGTCGGAGGACATGGCCGGGCCGACGAATAACTGGATGGAGACGCGGGCCGCCCACGCGAAGTTGGAGGGGCTGTTCGCCGGCGCCATGGCGGGCCGGACGATGTACGTCATCCCGTTCGTGATGGGCCCGGTCGGCAGCCCGCTGGCGAAGGTCGGCGTGCAGTTGACCGACTCGCTCTACGTCGCCGTGTCGATGCAGGTGATGACGCGCATGGGCACCGTCGCCTGGGAGCAGCTCGGCGAGTCCGACGACTTCACCCGCTGCCTGCACAGCGTCGGCACGCTGGACCCCGAGACGCGGCACATCTGCCACTTCCCGCTGGAGAACCAGATCATCAGTTTCGGCAGCGGCTACGGCGGCAACGCGCTGCTGGGCAAAAAGTGCATGGCCCTGCGCATCGCCAGCTTCCTCGGCCGCCAGCAGGGGTGGATGGCCGAGCACATGCTGCTGCTGGGCGCGCAAGACCCCGGCGGCGAAAAAACCTACGTCGCGGCCGCCTTCCCGTCGGCGTGCGGCAAGACGAACTTTGCGATGCTGATCCCGCCGGAAAAGTACGCCGAGGCGGGGTGGAAGGTCACGACCGTCGGCGACGATATCGCGTGGATGTGGGTCGACCCGGCCGAGGGCAAGCTGCGGGCGATCAATCCGGAAAATGGCTACTTCGGCGTGGTGCCCGGCACGAACTGGGAGAGCAACCCCAACGCGATGAAGACCATCGCCCGCGACACGATCTTCACCAACGTCGCGCTGCTGCCCGACGGCGACGTCTGGTGGGAGGGCAAAACGAAGCAGCCGCCGGACGATTGCACGGATTGGAAGGGCAACCCTTGGACGCCCCAGAGCAAGGAAAAGGCGGCGCACCCGAACAGCCGCTTCACCGCGCCGATGTCGAACAACCCCGTGCTGGACGAGTCGGCGGACGACCCCGCGGGCGTGCCGGTGAGCGCGATCATCTTCGGCGGCCGGCGGAGCAAGACGATCCCGCTCGTTTATCAGGCGTTCAACTGGATTCACGGCGTCTACATCGGCGCGACGCTCGGCAGCGAGCAGACCGCCGCCGCCGAGGGCAAGCCCGGCGTGGTGCGGCGCGACCCGATGGCGATGCTGCCGTTCATCGGCTACAACGTCCGCGACTACCTCGTCCACTGGTTCCGCATGCGCAAGAAGATGACCGACTGCCCCCGCATCTTCAGCGTGAACTGGTTCCGCAAAGATGATGAGGGCGATTACTTATGGCCCGGCTTCGGCGAGAACATGCGCGTGCTGAAGTGGATCCTCGACCGCTGCCGCGGCCGTGCGTATGCGACGGAAACCGTCGTCGGCTGGATGCCCCGGCCGGACGACATTGATTTGGACGGCCTGAGCATCGACCCCAACGACTTCGCCGCCCTGGAGCGGATCGACGCCGCGGCGTTCAAGAGCGAAATTTTGAGTCAGGAGGAACTCTTCCTGCGGCTGGCGGGGGATTTGCCGAAGGAGATGGTGTTCCAGCGGGAACTGCTGATCAGCCGGCTGTGAGGGCGGTGGTTGGGGTCGGCCGCGGCCTAGCATCGGAGCCGGCATGGTCACGCTCGAGCACATCAGCATCCGCGGGTACAAGTCGATCCGCCAGGCGGACGTGCCGCTGCGCCCGCTGAACGTCCTGATCGGGTCGAACGGGGCGGGCAAATCGAACTTCATTTCGGCGTTCAGGCTCCTGAACCGGGTGGCGGAAAAGGGTCTGCAACTGGCCGTCGGCAAGTCGGGCGGGGCCGATTCCATCCTCTACCACGGGCGGAAAAAGACCCATGAACTGGTGTTCGAGCTCAGGTGGTCGAACTCGAACGGCTATGCGTGCAGCCTGGTGCCCGCCACGGACGGGTCGCTCGTGTTCGCAGACGAGGCGTGTTCGTATCGTCCCAAACAGTTCGGTCGTGCTCAACCGTATACGGTCGACCTGGGCGGGGGGCACCGTGAGACCAAGGTGCCCGAAGAGGCGAACCGAAATCCAGGCAAGGTCGCCGACTATGTGCTGGCGCGGCTTCGAAGTTGGCGGATCTATCACTTCCACGACACCAGCGTTAGCGCGGGGGTCAAGCAGTTGGGTGATTTGAATGATAACCGGGCGCTTCGGGACGATGCTTCGAACCTCGCGGCCTTCCTGTTTCTTCTCCGCGAAACCGACCCCGACCGGTACGACCTCATCGTTCGCACGGTGCGGTTGGTTGCACCATTCTTCGGCGACTTTATTCTTCGCCCATCGCCATTCAATGAGAATAAAATCCGCCTTGAGTGGCGGGAAATCGACTCGGATTCATACTTCGGGGCAGACGATTTTTCCGATGGAACCCTGCGATTCATCTGCCTGTCCACGCTCCTCCTCCAGCCGACGGCTTACCTGCCGACCACCATCCTGATTGACGAGCCCGAGCTGGGCCTGCACCCCTACGCGATCGTCTTGCTGTCGGGCTTGTTGAAGCAGGCCTCCGCCAGAGTTCAGGTGATCGTCGCCACCCAATCCGTGCCGCTGGTCGATCAACTGGAGCCGTCCGATTTGATCGTGGTCGACCGTGAGGACGGACAGTCGGTCTTTTCGCGACCCGAGGCGGGCGCGCTTGAGGAGTGGCTCGAGGACTTCTCGCTGGGCGAACTCTGGCAGAAGAATGTGCTGGGCGGCCGCACCGGTCCCAGTGGGCTGACTGCGGGGCGGGAATGACGCGGGTCCACGTCATCGTTGAGGGCCAGACGGAGGAGGCCTTCGTCAACGAGGTGCTCGAGCCGGCCCTGCGGGCGTCGGGCATCATCCCCTCCGCGTGCCTCATCGGCCGACCGGGCCATAAGGGCGGGAACGTCAGCCTCGAGCGGGTTTGTGGCGATGCGGCGAAGCTGCTCAAGCAGGACCGCAGCGCGTTCTGCACCACGCTGATCGACTACTACGGCCTCGGGGCTGGCTTCTCGAACCGCACGCTGCCGCCGAACTCCACCACGGATGCCAAGGCGGCGGCCGTGGAGCTTGACCTCGCCAAGGCCGTGGCCGTCCGCGTGCCCGAGCAGTACCGGCCCGACGCCCGCTTCATCCCGAACGTCGTGATGCACGAGTTCGAGGGACTGCTGTTCAGCGACCCCGACGCACTGGCCCGAGGGCTGTATGATGAGGCCATCGCTGCGGCGCTGCGGCGGGTGAGGGCGGCGTTTGCCTGCCCGGAGGACATCAACGACGGCCCCGAGACGGCCCCCTCCAAGCGGATCGCCGCGCTGCACCCGCCCTACGCGGTCCAGAAACCGCTCCTGGGCGCGCTGGCGGCGATTGAGGTGGGGCTGCCGGCGATCCGCGCCGGTTGCCCCCGCTTTGCCGCGTGGCTGGCCCGCCTTGAGCGGTTGGGCGCGGGCGGGTGATTTTCGCCGGCCGCAATATCCGCCGGTTGATGATCGTTCTAGGTGCGTTAGAGAGGAAGGAATGGGTACCACCGATGCCGCGGCCGGCGCGTTCTCCGCCGCATCGACCGAGGGTGCCGGCGGCGAACCGTCCGACGCCGCCCTCGTCCGGCGGCTCCGCGCGGGGGACTCGGCCGCCGGCGAGGCGCTGGTCAACCAACACGTCAAGCCGCTGACGGCCTACCTGCGGCGGCTGTGCGGCGACGAGCATTTGGCCGAGGAACTGCACCAGTCGGCGTGGCTGAGCGCGCTGGAGCACCTGGAGAAGTTTGATGACGCCGCCGAGCAGACCAGTTTCAAGGCGTGGCTCTTCCGCATCGCCGCCAACAAGGCCAACGACCACTGGCGGTCCAAGGGGCGGGGCAAAAAGGCCGTCGAGCAGTTGCGGCTCGCGGCCGAGGAGTACGCCCCCGACGCCGGCCACCGCGCCGAAACCGAGGGCCGCGCCGAGCGCCTCCGGGCGGCGGTCGACCGGCTGCCCGAGCCGCAGAAGCAGGTCGTGCTGCTGCGGTACTACACCGGCATGAAGTTCGTGGAGATCGCCGACCTGCTGGGCTGCCCGCTCAACACCGCCCTGGGCCGGATGCACAAGGCGGCCGCAAAGTTGCGAAAGGCGCTGGCGGACGATGAATGAACGGCGAATTGGCAGAATGGGCCGGCAATTTTGGGAACAGCGGCGGCCGGGCCGAAGTAGTAGAGGATGGGATCGAGCAGACCGAGCAGACCGAAGGGTTGGCACGCGATGAGCACGAACACCGATCAGATCAGCCCCGACGACGCGGCCCTGTGGCTCTACGCCGCCGGCGAGTTGCCGGCCGACCGGGCGGGCCCGCTGCGGCAGCGGCTGAACGCCGCCGACGCCGCCGCCGATCAACTGCGCGCCGCGTTGGACGAGGCCCTCGCCGGCGAGTCGGCGGCGGAGCAGGTTCTTTTGTCGCTCGACCGGATCGACGCGGCGGTTGAAGGTGAAGCGCATCGGCGGGCGGCCGAGCTCGCCCGGCGGGCCGTGCGGCAGTGGGCGGCGGGGCGGGCGACCTCCCGGCCGATCCCGATGCCCTCGGCGGCCGGGCGCGGGTGGTGGACCTACCCCCTCGGCGCGGCGGCGGCGGGATTCCTGGGCTTCCTCATCTGGTGGGGCCACCACGACCCGGCCCCCGCCGGCCCGATCGGCGCCACCGCCTCGGCGGAGGGTTCGGGCGCGGCCAATCTCGACCTGCCGCCGGACGCGACCGACGGCGGGATGAGCCCGGCCGACCGGCGGGAGGAGCGGGTGAAGTACGAGCTCGCCCGCCGGGCCCAGATGCAGCTCGCCGCCGCCCGCGCCGTCCGCCGGGCGTGGGAATATGGGCAGGCGAAGGTGGGCACCACCGTCGCCAGCCTCTCGACCGTCGGCACCCGCTTCGGCGGCTTCGGCGGCCGCGCGGGCGGGGCGGGTTCCGCCGCCGGCGGCGGGGCGGACGTTTGGGCCAACCCCTTCGCCACCCCCGCCTCGCTGGGCCTGCCGCCGCTGGAGGCCGAGGGCGATTTGGAAGCCCTCCGCCGCCTCCGCGACTTCACCAGCGACGCCGACCTGTTCGGCGGCGCGTAGCCGTTCCGACTAACCCCCGGCCGATTCACCCGACCCATGCCCCACCGCCGCCCGACCCTCGCCCTGCTGCTCGCCGCCGGCCTGACCGCCGGAGCATCGGCCGCCGCGCGGGCCACGCCGCCGGCCACCGCCCCGGCCACCGCCCCGGCCACCCAACCCGCCGAGAAGTCGGATAACGAGAAGTCGGACAAGCCGAACCGCGGCAGTCGCGGGAATCGGGACAACCGCGACATCTCCGGCCGCGACGAGCGCAACAACGATGCCCGCCCCGGCCCGTTCGCCCCCGACGAGCTCGCCGCCGCCGAGGCCTTCTACAAGCAGCACGCGCCCGGCCGGTTCGCCTGGTACGAGGGTTTCGTCAAGCGTGAGGGGGAGACCTCCGACCGCGTCCGCGGCCTCCGCGCCCGCCTCGTCGCCCGCTACCGCGCGATGCAGCTCTACCGGAAGAACAACCCCAAACTCTACGATTTCCTGCTGCAGCAGATGGACTTGGAGGATCAGGTCCGCAACGCCGCCCGCGAGGCCAACGCCGCGCCGGACGACGCCAAACGGCGCGACAAACTCCGCGCGGCCGTCCACCAGTTGGTCGCCAACTACCTCGACGCCCGCCAGGCCCGCCTCGAAAAGCTGCGGTCCGACTTGGCCGACGAGGAGACGGAGTTGAAGTCCGACCGCGGCCGCATCGACCAGTTGGTCGACGACCGCGTGAAGCGAATGTTGAAGGAGGAGTAGGTGGAGGGGAGTAGGTGGTAGGTAGAGGAAGAGGGCAATCCCTTCTTTCTTCTCTACCTACCACCTACTCCCTGCCACCTACTTCAATACGTCACGCTCGTGGCCGCCTCGACCGCGTCGATGACTTGGCGGACGTGGAAGGGCTTTTTCAGGAAGGCGTCGAAGTCGCGCCCCAGCGCGCCGACCTCGGCCTCGTCCAGCCGGCCGCTCATGGCGATCACCTTCGTCAGTTGCAGCTCGGGGTTGGCCTTGACGTGCCGCGCCAGTTCGCGGCCGTCGAGGTCCTTGAGGTGCAGATCGACCAGGATGACGTGCGGGCGGAACCGCTCGGCGGTCAGGCCCGCGCCGAAGCCGCTCTGGGCGACCTCCACGTCGTACTTCGCGTCGCCCTCGAGAATCTTCTCCAGCACCTCCACCACCTCCGCCTCGTCGTCGACGATCAGCACGCGGGTCGCCCCGGTGCGCAGGCCGTCGAGGGGCATGTTGTGGTGCTTCATGAAGCGGATGAGCTGGTTCAGCGGGATGCGGCGGTCCTTGCTGCCGGGGATGCGGTAGCCGGTGAGGGCGCCGGTGTCGAACCACTTGCTGACGGTGCGCGGGGCGACCGAGCAGATCTTGGCGACCTCGCCGGTGGTGAGCACGTCCTTGGCCTCGCGCGGCTCGCGGCGAACCTCGCGGCGGGACTCACTGCGGGGCGGGCGCGGCGCGGCGGGCGCGTGGCCGTTGGTCCCGGTGGGGGTGGGGGCGAGTTTGACGTGCGGGTGGGTGTCGTGCATGGGGCGGTCTCCGTGCCGGTCGGTCGCTCGGCTGATCCGACGGGCGTCGGGCGTGCCGCCGGCAAGGGTTGTATCGACGGGAGCGCGATCGACATTAACCTGTGCCCATCAACCCGCGCCGCCCGGCGAGCGGCGCGGTATAAGGTCGGCCATGCCCGATTCGCCCACCGCCGCCGACCCGCTGCACGTCCTGTACGTCCACCAGAACTTCCCCGCGCAGTTCGGCCACCTCGCCCGCCACCTCGCCGACGCCGGCGACCACCGCTGCACCTACGTCAGCGAGGCCCCGGCGCATACGGACCGCGGCGTCGAGCGGATTCAATACCGCCTCGCCGGCGGCGCGACCCGGCAGAACCACTACTGCTCCCGCACCTTCGAGAACACCGTCTGGCACTGCGACGGCGTCTACCGCGCCCTCAAGGCACGCCCCGACGTGCGGCCCGACCTCATCGTCGGCCACAGCGGCTTCGGCTCCACCCTCTTCCTCCGCGAGCTCTACCCCGACGTCCCCCTCATCAACTTCTTCGAGTACTACTACCTCCCCCACGACCCCCAGAGTGACATGGACTTCCGCGCCGACCTCGACTGGCCGGTGCCGGATTATAACTACTTGCGGTCGCGTTGTCGAAATGCGATGATCCTCCTCGATTTGCAGAACTGCCAGCTCGGCTACAGCCCGACCGACTTCCAGCGGTCGCGCCTGCCTGCGGAGTATCAGCCGAAGTTGCGGACGGTGTTCGACGGCATCGACCGGGCGGTCTACCACGGCCACGGCGAGGGGCTGCGGCCGCCGGTCGCGGGGCGGCCGGCGCGGACGGTCGGCGGCGTCGACGTCGGGCCGGACACGCGCGTCGTCACCTACGTCAGCCGCGGGTTCGAGTCGATGCGCGGGTTCGACGTCTTCATGCGGGCGGCGAAGAAAATCTACCAACAGCACCCCGACGTGCTGTTCCTGGTCGTCGGCACCGACCGCGTGGCCTACGGGGGCGACTCGAACCACACCGGCGGCAAGTCGTTCAAGGAGTGGACCCTCGCCCAGGATGATTACGATTTGACCAAGTTCCGCTTCCTCGGCCGCGTGCCGCCGGCGGACTTGGCGCTGATTTTGGCGGCGTCCGATTTGCACATTTACCTGACCGTGCCGTTCGTGCTGAGCTGGAGCATGGTCAATGCCATGAGTTGCGGCGCGGTGGTGCTGGGCAGCGATACCGCGCCGGTGCGGGAGTTGATCCGCGACGGCGAGACGGGCCTGCTGGCGGACTTTTTCGACGCCGACGCGATGGCCGACAAGGCGGTGGCCGTGCTGCGCGACCCGGCGGCGTTCCGCCCGCTCGGCCGGGCGGCGGAGGCGCTGGTGGCGGAGAAATATTCGGTGGACGCGGTGCTGCCGCAAATGCTCGAGTTGTACCGCGACGCCGTGGCGACGAAGGCCGGCTTGGAGCCGCCGCGCGAGGGGACGCACGCCCCCTCGGTCCCGCCCGAGCCCGACGCGCCCGCCGGCCCCGTCGCCCGCCCGCCCCGGCCGGTCCTCGCGCAGAACGGCCCGTCGCAAACCGTCGGCGGCGCGCTGCACCCCCTCGCCCGCCGCCCGCCGCCGAAAAAGACCCGCTCGCCGTTCCGGGGGTGAACCGTGGCACGGGCGTCCCGCCCGGATTCGGCTCGGGGAGCGGCGAAGCAGGCGAATCCGGGCGGGACGCCCGTGCCACGGTGGCCGGACGCAGCGGGTGCCACGGGTTGATGTACTTCTCAACCCGTGCCGCGGGGCGTCGCAGGCCCGAAAGGCACGGGTTGGCCCAGTCTACTCCGCCGGCGGCTTCGTGGCACGGGCGTCCCGCCCGGATTCGGCACGGGGAGCGGCGAAGCAGGCGAATCCGGGCGGGACGCCCGTGCCACGGTGGCACCCGGCCAATCCGTTGCACCCGGCTCACCCCTCGCCCCCTTCGAGGAGCCCAAGCACTTCTCCCAGCCCGCACGCCTTGCGCCAGGGCACGGCGTCGAACGGGCGCGGCGCGCCGTGGCTGACCCAGATGCACCGCACGCCGGCGCGGGCGGCGGCCTCTACGTCGTGCACGCCGTCGCCGACCATCGCCGCCGACGCCGGCGCCACGCCCAGCCGCCCGCACGCCAGCCACAGCGGGTCCGGGGCGGGCTTGTACGGCTCGTCCTCGCGCGTCACCACCGCGGCGAACCGGTCGGCCAGCCCGTGCTTCGCCAGGGTGATCTCCACCGACCGCCGGCTGTTGCGCGTCACCAGCCCCAGCGGCACGCCCCGCAGCGCGTCGAGCAACTCGCGGCAGCCGGCGTTGAGGTCGGATTGCTCGGCGGCCTCGGTCTCGTGCCGCAGCAGCACCGCGTCGGCCGCCGCCCGGCCGGCCGGGTCGCGTTCGGCCCGCTCCTCCAGAATCAACCGGCCCGGCCCGATGCCCAGGTCGCGCCGGATCGCGGCGTAGTCCAGCCGCGGCACGGTGAGGGTGCCGTCCATGTCGAACAGGACGGCTGAAAAATTTATCGGCCGGCCCGTGTGCATCCTGATTCGATTTCCTTTACAACCCTGCCCACGCACCACACACATGCTCTACGTTCTGATCATCCTCGGCCTCGTCATCGCGCTCGGCCTCTTCGCCGCCTTGGCCTACAACCGCCTGGTGGCGATGCGCGAGCGCGTCAAGAGCGCCTGGAGCCAGATCGACGTGTTCCTCAAGCGGCGGCACGACCTGATCCCCAACCTCGTCGAGACGGTTAAAGGGTACGCCACCCACGAGAAGGACACGCTGACGAACGTGATCGCCGCCCGCAACGCCGCCGTGGCCGCGCCGGACCTCAAGTCGTCGGTGAAGGCCGAGGGGCAGCTCTCCGGCTCGCTGCGGCAGCTCTTCGCGGTGGCCGAGAGTTACCCGGACCTCAAGGCGAACGCCAACTTCTCGCAACTGCAGCGCGAGCTGGCGGGCACCGAGGACGAGATCGCCGCCCGGCGGTCGGGCTACAACGAGGCGGTGCGGTCGTACAACACGGCCGTGATGAGCTTCCCGAACAACCTGTTCGCCGGCGCGATGGGCTTCGCCGCCGAGCCGTTCTTCGAGGTGCAGGACCCCGGCCAGCGCGAGGCGCCGGCGGTGAAGTTTTAGGTCGGATGAATCCCGCCCGCCGGGCCGATAACTAACTTAGACGTTCTTACGGTCTCGACTCCCCCGGCGCGGAAAGGCAGCACGGATGTTCAGTTTCAAGGGCAAGACGCCCAGTTCAGCGGTGATTCTCCTCGCCGGCCTCCTCGCCGGCGGCTGCGCCGAGCAGCCGCTGGTCGACAGCCTGCCGCGGCCGGATTCGCCCGCCGCCACGCTGCAGCCGGGCCGCATGACGCCGACGATGACGATCCGCGCCAAGCCCCTGCCGCCCCCGGCGATCCTGCCGGCCTACGCCCAAGGCTACGCCGCGCCGGCACGCCCCGTGCGCCCGCCGGTGGTCCGCACCGCCCCGACGCCCGCGCCCGCGGCGTTCAACCCCGCCTCGCCCGGCGGGTCGGCCTGGACCCCGCCGGCCGGCGCGCGGGCGTGGCGCTACATCGTGATCCACCACAGCGCCGGCGCCACCGGCAGCGCCGCGGCCTTCGACCGCGAGCACCGCGCCAAGGGCTGGGACGAACTCGGCTACCACTTCGTCATCGGCAACGGCACCGG
>CBDHCE010000011.1:0-34641 GCA_965260985.1 Tepidisphaeraceae bacterium | reverse complement strand
AACGCCCATCTCAAGATGTCTCTTTGCGAAGCCGCAAGCGGCCAAGAGGTGATTCTGTTAAGACTCGGGCGCGTGAGCAGGCCAACCCGAATAGTCTGGATGTTCGTCCGCGGCATCGCCCTCTGCGCGGTCGCCGCGGGCGTCGGCACGCTGATCACCTTGACCATCGTGGCCGCACGCGGTAGCGATGTGATCGGCACGGAAAAGGCACTTCTGATCAGCGCGGCCCTCCACTTCGGCTTCGCCCTGGTTTTATGCCTCCTCGGCCAAAACGTGATCGAGGACGGGGTCATAGCCGTCTTCATCACTCTGACGGGACTCGCTATGGTCGTTACGCCGGGGCCTCGCATGGAGGAGTTGCCGATCGCCCTCGTCACCTCCGTCTGGCTCGCCACGGCCGCGAATGCTTGTGTTCGGTGGCTCGATGCTGGTTGACGTGGATTGCCCCCGCCCGTCACACCGGTCCACACCTGAGAAAATACAAGCCGGCGTCTGAGCCGAAGGCGAAGACCCGGATGCGTTTGGCATTCGAGACGCTCCCGACGGCCGAACGCATCCGGGTCTTCGCCTTCGGCTCAGACGCCGGCTTGTCGCGTAGACCGCTGGAGATTTTGGTGATTTGATCCTCCCGAACCGACAGTCGCTGTAGCGCTCCGCGTTCTGACATCCCACACGATCTGTCATCCCGAGCGAGCGCAGCGAGTCGAGGGATCTCGGGAGCCGCGGAGGCCACCGAATGCCGTTGCAGCACCCGAGATCCCTCGACTCGCTGCGCTCGCTCGGGATGACAGTTGATTTGTCTCACGGGTTCATAAGATAAATCAGTGCGAAGGCGATGCTGCTCAATCAAACCGCCGCTCGCCGCTTGCGGCTTCGCAAACAAACGTGCGCTCCAGAAGGTTTCACCGCGAAGCCGCAAGCGGCCGGACGCTACAGAACAGCTATGAACCGCCGGTGCCGACCGCCTCGCGGGTGAGGCGCAGCAGGTACGCCGCCCGCAGCAGCGCGGCGGCCACGGCGCGGTCGGCGGACGGGTCGGTCGACGCGCGGGCGCGCCGCGACAGTTCGGCCACCGCGCGAAGGGTGCCGGCGGCGGCGGTGAGGCCGGCGGACGCCAGCGACTCGCCCGCGGCGCGGAAGATCGACTCGTCGCGCGACGCCCCCACGCCCGCCTCCGCCGCGTCGCGCACCACGTCGGCCGCCCGCGACACCCGCGCCGCGACGGCCGACGCGCCGCCGACGCCGGCCGCGGGCTGCGGGGCCGCCGCCGGTTCGTCCGCGTCCTGCGGCGTCGGGTCGAGCGTCAGGTGGACCGGCCGGCCGTCGACCCAAATCGTCAGCGGCTCCACGCACCGCGACCCGCCCGCCGCCGTCAGGCGGCCCAGCACCGGGCCGAGGCGGTCGGCGGGCGTCTTCAGCAGCGTCTGCAGCCCGTCGCCCGACGCCGGGCCGTGCGCGAGGCGGAGCGGAACCGATACGCCGGCGGCGTCGGCCACCTCGCGCCGCGCGACCTGCCGCACGGCGTCATAACTTGCCGGCCGCCATTCCGCGGGGCGCAGCAGCACCAGCGCGTCGAGGTCGGACCGGTCGGCCGTCAGGCCCAGCGCGAGGGCGCGGTCGAACAGCGCCGGCAGCGCCGAAAAGTCCGACACGACCGGCCCGAGCATCGCGTCGCCGTCGCCGTCGGCCAGCCCGCGCGAGCCCTCGCGCGACGCGATCCGCCCCGCCGCGTTCCGCCGCAAACCGCCCACCCGCCACCGCCGCGACGCCGCGTCGCGCGGGCTGCGGGCGCCGGTCCACGGCGGGTCCTGCTCGAACCGGCCGGCGGGGTCGAAGCCGGGCGCGTCCACCGGCCGGGCGTCGGTCCACCCCGTCCACCGCCCGGCGGCGGGCTCCCAGAAGTAGAGCGTCAGCCCGTGATAGCCGCTGGGCGTCCGCCACCGCGCCGCGCCCAAGCCGATCAATTCCACCGTCCCCGCGACCGGCAGGTAGGTGCCGCGGTGCTCGCCGACGAGCGAGCGCGCGGGGCTCGCCAGCGCGGCGCACAGCGCGTGGCAGGCCGCGGCGGAATCGAGGAACGCCCCGGCGTCGCCGGCGGCGTGGCGGGCGAGGATCAGCCGGGCGGCGTCGGCCAGCGACTCCAGCGACCGCTCCAGCCGCGGCAAATCGACGCCGTGCGCGCTGGTCGCCAGCGTCCGCAGCCGCGCCTCGGTCGCGGCCGACAGGCCCGAGAGGCCCAGCGCGACCGCCTCCTCCAGCAGGGTCGCCGTCGCGGCGCGGACCTCCTCGCGCGTCCGCGCCGCGCCGGTTTTCTCCCGAAGGGCCGCCGGCTCGACCGTCACGCTGCGGCCCTCGCGCTTGGCGCGGAAGGCCAGCAGCGCCGCGGCCTTGTGCTCGCACGGGCCGGGGGCGTGGCAGTCGCACAGCAGCGCGTCGACCCCGCCGCCGAGGTAGCGGACGGCCACGTTCTGCGCCGACAGCGTGACGACGATCGACGCCGGCCCCTCCTCGATTTCCGCACCGCGGGCCAGCACCACCGCCGCCTTTTTCAGCAGCGGCTTGCCGGCCCACCGCGCCACGGCCTCGTCGTCGAACGCCAGCAAATCGGCCGCCAGATCGACCGGCGGCGGCGGTTCACCGGACGCCGCCGCGCTGTCGCGCACGAACGCGAGGGCCGCCAGGATGTGCCGGCAGACGCCCGCGTCGCACGCGCAGGTCGAGGCCGACGGCGGCAGGCGGAGCGACACCGCAAGGCCCTCCACCGCCAGCCGCAGCGCGTCGCCGTCGTCGGCCACCACCTCGGGCGGCGACTTTTCGGCGTCCTTTTTCGCCCGGCGCACCAGGCCCTTGTTCGACAGCGCCGCCAGCGCGTCGTCGTCGAACGCCGCCAGCCGGCGCGGCCACTCGCCGAGGGGTCCGCTCATGTGAGGATCCTCCCGATCCACTCCGCCAGCCGCTGGGGCGTGACGGCGGCGACCTCCGCGCCGGCCGCGACGCACCGGCCGGCGGTCTCCCTGTCGTAGACCGGCTGCGACTTTTCGTCCAGCGCCGCCAGGCCGAGCACGCGCACGCCCGCCTCGCGCAGGGCCTTGATGTTCGCCAGCAAATCGCCGACCGGGCCGCCCTCGTAGAAGTCGGTGACGAGGACGAGGATCGTCTTGTGCGGGTTGGCGGCGAGGGTGGAGCAGTAGCCGACCGCGCCGCCGATGTCGGTGCCGCCGCCGAGCTGGACGCTCATCAGCACCTCGGTCGGGTCATCGCAGGCGTCGGTGAGGTCGATCACTTTCGTGTCGAATGCGACCAGCGAGACGCGCATCGACGGCAGCCCGCGGAAGATGCCGGCCATCACGGCGGAGTAGATCACGCTGTCGGCCATGCTGCCGCTGCAGTCGACGGCCATGATCACGTGCCACGGGATGTGCTGCTGCACGCGGCCGAAAAAGTGCAGGCGGTCGACGACGATGCGGTTCCGCTCGCGGTCGAAGTGCTTGAGGTTGTCGCGGATCGTGCGGCGGACGTCGAGGTTGGCCGCGACCTTCATCGGGCTGCGGTGCCGGCGGCTGAGCTTGCCCCACAGCACGCGGCGGACGTCGCTCGCCAGCCGCTTGCGCAGATCCTCCACAACCTTGCGGACGATGCTGCGGGCGACGGCCAGCACCTCGCCCTTCATCATGCCCTTGAAGGCCATCACGCTTTTGAGCAGCTCGTAGGAGGGCTCGAGCTTGCGGAGCGTGTCGGGGTCGGTGACGAGTTCGGTGAGGCCGTAGCGGTCCAGGGCGTGCTTCTCGACGGTTTCGACGACGTCGGCGGGGAAGAGGTCGCGGACCTCGTTGATCCAGTCGGGCACGGTGAGGGGCGAGTCGCCGCCGAAGCCGCCCTGCTTGCCGTCGGGCGACTCGCCGCGCAACCCGCGGCCGGCATATTCGCGGCCGTAGAGGTAGTCGAGCACGCGGTCCACCCGCGCCGCCTCGGACCCGGCCGCGAGCCCGCCGACGCCCTCGTCGGCGAAGCGGCCCAGGACCAGGCGCCAGCGCTGGAGCGTGGGGTCAGCGGACATTGCGCCTCCGGCCGCTTGCGGCTTCGCAAAGAAACCGAACTCGAAAAGCGCCTCGCTCGCCGAAGAACCCGGGTCTTCGCCTTCGGCTCAGACGCCGGCTTGTTCCGTGCTGTTGAAGGTGTTTAGTCACTCGCGCCCCCGATCCATTCAACAAGTCCGTCGGCCTCCATCGCGGCGCGCACGCGGCGGTCGGCCGACGTGCCCAGCAGCAAATCGGCGGGCGTCAGATCGACCGGCACCGACAGATCGAGCCGCCCGACGCCCGCGTGCTCGGCCACCGCCTTCGAGACGCGCTCGGTCTCGCGCGGCGACAGCCCGCTGAAGGCCAGCCGCAGCAGCGGCAGTTGGGCGGTGAAGGCCGCCTCGTCGGCGCGCGACAGGAAGCCGTGCAAATCGGCAATCAACCGCGGCACCTGCCACAGCGCGCTGCGGGCGACGGCGAGCAACCCGCGCAGGAACGCCGACGCGCCCGCCGGGTCGCCCAATCGTCCGGCGAAGGCGGCGGCGAGGTCGTCGGGCCCGGCCGCGCCGTCGGCGTACAGCAGGCCCGCCGCCGCGCCGGCCATCGTCGCGGTGCCGTCGGTCTCCAGCCGCCGCAGGGCGTCGGTCCGCAGCCGGCGCCGCGCGGGCGTGTCGCCGAGCGTGGCGACGGCGTGCCGCAACCCGTTGAGGGCGGCGAGGGTCGGCGACTCCTCCGCCTCCGCCGTGTTCGCCAGGCCCGGCAGCAGGTAGCACGCGCGCTCATACGCCGCGGCCGCCAGGTCGAGCACGCCGGGCAAATCGTGGGCCTCCAGCGGCTCGACCGCGACGTGCAGCATCAGCAGCCGCTCGGTCGCGGCGACGAGGGCGACGACCGACGCCTCGGCCGCCACCAGCGCCGCCGTCCGACGCAGCAACTCCGCCGCGTGTCGGTGCAGGCCCATCCGGCACGCCTCCAGCACCAGCCCCGCCGCCGTCGCCGCCCGGCCGCCGGCGGTCGACTGCTCGGCCCCGGCGTACCGCTCGACCAGCAGCCCCACCGCCGCCTCCTCCACCGTCCCGCCGTACAAACTCCGCTCGATCAGCGCCGACTCCACCGCCGGCGTCCACGCCGTCCGCCAGACCTCCTGCACCCGGCCCAACTCCTTGCCGCCCACGAAGTCCGGCCCGGCGATTTTCTCCCCGAACGGCACCTCCAGAAACAGCAGCCGGTGCAGAAATCGGCTCACCGCCCGGTGCGTGTCGCGGCGGTACAGATCGAGGTGTGTGTCGCCGGCGCGGGGCTTGTCCGGGTCGATCTTCAGCGCCGCCGCTACGGCGTAAAAGTCGCGCACGATCGGCGGCTGGCCGGCGGCGGCGGGCACCCGGCCCACGCGGTCGCCGGCCAGCACCTGCCGCGCGATCGCCAGCACCGCCGCCCCCTCGGCGTCGGCCGGGCCCTTCACCAGCGCCGACCGCGCGCCGTCCAGAAAGTCCTGCCGCGTCGGCGTCGGGTGGCGGCGCAGTTCGGCCAGCCGCCGGCACTGGTCGGTCGCGGCGATCACGTCCGCCACCCCGCCGCCGGTATCCTGCTTCTCCCGAATCGCCCGGCCCAGATCGACGTACAGCGCCGCCGCGTCGCCGCCCTCCCACAGGTGTTGGTAAAAGGCCGGCGACGGCATCCCGCTCGCGTAGCCGTTGAGGCGGTCGAGCTGCTCGAAGCCGTAGCGCATCAGCACGGTCACGGCGTCGGCGTCCTTTAATTTCATCGGCTCGGGCATCGCCGGCGCGGTGGTCGGGAGCGCGACGGTGTGGAAGCCGCCGGTCACGACGACCAGCCGCTGCCCCGCCCGCGCCGCGACGGCCGCCGCCATCGCGCGCTCGCGGGCGAGGGTGCCGTCGGATTCGAGCTCCGCGGAGGTCGCCCCGTGCCGGGCGGCGGCGCAGAACGTGAGTACGCCCCGCACGAAGTGGGCCGTCGAGACGCCGCGGTAGGTCGACTCGAACAGGCCGTCCCACAGATCGTCCGGGTCGCGCGCCCCCGCCCGCCGGCACGCGGCCTCCAGGTATGCCGAGTGCAGCAGGTGGCGGTCGCTCATCAGCGACTGCGCCATGGCGTCGGCCCGCACCCGGCCGGCCTCGACCATCTCGGGGAAGGTCAGGTCGCACAGTTCGCACGCCGCCCCGACGGCCGCCGCGGCCCGGACGGCGACGAGTTCCGGCGAGTAGTCGCACAGCGGGTAGTACGAGCCGTGCCGCCGCACCTCCCCCTCCGCCGGCCGCTCGGCGTAAGTGGCGAAGACCGCGACCGGCAGTTTGGTCTCCTTATCCAGCAGCAGCGGCAGCAGCGGCGTGGCGTCGCGCGGGCCCTCGATCAGCACGGCGTCCGGCCTGAACTCCCGGATGAGTCGGTCGACGTGGTGCGCGCACGCCGGGCTGTGGTGGCGGACGGGGAAGTAGGCGATCCGCGCCGAAAAATCCGGCGTGGCGGGGGCGGCGAAATCGGCTCCCAACGGTTCCAACGCACGCTCCTGCCGCTTGCGGCTTCGCCAAGAAAACGGGTTTACAAAAGGTTTCTTTGCGAAGCCGCAAGCGGCAAATCAGCCCAGGGATTTCCGCGCCGCGTAGAACTCCGCCCACGCGCCGCCGTGCTGCTCGGCGCGCTTCTGCACGACGGTGTCGAAGTAGTGGCGGAGCTTTTTCAGGTCGTCGGGGTCGTCCTTCAGCGCGGCAGACGCGAGGTGGCGGGCGACCACCGCGGGGGTGAGCACGCCGTCGCCGTAGTAGGCCGCGTCCAGCCCGGCGGAGAGCGCGACGCTCACGGCCTCGGCGGTGCTCATCACGGCGCTGGGCGACTGCACGACAATGCCCTCGGCCGTCCGCCCCTCGCGCAAGTCGTGGAAGGCCGTCACCAGCACCTCCACCGCGTCGACCGCGGGGCCGACGTCCACCTCCGCCGCCCGCAGGAGCTTGGCGGCCTGGCTGCGGACGAGCTCCACCTCCCGCCGCACGTCGCGGATCGGGCCGACGGTCTCGAAGTTGAACCGCCGCTTAAGGGCGCTGCTCATCTCGTGGACGCCGCGGTCGCGCACGTTCGCGGTGGCGATGACGTTGAAGCCCGGCCGCGCCAGCAGCACGCGGGCGGGGCCGTCGAGCTCGGGCACGAGCATCACCTTGTCGCTCAGCAGGCTCACCAGCGTGTCCTGCACCTCCGGCGGGCAGCGGGTGATCTCCTCGAACCGCACCAGCCGCCCGGCCGACATGCCGACGTGCAGCGGCGCGGGCACCATCGCCCGCGGCGTGGGCCCCTCGGCCAGCAGCAGGGCGTAGTTCCAGCCGTACTTGATCTGGTCCTCGGTGGTGCCGGCCGTGCCCTGGACCGTCAGCGTCGAGTCGCCGGCGATGGCGGCGGCCAGCAGTTCGCTGAGCATCGACTTGGCCGTGCCCGGCTCGCCCACCAGCAGCAGCCCTCGGTTGCCGGCCAGCGTCACCACCGCCCGCTCGACCAGCGCGTCATCCCCCACGAACTTCCGCTCGACCGACGGTTTATCGCAGCCGCAGATGAAGTCGCGCACCGCCCGCGGCGAGAGGTTCCACCCCGGCGGCTTGGCCCGCCCCGCGTCGGCCGCCGCCAGCGCGGCGAGCTCGGCGGCGTAAACGACCTCCGCCGGCGCGCGCAGCACGTCGGCCGGGGCGGCGGGCGAATCGGCGGGCGGATCGGGCTGTTTTCGTTTGGCGGCCATGCGTCGGCAGGAGTGTGCCGGATCGGCGGCGGGGGTGCAAGGGGGAAATGCGGAAAAAGTTAGGTTGAAATACGGGGGCGGGTTTGCGATGCTGTACGCCATGTCGCGCATGCAAAAAATCTCGACGGAATTGGCTCAGGTCGGCAAACAAAGTTGGTGGGGTGTAACGAACGCTGCCGACATGGAAGCCTATGTCCGAACGGGCGAGCCGAAATATCGGAAGAGCATCACGCCGATCACCCGGACGAATTGGTGGGTTTCCGGCCTGCTCAAACTTCTGCCGCCGCCTAAGAATTGGGATGAGCACGACCGCCGCCTCGTTCATTTGGTGGCGTGGCTGATGGACAATCCGGCGAAGTTTGAGTGGGGCTACATCTGGTCGCGGATCAACGCCCATCTCGAGGAGGAAGGGGCAGATGAAGATGTTTTCGAGCCGTGGCGAGCGGAGTTGCTGGCCGCAGGGCTGGATGAGCAGAAGGTAACGCTCGGCCTGATTCGCCGAATCAACTGGTTGGTCAAGGACGGTCGCCCCACCTCCGCCGGCCGGTTCCTCCTCTCGCTCCCGCCGGCCGAATTGGTGGGACTGGTCACGCAGATGTCGGCCGACGATGACGGCACGGCGATGACGCGACTTCTCGCCGCCGAAGCGCCGGACCTGCTGCCGCAGGTGGCCGACTCGCTGCTGCGCCACGCCGCCGGGCCGCACGGCGGCCACGATCAGACGCCGGCCCTTCTCCTCGCCGCGGGCGACCGGTACGCGGCGAACGTGGTGGCGGCGCTGGAGAACGCCACCGAAAGCCTTTTCCAGTTCCGCCTCGCGCGCGCCCTACACGCACATGACCCGAGTCGCTTTGCGACCCTAGCCTACCGAGCCGCCAACGCGGCGGTGGTGAAGTTCGCGCGGGGCCACTCGCTCCCCAAGGACGACGTGGCCGAGTGGATGGTCCAGCACATGGGGTCGGCGGCCGTGCCGGCGTTCGTTCGGAGCCTGAGCGACATGGAAACGGGGTACCACAAGAACCGACTTCTCGCCGCCGCCGCCACGCTCGGAACCGACGGGCTCCCCGCGATGCTTGCGGCCCTGGATGCGACGGACGAACTCGCCCCTCCCGACCTCTCGAGAAGCTACGGCCAGACGTGGGCCGCGGACCGGCAGATCGGCCTTCGTCTCGCCGCCCTGCAACACCTGGCCGAAATCGGCAACCCCGAGCAGGCGGACCGCATCTTCGACACGATTCGCCGGAGCTTTGCCGAGGTCGATCCCGATTGGCTCCCCAAGTTCATCGCCTTCGCCGGCACCTGGGATGCCGACCGCACGCGGCCGCTGCTTTGGCCGCTGCTCAGGCACAAGTCAAAAATCGCCCGCTCCGCCGCCGCCCGGTCGTTGGCCCGTGCCGAAGACCCGGCCGTGGTCGAGGAGGCCGGGAACTTGCTGGCGGAAAAGAAGGCCGACGTGCGCGCCGCGGCCGTCGCGCTGCTGGCGGCGAACGGGTCGGGCCGCGCGCTCGATTTGCTCGAGCGGCACCTCGACGCCGAGGCGTCTGACGACGTGCGCGACCTCGCCCTGCTCGGCCTCGCCGACGCCTGGCGGCGGCAGGGGCGGACCCTCGCCAAGCCCGATGTGCAGCGGCGCGTGACCAAGGCCGCCGACGCCGGCAAGCTCGCCGCGCCGCCCGCCGCGTGGCTCGACCCGGCCCAACTCCCGCCGCTGAAGTGGGCCGACGGGCAGGCGTTGACCGACGCCGAGCGCGCCTACCTGCTCTACCGCCAAAGCCGCGCGAAGGGCATGGCCGCCGACGTGGAGGCCGCGCCGATGTACCCCCTGCTCGACCGCCACTCCTCCGGCGACTTCGCGTCGGCCGTGCTCGACGCCTACCTGGCGACCAAGCACGACCCCAAGGACAAGTGGGCCCTCGCCCTCGCCGGTTTGCTGGGGGACGACGGCGTGGTGCCGCCGCTGGCCCGAAAGATCCGGGAGTGGGTCGACGCCGGCCGCGGCAAGCTGGCGGAGTATGCGGTGCAGGCGCTGGCGCTGGTCGGCACCGACGTCGCGCTGCAGGCGGTCGACGCGGCATCGCTGAAGTACCGCAGCAAGATGAAGAACGTCGGCCGGGCGGCGGTGGAGGCCTTCGATGCCGCCGCCGACGCCGCGGGCGTCACGCCCGAGGAGCTCGGCGACCGCGTCGTGCCGCTGCTGGGCCTGCCGCCCGACGGCTCGCCCCGCCTGATCACGTGCGGCGACGCGACCTTTGCCGTCACCGTCGGGCCGGACCTGAAGCTGCGGTTCATCAACACTGCCAAGAACAAGCCCGCCAAGACGTTGCCCAAATTGTGCGGGCCCGAGGTGCTGGCGGAGATGAAGGACGCCGCCGCCAACCTGCGCGACGTGGCGAAGAACCAGACGATCCGGCTGGAAAATCTGCTGGTCCGCCAGCGCCGCTGGCCGGCGGCGCGGTGGGCAGAGTTGTTCCTGAAACACCCCGTGCTGCGGCCGTTCGCGTGGCGGCTGGTGTGGGGCCATTTCGAGGGCGGGGCGCTGCGGCAAACCTTCCGCCCGCTGGAGGACGGCACGCTGACCGACACCGCCGACGAGGCCGTGCCCCCGCCCGCCGCCGGCGAGGTCGGCATGGTCCACCCGCTGGAATTGCCCGAGGCCGACCGCCGCGCCTGGGCGGAGCATTTGGCGGATTACGAGGTCGAGCCCCCCTTCGCGCAGATGGACCGCCCGGCCGTCTACGTCGCCGAGGCGGACAAACTGCTCAAGCACTACGACGGCGCCGAAGGGTCGGACGTGAACGCGATGACCCTCCGCAGCCGCACCGAACGGCGCGGCTGGCGGCGCGGGTCGGTGATGGACGGCGGGATGGTGGCGAGCTTTATCAAGACCTTCCCCGCCGCCGGCGTCGACTGCCTGCTGGGCGTGGAGGGCTACTTCATGGGCGTCGGCCCCGACGACTCGGTGAAGCTGGAGGCCGCCCGCTTCGTCCGCCACGGGAGTTACGACGTCGGCAGCTATTCCTACGACGAGCCGGCCGACGACAAGGACCCGCGCGTCGTGCCGCTGGGCGAGGTGCCGGCCATCGCCTACAGCGAGGCGATCGCCGATTTGGCCGCCATCGCCGGCAAGGGCGCGGCAAGCGAAGGAGACTCGGAATGAATCAGGTGGAACACGACCGGATCGTGCGAAACATGTTGGTCTCCCCGCTCGACGCGCTCTGGAGGGCGAAAGTGCTGCTGCGCGAGCGTCGCGCAGCGGTGCTGCCGGCATTGATCGAGTTCGCGCAAAAGTGCGGCAAGAAGGGCCCTCACGGCATAGGCTTGGTGATGGTCGCCGCGGAGGTCGTAGATCTTCTCGGGGCCGAGGCGGCCGAGCCCATGCTCGCGCAAATTCCGTGGGACGTCGTTCCGATTGAGCCGCAGGATATCCCGCTGCTCGTGGCGGCGGGGCCGCATATGGAGCGGGCAAGGTCGCTCATCGCCGGGTGGCTCGATGGCGGGTCGCACGCCGAGCCCTTCCTGCTGGCGGCGCTGAAATACGGCGGGCCGGAGTTGGCCGCCCGCGCCGACGCGCTGGCGTCGGCCGATTGGATTTCGCCGAACCGGCTGGCAGAGCTCCGCGCCGCCGGTTTGACGGTCGAGGCGGAGCGGCGGGTGATCGAGTCGGGGGTGAATCACGCCGACGCAGCCACCGCCGCCGCGTTCGTCGGGCCCGCGCTCGAGCTTGACGTCGGCGAGGTCCGCGAGCGCGTCTGGGGCCTGCTGGGCGACAAGCGAAAATCGGTCAGCGCGGCGGCAGCCGAGGCGCTGGGGACGTCGACGATGGACGTGGTCGACCGGGCGGCGGACCTGCTGGCGAATGGGCCGCGGCCGGTCCGGTCCGCCGCGGCGGCGGTGCTGCGGGCGCGGAGCGACGCCGCGTCGCGGGCCGTGCTGCTCGACCGGTTGCCGAACGAGCCCGAGCCGTCGGTGCGGGCGGAGATCGTCGGCGCGCTGCTCGACGCCGGCGTGCCGCCCAAAATGGTCGCCGACGCCTTCGGGCCGGTCGATCTGGACGACTTCGCCGAGCGCGGGCGGGGGCTGAAAAAGCCGGGCTGGGCGTGGCTCGAATCCGAGGCCGCCCTGCCGCCGCTGCGGACGCGCGACGGCCGCGAGGTCGACCCCGCCGCCGTGCGGCTGCTGCTCGTCGCCCAGAGCAAGCAGGCCCGGCCGATGCCCGACCCCGAGCTGCTGCCGCTGTACGCGATGATCGACCGCGCCGCGAGCGGCGACTTCGCGCTGCGGCTGCTGGCCTACCAGCAGCAGTCCGGCCGCGGCGGGCCGACGGCGTGGGCGCTGATCCCCGTCGGCCTACTCGGCGACAACCGGGCCACCGCCGCCCTCATCGCCGCCGTGCGCGGGTGGGCGCAGAAGTACAACGAAAAGCTCTTCACCTGGGCCGTCGCCGCGCTGGCGCTGCAGGGGTCGGACGCGGCGCTGTCGGCCCTCGGCGGCATCGCAGACAGGCACCGTGACGCGGGCAAGATCAAGCTCCGCAAGGCCGCCGCCGCGGCGGACGCGGCGCTGGACAAACTCGCCGCCGGCCGGGGCATTTCGCGCGCGGAACTGGACGACCAGACGGTCCCCTCCTTCGGCTTCCCGACCGACGGCTCGCCGCGGCGGATCGAGGCGGGCAAGGGGGCGATCGAGGCGCGGATCGGCGCGGACTTCAAGCTGACGATGACCCACGCCGCCACCGGCAAGCGGGCCGCGAGCGTGCCCAAGGCCGCCGGCGAGGCGGCGGTGGCGGAGTTCAAGGGGCTGCGGAAACTCCTCGGCGAGGTCGCCAAGCAGCAGGCGGCCCGGCTCGAGCGGCTGATGGTCGCCGGGGAGCGGTGGGACGGGGCGGCGTGGTCGGCGCGCTTCCTCGGCCACCCGGTCCTGCTGCCGTTCGCCCAGCGGCTGGTGTGGGCGATCTACGAAAATGACCAACCGGCGCGGCTGTTCCGCGCCCTGCCCGACCGGACGCTGACCGACGCCGACGATGAGGCCGTGGACCCGCCGGCCGCGGGCGAGCGCGTCAGCCTCGCCCACCCGCTGCTGCTCGACGCCGACGCGCTGGCGGCGTGGCGCGAGCATTTGACCGATTACGAGGTCGCCCCGCCCTTCGAGCAGCTCGACCGCCCGGTGGCGCGGGTGCCGGCGGAGCTGCTCGACGCGACGGCCGACGCGCGGCTGGACGGGGCGGAGGTCGGCCTGCTCGCGCTGCGGTCGAAGCTCGAGCGGCTCGGCTGGGCGGCGGCGTATGACACCTACCGCCGCCGCTTCCGCGAGGCGGGCGTGACGGCGAAACTCGCCGCAACCGGGTCCGACGGGTACTACGGCCGGCTCGACCCGTCGATCACGACGGAGCTCGGGCCGCTGACGTTCGTCGCGTCGGGCAAGTCGGGAGAATCGGGCGAATCGGCCGTCTCGAACGAGCGCCCGCTGCCGTTGCGGGAGGTGCCGCCGATGGCCTACAGCGAGGCCGCCGGCCACCTCCGCCGCATCGCGGGGGCGGCGGACTGACGTGGGACTGACGTGGCACGGGCGTCCCGCCCGCGTCTTTTCCCAGGGGAGGCCCGCCGTTGACCGAGATGACACCTCACGAGAGAATCCTCGCCATGCCCGACGCCCCGCCCATGTCCCGGCCGACGCGCCAGCGGTGGACGGTCGGGGCGGTCGCGCGGGTGCCGCTGGGGGAGGGTCACACCTACGCCCAAATGCTCGAGCCGTTCGAGTGGGTCTTTTTCGACGCCCGCTCGGCCGGCCCGCTGCCGGCGGAGGAGGCGGTTGCCCGGCCGGTGCTGTTCCGCCTGTGGGTGATGCGGTCGGCGTACAGCGCCGGGCGGTGGGTGAAGGTGGGCGTCGCGCCGGTCCGGCCGGAGTTGGCGCGGCCGGTCGGGCGGTTCATGTACGACATGATTGGCAAACGCTTCGACATCACGACCGACGGCGGCGCGACCCGCCGGCCCGCGACGGTCGCCGAGTGCCGGCCGCTGGAGTCCGCCGCCGTCTGGAGCGCCGGGCACGTCGAGGACCGGCTGCGCGACCACTACGCGGGCCGGCCGTGCAAGTGGGTCGAGTCGATGCGCCGCCACTTCGACGTCCCGCCCCTCTAGCGCGGTAGGGGCGGGACGCCGACGCCGCGATATTTCCGGTCGGCGGGCGGGGTCCAGCGGAGGATCACCAGGTCCTCGCCGGGCTGGACGGCCGAGCCGAAGGGGCCGCCAGCGCCTCGCCGGCCGCCCCGGCGGTTGCCGCCGAAGTTCCCGCCGCCGCCGGGGCCGCCGGGGCCGGTTTGGTCGTTTTCCTCAACCGGCGGCTTCGGCGTCGGGATGCGCTTCACCTCCGCCAACTGGTTCGACGGCACGCCGGGCAGCAGCGTGGTCACGTCGCCCGCGCCGGCGATGACGTAGATCGACCCGCCGCCGGCCCACGCGCGCACGTCGGCGAGGAACTGCCGGCGGCGCTCGGTGGAGTCGCCGGGGTAGAGCTCCGCCCGCGCCTCGGCCTTGGCGGCCTGCTGCGGGGCGGGGACGTTGGGGTCGCGGGCGCCGCCCCGCCGCCCGCCGCCGCCTCCCCCGCCGAAGCCGCCGCGGTTGCCGATCAGCGACGGGTCGGCCAACTTCCACGCGCGGATGAAGTCGAGGTCCTGCAGCATCGCCGGCGGCGCGACGACCACGTCGCCCTCCGCCGCCACCTCCCTCAGGCCCGCGGTGGCGAGGGCGAGGGGCACCTTCCGCGCCTTGTCGCGGCCGAGCTCGTCGGCCAATCCGCTGCCGTAGAGGGTGAGCTGCGCCGCCAGCACGATCAGCGGCACCGCCACCCGCGCGGCGCGCGGGGCGGCGCGGGTGGCCTCGAACAGCGCGTAGACGCCGGCGATCACGAACAGCGGCACGACCGGCACATAGAACCGCATCGCCCCCGCGCCGCCTCCGCCCCCACCGCCCGGCCCGCCGCCGCCGATGCCTTGCGCCCAGTAGTAGGCCATGTAGAGCAGCAGCATCGGCAGCGCTGCCCCGAGCAGCAGCACGCCCGCCGCCCGCCGGCGCGGGACGCAGAGCATCCACGCGAAGCCGATCAGCCCTAAGCCGAACAGCAGGCCCAGGCCGCTCGATTGCAGCAGTTGCAGGTAGCCGAGGAAGTGCTGGGTGAAGTAGGCCCAGGAGAAGCCGGTCGACTCATTGGTCAGCGCGTAGCCGGTGCGCCAGAACCCGCCGAGCAGCAGTTGGTTGCGGGCCAGCAGCGGCAGCACGGCGAGCAGCGCCCCGCCGCCGGCCGCCAGCAGGTGCTTCCAGAGGTGCGGCACCGCCCGCCGGTGGCAGAGCATGAACGCGATCACGCCGACGGCCACCACGCAGTCGGGGTAGCGGACCGACGGGATGCAGCCGAGGATCACCCCCGCCCCCGCCGCCCAGGTCAGCCGGTGCGGACGGGGGGTAGAGGACCACTTCAGCAGGCACCAGACGCCCCAGACGAGGCAGAACGCGACGGCGGTGTGGCTGATGCTGGTCAGGGCGTGGACGGTGAACGCCGCGTTGGCCGCCGTCAGGGCCGCCGCCAGCAGGCCCCACGCTGGGGAGGTGAGTTTCGACGCGACGAGGTAGATGCCGACCAGCGTGAGCGTCGCCAGCACGGGGTTGACCGCCACGCTCGCCTGCGGGCCGAAGGTCGCGTAGATCACGCCGATTAGGGCGGGGAAGCCCGGCGGGTAGCGGCTGATGAAGGTGCCGTCGGGCGTGAGCAGCCAGTGCATGCCGATGTACTGGGCGTCGGAGTCGGGCCGGAACCAGGAGTGGCCGGTTTTGACCAGCAGCGACGCCTGCGCCCAGTAGCCGTTGGCGTCGGGGTGGATGATGGCGGGGCTGAAGTGGGCCGCCAGCAGGCCGGCGTAGAGCAGCAGCAGCGCGGCGAGTCCGACGACCGCCCACGGCGCGCGGCGGCGCGGGCGGGGCTCGGCGTCGACGGAATCCGACGGCGACTCGATAATTTCGGGCGGGGCGAGGGTGGTCATAAGTCTTGCGTTTTGGTGCGAGTGGGCATTAGACGGCCGCGCCGGCCTCGACCGGTCGCGCGGCAATTTCAACGCCGGGCGGCGGCGCGGCGAGGGGGAGGCGGAGGGTGAAGGTGCTGCCGGGGCCGTCGTTGGGGCGGAAGGTGATCGTCCCGCCGTGGGCCTCGGCGATGCCCTTGCAGATGGCGAGGCCCAGCCCGCTGCCGCCTCCCGCCGGGCCGCCGGCGGGGCCGCTCGCCGGCCCGCGGGCGCGGCTGGCGTCGGCGCGGTAGAACCGCTCGAACAGCCGCGGCCGGTCCGCCTCGGCCACGCCCAAGCCGGTGTCGCACACCTCCAGCACGGCCTCGGGCCCCGCGTCGCCGTCCTCCGGCCGCACCGCCACGTCCACCCGGCCGCCGCGGCGGTTGTAGAGGATCGCGTTGGCGATCAGGTTCGTCGCGCACTGCCCGACCCGCCCCGCGTCGCCCGCCACCGCCGCGGGGTCGACGTCCAGGCCCAGCCCGACGCCCCGCTCCGCCGCCAGCGACTTCAGCAGATCGGCCGACTCCTCCGCCACGTCCGACAAATCGAACCGCTCGGCCCGGAGGTTCAACTGCCCGGCGTCGGCGCGGGCGAGGGTGAGCAGCGACTCGACCAACCCGCGCATCCGCCGGCTGGCGCGGAGGCACGTCTCCAGCGCGGCGCGGTACTCCGCCGGCGGCCGCTCGCGGCTGAGGGCGAGCTCGGCGTGGGAGAAGACCACGCTCAGCGGCGTCCGCAGCTCGTGCGAGGCGTCGGCGGTGAACCGCGCCTGCCGCTCGAACGCCCCCTCCAACCGGGCGAACGTGCCGTTCAGCACGCCGGCGAGGTCGGCCAACTCGCGCGACGCGCCGGCGGGGTCGATGCGGCCGGAGAGGTTGGCGGCGGTGATGCCCGAGGCGGTGGCGGTCATGGCGGTGATCGGCCGGACCGCCCGCCGCGCCAGCAGCCCCCCGCCGAGCAGGCCCAAGCCCGCCACGCCCGCGCCGCCGGCCAGCGTCCACCCCAGCAGCGTCCGCAGTTCCGCCCGCACCGGCGTGAGCGACCGGCCGACGACCACGCGCGCGCCGAACGGGGCCGACGCGACCATCTCGCGCAGCCCGCCGCGCTGCCGGGCGTAGGGCGCGAAGGCCGGCTCGAACGACGGCGGCCCGCCGCCGAAGCCCCCGCCGCCCGCGTCAATGATCAGGCTCGGATCGGGGGCGGGCGCCGGCACGTCGTCCGGGGCGTAGGGCGAGGCGAGCGCCGCCGCATCGCCCCGGCGGAAGACGGCGAAGTACGGGCCGTTCACCGGGTCGGCCGCGAACGGCGCCGCCACCTCCGCCGGCAGCTCGATCAGTCCCCGCGCCCGGCCCCGATCGCCAGACCGATCTCCCCCGCGGTCGCCCCCACGGTCGCCGCCACGATCCCCGAACGGGCCGAACCCGCCGAACCCGCCGAACCCCCCGAAAGACGGCCGCACCGGCCGCAGCCGCGCGGCGACCACCTCGGCGTCCGCCTGCAACTCGGTGTCCACCTGCGCCAGCCGCGCGTGCCGCGCCCCGAAGTACGTCAGCCCGCCGAACAGCCCCACCACCGACAGCACCAGCGCCGCGTTCCACAACTGCAGCGTCGTCCGCAGCGACCTCGCCTCTCGCTTGTCAGTCACGGTCCACCTCCCCCTCGATCAAATACCCCTCGCCCCGCCGCGTCAGGATGAACTCGCGCCCGAGCTTTTTCCGCACGTTGGCGACGTGGACGTCCAGCAGGTTCGACAGCGAGTCGTCCGTCTCGTCGAACAAATGGTCGTACAACTTCGTCCGCGACACCACCCGGCCGCGGTGCGTCGCCAGGTATTCGACCAGCGCGTACTCGCGCGGCGTCAGGTTCGCCGCCGCCCCGCCTGCGGTGGCCGACCGCGAGCGGGTGTCGATGCTCACCGCCCCCACCCGCAGCACCGGGTCGGGCTCGTTCGCGCCGCGGCGGATCAGGGCGCGCACGCGGGCCAGCAGCTCCGCCAGCTCGAACGGCTTGGTCAGGTAATCGTCGGCCCCGGCGTCGAGGCCCGCCACGCGGTCGGGCAGCGCGTCGCGCGCGGTCAGCACCAGCACCGGCGCGGCGCACCGGGCGGCCCGCATCTGCCGCAGCACCGCCAGGCCGTCCATCTTCGGCAGCATCCAGTCGAGCAGCACCGCGTCATAGGGGGCGGCCTTGGCCTTGAACAGCCCGTCGCGCCCGTCGGCGGCGCAGTCCACGGCGTAGCCCGCCTCGCGCAGCGTGCGCGACAGCGCGTCCCGCAGATCCGCCTCGTCCTCCACCACCAGCACGCGCATCAGCCGGCCCTCCCTTCCGAATCGACCCTCCCCAGCCACCGCACCGCCAGCACCGTCGCGTCATCGCCCGGCGGCGCGACGCCGCGGAAGTCCGACGCCGCCGACACCACCGCCCGCACCACCTCCGCCGCCGGCCGGCCGATCACCGGCGCGACGGCGGCGGCCAGCCCCTCGTCGCCGAACATCGCGCCGCCGCGCGCGTGCGACTCGGTGATGCCGTCGGTCACGATCACAACGGCGGCGGCGGGCAAAAGATTCTCCCGCGCCGCGTGAAACGGCCCCGAGCCGATCCCCAGCAGCCCGTTCGCCGGCCTCCCGAGCGGCCGGACGCCGGCCGAGTCCAGCAGCAGCGGCAGCGGGTGGCAGCAGTTGACGTAATCGAGCGCCCCCGTCGCCGGGTCGAGCAGGCCGAGGAAGAGCGAGACGAACGTGCCCAGCGGCAGGCTTTGGGCGAGGTGGCGGTCGAGGTAATCGACCGCCTCGGCCGGCCCCGGCAGGAAGGCGGTGCCGGCGCGAAGGGCGGCGTGGACGCCGGCGGTCACCAGGGCGGCGGGCATCCCCTTGCCGGTCACGTCGGCGACGGCGAGGGCGAGGCGGCCGTCGGGCAGGGGCCACAGGTCGCAGTAATCGCCGCCGACGAAGTGGGCCGGGGCGTAATCGAATGCCGTCTCGACGCCGGGCAGGTCCGGGGCGTGGCGCGGGGTGAGGCAACGCTGGATATCGGCCGCCGACGCCATCGCCGCCGCGCCGGCGGGCGAGTGGGCGTCGCGCCGGCCCAGGGCGCGGACGCGGGCGAGCAGCTCCGCCATCTCGAACGGCTTGGTCAGGTAATCGTCGGCCCCGGCGTCGAGGCCCGCCACGCGGTCGGGCGCGGCGTCGCGGGCGGTGAGCATGAGCACCGGCGTGTCGCGCGTCTGCCGCAGCCCCCGCAGCACGCCCAGGCCGTCGAGCTCGGGCAGCATCCCGTCGAGCACGACCAGCCCGTGGTCGCCGGTGGCCGCCTTGAACAGCCCCTCCCGCCCGTCGGCGGCGGCGTCGACGGTGTGCCCCGCCTCGCGCAGCGTCATCGCCAGCACGTCGCGCAGGTCCGGCTCGTCCTCGACCACCAGAATCCTCATGCCCGCAGGCTACCCCGGCGAACCTGAAGCGGCGGTGAAGGGGCCGCAGTCCCTCACCGCGCCGCGACCCACAGCGCCCCCGCCGCCGTCGCGGCGACGCCGGCCAGCACTGCCGCCGCCCAGCGGAGCGAGCGGACGACCTCGGCGGTCGGGCCGGACCGGGTGCCGACGCTGTAGAAGAAGCACGCCTGTCCCGCCGCCCCGGCCGCGAGCGACCCCGCCACCGCCGCCCCGCCGCGGGCCGCGGGCAGGGTCAGCCGGTCCGCCCACAGCCAGAGTGCCAGGACGACCAGCGCGACGCCGACCGCCGCCGCAACGAATCGCGGGCCGAGGTCGGCGGGGGAGTCGGAAGTGGAGGGGTCGGCCGTCGCCATCTCTCGTGCCTACTCCCAAAACTCCGCCAGCGCCGGCCGGCGCTTCACCAGGTCGGCCCGGTCCGCCAAAAGGTCGGCCCGGCGGCCCAGCCACTCGGCCCACGCCGGCCGGCCGGTCCGACGCGCCGCCAGCCCCAGCAGCGCCTGCGCCCCCGCGGCCGACTCCGACGGCATCAGTTCCGCCATCTCCACCTTGTGCGCCAGCCCGTCCGCCATCGCCGCCCACGCCCCGGTGCGCGACTGATAGTCCAACTGCACCTCCAGCAACTTCAGCGACTCGGACAAATTGACCCGGTGCCCCCACAGCCGCGCCAAACAGTTGTGGACCGTCGGCAGGTCGTTCAGCCGCAGCCCGGCATCGGCCAGCAGCAACGAGGAGCCGTTGAACAGCCCCGCCGCCGCCGCGCCGGGACGTCGCAGCACGGCCCGGCAGAGTGCCGCGGCCTCGGCCGGGCGGTCCTGCGCCGACCGCAGCAGCGCCAGGTGGTGCAACCCCAGCAGGCGCGGCGAGCGGAACAGGCAGAACGAGTCGAGCGACCGCGCCACCCGGTCCTCCGCCGCCGCGAACAGCCCCGCCGCCACCAGCGGCCCCGCCCCCGCCGCCAGCGCCGCCGTCCGCGCGCTGCGGACGCCCAGGGCGATCCACACCACCACCGCCACCAGTGGCAGGAGGCCGAAAAGGCTCGATCCCGCCTTCGCGCCGGCGGCGGAGAAGATCGGCGACGCCACCATCCCCGCCACCGCGACCGCCAGCAGACCCCAGTGAACCGCCCGGCCCCAGACCACCTGCCGGCGCGATCGGACGATGGCGCGGTCGGTGTCGACGGTGAGGAAGTCCGCCTCGCCCTCGTCGGACGGCACGTCGGCCGAGTCGGCGGCGGCGGGGTCGAGGGATTGGGCGTCGGGCCAAGCCATGCGACGGATGATAACCGCCCCGGCCGCTTGCGGCTTCGCAAAGAAAAGGATTCGACGCCGGCTTACTCTTTGCGAAGCCGCGAGCGGCCCGGATTCACACCGGCGCGACCGCCGGCGTCAGCTCCGACACCGCCTCACGCACCTCGGGGTAGCGGCGGTGCAACTCCTCGGCGGGCGTCAGGCGGGTCGCGGCGTCGTAGGCGGCGGCGGCGTCGGCGGGGCGGCCCAGCCGCAGGTACGCCGCCGCCGCCAGCGCGTGGGCGTCCGCCGAGCGGTGCCCCAACTGCCGCCGCACCGCCGGCAGGGCCAACTCGTAAATCCCCACCGCCTCCTCCGGGTGGCCGGTCTTCACGTCGCGGTACATCTCCGCTAGCGCCAGCCCCGCCGAAACGCCGTCCGCCTCGAAATCGGTCGAATCGGCCGAATTGACCGGCGCGGCCCGGTTCTGCCGGGCCACGTCGCGCTTCAGTTTCGACAGCGAGGCGTCGGCGTCGTGCAGGTGGTCCGACCGCAATTCGGCCATCGTCCGCCCCACCCGCACCGCGTGGCCGGGCGGGCCGGACAGGCCCAACTCGTCGATCAGGTGCGACTGCACGCGGATCGCGTCGTCGAACCGCTCGTACCGCATCAGCACGGCCGAGAGGGAGATCAGCGCCCGCGCCCGGCCGGCGGGGTTGCGCATCGGGCCGCTGAGCAGTTCGCGCAAATGCCACGCCGCGTCGGGCCAGCGGCGGAGGCGGACGAGTTCCTCGACGTCCTCCACCGCCCGCCCCTCGGCTTGGTGGCGGCGGAGCAGGGCGTTCGGCACCGCCAGACCGACCGCGAGCAGAACGAGCAGGATCACCATCGCCGCCAGCGACCCCCCGCCTCCGACGAACAGCCCCCCGATCGCCGCCGCCACCGCCCCGAGGACGAGGTACGACACCCACGCGCCCGCCGGCCGGGCCGCGCTGTCGCGCAGGGCCGCCTCGACGTCGAAAAAGTCCGCCGGCGCGGGCGGGTCGGCGGCGGTCGCGGGCGGGCTCGGGGGCAGGGGCGGCGGCGGGGTCACGGGCGGATTCTACGGCCGATTCTACGCAGGGCGGCGCGGAAACCGACTTTTTGCCCCGATTGCCACTGGCGTCCGCCCGCCACAAGCCGTAAAGTGATGCGGGAAACCGAGCCCCGCACCTTCACACCAAGGAACCGCCATGAAAATGATCGAAGCCGTCATCAAGCCCGAGCGCCTGGACCACGTCAAGGCCGCACTGAACAGCGTGGGCGTCAAGGGCGCCACCGCCGTTGACGCCCGCGGCTTCGGCACGCAGCTCGGCCACACCGAGCAGTACCGCGGGGCGACCATCGAGATCAACCTCGTCCACAAGGTGCTGCTGAAGGTCTGCGTCAAGGACGCCGACGTGCGGGCCGCCGTCGACGCGATCATCGAGCACGCCCGCACCGGCGATGTCGGCGACGGCAAAATCTTCGTCTACCCCGTTGGCGAGGTCGTCCGCATCCGCACCGGCGAGCGCGACGAAGCCGCCCTCTGAAGCGCCCGCTCGCACACCCCGGCCAACGCCCACCGCTTCAGCGGTGGGCTTTCTGGCGCGCCGAATTAAGAATCCGATAACTCCGCCCCCCGCCTTGCCCGCCCCGCCCCGCACCTCTACCATCCCGCGACCCGACCCAGAAGCTGCCCGAGGAGACTGAGTGCCCAAGAATGACGCGATCGAACTCGAAGCCGTCGTGACCCAAGCCCTGCCCAACGCGATGTTCAAGCTCCGGCTGGACAACAGCGAACGGGAGATTCTCGGCATCATCTCCGGCAAGATGCGCAAGCACTTCATCCGCATCCTCCCCGGCGACCGGGTGAAGGTGCAGCTCAGCCCCTACGACCTGACCAAGGGCCGAATCGTCTTCCGGCAGAAGTGAGCCGCCGACGTGGCCTGTATAGGCTGACGGTGTCACGAGCTATCTCACCGGCCCATCCGGTGTGTAGAAAACGCGGGCGGTGTTCAGGTTCATCAGGATCAGCACCGTCACCGGGTAAATGGCCGCGATGACGGCGTAGACGACGGCGGTCATCAGCGCGAAGGAACTTCCGAGCGCCGCCATCGGCGGCGGCGTGCTGGGCCCGGTCGGCACACTCTTAAAGATGCCGTTAAACATCGAGCTCGTGATCCACCACGCCGCCGCCGCGCTCAGCAGCAGCAGCGGCAGTTTGACCCACGCCCACCTCAGGTGCCACCGCCGGCCGCCCGGAGAGTTCGACAGCACCTTGATGCCCGCCACCAGCAGCCAGACGGCCAGACCGAATCGAAGCGCCGCGTCGATCAGCGACAGCGTCAAAGTGCCGGTGGAGATGTTGAAGTTGATCGATATCGGCATTGCCAAAGCCGGCACCGCGACGGCCGGGCGCGTGGTGGCAGTAACGCCCGCTCCGGTGGTGGTCACGCTCTTGTCGGTCGCGGTGAACATGGCCGACCCGTCGGCCACCTCCAGCCGGCCGCCGGGCAGGCCGTAGAACGTGCCGCCGTCGAAGGTCGCGCCGGACTGAGAAATCAGCCGCTGGAGCGCCTCGGGCGTCGCCGCCCCGCCCGGCGGGTGGCCGGCCACCTTCCAGCCGATCTGCTGCAATAAGGTGCCGACCGCCGCCTGATCGGCCGGATCGAGCGCCCGCGTCTGATCGAGCGCCGCCAGAAGCGTTTTCTGATCCGCCTCCGCCATCTCATCCCCCGGTGCCGGCCGCGGCGTGGCGACCACCGTCGCGGGCACGCCCGTCGGGATGGCTGGCGGCGGGGTCGAGATCGCGGACATCGTTTGGCTCATCGAATAATACATGAACGTGGTCATCACCGTGCCCACCGCCGACAGGCCGTAGAAGACCGAGAAGACGATGCTGAGGATGCCGACGGTGGTGAGCAGGCCCGGCCTGCCCGCCGGCGGGGGCGTGCCGTAGTCGAGCATCTGCACCGGCATCGGCGGGACGGGGGGCTGGGTCATTGGAGGTCCGATCTGAAGTTCGCCGCGGCCCGACATCCCGTCGCGGTGGGCGGGCGGCGGAAGATCGGGTAATCTGCCATCGGCTCGGCTGCCGATGAGACCACAAGCAGTCCCCACCCGCCGACGCATGGAATATCACCCCGACCCCGAGTTCCGCAAGTCCGCCAAGCGCGGCGTCCCGCGCGCGCCGGCCGACCCGACGGTCGGCGGGCCGCGCGTGCTCGTCAGCCGCGCGGCCCTGCTGCACAACGCGGCGGTGATCCGCAACCAGCTCGAGGACGGCGTGCAGATCTGCGCCGTCGTCAAGGCGGACGCCTACGGCCACGGCGCGGCCCTCGTCGCCGACACCCTGCGAAACTTTTCCATCGACGGCAGCGGCCAGTCCGCCGTCGACCAACTCGCCGTCGCCAGCGTCGAGGAGGCCACCGCCCTGCCGGACTTCGAGTGCCCGCTGGTGATCCTGCGGCCGGTGGAGAACGTCTACCTCGGCCGCAACCGCGAGATGCTGGAGGTGGCGGTCGAGAACGGCTGGACCCTCACCCTGACCCACCCCGCCGCCGCCGACGACGTCGCCCGCCTCGCCCTGCGCCGCGGCCTGCTCGCCCGCGTGCAGGTGATGCTCGACACCGGCATGACCCGCACCGGCTGCTCGGTCGCCGAGTTCGGCCGGCTGATCGAGCGCATCGGGGCCCACCAGTCCCTGCAGTTGATGAGCGTCGGCACGCACTTCGCCAACGGCGAGGTGCGGGGCGACCCGTTCACGGGCGAGCAGCTCCGCCGCTTCGCCGACGCCACGGACTTCCTCGACGAGCGGTTTGGCGGCCGGGTCGTCCGCCACGCGGCGGCGAGCGGGGCGATCTTCCTCAACCACCGCACCCACTACGACGTCGTCCGGCCGGGCCTGGCCCTCTACGGCATCGACCCGACCGGCCGGCCCAGCCCCGACCGGCCGCTGCGCCCTGCCCTGTCGTGGACCGCCCCGCTGCTGGCCGTCCACGCCGTCCGCACCGGCGAGGGCGTCGGCTACGGCCAGACGTGGCGCGCCGACTACCCCACGCGCGTCGGCGTGGTGCCGGTCGGCTACGCCGACGGCTACCCGCGGTGCCTGGGCAACCACGCCGCCGTGCTGATCGGCGAGGCGGTCTGCCCCGTCGTCGGCCACGTCAGCATGGACCTGCTGACGGTCGACCTGACCGCCGCCCCGCACGCGCGGGTGGGCGACACCGCCACGCTGCTCGACGCCGACCCGCTGAGCCCCGTGAGCGTCTACGCCCTGGCGGAGTGGGCCGGCACGATCCCCTACGAGATCCTCGCCCGCATCGGCCCCCGCATGATGCGCGTCGCCACCGACCCCCGCGACGCCGAAATCCTCGCCAACCCCGCCGAGGGCGAAGCGGACGGCGAGCACGACACGATCGCCTGACCCGCGCCGCCCCCCGCGCGGGCTGGATTTGCCACGGCGCGTCCGTGCCGCAATCGCCGTCGCTGCTTCAGACGGACAGGACGATCTTGCCGAGAAAGTGCTGTTCCAGCATTTCCCACGCCTCGGTCGCCCGCTCCAGCGGGAAGGTTTTGGCGACGTGGACCGTGAACGGCCCGGCGGCGATGAGCTCGTCGAGCTTTTGCATCGCGGCGCGGTCGGGGATGCCGGAGAACTCCTTCACGCCCACGCCGTCGCGCGGCGGCTTGGGCTCGGGCTGCACGCCGGCCGGGAAGGCGATCGTGCCGCCGTCCTTGACCAACGCAAGCGCGCCGGCGACGGGTTGCGGGCTCGCCAGCAGCAGCGCCGCGTCGAGGCCGTCGGGCGCGAACTGCCGCGCCGCGGCGGCGACGTCGGCGGTCTTGCCGTCGACGGCCGCGTCCGCGCCGAGCTGCTCGCAAAGCTTCACGCCGTCGTCGCCCGACGCCACGGCCAGCACCCGCGCGCCCATCGCCTTGGCGAGCTGCACCGCGACGTGGCCGACGCCGCCGGCCGCGCCGTGGATCATCACGCTCTGGCCGGCCTTGAGCTTGAGCGTGTCGTCCAGCCCGCGCAGCGCCGTCATGGCCGCCACGCCTAGCCCGGCGGCCTGCTCGGCCGTCAGCTTGTCGGGCAGGTGCGAAATCGTGTCGGCGTCGACCGCGCAATACTCGGCGTAAAACCCGCCCTTGGGGTTGAGGAACGCCTGGCCCCACACCCTGTCGCCGACCTCGAGGCGGTCCACGCCGCCGCCGACGGCCGCGACGGTACCGGCGCCGTCGAAGCCGACGACGTAGGGGAAGCTCGGCTCGTTGCCCATCTTGCGGCTCATCTCCGCGAAGTAGCCCTTGGCCTCCATCGGGTCCCAGATGCCCGCGCCGACGAACTCCAGGCGGACCAGCACCTCGCCGTCGCCGACGTCGGGGACCGGCACGTCCATGACCTTGAACGCTTCCGGGCCGCCGAACTGTTCGACCGCGCCGGCCTTCATCTTCTGGGGGATTTCATTTGCCATGTCACCCCGCCCGCAAAAGCCGTGCCGGCGGCGGGAGGGGAACTGTAGCGGTCAATACGAAAATCCACCGCACGCTTGCCGAAGCCAACCCGCGCGTTTAGTATCGACCGCTATGGAAATCGAAACCCCGCACCCTCGCAAGGCCGGCCGCCCGCTGTCGTTCGACCGCGGCGAGGCGCTGCGGCGGGCGATGCTGCTGTTCTGGCGGCACGGCTACGAGGGGACGAGCGTCAGCCGGCTCACCGCCGAGATGGGCATTACGCCGCCGAGCCTCTACGCGGCCTTCGGCGACAAGAAGCGGCTGTTTCTTGAGGCGGTCGACCTGTACCTCGCCGGCCCGGAGCCGTCGGGCGATTTGATCGGCGACGCCCCGACCGCCCGCGACGCCGCCGAGGCGATGCTGTCAAGCGCGGTGATTTACTTCACCGGCCCCGACACGCCGCGGGGCTGCCTGCTCGCCACCGGCGCGACCAACGTCGGCCCCGAGTCGGCCGACGTGGCGGAGGCGCTGGCGAAGCTGCGGCAGGGCATCGAAGGTCGCCTGAGGGCGAAAATCCGCCGCGACATCAAGCGCGGCATTCTGCCGCCCGACGCCGACGCCGCCACCCTTGCGGCACTCTGCTGCGGCGTGATCCAAGGCCTGTCGTCGCTCGCCCGCGACGGCGCGAAACGGCCCAAACTCAAAGCAATTGCCGAGGCGTCGATGCGCGCCTGGCCCGAAAACCTCAAGTAACTCTACCCGAAGGACAATCATGGACCTGCAACTCAGCGGCAAGCGCGCCCTCGTCACCGGCAGCACCAGCGGCATCGGCGAACAGATCGCCAAAACCCTCGCGGCGGAGGGCGCGGCCGTCGTCATCAACGGCCGCAACGAAAAGGAGGCGGCCCGCGTCGCTGAGGAAATCACCGATGCAGGCGGCAAAGCAACGGTAGCGCTCGGCGACCTCGGCGGCGATGCGGAAGCGGCGAAAGTCGCCGACGCCGCGCTGGCGGCGTTCGGGGGGGTCGACATCCTCGTCAACAACGCCGGCATCTTCCCGATGAAGCCGTGGCTCGACACGACCGCCGCCGACTGGAACCACATCTTCAACGTCAACGTGGCTGGCCCGGTGCGGCTCATCACCCGCCTCGTGCCGGCGATGAAGGACAACGGCTGGGGCCGGGTCATCGCCCTCGGCAGTTTTCTGGGGCCGATGCCCGAGGCGTTCATCGCCCCCTACGGCGTGACGAAGGCGGCCAACATCGCCCAGGCCGTCTCGCTCGCCAAGGCGCTGGCCGGCACCGGCGTGACGAGCAACACCGTCAGCCCCGGCCCGATCCGCACGCCCGGCATGGAGGCCGGCATCCGCGAAATGGCCGCCGCCCAGGGCCAGCCCTACGACTTCGACGCCTTCGAGAAGCAGTACGTCGAGGGCGCGAAGATGCCGGCGCAGCGCATCGGCTCGCCGCTCGACATCGCCAACGCGGTGGCCTTCCTGTGCAGCCCGCTGGCGGACTTCATCACCGGGGCGAACCTGCGCGTCGACGGCGGCATGATGCCCACGACGAACTAAAACGGCCACGTTCGCGCTTTCCCCGCCAAGTCACGCCCCTATTATTTCCCATGAAACACACCATGCTCGGCCGCACCGGCCTCCGCGTCAGCCGGCTCTGCCTCGGCACCATGAACTTCGGCCCCCGCACCACCGAGGCCGACGCCTTCGCCATTATGGACCGCGCCCTCGATGAGCAGATCAACTTCTTCGACACCGCCGACGTCTACGGCGAGAAGAAGGGCGAGGGCGTGACCGAGACCATCATCGGCAAGTGGTTCGCCCAGGGCGGCGGCCGGCGCGAGCGAACCGTCATCGCCACCAAGGCCTACGGCGGGATGAACAACGACGCCAACAAGAACCTCAACCTCATGCACGGCCTCAACGCCCGCAAGATCACCGCCGAGGTCGAGGCGTCGCTCAAGCGACTTCAGACCGACTTCATCGACCTCCACCAGATGCACCACATCTACCGCCCGATGGCGTGGGCCGAGTGTTGGCAGGCGTACGACACGATGATCAAGCAGGGCAAGGTCATCTACGCCGGCAGCAGCAACTTCGCCGGATGGCACATCGCCGCGGCGAACGAGAAGGCGGAGAAGATGAACGTGCTCGGCCTCGTCAGCGAGCAGAGCAAGTACAGCCTGATGAGCCGCGCCATCGAGACCGACGTGCTGCCGGCCTGCGAGTTCTACGGCGTCGGCGTGATCCCCTGGAGCCCCCTCGAGGGCGGCCTGCTCGGCGGCGTGCTGGAGAAGCAGGACACCACCGGCCGCCGCGGCAACGAGGACGCGCAGAAGAAGATCGAGAAGTTCCGCCCGCAGCTCGAAAAGTGGGAGGGCTTCTGCAAGGAGCTCGGCGAGAAGCCCGCCGACGTCGCCCTCGCCTGGATGCTGCACGATAATCGCATCACCGCCCCGATCATCGGCCCGCGCACGATGGACCAACTCACCGGCAGCCTGCGGGCGGTGGAGATCGAACTGGGCAGCGAGCAGATGAAACAGCTCGACACGATTTTCCCCGGCCCCGGCGGCCCGGCACCCGAGGCCTACGCCTGGTAAGTCTGATCCGCCGGCAGGTAAATGGGATATCGGCGTCCGAACCCCACGGTTCGGACGCCGATCTGTTCGGTTCAACCGTCTTTGCGGAACCTAATTGCCCGTCGGCATCGTGCCCATCTTATCGCCGGTCGCCATCGACTGGGCGGTCGACTTGAACAGGTCCTCGTGCTCCTTCACGACCGAGAGCGTCTGCCGGGCGTACTGCTTCACGGCCGGGGTGCCGGGGGAGTGGATCGCGTGCTCGTACTGCAGCGTCACGGTCTCGTGGCCGCCGGTTTGGGTGAAGAGGTAGGCGCGGTCGCGGTCGGCCCCCTGCTTTTTCTGGAGCTCCTTCTTGACCGCCTTGCCGACGGGGGTGAGCTCAGCCTTGAACTTCAGGCCGTCCTTCTCCGCCGCCTTTTGGAGCTTCTCGTTGGCGGCCGTGTGATCGTCGACCATCTTCTGGGCGATCTGCTTCACCTGCGGGTCGTCCGACTCGCTCATCATCTTGCCGAGTTCGACCTCCAGCAGGTTCCCCGCCGCGGCCGATGTGACAAACTTCTCGGAGGCCTTCTCGTCCTTCGGCTGCGACTGGTCGGCCATGTCACCCTGGCCGGCCGCGTCAGATTGGCCCGTCGCCGCGTCACGCAGGGCGGCGGCCGTTTTGTCGATCCGCTGGTTCAGCGTTGACTGCTGGGCGGCGGCGGTCCCCACCGCCATCAGCCCGGCCACCACTGCGACGGCGGCGGTCTTCACGATCTCGTTGGTCTTCATCATTTGCTCCTTCGTTTTGTGGGCCGCCCGCACCGCACCGAGCGGCAGTTCGGCCAATTGTTCGGGGACGATCAACCACATCGCAAACGGAGTGCCACCGGCGACGAAGGTGCCGATTTCCGGTCATGCTGGTGGCGAATTAGCCCCCGCCCGCGGCGGCCGGTCGGGTGGCGGGAGGGCCGATCGTGGCACGGCCCAAATCGACTTCGAGAACGAAGGGGAAGGTCCGCTCCTCGGCCAGGAGCGCGTAGGTGAATCGCAGCTTCGCCTCGGGCACCCGCCGGGCGAGGGTGAAGCTCAGTTTGATCGGCCGGTCCGGGTTCCGGTCGGCCGCCCGGCCGTAGAGCCGCAGCTTCAGGTCGCGGCCGTCGGCGTCGGTGGCGGTGAGGTCGGTGAGGGGGCCGGGGGTGTAGAGCGGGCCGTCGGTGGCCGCCTCGACCTCCAGGCCGCCCGAGTCGCCGCCGGTGGGGGTGAGCTTCGTGACCGTGAGGGTCGCCCCGCCGACGCCGACGCTGCCGCCCATTCTGAGCGGAAGCGTCGTCGGCGGCGCGGTCCGCTCGCCGGCGGCCACGGTGAGGACGGCGGCGCCGCGGAGGGTGATCCGCCGGGCGTCGGGGGCCGGCGCCTTGTCGGTCATCACGACCAGCAGGGCCGCCGTCCGGTCGGCCGAGAGGTTGCCGCCCGTGTTGTAGAAGGTGTTGCGGAGTTGGACGCCGGGCGTCTGGCGGAGGTCGCGGCCGGTGTCGTCGCCGAAGGCGTCGATCCTCAGGCGCTTCTGGTCGGCCCCGACGAGGGTGCCGTGCGGGTTGCGGACCATGAGCAGGATCTGCACGGTTTCGGGCTCGAACTCGGCGTGGGCGAAGTTGCGGGCGTAAACGTTGTCCGCAAAACCCTCGGGCAACTCGCCGGCGATGCGGACGGCCAGCACCCGCGCCGTCAACCCCTCGTCCGCGGCGGGTTGAGTGGCGGGTTGAGTGGCGGGTCGGGTTGAAGGGGCCGACGCCGGCGCGGCGCGGGCCGCTTGGGCGAGCGCCAGCACGCCGGCCAGCAACGCGGGGGCGGCGGGCTTCACGATCTGGTTGCTCTTCATCGTTGGCTCCGTGATTCCGCGGGTCGCCCCCATCGCGTGGCAACGCTTTGGCCGCTTGCGGCTTAGCAAAGAAAAGCGTCGTGAGAAACCGGTTTCTTTGCGAAGCCGCGAGCGGCCGGGCGTTGATTCGCCGACCGCTTCACGCGCGGACTTCATACAGCTGCCGCACGTCGCCCGGCGCGAGGTCGGGTCGGAGTTCCAGCCCCAGGCCCGGCGTGTCGGGCACGGTGGAGGTGCCGTCCTTCAGCACGAACCCGTCGGCCACCAGCGCGGGCGTGCGGCCGGGGTCGTTCTCGGCCATGTAGAAGTTGTCGATTGCCCGGCCGACGTGCAGCATCATGTAGTAGCCGGCGATCGACCCCCAGTTGTGCGGCGCGATCCTCGCCCCGCCGCCGGCGGCCATGGCGGCCATCTTCAGGACGCCCTCGAAGCCGTAGTGCCGCATGTCGCCCTGCAGCACGTCGATCACGCGGGCGTCGGCCAGCGGCTGGTACTGGTCCATGTCGTGCTGCGTCTCGCCGTCGGCCAGCAGGGTCTTCCAGCCCTTCTCCTTATAGAACGCCTTGAGCGCGCCGCAGTCGGCGACGGTCTCGGGGAACATCTCCTCGGTGAAGGCGAGGTTCTGCGAACCGACCTGCTCCATCAGTTGCTTGGTGCCGGCGAGGTCGTAGCCGTTGTTGGCGTCGACGCCGAGGGTGGCGTCGGGGCCGCACGTTTCGCGGAACAGGCGGATGACCTCGATGTCGCGGGCGTCGCCGGCGTCGCGCGGCATCCACTTCGCGCCGCGGCCGATCTTGATCTTGAACGCGGTGTGGCCGGCGGCGTGGGCCATGGCGATCTCGCGCTTGAACTGCTCGCGCCAGTCGTCGGCGTGGTCGGGCAGGAGGTCGGCGAAGTAGATCGAGCCGTCGTAGGCCCGCACCTTCTCCGGCCCCTTCGGCCCGCCCTTGCCGGCGAGGAGTTCGTAAACCGGCTTGCCGTCGAGCTTGCCGAGCAGGTCCCAGAGCGGCGCGGTGCCGTTGCCGAGCGGGCAGACGAAGCCGTTGGCGTTGGGCTTGAACCAGTCGGCGGGCCGGCCGCCGAGGAGCTTGGCGGCGGCGGCCTCATCGGCGTTGCCCCAGCCGAATCCGCTGACGCCGGCGGAGGTGTCGAGCGTGAGGAACCGCTCGCCGCCGCCGTCGCCGTGAACGCCGAGGCGGGCGTTTTTGCCGACCATTTTCGGGCGGTGGAAGGCGACGTCGTAGGCGGTGACGGCGGTGATGCGGACGTCCGGCTCGACCCGCCCGACGGCGGCGGAGAGTTGCTGAATCATGGTTCCTCCCGCGACGGCGGCGATGGTGTTGCGAAGAAAAGAGCGTCGGTTCATGGTCGGTCCTCCTCGGATTCGGCGGTCACAACCCCGGGCCGGTGGTGATGTCGAACGGCACGGTTGCGGCGCGCGGGGGGCCGAGCAGCGTCCACTCGGGCGTCACGGGGCCGGGCACGGCCTTGGCGTCGAAGGCGTAGACGTAGCCGTCGGAATCGGGGTCGCCCGGCACGCCCGGCGTGCGGCTGTAGAGGCGTGGGACGCCGTAGAAGACCGAGTCGCCCTCGGCGTCGGCGAGTTTCAGCGTGGCGATTTGCTCCGGCGGCAGGTCGGTGCGGAAGGTGACCTGCACCTGCACGTCGCCGATGGGCACGCCGCGGGCGTGGACCGCCACGACGGCATCCGACACGGTTGGGGTGACGGCCGGCGGGGTGGACGCGCGGACCTCGACGACGACGGCGCTGAAGTCGGCGTCGGCGGGCGCGAGTTCGGCTCCCGGCCGAAGCGGCGCGGCGGCCCCCTTCACCGTGCGCCGCTCGCCGGCGAGTTGCACGGGCACGCGGCCGCGGAGTCGCAGGCGGGTCGCGCCGGGGGTGGGGGCGGCCTCCATTGCCACGAGGAGCAGCGCGGCCGACCCGTCGAGGCGCGTCACCACATCGGTGCCGCCGGCCCGGAAAAAGGGCCCGGGATTTCTGAGCGGGACGGTGAACCGATCCGGCCCGTCGGACCGCGGCACCTGCACGACTGGCAGGGCCGCGCCGGTGTCGTCGGCGAAGGCGTCGATCCGCACGTCGGCGGAGCCGACCGCGGCGAGTCGCTCGCCGGGCACCTTGAGCAGCAGTTGCACCTGCGTGCCGCCGTTGGGCTTGAAGAGGGCGACCGGGTTGATCGGCCAGCCGGTGGCGTTGACGCCGGTTTGGTCGCCCGCCCCCCCCATGCCGCGGGCGGTGGCGAGGGCGAGCACCTGAACCTCGGCGTTGGGCACCTCCGGCGGCAAAGTCACGGGCGGGGCGGCGTCGGGGAAGGGCAGCCGGGGAGCAAAGGCGGGCCGGGTGGCCGGCGCGGCCGAAGCGTCCGGCTTCTCCGGCCAAACGGGCTCGCGGCGCGGGGGGAACTTGACCGTCCGGCTCGGGTCGGCCGGCCAGTCGGGCCTGGCGCGTTTCGGGCCGAACGGGTCGACCGTCTCGGCCACGGTCCGCACGAATCGGTGGCGGCCCTCGCCCCGCGCCTGGGGCTTGTTCGTAGCGGCCGGCGCGGCGGCCGGCACCGGGCCTGGCTTCTCCGGCTTCTCGCCGACCTTCGCCGTGCCCAGATCGACCTGCACCTCGAAGGGCACGTCGCGCTCGGCCACCGATTCGGCGTAGGTGAACTGCACCTGCACCTTATCCAGATCCTGCGGAACCGGGAAGGTAATGTAAGACGGCCCGTTCCCGTTCCGGCCCCCGCCGTTGCGAATGGACTGCTGGATCGACTGCTGGGCACCCGGCGGGATCTTCAGCGGCTTGCCTTCGGCGTCGAACAGGAAGAGGTCGCTGATCGCCTCGAGCGGCTGGTCGCTGCGGAGCTGCACCTGCGTCCCCATCGGGCCGCCGGAGAGGCTGAGGCTGCCGACGGTGAGGGTGGCCTTGCCGAGGGGGATCGACTCGCCGATGCGGAGGGTGAGCGGGAGCTTGTCGCTCTTCTTCTCCACGCCGGCGACCTTGAGCGTGACCGACCCGCGGATCAGGAGCCGCTCGGCACCCTCGGCCGGGGCGCGGTCGGTCGAGAGGAGGTAGGCGGCGGCGGAGCCGTCCTCGGTCAGGTTGCCGGACTGGCCTCCGTAATACTGGCGGCGCTGGTCGGCGTCGGGGGCCGGGCGGAGGTCGCGGTAGGTGTCGTCCAGGAAGGTGTCGATGCGGACTTTGTTGGGGTCGGCCTCGACGATTTTGCCGTCGGCGGCGCGGACCATCATCAGCACCTGGACGGTGAAGCCACCCTGGCCGTTGGGGTCGAAGGCGCGAGCGAAGCCGCTGCGGCGGAGTTGCTCGGGGATGTCGCGGGTGATGCGAACGCCGAGCACCTGCGCGGAGAGGTCGGCCGGGCGGGTGGCGGGCTGGGTCGCGGGTTTCGTCGCGGGGCCGGCGGCGCGGGCGGGGGCGAGGGCGAACAGCAGCGCGAAGGCGGCGGCGGCGAAAGGGCGGGCGAGCGGGTCATTCTTCATGCGGCTCCTGCGTGGCGGGCGGCGGCGGGTCGGGTGAGAAAAGTTTACCGTTTTTCGGCGTGGCGTGCTAGGTCGCGAGGGCGCGGCCGGCCGGGCGGCGGAGCCGCGTGACTGCGTCGCGGGTGCCGTGGCGGTGGACGTAGCCGGTTGTGGAAATCTGGCGGCGGCGGTTCCGCACCGGCAGGCAGCGGCCACGCGGGGGGAAAGAAGGAGCCATTCCACTTTTCGGACGGGTGGAGTAGCGATTGAAACGTAGAATGCCCCTTTTCTGCTTCCCCCTTTTCTGCCCCCCACCCTCGCCGGCTGCACCTACGACGCTTTAGGCCGTCGGGTGAGCAAGGGTCCGGCTCGGGCACCAGGACAGACCGACTACGCCGAGATTGTCTACGTCAGCGCCGGGCCGCGGGAGGTGGCGGAGTACAGCGTGGAGCAGGCCGCCGGCAACTCGCCGGGAGGCACCACCTATTCCCCCTCCCTCCTGCGGGAGTACGTCTACGGCGACTACGTGGACTAGCTGCTGATGACCGCCACGCCGGCGGCGGGCGGGGCGGTGGCGAGGAGCTACCACCACCACGACGGCCTCTACAGCACGCGGGCGACCACGGGCGACGCCGGGGCGGTGGCGGCGCGGTTCGCCTACGACCCCTACGGCAAGCCTACACTGCTGGACGCCGCGGGCGCGGCGCTGGCGGACCAGACCCCGACGGAGGCGAACG
>CBDHCE010000010.1:0-50391 GCA_965260985.1 Tepidisphaeraceae bacterium | reverse complement strand
AGCGGTAGATCTTGATGACCGAGGTTTCGATCGAGTCTTCGGACTCGCGGCCCGAGTCGCGGCCGCGGTTGCGCCCGCCCGCCCGGCCGCCGCCCCGGCTGTCGCGGCCGCCGCCGGACCGGCCCCCGCCGCCCCCCGCCCCGCCGCCGCCGGTCCCGCCGCTGCCGCCCTGCATCCGCCCGCGCCCCCCGCCGCCGGCCGGCCGGGCCGCTCCCGGCGTGCTGTTGCGGTCGACGCCCGGCACGGCCGGGGCACCCTCGATCGGCGGGTTGTCCGCGGTGCCGACCTGGCCCCCCTGCTTGTGCTCGGCGGGGTCGGACCCCTCGGGCGTGGCGGAGGCGACGACGCCCTCGGGGATTGCCACGCCGGGCGTGTGCGATTCCGCCGGGCTCGCAGGGGCGGTCGCCTCGGCGGGCGAGGGCACGCCCGTGGGCTCCGGCTTTTTGCTCGCGTCGTCCTGATTCGTGTCTTCAGCCATTACTCGCTCGTTTCTACAGTCTGGAACTCGCCGTGGGACTTGCCCCGGACCCGCGGCTTAAAACTTCAGGCCGCCCTCGCGGGCGGCGTCGGCGAGGGCCTTGACCCGGCCGTGGTACTTGCGGCCGCCGCGGTCGAAGGCGACCTTCTCGACGCCCGCCGCCATGGCGCGGGTGGCGATGGCCTTGCCGACCGCCTGGGCCGCGGGGATGTTCCCGCCGGTGCCGTCGGACAGCACGTCCTTCTCGGTGGTGGCCGCCGACGCCAGCGTGCGGCCGGCGACGTCGTCGATCACTTGGGCGTACATGTGCTTGCTGCTGCGGTAGACGCTCAGCCGCGGCCGCTCGGAGGTGCCGGAGAGGCCGTTACGGATGCTGTACTTCCGGCGGAGCAGTCGCTTCGCCTTCGCTTCATTCTTGTCGGGCATGATTTTGATCCGTTGTCAGTGGTCCGTTATCAGTTGTAAATATGTAGCCATTGCCCGTGCAACGGACCACGGACAACTGACACGGACATTTCCTATTTAGAGCCGGCCCCCGCGAAGGCCTTGCCGGCCTTGATCTTCACGACCTCGCCGGCGTAGCGGATGCCCTTGCCCTTGTACGGCTCGGGCTTGCGGACGTTGCGGACGTTGGCGGCGAACTGGCCGACCTTCTGCTTGTCCACGCCGCTGACGACCACCTTGGTCGGCCCCTCGAGCTTGACGTCGACGCCCTCGGGAATGTCCACCGAAATCTGATTGGCGTAGCCGACGGAGAGGACGATCTGCTTGCCCTTCATCTCCGCCTTGTAGCCGACGCCCTGAATCTCCAGCGTCTTGGTGTAGCCGGTGGTGACGCCCAGGACCATGTTCTGGACGAGCGAGCGGTACAGGCCGTGGAGGGCCTTGCTCTTGCGTTCGTCGTTGGGGCGCTCGAGCACGACGGCGGAGCCCTCCTGCTTGACGCTGATCGTCGGGTCCATGTCGAGCGAGAGTTTCCCCTTCGGCCCCTCGACGCGGACGGAGTGGTCCTGCAGCGCGACCTTAACGCCCGAGGGCAGTTCGACGGGTTGTTTTCCGATGCGGCTCATTGCGTAGTCCTTAGTCTTCGGTCGGCAGTCGGCAGTCTTCAGCGGATCGGGTCAGGAGCAATTTCTTACTGATGACTGCCGACCGAAGACTGGTGGCTAATTCACGGTGCAGATCAATTCCCCGCCGACGTTGGCCTCGCGTGCCTTGCGGTCGCTCATCACGCCGCGGCTGGTGGAGACCACGGCGACGCCGAGGCCGTTGAGCACTTTGGGGATTTCCGCAACCTTGTGGTACACGCGGCGGCCGGGCTTGCTGGCGCGGTCGATCTCGTGGATCACCTTGTCTCCCGCAAGGCTGTACTTGAGCGTGACGCGGAGCTGGCCCTGCTTGTCATCTTCGATCGTGTCGAAGTCCTCGATGTATCCCTCATCCTTCAGAACCTGGGCGATGCCCGAGCAGATCTTGCTCCGGCGAATCAGCACCATTTTCCGGCCGACGCGGTTCGCGTTGCGAATCCGGGTCAGCATGTCGGCGATCGGGTCTTGCATGCTCATAGTGAAGTCTCTAGTCGTCAGTCGTTGGTCTTCAGTCACCAGTACCCGCCGCCAAAACTGGCGACCGGAGACTGCCGTCTGATGACATGCTTACCAGCTCGCCTTTTTCAATCCTGGGATCATCCCTGCCAGCGCGAGTTCGCGGAGCATAATGCGGCTGATGCCGAACTTGCGATAGACGCCGCGGCTGCGGCCGGTGATCTGGCAGCGCTTGTGGCTGCGCGTCGGGCTCGCGTCGCGCGGCAGGCGGGAGAGCTCGGCGTAGTTGCCCTCCTTCTTGAGCTGCCGCCGCCTGTCGGCGTACTTCAACACGATCTGCTCGCGGCGCTTCTGCTTGCTGATCCAGGCTTGGGTTGCCATTGTCTAATCCTTCTAGGTGCTGAATGCTCACGCGGCGGTCGGGCGGCGCGGGGCCTTTTCCTCGGGCGGGCGGAACGGGAAACCGAATTGCGCCAGCAACTCGCGGCCCTCGTCGGGCGTCTTGGCGGTGGTCACGATCGTGATGTTCATCCCCTGCGGGGCCGTCACGGCGGCGGCGTCGACCTCGGGGAACACGGTCTGCTCGTTAAAGCCGAAGTTGTAGTTCCCCGCGTTGTCGAACCCCTTGGGGCTCAGGCCGCGAAAGTCCTTCACGCGCGGGATGGCGAGCGTGATGAGGCGGTCGAGGAACTCGAACATCCGCGCCCCGCGGAGCGTGACCTTCAGGCCGGTCTCCTGCCCCTCGCGGACCTTGAACTGCGCGACGCTCTTCTTCGCCTTGCAGCGGACCGGCTTCTGGCCGGCAATGACCGTCAGCTCCTTCTCGGCCGACTCCATGCGGCCCTTTTCGCCGCTGGTGACGGCCTTGCCGAGGCCCATCGAGATCACGATCTTCTCGAACTTGGGCACCTGGAAGCGGTTGGTGTACCCGAACTTTTCGGTCAGGGCCGGCGCGACGGTGTCGAGGTAGACCTGCTTGAGCCGGGGCGGCGGGGCCGCGACGGAGGCGTCGAGGCTGCCGACGTCCTGGCCGGCGTCGTCGCGTTTGCGTTTTTGTTTCTTCTCGGCCATGTTCACTTTCATCAAAGCCCGCCGCTAAACCGGAGGGCATGTCTGTCGCTTCCCCAAACGGGAGAAAGGTATACTAGGCCGCGCCGGCCTTGGATTTCCTGCCGACGACGCCCAAATCCGTGCCCGAGCCGACGGCGATGCGGTGCTTCACGCCGTCGCGGACCTCGAACTTCACGCGGCACCCCTTGCCGGTGGCCGGGTCGACCGGCATGACGTTGCTCTCCTGGATCGGCGCGTCCTTCTGGATGCGGCCGCCCTGGGGGTTGCGCTGGTCCGGGCGGACGTGCTTCCAGACGCGGTTGACGCCCTCGACCACGACCTTGTTCTTGTCCCCGAGCACCCTCAACACGCGCCCCGTGCGGCCCTTGTCGGCCCCGGTGGTCACGATGACGGTGTCGCCTACTTTGATTCGTTGTGCCATAGTTGTTCAGTCGGCGGTCGGCAGTCGGCAGTCGGCAGTGAAGAGGGAGGAGGTCTCGCATTTCTTTTCTTCACTGCCGACTGCCGACTGCCGACCGCCGACTCTCCTTACACCACCTCGCTAGCGAGCGAGACGATTTTCATGTAATTCTTTTCGCGGAGCTCTCGGGCGACGGCGCCGAAGATGCGGGTGCCGCGGGGGTTGCCGTCCTTGTCGATGACGACGGCGGCGTTGCTGTCGAAGCGGACGTAGCTTCCGTCGGCCCGGCGGCTTGGCTGGCTGGTTCGGACGACCACGCAGCGGACGACCTCCCCCTTCTTCACGTCACCGGAGGGGATGGCCTTCTTCACGGCGCAGATGATCACGTCGCCGACGGCGGCGGTCTTGCGCTTGAACTTGCCCTTGCTGCTGCTGCCGCCGAGCACCTTGATGCACTGCGCCTGCTTCGCGCCGCAATTGTCGGCGATCTCCACATACGTCTCTTGCTGAATCATCGTTCGCTCCTGACCCGGACTCGCCGGCGGTTGACGTTCACTATCCGGGTTGTTCCCGCGACCACCGGGCTACTCGGCGTCGGCCTTGGGCCGCTCGACCAGTTTGCTCGACTCCTCGTCGGCCACGCTGCGGAGCTTCTCCGGCGCCTTCTCGACGATGCGGACCAAGCGGTGGTGTTTGGTCTTGCTCATCGGGCGGCACTCGGCGACCTCCACGCGGTCCCCCTCGCCCCCCTGCCCCTGCTCGTCGTGGACGTGCAGGACGGTGCGGCGCTTGAGGTACTTGCCGTACTTGGGGTGCTTGGTCTGGAAGGCAACCTCGACCTTGAGGGTCTTGGCGGCCTTCGCGCTGGTCACGACGCCGGTGGTCGTGCGGATCGGCTTGCGGGAATCTTTGGCGGTCTCGTCTGCCATAGCTCTTCTCTCTGAATGCTTTTACTTGGCCGCGGCCTTGGCCGCCTCGATCTGGCGCTGGCGGAGGATCGTGTTGATCCGGGCGATCTCGCGGCGGGCGACGCGGAACTGGCTGGGGTTCTCCAGCTTCTCCGTGACTGCCTGGCTGCGAAGGTCGAACAGGTGCCGCTTCTGGTCCTTCAGCTGCTGCTGAAGCACCGAGTCGTCCTTGTCCCGCAGGGCTTGCATGTCCTTATTCATTGTCTGATCCGTTTCTGCTCGTTCGGGCTCTTTAGGCGACCGCCGACTTGCGCTCGACGAAGCGGCACTTCACCGGCATCTTGGCGGCCACGCGGGCGAGGGCGCGCTTGGCGGTCACCTCGTCCACGCCCGTCACCTCGTATAGCACGGTGCCGGGCTTGACGCAGGCGACCCAGTACTCAGGCTCCCCCTTGCCCTTGCCCATGCGGGTCTCCAGCGGTTTGCCGCTGACGGGCTTGTGGGGGAAGATGCGGATGAACAGCCGGCCCTCGCGGCGGAGGTAGTGGCTGCACGCGATGCGGCCGGCCTCGATCTGCCGGGCGGTGATCCAGCTCGTCGCAAGGGACTGCAACCCGAACTCGCCGAAGGCGACGTAGTTGCCGCGGGTGGCGTTCCCCTTCATCTTGCCGCGCTGACTTTTGCGGTACTTGACCCGTTTGGGCATTAACATGGCAAACTCCGATTCGTCTCAGTGATGCTTCGTTTAGCGGCGGCCGCGGCGCGGCGGGCCGCCGGGGCGGTTCTCGGTCTCGAGGACTTCCTCGCCGTACATGCCCCGGTAGATCCAGACCTTCACGCCGACGGTGCCGGCGGTGGTGAAGCTTACGGCGTAGCCGTAGTCGATGTTCGCCTGCAAAGTCGTCAGCGGGACACTGCCGCTGGTCTGCTTCTGGCTGCGGGCAATTTCCGCCCCGCCCAGCCGGCCGCTGATCATGATGCGGATGCCCTTCGCCCCGGCCTGCATCGTGCTCTCCAGCCGCATCTTCAGCACCCGGCGGAAGCTGGCGCGCTTCTTCAACTGCTCGGCGATCGCCTCGGCGACCAACTGCGCGTTCAGGTCCGGGTTCTTGATCTCGATCACCTTCACCGGCGCGATCTTACGGCTGATGAGGTCTTCAAGCTCCTCCCGCAGCTTGTCAACCTCCGCCCCCTTCGGCCCGATGACCAAGCCCGGCCGGGCGGTCTTCAGGGTGATTGTAACCTCCTCGCGGGTGCGCTCGATCAGGATGTCGCTGACGGCCGCAAACGGCGGGCGGCGGTTGAGCTTCTGATCAATGTGCCGGCGGAGCTTGTAATCCTCGACCAGGAACTCGCCGTAGGCGGTCTTGGGTGCGAACCACTTGCTCTTCCAGTCCTCGGTGATGCCGGTGCGGAAGCCGGTCGGATTAACTTTTTGTCCCATGATTAGTCTCCAGTCTACAGTCGTCAGTCATGCTCGTGTCGAATCCCCGCCTTCACTGGCGACCGGAGACTGACGGCTGATGACTATCCTTCCCGCTCATTGATCGCCACGACCAGGTGGCTGGTCCGCTTCTTGATCGGGTGGGCCTTGCCGCGGTCCTTCGGCTGGAAGCGCTTGATGGTCGGCCCCTCGTCGATGCGGGCCTCGGTGACGTACAGCGTCTTGCGGCTCGGGGCCGTCTCCTGCTCGTTAAAGTTGGCGACGGCGGAGCGGACGACCTTTTCGATCATCATGCTCGCCCGGCGCTTGCTGAAGCGGAGGATGGACAGCGCGTCGTCGACGTCGCGGCCGCGGATCATGTCCATCGTCAGCCGGGCCTTTCGGGGGGCGATCCGGGCGAAGCGGTGGACGGACTTGTATTCTTTCTCTGCCATGTCCGGTCTCGTTAGTGATTCACTGCGGCGTGCCGACGTATTGCTTACCGACCGCCCTTGCCGCCGTGCCCCTTGAAGGTGCGCGTCGGGCTGAACTCGCCGAGCTTGTGGCCGACCATGTCTTCCTGGACGAACACGCGGATGAACGACTTGCCGTTATGCACCTCGAAGGTGTGGCCGACGAACTCCGGGATGATCGTGCAGGCGCGGGCCCACGTTTTGATGGGCTGCTTGCTGCGCTGGTCGTTGAGCTTTTCCACCTTCAGGTAGAGCTTCTCGTCGACGAACGGGCCTTTTTTGCTGCTTCTGCTCATTGGAAAATGTCCTTTGTCAGTTGTCCGTGGTCAGTTGTTAAGGGGAAAAAATGCCTCGCATCGTTCTTCACAACTGACGACTGACAACAGACCACTGACTACCTCGCATTAACCGTCTGCGGCCGGGGCTGGTGCTTGCCGAACTTTCGGCGGCGGAGGATGAGTTTCTCGCTGTTCTTGCGCTTGTTCCGGGTGATGCCGCCCTTGCTCGGGACGCCGGTGGCGCTGACGGGCTGGCGGCCGCCGTTGCTGCGGCCCTCGCCGCCGCCGAGGGGGTGGTCGATGGGGTTCATCGCCTTGGCGCGGGTGTGGGGGCGGACGCCGCGATGGCGGTTGCGGCCGGCCTTGCCGATGCTGACGTTCTGCCAGTCGGCGTTGCCGACCTGACCGATGGTGGCCCGGCAGGCACTCTTCACCCGCCGCATCTCGCCGCTGGGGAGGATGATGACGGCGTAATCCCCCTCCTTCGCCCCGAGTTTCGCCGAGAGGCCGGCCGACCGGACGAGCTTGCCGCCCTGGCCGGGATTCATCTCGATATTGTGGATCGCAAGGCCCGGCGGGATGTTCGCCAGCGGCAGCGAGTTGCCGACTTCCGGTGGCGAGCCGGGGCCGGTGACGACGGTCATTCCGTCGGTCAGACCCTCGGGTGCCAGAATGTAGACCTTTTCGCCGTCCTCGTACTGGATCAGGGCGATGAAGCAGGTGCGGTTCGGGTCGTACTCGATCCCGATCACGGTTCCCGGCTGGCCGTCCTTCGCGTTCCGCTTGAAGTCGATGATGCGGTAGAGCTTTTTGTTGCCCCCGCCGCGGTGCTTGGCGGTGATGATGCCGTGGTGGTTCCGGCCGTTGGCGCGGCGCTTGCCGATGGTCAGGCTCTTCTCGGGCTTGAACTTCGTGAGCGTCGCCTTGTAGTCGATCACGCTGGAGTCGCGTCGGCCGGGCGAGGTCGGGTTGTAATTCTTAATCGGCATGTCGGTTCCAGTTGGCGGTCAGCAGTCGTTAGTCAGCAGTGGGGACTTGCTCTAGAACAATTCAATCCGCGAATCCTCTTGCAGCGCAACAATGGCTCGCTTGAAGCCGCTGCCCTGCACGACGCCGCGCTTGGTGCGGCGGGGCTTGCCCTTGCGGTTCATCGTGCGGACGTCGGAAACCTTCACGTCGTAAAGCCGCTCGACGGCGTCCTTGATCTGGATCTTGTTTGCCTTGGCCGCGACCTGGAAGGCGTAGGTGTTGCGGGTCGCCTGCTGGTGCGTGCTCTTCTCGGTGACGAGCGGCTTGATGATGATGTCGGTCGGGTCCATTTCAATACTCCTTCAACGGAAGAACCCCGCGGGCGGTTGGCCCGTGGGGTCCGGTGACTTCATGCAAACAGCTCGTTCAGGCCGTCCTTCGTCATCAGCAGGGTGCGGTTGCGGAGCACGTCCCAGGCGTTGAGCTGCTTGACGGAGGTGAGGGTGAGGCGGTCGATGTTGCGGCTGGCGCGGGCGACGATCGGGTCGGTCCCGTCGGCTAGGGCGAAGAGGCAAGAGCGGTCGATGCCGAGTTTTTTCTGGAGGGCCGCGACGTGCTTGGTCTTGGGTTCGGGCATCGTGAACTGGTCGATCACGATCACGTCGCCGGCCTGGAACTTGGTGAGGATCGCGCTCTTGTTGGCGAGTTGCCGCTGCTTTTTGGGCATGTCCAGCCGCCACGACTTGGGCGACTTCGCCTTGGCGTGGCCGCCGCCGACGCGGACGGGGTTGCGGACGCTGCCCATGCGGGCACCGCCGGTCCCCTTCTGGCGGTAGATTTTGCGGGTGGAGCCCTCGACCTCGCCGCGGGTCTTGGTCTTGGCCGAGCCCTGGCGCTGGTTGGCGTGGAACATGACCATCGCCTGCTTGAGCAGGGCGTGGCGGACCTCGCCACCGAGCTTGGCCTCGTCGACCTGCACGGTCTCAACTTCCTGGCCGTCCATGTTGTGAATCTTGATTTCGAGCATTGTCCGTAGTCCGTGGTCAGTGGTCCGTTGTTTTGGCGAGTCGGCGTAGTCCGTTCTTCACAACGGACCACTGACGACTGACAACTGACTATCCCCTCGTGATCGCCTTCTTGATGAACAGCAGCCCGCCGTTGGGGCCGGGCAGCGCGCCCTTGATGAGGATCAGGTTTTTCTCCGCGTCGATCCGCACGACGGGATGGTTGCGGCTGGTGACGGTCTCATTGCCCATCCGGCCGGCCATGCGGAGGCCCTTTTTCGGTCGGCCGCTGAAGCCGCGGTTGGTGGCGCGGCTGGCGATGGAGCCGGGCGAGCGGTGCTTTCGCTCGGTGCCGTGGCTGGCGGGCAGGCCGCCGAAGTTGTGGCGTTTCATCACGCCGGCGGTCCCCTTGCCCTTGCTGGTGCCGGTGACGTCGACGTACTTCACGCCCTCGAACACGTCGACCTTCACCTCGTCGCCGGCCGACTTGTCGGTGGCGTCCTTGAGGCGGATCTCGTGGAAGTGCCGAAGCGGCCCGCCGCCGCTCTTGGCGCTGTGGCCGATCAGCGGCATCGTGCTGCTGCGCGGCTTGACCTCGCCGAAGCCGAGTTGAACCGAGTGATAGCCGTCGGCCCCGTCGACGGCCTTGACCTGGGTGACGCGGTTGGGCGTCGCCTGGATGACGGTGACGGGCACCATCTTGCCGTCCGCGTAGACGCGGGTCATGCCGATCTTTTTGCCGAGGAGTGCTGGCGTCATCTGGTGTCGGACAGAGCAGCCGTGGCTGGTGTCCCTCCGGTTACTGAAGCTTTCGCTTCCCTTCACGAGTCCCAAGCATTCCGCTCGGGCGATAAGTCCCCCGGTGGACCACACCCTTCGGCGAGAAGGGACCGGGTTCTTGGCTGAACCCTGTGGCCGGCGTTGGTTGGACGCCCTGTCGGGGATGAAAAACGCCCCGTCGTCGGGGCGTTGCAATCTCACACGGCCATACTAGGCCTTAATTTTCACAAAGACACCCGCCGGCACGACGAGGCGGTTCAACGCCTCAATGGTGCGGGGCGTCGGCTCGAAGATGTCGATCATGCGCTTGTGCGTGCGCATCTCGAACTGCTCGCGGCTCTTCTTGTCGATGTGCGGCCCCCGCAGCACGGTGTAGCGCTCGACGCGGGTCGGCAGCGGGATCGGACCACAGACGCGGGCGTTGGTGCGCTTGCCCTGCTCGACGATTTCCTTGGCGGAGGCGTCGAGTGCCCGGTGGTCGTAGGCCTCCATGCGGATTCGGATGCGGTCGCCGGTCATTGCTGCTCTCTCGAAGGCGTCGAAGACGCCCGTCCGCACTCGCGTCCGTTGGGGCCTTCCGAATGGTCTAATTGTAGCGGCAACTTAGCCGCCCGCTCACGCCGGTAAGCGATGGGGGAGAATAGTCGGCGTTCTTTGGAAGTCAACGGAGTGTGGCGGCGGAAAATCGCGCTGGAAGACGCCTTTCGTGGCACGGGCGTCCCGCCCGCGTTCCTGGGCGTAATTGAGCCTTGCGTGCGCGGACGCGGGCGGGACGCCCGTGCCACTAAAGAGGGGACACGGACTTTCGCCCGTGGCCCCTCGCTTCTCGTGTAGGATGCCGATTACTTCCCGGCCTCCTCCAGAATCTGCGTGCGAATGTTGGTCGGCACCGGGGCGTACTTCAGCGGCTCCATCGCGCTGGCGGCGCGGCCCTGGCTCATGCTCCGCAGTTCGGTGGTGTAGCCGAACATCTCGCTCAGCGGCACCTCGGCCTCGACGATGCGGGTGTTGCCCCGCTGCTGGCTGTCCAGAATCACGCCGCGGCGTTTCATCAGGTCGCCGTTGACGTTGCCGACGAACTCCTCGGGCGTGGTCACCACGACCTTCATGATCGGCTCCAGCAGCGTGACCTTCGCCTTGGCGCAGGCGTCCTTGAAGGCGATCGACCCGGCCAGCTCGAAGGCGATCTGGCTGCTGTCGACCGCGTGGACCGACCCGTCGAGCAGCGTGACCTTGACGTTGATCAGCGGGTAGTCCGCCAGCACGCCGGTCTTGGCGGTGCTGCGGCAGCCGTACTCGACGCTGGGGATGTACTCCTTGGGGATCGAGCCGCCGTAGACCTTGTTCTCGAAGGCGAAGCTGTCGGCGAACTTCAGCTCGTCCTCGGCGGCCTGCTCGGCGGTGTAGGGCTCGACGCGGATCGTGCAGTCGCCGAACTGGCCGCGGCCGCCGGTCTGCTTCTTGTGGACGCCCCGCGCCTCGGCCGCCTGCGTGATGGTCTCCTTGTATGCCACCTTCGGCTTGCCGACGTTCACCGCCACGCCCATGTCGCGCGTCAGCTTGTTCCGCAAAATCTCCAGGTGCAGCTCGCCCATGCCGCTGATGATGGTCTGGCCGGTCTCCTCGTCGTAATTGGCGAAAAAGGTCGGGTCCTCGCGGCGGATGGTCGTCAACGCCTCGCCCAGCTTCTGCTTGTCGGCGCCGGTCTTCGGCTCGATCGACATGCTGATGACCGGCTCGGGGAACGTCGGCTTGTCCAGCACGATGGGGTGGTCCGGGTCGCAGATCGTGTCGCCGGTGAGCGAGTCCTTCATGCCCACGCACGCCACGATATCGCCGGCCTCGGCGACCTCGATGCTGTTCCGCTGGGCCGAGTGCATCTGGTACATGCGGCTGATGTTCTCGCGCTTGTCGCGGGAGCTGTTCAGCACGCGGGTGCCTTTGGGGAGCGTGCCGGAGTAGACGCGGACGTACGTCAGGTCGCCGTGCTGGTCGCTGACGATTTTGAAGACCAGGCCGCAGAACGGCTCGGCCGGGTCGCTGTGGCGCTCGATGATCTTGTCGCTGTCCTTCACGTCGTGCCCCCGGATGGCGGGGATGTCCATCGGGCTCGGCAGGTAGTCGACCACGCCGTCCAGCACGCGCTGCACGCCGACGTACTTCAGGGCCGACCCGCAGAAGACCGGGTGCAGCTTGAAGTCCAGCGTCGCGGCCCGGAGGCCGGCCTTGAGTTCCTCGTTGGAGATCTCCTCCTCCATGAGGTACTTCTCCATCAGCTTGTCGTCCGTCTCGGCGACCTTCTCGATCAGCTCGTGCCGCCAGTGCTCGTACTGGTCGCGGTACTCGTCGGAGATGGGCGACTCGACCTGGGTCTTGCCCTGGTCCTTGTCGTCCTTGAGGTTGTAGCGGATTTCGGTGCCGGTGATGAGGTCGATCATCCCCTCGAAGGTGTTGCTGGCGCCGATGGGGATCTGCACCGCCACCGCCGGGGCGCCGAGGCGCTCGCGGATGCTGTTGAAGCTGAACTCGAAGTCGGCCCCGACCTTGTCCATCTTGTTGATGAAGCAGAGGCGCGGGACGTTGTACTTGGTCGCCTGCCGCCAGACGGTTTCGGATTGGGCCTCGACGCCCTCCTTGCCGTCGAACACCGCCACCGCGCCGTCGAGCACGCGGAGCGAGCGCTCGACCTCGACGGTGAAGTCGACGTGGCCGGGCGTGTCGATCAGGTTGACCGTGTACTCCGTCGCGCCCTCGGGGATCTCGCCGGTCTGGGCGATCTTCTCGCCGTGGGGGTAGTACCACGGGCAGGTGGTGGCGGCCGACTGGATGGTGATGCCGCGCTCCTGCTCCTCCTGCATGGAGTCCATGACGGCGGTGCCCTCGTGGACCTCGCCCATCTTGTGGACCTTGCCGGTGTAGAACAGGATGCGCTCGGAGACGGTCGTCTTGCCGGCGTCGATGTGGGCGGCGATGCCGATGTTGCGGGTTTTGGTCAGGTCGCGGGACATTTTAATCTGCCTCTGCTCCCGGCGGTGGGCCGGGTCGAAGGGTCGGTGGAATCGGCCCGGCCGCGCGCCGAAAAGCTCGGGCGACGGGTCGGGCGGTTGAATGTTGGGAAGGGGCGGCGTGGCTTAAGTGCCGCTCCGGTAAGACGTTCCCCGCCGCCGACGGTTCGGTCCGTCGGCCAAGCGCAGCCGCTAGAGGCGCGGCTCGGGGAGGTTGTCAGGGGCGGGGCGCATCAAGACCCCGACTCGCCGGCAGCCCGTTGAACGGGCGTGGCGCGGCAAGACCGGGGCAGACAACAATATCGGCCACCGGGCGGCGGGTCAAACAGGGGGCGGGTGAAGTTTCCGTGAGCTGCCACTTCGCCCGGTGACTTGTCCGACCTCCCGCCGTCGAACGGGTAGCCGTAAGATCACTCCAAAGTTGCACGCCTTCCCTTTTCCGGCGTCCTTTTCCGCCCTTACTCTGGCCCGTTCGACCGCCGCTTCAGAAGCACATCACCGCTCGTCACCTGCCCCTCCTTCACGGCTTCGATCAGCTTCAGCTTGTGGGCCAGCCACTTCGATTTGATGTCGTAGAACATCTTGGACAGGTTGCGTTTGTCCGGGAGGCGAGTGACCTTCCAATCGTCGCCCACTTTGGCGACCTCGTAGTAAAAATCACGGTCTCCTCCGGCGATCCGGTTGCCGTCCACCACCTTGAGGTTCTGGAAAAGATGTGGGCTCTGGAAATCCTTGGGCGCCATCGGCGGCCGAGGCTCCTCGCCATCCATTCGTCGCGCAAGGTTGTCGATCTCGCGGTCGGCCGCGATTGTCTTCAGGTCGAGTTCCGAGTCGCGCAGCGCATTGCCGCTGGCGGCGAGCATCCCCTGGGTCGTCACGAGGTCGCCGTTGCCGCGGGCGGCCATAAACTCGGTCAGGAACTGCCGGGCGGCGGGAAGGTCCGTCTCCCGCAAGGGCTCGAGAACTGCCTCAGCCGCCGCCGGCCGGGTATTCGGCTGTGCCCCCAACGCACCCAACGCACCCAAGAGTGATGCGGTTGCGGCGGCGATCAACGCCGGGGGGATTCTCAAGAATGCACTACGCATGGCCGGTCCCTTCTGGGGTGAGTAAGCGGCCGAGCAGGCCGGGTGAGGCGGGCTCGGGCACATTCGCCTGAATCTGGGCATCGGTGGGGTCGGCGGACGAATAGCGGCCAACGCATCAAGAGACGTCCCGAACTCCTGAAGCGGCCCCCATGGGCCGTCGCCGACCCGTACTCCGAACCCGCTTCCGCACCCGCGGGGCCGTCCGGTCCGTCAAATGCAAATGAGCGAGGCGGGTCGTCAAGCAGATCTTTCGAGCGTTCACCCGCCGCGCACCGCGCCGTAGCCGTCGGCGAAGTCGCACCGCACCAGGGCGGCGATCAGGCGGGGCAAATCGGCCTTGACCGCGTGGCCGCCCAGCGTCGCCGGGTCGAGGCCGAGCTTTATCGCGGCGGAGGCGGCCTTGGGGTCGCAGTGGCCCAGTTGCTCGTCCCACGCCGCCTGCACCTCGCGGCAGAAGATGCCGGCGCCGACCTCGCCGATGCCCTTGAAGGCCTGGAGCAGTTTCAACTCCTCGGCCGGGTCGCGGTTCGCGCGGTCGCGGAGTTTTCGCAAATCGCCGCCGTACTCGGAGAGGCAGAGGTCGGCGGTCTCGCCGAGGTAGGTGGCGGTCTGCTCCTGATACTCGCCGTACCGGCCGCGGTGCAGGGCATCGACGCGATCCTGCCACGCGCTGGCGGCCATCCGCTCGGCGGTCAGCCAGCCCTCGGACTTGAGGCTCTTGAAGGCGTCGGCCGCCAGGTCGTGGCCGATGCGGGTGCTGCTGAGCAGGCTGAAGATCAACAGTTGGAACAGCGGCGAGGGCGTGTTGCCGGCCACCCCCATGCCGTGCTCGTCGGCGAAGGTCTGGCCGTAGCGCTCGAGCAGGCGCTTGACGATGGCGGCGGCGTCGGCGGGCATGGCGGATGGTAGGGGGCACCTCTTGCAAGGTAGCTGCGAACCGTTGTTCGCAGCTACCTTGGTGCTCTACGACTCGTCCGTTTCCACCACGCTCCCGACGTCCCCGCCGGCGGTGCGGGTGGCGAGGCGGGTGCCGGGCGGGGCGTCGGCGGGGGTGCGGACGACTTGTCCGCTCTCGGCCAGCGTGGTGATCGAGTAGCCGCGGTCGAGCACGGCCAGCGGGCTGAGGGCGGTCAGGCGGGCGGCGAGAAGGTCGAGGCGGTTTTTGGCGGCGTCGAGCGCGGTTCGCGCCGCGGCGGTGAGGCGGTCGGCGGCGGCGGCGGTTCGGGCGGTTTGGCGGTCAAGGGAGCGGGCCGCGGCGCGGTCCAAACGGTCGGCGAGGGTGCCGACGCGCTGGCGGTTCAACGCCGTGCGGTGGCGGGGGTGCTGCTCGGCCAGCGTGGCGGCGAGGCGGTTGAGGCGGTCGCCGGCGCGGGTCAGGCGGCGGGTGGCGGCCAGTTCCAGCGACCGCTGCAGATCGTCGGTCCGCTGGCGGAGGCGGTCGACCGTTTCCGTTGGCCGGCGGAAGAGTTCGTGGCGCTCGATCTGCTGCAGCCGTTGCCGCGCGTCCTGGCCGGCCCGGCGGACGGCGGTTCGCAATTGCGTGCGGGCGAGGTCGACGGTTTGGGCCGCGTTCCGCCAGTGCTGCGTGGCGACCTGGGCGGCCTCGGTCGGCGTGTGGGCCTTGTGGTCGGCCAGCAGGTCGGCGACGGACAAATCGACCTCGTGGCCGATGCCGGTGATCGTCGGCAGTACCAGGTCCGCCAGCGCCCGCGCGACCGGCTCCTCGTTGAAGGCCCACAAATCCTCCAGCGACCCGCCGCCGCGGCCGAGGAGCACCAGATCGACCCCGCCGACGTCGCGGTGCCGGGCGTCGAGGTGGCGCAGGGCGGCGGCGATCTTGTCGGCCGCGCCGGCGCCCTGCACCGGGACGTGGTAAAGGAACAGCCGCAAAAAGCCGAACCGCCGCAGCACCTTCAGCATGTCGGCATACCCCGCGGCCTGGCGGCTGGTGACGAGGGCGATCCGGCGCGGGTACCGCGGCAGCGGCCGTTTGCGGCCCGGCTCCAAAAGCCCCTCGGCCTTGAGTTTGCGCCACAGTTCCCGGCGGGTCAAATCCAGCGCCCCCTCGCCGACGGGCTCCAGCGACTCGGCCTTCAACTGGTACTTGCCGTGCGGCGGGTAGAGGTCGAGCGTGCCGCGGGCGACCACTTCCATGCCGTCCTTCGGCGTGAAGCGAAGCCGGGTGGCCTGGCCCTTCCACATCACCCCGCCGATGGTGGCGGCGGCCGACCGACCTTCACCCGCATTGTCCTTGAGCGTGAAGTAGAGGTGCCCGCTGCCGCGGTTGGCCGAGACGTTCGACAGCTCGCCGCGGACGCGGACGCCCCCCGGCACGCCGGCTTTGATGGCGGCGGCGATGCGGCGGGTGAGGTCGCCGACGCTCATCGGCTCGCCGGCCTCGGCGGGCGGGCGGGCGAGGGCTTCGCGGGCGTCGAAGAAGGATTGGGTCACTGCTTCAGTCTAGCGGAAGGGGGAGGTCCACGAATGGGCACGAATCAGACACGAATGAAGAGGGGGGTGGCGGGCCTTCAGTCAACCTCCCTGACCGCCTCCCCATTCGTGTTCTATTCGTGTAGATTCGTGGACAACTTCTTGGGAGGACCAATGGCCGTCCGACTGCTCGCCGCACTATTAACCCTTCTGCCCGCCGCCCGCTTGTTCGCGGCAGACTTGCCGGCCGATTCGGCCTACGTCCGGGCCGTCGGCGACCACTTGGAACTCGACGGCCGGCGCGTGCGGTACTGGGGCTTCATCGGCTTCGTCGCCGGCGGCGGGGCGCACTTCGGGCCGGGCGACGCGGCGGACGTTCGCCGCGAAAAACTCGCCAAGCGGCGGGCGGACATTGATCTGATGGTCAAGCGGATCGGCGACCTGGGGTTCAACCTCGTCCGCTCGTGGGAGGGCACCTTCGACCTCGGGCCGACCAACCTTGCAATGTTCATCAAAGATCAAAACTACGAGGTCGGCGACGGCTCCGAGGCCGACACGACCGCGTATTACTTCGCCCAACTCGACAAGGCCGGCAAGAAGATTTGGATGAGCTCGACCAACTCCCTCGGTGCCGTCGCGCCGGGGGACGCGGGTGCCATGAACGACCCCGCCACGGCCGAAGCGTGGAAGGCGGCGGTGGCGGAACTGGCGGCACGCGAGGGCGGGGCGCTGAAAATCCGCTCCGACCCCGGCAACCTCATCATCTACTTCGACCCGCGCGTGGAGAAGATCGCCATCAACCGCTACGGCCGATTCGCCGACTGGCGGAACAAGTATAAGACGGACGTCGATCCGGCCGGGCTTCGACTGGGGGACGACCCGCAAATCGCCGTGTGGGAATTGACCAACGAGCAGATTCCGCTGCGCAGCCTGTTCAACGGCCAGTGGCAAACGCTGCCGCCGTTCTTCAAGAATGAACTGCTTGCGAAGTGGCACGGCTATCTCAAGCGGAAGTATGGCACCGATGAGAAGTTGAAGGCCGCGTGGCAGTTCCTGCTGCCGGGCGAATCGTTGGACAAGCAGACCGTGCTGCTGGCGCCGCTGGCCGAACCGGTGGGGCCGGCGGCGGCGCTGAACGATGCCAACCCGGTGGTGGTGAAGAGTCTGGAGATGGCGCAGCAGCAGTATTCAAGAATCGACTTCGCCCGCGCCCGCGGGGCCGACGTGGTGGAGTTCTTCACCGACTTGGTGATCGGCCATAAAAAACGGTTCGCCGACGCGATCAAGCAGTTTGGCAAAAGCTGCCGGCTGAGCCCGTGCGTGTGGGACAGCGGGAACATGTATCAGATTCAGTCGACGTACATGTTCCAGCAGGCCGACGCGACGTCGGCCTGCACCTACGTCAAGGGCATGGGCTACGACCCGACCGACCGCCGCTACCCGTTCTGGAGTTCGCTCGACAGTTTCCCGCGGCTGTGTTGGGACGTGCCGTGGGTGGAGCAGAGCACGGCGGCGGACAAGCCGACCTTTCTGTACGAAACCAATATTGATAACCGCACGAAGTACCGCGCCGAGTTCCCGCTCCGCATTGCAGCGGCGGGGGCCATTCAGGGGTGGGACATCGTGTGTTGGCACGTTTATGGCAACACGCGCGACTCGGCCAAGCAGCGGCCGTTCGAGTCGCCGATCAACGACTGGCACGACTACTTCGGCTACGGCGGCGACGAGGTGCAACTGTCGGCCATGCGGGCGGCGGCGGAAGTTTTTAAGCACGGCCTGCTCGACCCCGCCCCGACCCCCACCACGCTCGTCTTCGGCCGCCATAGTTTGTTCGACCCCGAGAGCATGGACTATGGCAAAAGCTACGGCGACCTCGGCCGGCGGATCATCCCGACGATGTACCGCTACGGCGTGCGGCTGAGGATCGACCCGGCGGTGGAGGGGGATTCGGTGGAGGGGCCGTCGATCCGCAACGGCGTGTACGAGCCGAACCCGGTTCGGCCGACGCCGCAAATTAGTTTCGATTGGCACAAGTCGGAATTGACCTTCGACGCCCCGGCGGTGGCGGGGTACGTCGGCTTCCTCGCCCAGCACGGCGGGCCGGCGGTGGAGTTTCCGACCAGCGGCGTGGCGTTCCGGGACGTGACGGTCGTCAACCCGCCGGGGATGCCGTACCCGGTGGCGGACGATGAGAAGTATGTCGAAATCACCCTCGCCAGCGCCGACGACAAGCCGCTGGCGGCGTGCGGGCGGGCGGTGCTGTCGGCGGTGAGCACGTCGTTCAACAGCGGCTACAAGTTGGACCTGACGACCGGCACCAAGGGCCGCCAGCAGGACGGCCCCGCCGACGGGCCGCCGGCGGAGTTCTGGGGGGCGTACCTGGCCGAGGGCGGGGGGCTGCCGGTCCTGGTCGCCCGCGTCGGCGTCACGGTTTCGGCCCCGGCGATCAACGGGATGGACTATGTTTTCTACGATTTCGAGATGAAGCCGATCGGCACCGGAACCGTGAGCGACGGCACGCTGACGGTGCCGGCGGATCGGGCCGTCTTCTATGTTGAATTGCGAAGAGGGAAATCCACGAATCGACACGAATAAGACACGAATGAAGAGAAGAGAGGGCGAGAGCAGGGCAGACTGAGCCGCCCTTTTCTTCTCTTCATTCGTGTCTTATTCGTGTCCATTCGTGGACCTCCCTATTCACGCCTCAACCGCGACCGGCTTCTTCTCGTCGCTGGTGAAGATGCGCTCCTTGAATTCCTTCAGCGCGTCCTTCAGTTTCGACTCCAGATCGTCGGTCAGGGCCTTGCCGTCGCGGAGGGTGTTTCGGAGGTCGCCGTGGCTGGCGTCGATGTAGTCGAGGAACTGGTGCTGGAAGGCCTCAATGCGGTTGAGGGGAACGTCGTCCATGTAGCCCTGCGTGCCGGCGTAGATGACCATCACCTGCTGCTCGAACGGCAGGGGCTGGTACTGCGGCTGCTTCAGGAGTTCGACCAGGCGCGAGCCGCGGTCGAGCTGCTTCTGGGTGGCGGCGTCGAGTTCGGTGCCGAGCTGGCTGAAGGCCTCGAGTTCGCGGTAGGCGGCGAGGTCGAGGCGCATGGAGCCGGCGATTTTCTTCATCGCCTTGGTCTGGGCGTTGCCGCCGACGCGGCTGACGCTGATGCCGACGTTGATGGCCGGGCGGACGCCGGCGAAGAACAGGTCGGGCTCGAGGTAGATTTGGCCGTCGGTGATGCTGATGACGTTCGTGGGGACGTAGGCCGACACCTCGCCCTCTTGGGTTTCGATGATCGGCAGGGCGGTCAGCGAGCCGCCGCCGTTCTCGTCGGAGAGTTTGACGGCGCGCTCCAGCAGGCGGCTGTGGAGGTAGAAGACGTCGCCGGGGTAGGCCTCGCGGCCCGGCGGGCGGCGGAGCAGCAGGGACAGTTGGCGGTAGGCGGCGGCCTGCTTGGAGAGGTCGTCGTAGACCACCAGCGTCGGCTCCCCCTTCCACATGAAGTACTCCGCCATCGCGGTGCCGGCGTAGGGGGCGATGTACTGCAGCGGGGCGGGGTCGGCGGCGCTGGCGACCACGACGGTGGTGTAGTCCATCGCCCCCTCGCGCTTCAGCACGTCGACGACGGCCGCGACGGAGGACTCCTTCTGGCCGACCGCGACGTAGAAGCACTTCACGCCGGTCTGCTTCTGGTTGATGATCGCGTCGAGGGCGACGGCGGTCTTGCCGGTCTTGCGGTCGCCGATGATCAGCTCGCGCTGGCCGCGGCCGATGGGGACCATGGCGTCGATCGCCTTGATGCCGGTTTGCATCGGCTCGGTCACGGGCTGGCGGGCGGCGATGCCGGGGGCGACGATGTCCATCTTGCGGGTCTCGCTCGATTGGATCGGCCCGCCGCCGTCCATCGGCTGGCCGAGGGGGTTGACGACCCGGCCCATAACCGCCTCGCCGACGGGCACCTCCAGCAGGCGGCCGGTGCTCTTGACCTGGTCGCCCTCCTTGATGTCGAGGTAGTTCCCGAAGATGACCGCGCCGATGGTGTCTTCCTCGAGGTTGAAGACCTGCCCCATCGTGCCGTTCTCGAACGACAGCAGCTCGCCGGCCATCGCGTTGCGCAGGCCGTAGATGCGGGCGATGCCGTCGCCGACCTCGATGACGCTGCCGACCTCGCTGACGGAGAGTTTCTGCTCGAAGCCGGCGATTTCGCGCTTCAGCACGCTGGTGATTTCCGCGACGTTGATAGCCATGTGATTCGTCCTAGATAAGAAAGTCATCAGTCGCCAGTCGTCAGTCTCCAGTCGCCAATAGATTACTGGGGACTGGAGACTGGCGACTGACGACTATTTCGCGTTCAATAATGTCTGCCGCATCTCGTCGAGTTGCTTGCGGACCGAGCCGTCGATGAGGGTGTCGCCGACCTTGATGACCAGGCCGCCGAGGAGGGTTTCGTCGACGTACTGGTGGATCACGACTTCCTTGCCCAGCGCGTCGGCGACCTTCGCGCGGACGCTCTCGAGCTCGGCCTTGCCCATCTTCCGGGGCACGGTCACGTCGACCTCCACGATGCCGCGCTCGTCGGCGAGCAACTCGTCGAACGCCCCGCAGACGTCCGGCAGCAGGCTCAGCCGGTTCTTGTCGTTCATCACGCCGAGGAAGCTCATCAGCAGCGGGTCGACCTGGCCGCCGAAGACGTTCTTCAGCAGGGTCGACCGCTCGTCGGCCGCGATGGCGGGGTCGGCGAGGAACTGCACGAAGGTGGGGTTCTCCGCGAGGATCGCCTGCAGGTCGCCCACCTGCGAGCCGATCCGTTCGGTGATGCCGCGCTCGTCGGCCAGCTCCAGCAGCGACCGGGCGTAGGAATTGGCGAGGGGGGAGTGTTGTTCCATAGTTGCACGCTTCTAATGCGGGTGCGTGGTGCGTGGTGCGTGGTGCGTGGTGCGTGGTGCGTGGTGCGTGGTGCGTGAGGATTATTTCTTCATCACGCACCACGCATCACGCACCACGAACCCTCCTCAAACGCCGACCGGCTCCATCTCTTCCAGGCTCGCCCGCACCAGTTCCTTCTGGTCGTCTTCATTGAGGTTGCGGCGGAGGATTTTCTCGGCGATGGCGACCGAGAGGGTGGCGGCCTGCTCGCGGACGTCGGCGACGGCCTGGCGGCGGGCGGCGTCGATCTCGCGGGTCGTCCGCTCGCGCAGGCCCTTGGCCTCGGCCTCGGCCTCGTCGCGGATGCGCTTCGCCAGCGCGTGGCCGTCCACCTGGGCGCGGTCGATCATCTGCCTCACCCGCTGCTCGGCACCGGCCATCTGGGCGGCGTACTCCGCCCGCTCGCGCTTGGCGTCGGCCCGCGCCCGCTCGGCCTCCTCGATGTCGTTCCGAATCTTGTCCTCGCGCGCCTGCAGCCCCTGGACGATCGGCCCCCAGGCGTACTTCGACAGCAGCCAGACCAACAGCCCGAAGACGATCAGCGTGGTCAGGGCGGTGATGAACCCCGCGCTGATGGGCTTGAGCGGGCTGTCGCTCTCGGCCCCCGCGCCACCGCCGGCGGCGGCGGCGGCGGCCAGGAGCGGGGTCGCCGACGCCAGCAGGGTCGAGGCGGCCAGGGCGGTCGGGAACAGGCGCTTCATCCGCTTCATCACAAATCTCCAAAAGTCGGGTCGGGGCCGCCCCCCACTTCCATGGGCGATCCGGGGCCGATCCGGGGGGAATTGTCGCCGGGTTCGGCCGGTCGTCAACCCCGCATTGAGTCGAAAGCCCGCCGGCGGGCGTTAACCCGCCGGCGGGGGCATGAAATTCGCCGGGCGTTCGCCGGGCTTTCGCTAGGCGTTCGCCGGGCGTTCGCCGGGCGTTCGCTAGGCTTTGAGCAAGATCAGGCAGAGCAGGGCGATCACGATGGCGAAGAGGGCGATGCCCTCGATCAGGGCCGCGCTGATGATCATGGTCGTGAAGATGCGGCCGCCCATCTCGGGCTGGCGGGCGGTGGCGTCGACGGCGTGGGCGCCGATCATGCCGATGCCCTTGCCGCCACCGACGACGGCGATGCCCGCGCCGATTGCCGCGCCGACGGCGATCAGGCCGTTGATCGGGACGGCGTAGGCCCCCGCCCCGGCCGCGCCCCCCGCGGGGGCCGCGACGGTGGTCTGGGTGCCGGGCGTGGCCGGGGCGGCGGCGAGGGCCGGGGTCGCCGGCAGCAGGAATAGGAACGCGGTCAGCGCCCCGTACAAGATTCTCTTCATCTGGACTCCAAGGTTTTGCCCTGACGCCGGGCCGGCCCGCCGGTTGCAGGTCCGGCGGCGACCCGCCCCGCGAGGAAGGGCATTCGATTCCGCCGGGCCTATCCCTGTCGATGCCGACCCTCGCCGCGGACATCAGCGGTATTGTTCAATTTCTTCCCAGTGCCTTACCCCAGTGCGATCCCAATGACTTTCTAGTCGAAGTGCCGGGCGGTTGCAATGAGTGGGGGGCGCGGCTTACCCGGCCATGTGCGCCCCCACCTGCCGGATGCCGTCGGGGTACTCGGAGTAGTCCGTCAGGTCCGAGCTGCCGATCAGCTCGTGCCGCTCGTCGTGGACGCCGCCCTCCCCCTCCTTGTGCTCGTGCTCGTGGACCACCAGTTGGCCGATGAACAGGGCGGTCAGGAAGGTGAAGATGTAGGCCTGCAGGAACGCGACGAAGACCTCCAGGCACATGGTCGCCACCGACGCGGCCACCACCAGCACGCCCACGCCCGCCGCCCCCGCCAGGCCCAGCCCCGCGTAGGCCAGGGCGGTGAACGAGATCAGCACCGCCACCAGGACGTGGCCCGCCATCATGTTGGCGACCAGCCGGATGAACAGCGCGAAGGGCTTGATGAAAATCCCCATGATCTCGATGATCACGATGATCGGGGCCATGTAGAGCGGCGCCCCGGCCAGGAAGTGCTTGAGGTAGTTGCCGACCCCGTTGGCCCGGATGCCGCTGATCTGGATCACGAAGAAGGTGATCACCGCCAGCACGCCGGTGACGTAGGGGTTGGCGGTGGGGGTGCCGTAGATGCCGTGCTCGAGGCCGACGGCGTGGGCGATGGGGGCGGTCAGCACGTCCAGCGGCAGCAGGCCCAGGAGGTTCATGAACAGGATGAAGAAGAACATCGTCCAGAGGAACGGCAGGAACTTGCCCGCCAGATCGCCCAGGACCGGCCGGGCCACGTCGTCGCGGACGTAGACGAGCATCGCCTCGAAGAAGTTGTGGGTGCCGGTCGGCACGTGCTTGCCGTCGCGGTAGGGCTTGGTGATGCGCGGGAAGATCAGCAGCATCAGGCCCGCGGAGATCAGCATCAGGACCATGTGATTCGTCAGGTACCACCAGTCGCCCGATTTGGAGGCCCAGATCGGGTGGTCGACGACGTGCTCCAGCGGCCGGATCGTCGGCGCGCCGGCGGCGAGGGTGTGGAGGAAGGTGGGCATGGAAGTTTCGGGAAGTTCTGGGCCGGGGCCAGGTCGCTGGGGTCAGGTCGCTACGGTCGGTCCGACAGGGCCGGGCCGAGCATAGGACCGGAGGCGGCGGCGGATGTCAAGCCGGCGGCGGCGGGGGGGCGACAAGTTGGGCGGCGGGCGGGTCCGCCCCGTCCGTTTCTTCGTCCGGTTCATCCGGCTCGAAATGAAACCGCCCGGCCGCGACCGGCAGCCGCCACAGCCGCCGCGACACCACCGCCGCCTCCGCCGCCAGCGCCGCGGCGTGCAGGACGAGCCACGACAGCAGCGTGGCGACCGGCGGGAAGCCGCGCGACCCGATCAGCCACACGCACCCGCCCAGGCCCGCGACCGCCCGCACGGCGGTCGCCAGGAAGTAGCCCGCGACGGCCGGGTGGACGGTGTCGACCGACCGCGCCCGCCCCAGCCCCCACGCCAGCGGCCCGAGCGAGAGGGCCGCCGCCGCCGCGCTCACCCCCCCGGCCCCGGCCAATCCCCGCCACGCCGTGCCGCGGCCCTCGACCGGCGCGGCCAGGGCGATCAAAAGGGCCAGCCCCGCGGCCGCCACGGCCAGTGCCGCCCCCACCGCGGCGGCCGCCCGCAACAGGCTTCGGCTCACTTGAAACTCTCCCGCCCGACGCGGACCAGCAGGTAGAGGCCGGCGGCGAACCCCACCGCCAGCCCCGCCAGCAGCCCCCACGGCAGCGTCCCCAGCCACCGGTCGAGCCCGTAGCCGATCGCCCCGAACGCGCACAGCGCGACCACGAACTCCAGCCCCACGCCGCTCATGCGGTAGAACTGCCGCGTGAGGCTCTGCTCGCGCTGCTCCCGCGCCGCGCGAGAGCTTTCGCGGCTGCTCGGGTCGTTCGGCTCCGGCTCATCCATGTCGCCTCCCACGGGCCTCAGCACCTTCCCCGACCGACGCACTCGCCGGCTGCGGAAGTGTAGCCCGCCCCGAAAGTGGCCGGGAGCGGAAGCCCCGGTTCTTCCGCCCAAGATGATTCACCTCCTTCAAGCACCCCCCGGCCCCCGCGACAGACCTGGGCTTCCGCCTCCGGCTATAAGGGAACGGTACTAATAGCACGGAGCAGGTCGGCGTCAGAGCCGTCAGGCGAAGACCCGGGTTGTTCGGCGCGGCGGATGTCGCTACACTCCCCGCCATGCGCGAGCGGGTTTGGGACCGACGGATCGACCTGTTCATCGCCGCCGCGCTCGTGGCGGCCGCGGCGTGGGGGTGGGGGCCGGGGCTGACGTGGGGGCTGCCGGCGGCGGGCGTCGACCGCGCGCTGTTCGGCACCCGCACGCCGTGGACCGGGGCCGAGGTGCAAAGCCTCGCCGACGGGCCGGCCCACTCCGTCGACGCGGCGGCCGAGCAATTTCGGGCCCGGATCGTCCGGCGGTTCCGCCTCGACTCGCCCGACGCGGCCGAGTCGCGGGCGGCCGCCGACATCGCCGGTTGGACCGACGCCCGGCCGTCGCTCAACGTCGTGCCGGTGAAACTCGCGCTCTGGGCCGTCGCCCTCTCCCGCGGCGAGGCGGCGGTGCTGACGCCGGCGGAATATCTGGACCGGCCCGACCGCGTGCGGCGCGTCTACGTCGCCGGCCGACTCTGGTCGATGGCGTGGGGCGTGGCGGGCGTGGTGGCGGTTTACCTGATCCTCAAACGGCTGATCGCCCGGCCGGCGGCGGCGGGGGCGGGGGTCGGTTTGATCCTCTGCCCGTGGTTAATCGTCGCCGTCCACGCGGCGGGTCCGGGGGTGCCGGCGGTCGGGGCGGTTCTGGTGATTGCGGCGGCGGCGATTGTCGGGCGGCTGAAGCGGACTCCGCAGGCGGCCGGATGGTCGGTCGCGGCCGCCGCCGGGGTCGCCGTGCTGCTGGTGCTGCCGTTCGGCGTGCGGTACCGGTACGCCTACCAGACCGCCGCGGGGCCGGGGGCGGCGCGGTTCGAGGCGGCGGACCTGATCGACCACGCCGGCGGCGCGACGCTGCTGTGCCCGGAGTTCCCCGACGCCCCCGGCCCCGCCGCGCTGCCGCCGGTCGATTTGTGGCGGTGGACGTTCGCCAACGGCCCGGCGGGGGGGAATCGGACCGGCCCGCCCGACGTCGTGGTCCGGCCGGTGAAGGTCGGGGCCGACGCGACGCAACGGCCCGACGGCCGGCTTCGGCTGGCGAACGGCACCCGGCACGTCTGGTTCGCCGCGCCGCTGACGCCCGCCGACCAACCGTTCGAGGTGATCGCCAAATCCTACCGCCGCCGCCTGCCGCAGGACGCCGCTACGCGCCCGACCACCGAACCGGCCGAACCCATCGACGTGGAGTCGCCGTGAGCCAACCGTGGCACGGGCGTTCCGCCCGCGTCTTCAACCAAAAAAAGTCGCAGACGCGGGCGGGACGCCCGTGCCACGGGCGGCATTTCCCGCTACACTGCCGGCCATGCAGGGCGTCACCACCGCGATCGTGCTGTTCGTCTTCGCCTGCGTGCTCTTCCCGCGGCTGATCGCCAACCGCGCCCAATTCCACGCCGGCTTCGCCCTGACGCTGGCGGCGATTCTGCTCGACGGCCTGGCGCACATCGTCCACGTCGCCACGTTCGACGCCTTCGCCTACCTCTTCACCGCGATTTTGCAGGTCGGGGCGATCGTGCTGCTCTACCTGGCGGCGGGGGGGTTGACCGCGCGGGGCCTGAGCCGCGAAATGCTCGGCGCGTTCGAGGTCATCCGCCGGGGCGAGGAGGAGCGGGAGGTGATCATCCCGCGTCGGAATGACCAGTGACCAAGCCCGAATGACCAATGACCAAACCAGAATGACCAATGACGAATGACCAAAAGTTGGGGCTTGGGCATTGGACATTCCTTGATCATTCGGGTTTGGTCATTCGTCATTGACCCCCCCTATGCGGCGGCCCCGACGCCTGATAGAATCCCCGCGACGCCCGCACCGACCGCGCAAGGAGACCGGATGTTCCCAGTGGCCGACGCCCTCAACTTCACCCTCAACGGCCTATCGGCCGTGCCCTACGGCCACTACCTCGCGTGGTGGAAGGCCCTGCCGTTCCTGCTGGTCTTCTTCGCCTGGGCCAAGGCGCTGGACTGGTCGGACAAGGACCTGGTCGCCGCCCACATGCCGCGCGACGCGATCAACGGCTCGAACTTGGCCGGCCTGGCGATCGCCGCGGGGCTGTTCTTCGCGCTGCCGAACTTTTTCCTCGCCACCGGCGTGTTCATCCTGGCCTTCGCGGTGGAGGTCGGCGTCTACCTGAAGCTGCGGAACGACAAGGTCGGGCTGGCGGACCTGAAGCGGGACTTCGGGGAGTACGTCAAGAACTTCGGCAAGGGCAAGGCCAAGCTCGCCGAGGCCGCCGCCGGCGTGGTGCAGGTCTTCGACAAAAAGGGCCAGCCGATCGCCCCGCCCCTGTCGGACGACCCGATCCGGCCGGACTACGACGCGGCGCAGCGCGTGCTCGACGGGCCGCTGATGATGCGGGCCGAGCGGATCGACTTGGCCCGGCGCGACGGGGCGGCGACCGAGTCGTTCACGGTGGACGGCGTGAGCCACCCCGGCCCGGCGGTCACGGCCGAGGTCGCCGAGGCCGCCGCCGCCTTCCTCAAGCGGGCCGCGGGACTGAAGTCCGACGAGAAGCGCAAGCCCCAGCACGGCAAAATCAAGGTCCGCCGCGACGGGGCGAACCACACCCTTGCCGTCCGCACCGCCGGCAGCACCGCCGGCGAGGCGATGAGCATCGAGGTCGACCCCGACGACAAGTTCAAGCAAACCGTCGGCGACCTCGGGTTCCTGCCCGGCCAGCTCGATCTGGTCAACCGGGCCGCGGCCGACAAGAAGGGCATCGTGCTGGTCTGCGCCCCCGACGGCCAGGGCCTCACCACACTGATCTACGCGCTGCTGCGGAACCACGACGCCTTCCTGCAGCACATCCAGACCGTCGAGCGCAAGCCGCCGGCGGAGCTGGAGGGCATCACCCAGAACCGCCTGGAGACCCGCGAGCCGGCCGAGGCGTCGGACAAGCTGCGGTGGATCACCAGCCAGGAGCCGGACGTGGTGATGGTCAGCGACGCCCCCGACGCCGCGGCGGCCGAGGAACTGCTGCGGTTCGCCGCCACGGGCAAGATGGTCTACGTCGGCCTCCGCGCCGCCAGCACCTTCGACGCGCTGGGGCAGTGGGAGCGGATCGTCGGCAACTCCAAAAAGGCCCTGGCCGACGTGCGGCTGGTGGTGGCGGGGCGGGTGGTCCGCAGGCTGTGCAACGCCTGCAAGATCGAGTACCGGCCCGACCCGTCGGCGCTGAAGAAGATGAACCTCGACCCCGACCGCATCACCAGCCTGTTCGAGGCCCGCACCGAGCCGCTGCGGGACGAGAAGGGCAACGAGGTCATCTGCGAGTTCTGCCACGGGCTGGGCTTCAACGGCCGGTTCGGCGTGTTCGAGGTGCTGGACGTGACCGACGACGTCCGCGCCGCCGCCGGCGGGTTGGCCCAGGGCAGCGGCGGGCAGATGAAGGGCGTTTTCCGCAAGCAGCGCGGCAAGTACCTCCAGGAGGCCGCCCTCAAGCGCGTCGAGGAGGGCGACACCGGCGTGCAGGAGGTCCTCCGCGTGATGAAGGCCACGGCGGAACCGAAGGCGGCGAAGAAGGCGCCGTCGTCGAAACCGAAGCCGGCGAAGGAGAGGGCTTCCGCTTGATGCGTGGTGCGTGGTGCGTGGTGCGTGGTGCGTGGTGCGTGGTGCGTGGTGCGTGGTGCGTGGTGCGTGAGGATTATTGGGGGGTGTGGTGAAATATGAGGAGTGGGAGCAGGGCGTTCCACATTCGATTCGGAAGGACTTGCTTTGGCGGGTTGAGGCGTATCGGTTGGGGCTCTTTCTGGCGGAGTTGGCTTGGCACGACACGGTGAAGATTCAAGCCCTTCGCCGGTACAGTCTGGCCGACCAGTTGTACCGGGCGGCCGGGAGCGTGAGCGCGAACCTTGCGGAAGGGTACTCGCGCGGGACCGGAAAGGACCGGTCGAAGTTTTATGAATACTCCCTCGGCTCGGCCCGCGAGACGCGCGACTGGTACTACAAAGCCCGCCACGCCCTCGGAGAAACAGTGGTGAACCACCGCATCGAACTGACCTCCTCCCTCATCCGACTCACCCTCTCAATGATCAAGACCGAACGGGCAAAACTCCCCTTCACCCAATCCACCACCCCGAAATAGTCCCCACGCACCACGCACCACGAACCACGAACCCCATGATCTTCAGCATCGCCGCCATCCTCCTCGTCGCCATCGTGGCGTACTTCCACTACACGCAGGGCTTTTTCAGCGCGACCCTCAGCGCCATCCTCGCCGCCCTCGCGGCGGTGTATGCCGTGGCGTACCACGAAACCTTCGTCTCGCTGCTGCTGCGCGGCAGGGCGGCGGGGTACATGCTGTCGATGGCGCTGGTGGTGCTGTTCTGCGTCTTCTACCTCGTGCCGCGGACGGTGTTCGACCGCTTCATCCCCGGCAACGTCCGGGTGCCGGTGGCGCTGGACAAGATCGGCGCGGGGCTGATGGGCCTGGTCGCCGGCGTGTTCGCCACCGGCGTGCTGGCGGTGGCGGCGCAGACCCTGCCCTACGGGCCGAGCATCGCCGGCTACAGCCGCTTCCCGATCGCCGACCACCTGAACCTGATCATCGCCCGGCCGAGCCAGCAGTCCCTGGACGTGACGATCCCCGACGAGCTGGTCAGCCCCCGGCTCGACCCGGACAAGGCGAACGCGCTGATCCTGCCGGTGGACGACTGGCTGATGGCCGCCGTCGCGCACCTCAGCGAGGGGGGCAGCCTGGCGGGGGCGGTGCCGATCAACGCCAGCCAGCCGAACTACCTCAACGCCCTCTTCGCCCAGCGCCTCGGCATCCAGCTCGGCGGCAAAATCACGGCGACGAACCTCAACGGCAAGACCGAGGTGACCGTGCCCAAGGGCGGCACGGCGGCCGAGGCCTCCTTCCCGCAGGTCGAGTCGGTCCTCCGCGGCATCCGCTCGCCGGAGAAGCTGCCCAAAACCTTCGCCGCCGGCCCCGGCAACGTGCTGCTGGTCGTGCGCACGATGTTCGATTTGCAGACCGCCGACCCGGACTACTTCGTGCGCCTCTCCGCCTCCTCCGCCCGCGTGGTGGCCGGCGGCGAGAATTACTACGCCCTGGGGTCGCTGCAGGACGCCCGCGTCTTCGTCCGAAACGACGCCGACGACCCGCTGTTCCTGCTGATGACCTCCAACGGCGGCGGCACCGCCCAGCAGCGCGGCATCGACCTCGTGTTCGAGGTGCCCAAGGGCGCCCTGCTGGCCGGCGGGACGGGCAATAAAATCGCCGACGGCGTGTTCATCGAGGTCAAGCGGTGGGCGCGGGTCGACCTCTCCGGCCGCCCGCTGCTGGGCCGGCTGAGCCCCTCGCCCGACGTGCAGGTCCTGCGCAGCCTCGACACCGTCAAGGCCATCGCCGCCCTGAACGGCACGCCCGCGACGCCGGCGAAGTAGGGCCACCCACGCCTCCCGGGGACACGCCGGATTTCGTGGCACGGGCGTCCCGCCCGGATCCGGCTTGGGGCGGCGAATCCGGGCGGGACGCCCGTGCCACGAAAATTAATCCGCCGCGCCCAGCGACGCCGGGGCCGTCACTTGCGCCGCGCCGCTGCCGGCGATCGCCAGCTTCCCCCGCGCCGTCAGGTCGCTCACGAGCCGGAATTGGTCGCGCATGTCGAACGGGTACGCCTTCAACTTGTAGTGCGTGCCCCACGGCGACTCGGCCAGCACCACCAGCACCGGCTTGTCGTAATCGAGGTACGCGCTGGTCAGCGCCACGTCCTCCAGCGCGGACCGCAGCCGGGCGGCGTCGTGCGCGGGGGCGACGTAAAAGCTCGCCACGCACATCAGCGTCCGGGCGCCGTCGTTGGCGTTGCTGACGTTGGTGTCCCAAATCTTCAGGTGCGGCACGGTCACGATGTTGTCCGACGGCGTGCGGAGGCTGACCGACCGCAGCCCGACGTTCACGACCTCGCCGTAGTGCTCGCCCACCCGCACCCAGTCGCCGGGGCGGTACGGCCGCTCGAACACCGCCACGATCCCCGCGATCAGGCTGCTGGCGTAGTCCTTGAACGCGAACCCGATCGCCACGCTCGCCGCCCCGGCGATCACCAGGAAGTTCTGGAACGTGATGTTGAACACCAGCGGCACCACCCACAGGATGGCGAACCCCAGCAGCGCCAGCCGCAGCACCGGCACCGCCCCCAGCAGGTACAGCCGCACCTGATTCGGCCCCCGCTCGGCTAGGTACGGCAGCACCTTCCGCGCCAGGTAAATCGCCAGCCATGTGCCCAGCACCACCACCGCGATCTGCACGAAACTGATGTCCTGCAAGTCGTTGATCAGCCTGCCGGCCTTCTGCTTGCCGTCCTGCGCCGCGGAGCCTGCACCGGCGGCGACCAAATAGAAGTTGATGAATGGCATGGGGTTACAGTTCGTCCATCGGGAACCCCGCCGCCGACAAACCGGCCCGAACCGCGGGGTAGGCGGCGGGGCGGACGCGCAGGGAATCGTGCCGGGCGTCGCGGGCATCCTCCAGCAGCCCCGCGCCGCGGAGGGCCTGCACGATGTTCGCCTCCCGCATCGCCGGCACCACCGCGTGGAGCTCCTCGGCGTCGAGCGGCCCGTGGACCAGCAGCGCCGCCAGCACCAGCAGTTCGTCCGGCTCGTGGCGATTGGGCACGGTGAACTCCTGCAGCGCCGACACCCACAGCGTCCGCCGCTCGACGGTGCCCCCGTCGGAGGCGGCGGCGTCCACGCCGGGGCCGCCGGACCCGCCCGCTTCCGCCCCCTTTTCGTCCGGCGCCTTGGTGCGGAGGCTGTCGCGCCACATCTGCCGGGCGACCCACGGGATGCCGTCGCTCTGCGCCGCCAGTCGCTTGAAGTAGCCCGACTGATCGTCGGCCGACCCGCCCGGCAACAGGGTCGAGCCGCTGGAGGCCAGCCGGACGTCGAACGGCTCGCCCTCGCCGGCGTCGTCAAGCTCGTGGAACCACCGCCGCAGCCGCGGGCCGTCGAACGGGGCGAAGGTCAGGCCCTTGGGCACGATCATCTTCGCGTCGCACGCGGCGGTCAGAAAGGCCCACGCCCAACTGTTGCAGCCGACCAGGCACCGCCGCTCGGTCGCCCCCAGCGCCGCCAGCAGCGCCCGGACGGACGCCAGCCCGGAGCGGTGCCGCAGGAACCACCGCGCCAAGTCCGGCACCACCAGCACCGACTCCCGTTCGCCGCCGAGGTCCATTTCCCCCGCCGGACCGCCCGCCAGCAGGGTGGCCCGGCGCGGGGGCGGCAGCACCTCCAGCCCGTGCCGGTCGGCATACGCCCCGAGCGTGTCGGCCGGGTCGCACGGGGGGAGCACGACGACCTTCACCCGCGCCGCCGCGCCGGCGTCGGCCACCCAATCGCCCAGGCTCGCGTGCATCGCCCGCAGCACCGGGCCGCACGGCGGCACGTGGGCGGGCCCGGCCAGATCCTTCGGCACCCCCCGCAGCCGCGCGTCGGCCAGGAACGGCGCGTCATCCGACTTGCTCAGGAAGTGCTTGGCGCGGTTGAGCAGGCCCCGCAGGAAGTCGTCGGTCGGCATCGCCGGCGGGTCGTACTGCCCCACGGGCTGCAGCGTCTCGGGATCGTCCGGGTCGGGCGCGTCGGGCATGGGGAGGGCTCACGGAACGCGGCGAGGACGCGGGGGACACGGGGATCATGCCGCCCGGCGTCGGCCGGTCGGGGCGGGCATTGTATCCTGCCGCCATCATCGACCCAACGGAGCTTGAGCCGAACCTTAACCGGCCCGTGACACGATCGCGGGCCGGTTTTGCTACGATGTGAACGACCCAATACACGCCGCCGTTTGCCCGAGCCCCGCCCTCCCATGCCCACCCGCCACCACTACCGAGCCCTCCTCGCCGCCGCGACCGTCGGCCTCTCCCTCTCCGCGGCCCCGGCCGAGACGCCCGCGACGCGACCGACCACCTCACAGACCACCGCGCCGGCGGTGCCGCTCTCGTCGGGCCGGCGGCTGGCGCGGGGGCCGGCGGGGCCGGACGTGGGGAGCCTGCCGGTGAACCTCGTCCGCTCGGCCGACGGGCGGTTCGCGGTCGGCACGGACGCGGGGTTCGACCAGTTCCTGTGGGTCGTGAACGCCGCCACCGGCACGCCCGTCGGCAAGCTCGGGTTCGACCGCTCTCGCCGCGACAAGGCGAACGGCCTGTACTACGGCCTCGCCGCCGGGCCGGACGGCGCGATCTACGCCGCCCAGGGCGCGGCCCGGCGGGTGGCGGTGATCCGGCTCGACGCCGCAGGCGTGCCCACCCTCGCCCGCACCATCGCCACCCGGTCGCTCGACTTCCCCGCCGGCGTCTCAATCGCCGGCGGCACGCTGTTCGTGACCGACAACGACCCCACCCGCCAGCGCGATCCCGCCGTCACCCGGCCGTCGGACGTGCCCCAGAACGCCGTCGAATCCGACGAAGCCTTCGGCCGCGACGGCGCGATGGCGGCCTACGACGCGGCGACCGGCAAGGAACTCGGCCGCCTCGCCTTCCCCTCGGTCGTGCCCGGCACCAGCAGCTTCCCCCTCGCCGTGGCGGCCCTCCCGAACGGCCGCGTGTTCGTCACGAGCGAGCGCGACGCCTGCGTCTACGACATCGACGCGACCGACCCGGCGGCGATGAAGCTGACGCGGACGATTCCCGTCGGCTCCCACCCCATCGCCCTGCTGCCCGACGCCGCCGGCCGGCGGCTGTTCGTCGCCAACGCCCACGGCGACACCGTGAGCGTGATCGACGTCGCGGCCGGCACGGTCTCGCAGACCCTGCTCCTTCGGCCGGAGGTGGCGCGCGACCTCGCCGGCGCGACGCCGACGAACCTCGCCCTCTCGCCCGACGGAGGCCGGCTGTTCGTGACGCTCGGCGACATGAACGCGGTGGCCGTGGCCGACGTCTCCGACGCCGCCGGCCCGCCGAAACTGCTCGGCTACGTCCCGGCCGGCTGGTACCCGACCGGCGCGGTCGCCTCGCCCGACGGTCGGCACCTAGTCGTGTGCGACGCCAAAGGCCACGCCGCCCGAATCCCGCACGACGAGGACGCGAAGGGCCGGCTTCACTCGCCACTGTACGACATTCGCGGCGACGTGATTCGCGTTGACGTGCCGGACGATGCGGACGAGTTCGCGGCCAGCACCGGAACCGTTCTGGACGCCTGCCGCCTGCAGCCGCAGTTCCTGAACCGACCGAACCCGCTGGCGTCGATCGGCCGGGCGGCGGGCAAGATCAAGCACGTCATCTACGTCGTGAAGGAGAACCGCAGCTACGACCAAGTTCTCGGCGATTTGCCGCAGGGCAACGGCGACCCGGCGCGCTGCCTGTTCGGCCGGCGCGTCACGCCGAACCAGCACGCGCTGGCCGAGCGGTTCGTGCTTCTGGACAACTTTTACGACAGCGGCGACGTGAGCGGCGACGGGTGGACGTGGTCGACCCAGGCCCAGGCGAACGAGTACGCCGTCCGCAACACCCCGTACAACTACAGCGGCCGCGGGCGGAACTTCGACTTCGAGGGGCAGGTCAATGACTATCCCACCGGCGGCTTCCCCGCCACCCGGCCCGGCGGCGGGCCGATGAGCGTCGACCCGCGCTTCGCCGGCGGCGCCAAGCCCGTGCCGGACGTCGCGGAAAGCCCCGGCGGCCACCTGTGGGACTTGGCGAAACACGCGGGCCTGACGTACCGCAATTACGGCTTTTTCCTCACCAACGGCGTGACGGCCGGCGGCGGGCACGGCAACGCCGAGGGGGGCGGCGTGAGCGATGACGCCCTCGACGCCGGGCCGTGGTCCATCCCCGATAACCAGCCCGCCGCCGCCGGTTTGCGGCCCGGCGGGCACGATTTGGCCGGCGTCAGCGACGTCGACTTCCGCCGCTTCGACATGGACTTTCCCGACAGCGACGCCCGCGCAACGCTGTTCCAGAAAACCGGCGACGAAAAGTATCTCGACGGCCGGCACACCTACGGCGCGGCCAAAGTGACCAGCCGCTTCGCCGAGTGGAACCGCGAGTTCCAGATAATGCTGGCGAAGGACCCGGCCGGCGGCGCGGTGCCGGCGCTGATGACGGTGCGGTTGCCGTGCGACCACACCGTCGGCCTCTCCGCCGGCCGGCACACGCCGGCGTCGATGGTCGCGGACAACGACCACGCGGTCGGCCAACTCGTCGAGGCCGTCAGCCACAGCGCGGTCTGGGCCTCCACGGCGATCGTGATCATCGAGGACGACGCGCAGAACGGGCCGGACCACGTCGATTTGCACCGCAGCACCTGCTACGTCGTGAGCCCGTGGGTGCGGCGCGGGGCGGTGGACCACGCCTTTCACAACACGGTGAGCGCGCTGAAAACGGTGGAGTGCCTGCTGGGGCTGGGGCCGATGTGCCAGTACGACGCCGCCGCGTCGCCGATCCTGAACTGGACGTTCGACGGGCCGGCGAACCTCGAGCCGTTCGACGCCCTGCCGGCGGACGCGGCGCTGATCGCCGAAACGAACCCCGAGCGCGGCGCGGCCGGCCCGGCGGGGAATGAGAAGCTCGCCGCGATGCAGCGTCGGGCGGCGGCGATGGACTTCGCCCACGCCGACCGCGCCCCGGCCGACGAGCTCAACCGCATGATCTGGGCGAGCGTCCGCGGCGTCGATTCGGCGATGCCCCCCACCCCCGCCGGCCCCGCGCCGGCCCACGCCGCGAAAGCCGATGACGACGACTGACGGCGAGGCGGCGGCCCGCCCGAGGCGGTCGAGGCATCCGGCCCCCCAATCGGACGAGGTCGGCCCCGCCGCGCGGGCGCGCCTCGCGGGGTGCGCCCTAAGATCCACTCGCGCGACCACCGCGACCTGTGATAAGTCGCGAGCGCAGCGGGTGCTTTTCGCCACCGAGACCCACAAGCGGTCGCTGCGCTCGCTGCGCTCGCGGCTTACCGGACGTTGGATCGCGTAACCAGCGACCGCGCAAAGTGCTGTAGACCCAAGACGGCGGCGCACCAGCCTCGCCCGCCCCCGTCCTATCGGACGCGCGGGCAGGCCGAGAAAACGTCCGCGCCCGCGCACGATTCGAGAAAGTCGCCCCTCTCTAAGCGAGAGTCGGGCGGCTCTTCACGAGAGTGGGGCGGCTCTTCACGAGAGTGACGCGCGACGCCATCGCGGGTTTCGCACCAAGCCTCCCGAACTCAAATGCAACTCATCGTTTCGCACCGTTTCACCCTCGCTCCGCCCCGTTCCACCGCGACGCCCGGCATCGTTGCCTCCCGGCGCACCATTCAGCCGCCGATCAGCGCGTTCGCCGTGCGGTCGCAAGAACGGTCGTTCGTGCGAAAGCCTCCGTGGCACCCCGCTACGGACGATTGCGCACCGCCGTAGAGTGGCCGACTTCAAGGGCGACCGGCACGGTGACGACGCGGCAGTCGACAGTCTCCGGGCCGCCGCCGAACGATGCGGGGTCGAACGAGGACATCCACGCGACCGTCGCCACGCCGTTCGCAACGCCGACGGCGGCGAGCGTGACGACGCCGTGCTCATCGGGCAGCTCCAGCGGCGTGCGGCCGACGAGCGTGAGCGTGCGGTTCTCCGACGGTCCCCCCACGACGGCGTAGCGGCGGACCGCCCCGCCCGCGTCGGTCCACTCGATCGTCTTGACGCGCAACGCCACGAACGCCGCGACCGTGGCGTCGCCGACCGCCAGCGAGGCTCGCACACCCGGTGCCGGCGGCGGCGTTGGCCCGCGGGTGAAGGCGATCCCAATCACCACCCCCACCGCGATGCCCACCCAGAGCACGGCGGCGATTTTGAGGACGCGGCCCGACGCGGAACGGCGCGGTCGACGTTCATTTTGCAATGCTGCCATGATGGTTTTGATGCTACGACCCGACCTTGCGTCGCGGCGGCTTGAGACCGGCGAAGCATTGAGATTTACCCCGTCAAAAACCGCTCCCAACCCTCGCGGTCGGTCAGCGCCGCCGGCTTGATGTCGCCCAGCCGCATCCCCGTCGATTGCATCCAGGCGGCGTAGCGTTGGTACGCGCCGGGCGGCACGGGGACCACGCGGGCGGCGGCGAGTTGGCCGAGGTTGCGGCAGTGGTCGTAGTGCGGGTTGGCCCGCAGCGCGGCGTCGAGCCGGTTGCCGAGGTCGGCTTCGGGCGGCGGGCCTTCGACCAGTAGTGCGTAGCGGCCGCCGTCGGGCGCGACGTCGGGCGCGAGCAGGGCGAACGGCCGGCCGGGCAGCAGGCGCGACAGCACGGCCGTCACGAAGCCGTCGCCGAGCTTCTCGCCGAAGCGGTCGGCGACGCGGTCGTTGCGCCCCAGCAGCCGCAGCGACGGCGTGCGGCCGACGAAGCCGTCGACGCCCACGCGGTCGCCGAGGCGGTAGCGCCACAGCCCGCCGCCGGTGGTCAGGACCACGCCGTATTCGCCGCCGCCCTGCAGGTCCCCCGCGCCCAGCACGTCGCCGGCGTCGGACTCGAACTCGAACAGGTGCGACCGCACCGCCAGCGGGTGGCGGCCGGCGAACGGGACCGTCACGCACCCCTCGGTGGCGAGCAATCCCTTCGGCTGGAACGCCACGCCCGGCAACGCTTCCATCAACGCCGCGGCCGGCCCCGCGGCTGCGGCGTCGGCCCAGGCGGAGACGAGTCGGAGATGCGGCCAGACCGCCCGCCAGTCGCCGGCATCGACGCGCGACAACTCGCGCCGCCGCCGCGCGGGCAGAGCGTCGATGAGCGCGTCCCAGTCGCGCCGCACGCGGCCCAGCAGCAGCGACAGGAACGACGGGTGCCACACGCTCACCAGCGCCAAATCCCGCCGCGCCAGCAGGTGCCGGCCGGTCGCTGCGAAAAAGGCGTCGGCGTCGGCGACCCGCGCCACGCCGGCCGGCACGGCCATCACGCGATTCACCAGCCACGCCCGAAGGCCGCCGAGATATGCCGCGTCGTCGGCCTCGAACCCCACCGGCACCGCGCTCTCGATTCGCGGCGGCGGCGTGCTCGGGGTGATCGACCAGTACGCGCACCCGCCCGTCAACCCCGGCGCGCGGCGGAACAGGTCGACGATCCACGGCCCGATCGCAGCGGCGAACTCGCGCCGCAATTGCCGTGTCTGCGGGAGCAGTTTCACCGCCGCCGTTGAGCCGCTGCTGGTCATCAGCCGCTCGACCGGCCCGGCCGTCAGGACGCAGGTTTCGCCGAGGCGGACGCGCTCGATCCACGGGGCGAGCGCGTCGTAATTCCGCACCGGCACGCGGCGGCGGAAGTCGGCAAGATCGGTTGATGCCGACAAACCGTGCTCGCGGGCGAAGGCGCTCGTCGCGTTGCGGCGGAGGTGGTCGGCCAGCCACCGCCGCTGCGCCGCGGCCGGATTCCGCAACGCGCGGCGGAACGCGAAGTAGGCCGGCACGGCCGACGCGGCCCAGGCGAGGTTGGCGAGGCGGGCGATCACCGGCCGCCGCCCCCGACCACCATCCGCCGGCCGGCGGCGGTGAGGTTGTCGTCGGACAACTCGCACAGGCACGCCAACTCGTCGCCGGCGGCGTGGCCGGGGTTAAGGGCGGCGAAGTGCGCGACGTGCGGGTTGGTCAGGCGCTGCGTCGGGACGCCGGCGAGGTGCGGCCGCAGCGGCGTGGGGTTCGCCACGCGCACGATGCCGGTGTCGGGGTCGAACCGGCGGCCGAAGCGGAGGTCGGCGAGCGCGTTCCGCAGGGCGAGCAGCGAGAGGTCGTCCCCGCGATGGTGCGGCACGAATCGCCGCCAGAACGTCGGCAGCAGGCGGTAGGTTCGGAACCCACCGCACAGCAGCAGCCACCACGCGCGTTCGCCGCCGGGCAGCGAGCGGACGGCGGCGATCCAGCGGCGCGGCAGGTCGGGCGAGGCCCACGCCGACGGGTCGGTGATCGTGTCGCCCGAGCAGACCACCGGCCGGGCCCCTTCCGCCAGCGGGCTGGCGTAAAACGCGAGCGTCGAGAACGCGACGAGCGCGCCGCCACCGCGGATCAGCAGGGCGTGCGTCTTGTCGGCAAGGTCGGCGTCGAATGTCGTGGCAGTCACTCCGCGGAAGTGCCGGCCCAACAGCCCGCGCATCGCCCGGCGGTCGGCGGGGCCGAGGTCGGCGACGGGCAGGAAGCGCGAGTCGGTCACAGGTCGGCAACCTCGGGAGAAACCGGCCTGCCGTCAAGTTTCCAGGCGTCGCCGGGCCAGCGGACGGCGAAGAGGCGGCTGTGCAAAAGCCGCACGCCGCGCCGCCGCGCGAGTGCCGCGAGGAACGGGTCGCCCGGCGCGCCGCCGACAAGGTAGCGACGCCGGGGCCGGAGTCCGCAGCCGGGATTCGCCGACTCGCGCCGCTTCTGCCAGAGGCACGACGTGCCGATTGTCACGCCCTTTCGCGGGAGCAGCGCGTCGAGCGGCCGGAGCGCACCGCCGAAGCCGACGAGCGTGAACGGCGGCAGGCTGCGCGTGATGCCGGGGCCGCGCGGCGCGGCAAACTGCGGCGGCGATTCGGTCCGCTCGGCCGGCGGCACGTTGCGAAACGCGCGGCCCCGCGCGAGGGCGGTGAGGTACGGGCCGATGAACTCATACCGCGGCAACCCGCGCCGCGGCCGGTCGAAGAGCGACAGCGCCGCGGCGTTGTCGGCCATGATGCTCGTGAACGTCGGCGGCCGGCCGGCTTGCTCGTGGAGCTCGCGCAGCAGGCCGTAGCCGCGGAGGATCAGCCGGCCGTCGCCGCGGGCCTCGGGCGCGACGCGCAGCGACGTGAGGTAGGCGGTCGGCACAAGGTTCCCGTTGACGTACCGGTGCCGCCGCACGCGCTGCCCGCAGGCGACGAGTCTGCCGCCGGATTCCGCCACGACGGTCTCCTTCCACGGCCCCAGCGTCGCCGGCCGCGCGAGGCGCAGGCGGCCGTGCATCGCCGTCCGCGCCGCCAAGTCGCGCAGCGGATCGGCATCGTCCGCCGTCGCCAGCCGCACCCTCACGCGACCTCCAGCAGCGGCCCCTCGAAGCCCGCGTCGCCCAGCGGGTAGCCGTCGCGGCCGCTGACGTCGGCGCGGTGCAGGGCGTTGATCAGGTAGAAGTTCCGCCACATGAACCCGTCGCTGCGGTTGGGCCGCATCAGCGACCGCCGCGCGATGCTCGGCCACGAGTAGAACGACCGCCGCGCCGCCACGCAGCGCCCGCGCAGCTCGGCCGGCGACATTGACCGCGGCGTGAAGGGGATCTCGTTGTAGCCGTAGCGGTCGTCGAGCCACCACCGCTCGTACCGCAGCCGCCCCTCGCGCTCGAGGCGCTCGTACAGCGGCGTGCCGGGGAAGGGCGTGAGGTGGTTGAAGGCCGCGATGTACAGGCCGTGCCGCTTGGCGAAGTCGACGGTCCGGCCGAACGTCTGCGGCGTGTCGAAGTCGTAGCCGAACACGAACGTGCCGTAGACGCGGACGCCGTGCTTTCGCAGGTTCGCCAGCGCCGGCTCGAAGCCGCCGCGCATCGTGTTGAACCCCTTGTTCATCGACCGCAGATTGCCGGCGTCGACGCTCTCGAAGCCGATCAGCACGCCCATGCAGCCGGAGCGTTTGAGCAGGTCGAGGAACTCCTCGTCGTGGGCCGCGTTGATGCTGCTCTGGCTGACCCAGCGGACCTTGAGCGGGATCAGCGCGCGGAAGAACGCCTTGGCCTGCTCGAGGTTCGAGGTGATGTTGTCGTCGACGAAAAAGATCAATTTCCGCCCGAAATCGCGGCGGACGCGCTTGATCTCCTCGATGATCTCGTCCGCCGGCCGGCGGGTTTGCGTGGCGCCGAAGACCTTGGTCACGGCGCAGAAGTCGCACTTGAAGTGGCACCCGCGGCCGGCCTCGACGAGGCCGACGTTGAGGTAGCGCTTGCCGCGGAAGACCTCGCGGTTCGGCCGCAGCCCCGCCAGCGACGGTCGGCCCGTTGCGGCGTAGCGGCGCTTCAGCGTGCCGTGCCGCGCGTCGTCCAGCACCTCCGGCCAGGTCATCTCGGCCTCGCCGGTGACGACGGCGTCGGCGTAGCGCGAGACCTCGTCGGGGCAGAGCGTCGCGTGGAAGCCGCCCATCACCACCGGCACGCCGCGGCGGCGGTACTCGCTGGCGATCTGGTACGCCCGCTTGGCCGTGTAGGTCTCGACGCTGACGGCGGCGAGGTCGGCCGGGGCGTCGAACGGGATCGCCTCCATGCGGTCGTCGTAAAAGCTCACGTCCACGTCCGGCGGCGTCAGGCCCGCGAGCGTGGCGGCCGGCAGCGGCTCCATCTGCCACGTGCGGATGTACGACCGGTCGCCCGCGCGGCGGCCGATGCACGGGTGGACGATCGTCAGGCGGAACGGCCTCACGCGACCCGCCTTCCGCCGAGGGTCAGCGGCACGCCCGGCCACGCCGGCGCGGTCGCGCCGCCGGCGTCGCAGGTGTAAAAGCGGTTCAGCCGGCGGGCGTAGAAGCGGTAGCCGAAGTTCGTCGCCAGCCGCACCGCCAGCGGCGCGGGCGAGTGCCGCAGCCGCCGGGCGATGTTGGGCAGCGAGTAGGCCGCCCGCCACGCCCGCTCGGTGCCGCGCTGTAGCTCGTCCGCCGACATCTGCGCCGGGCGGAAGACGACGTGCTGGCCGTCGTAGCGCGACCAGTCGCGGTCGGTGATGCGGCCCTCGCGCTCCAGCCGCGCGTGCAGCGGCGTGCCCGGAAACGGCGTGACGACAGCGAACCGCGGGAGGTCGATTTTCGCCTCCACCGCGAAGGCGGCGGTGTCGTCGAACACGCGCGGCGCGTCGTGGTCGAGCCCGAAGGTGAAGCACCCCTGCACCGCGATGCGGCGGGCGTGCAGTTTTTGCACGAGAGCGGCGTAATCCTCGGGCCGGTTGAAGCCCTTGCGGCTCTGTGAGAGGGCGGCGGGGGAGATGGACTCGAAGCCGATCAGCAGGCCGCGGCAGCCGCTGGCGGCGGCGGCGTCGAGCAGGCCGTCGTCGCGGCCGATCAGCGTGGTCGCCAGGCCGTACCACTGGAGCTCCAGCGGCACCAGCGCGGCGAAGAGGTCGCGGGCGTAGCGGCGGTCGGCGATGAGGTTCAGGTCGACGAAGATCGCCCGCCGGTCGCGCCGCAATTCCAGGTGCGACCGCACGTCGGCGACCACCTCCGCCACCGGCTTCTGCAGCGGCCGGCGGCCCCAGGCGGTCGGCACGACGCAGAAGTCGCAGTCGTGGACGCAGCCCCGCGTGGCCTCGAAGACGTTGTCGGTCAGGAACCGCTTGCGCGGCAGCAGGTCGCGCCGCGGCCGGGGCGTGCCGGCGAGGTCGAGCGTGGGGGATTGGTCGTACCGCGCCGCCATCGCGCCGGCGGCGAAGTCGCGCAGCAGCCGGGGCCAGGTTTCCTCGGCATAGCCGGTCACGATCGCGTCGGCGTGCGGGGCGGCGTCGTGCGGCGCGAGCGTGACGTGCGGGCCGCCAAGGACGGTGGCGATCCCGCGCCGCCGCAGTTTCGCCGACAGCTCGTAGGCCCGCGGCGCGCAGCCGGTGATGACGGTCAGTCCGGCCAAATCGACGTCGAGATTTTCCGGCACGTCCGCGATGCCCTCGTCGATCAGCGTCAGCTCGTGCGGCAAATCGGCCGGCACCAGCGCGGCGAGGGTGGTGAGCGTCAGCGGCATGTAGCGCAGGCTCTTCCTGAAGATGCCGCCGCTCCGCCGGTAGAGCGGCCCCTTCGGCGAGATCAGCGCGATGCGGAGGGGTCGGGGCGGGCGGGGGATCATCGGCCGTGCATCCTGCCCGCGACGCTCGCATTTGTCGATGCGCGAGTTATCATTTCGGCCGTGATGCCCGTCGACGCGATGACCCACCCCCGACGCCGGCCGGCCTCCATCGCGGCCCTGCGCGGCCACGCCGAGCGGCATGGGAACGGCGTCGACATCTGGGCCGCCGACGCCCTGCGGCAGCCCGTCGACGGCGGCCGCAAGTTCACGGCCGACGCGCTCTGCCCGCTCCGCCACGCGGCCGTTTGGGAATCCCTCTCCGCGCCGCAGCGGCTGCGCTACAACCAACTCGCCGGTTTGTTCCAGAACGAGATGATCGTCCTGTTCGAGACCGGTTTGGCCGCGACGGTCCTGCCGGCGGTGCTGCGCGACGCGACGCTGCCGGGGAGTTTGCGCGACGTGCTCGGCGAGTTCCTGCGCGACGAGCAGCGGCACACCACCGCCTTCCGCGCGCTCAACCGCTCCGCCGCCGCGGCGTGGTACGGTGCGGGCCGCGACTTCCACATCCTGCAAGTGCCGGCGGCGGCGGCGCGACTTTCGGCCGCGCTGTCCAGTCGGCCGGCGATGTTTCCATTCGTCTTCTGGCTGATGCTGATGATGGAGGAGCGGTCGCTGCTGATCTCGCGCCGCCTCGCGGCCGAGGCCGGGTTGTGCCCGCGGTGGGCGGCGGTCTACGCCGCGCACCTGCGCGACGAGGTGCGGCACGTCCAGGCCGATTGGCACCTGCTCGCGCGCTTCTGGCACGACCGCCCCCGCGCGCTGCGGCGCGCCAACGCGCTGCTGCTGCGGGCGGCGGTGGTGGGCCTGTTCCTCAAGCCCCGGCGGGCGAACGTGCGGCTGGTCGATCTGCTCGTCGACGACTTCCCCGACCTCCGGCCGCGGCGCGGCGAACTCGCCGCCGCCGCCCGCGCGCTCGGCGAGTGCGACGGCTACCGGCGGATGATGTACAGCGGCGAGACGACGCCCGTCACGCGGCAACTCTTCGCCGAGTTGCCCGAGCTCCGCGGCCTCTGGAAACGGATCGCGCCATGAGCAATTCGACCGCACCCATCGAGGCCGACGAGCGCGACACCGGCCTGCCCGACGCCCGGCTGCCGGCCCGCTACCGCCGCATCCCGAACGCGCTCAACGCCGCCGTCATCGCCGGCCAACTCGCCGGCTTCGCCGCGATCGTCTGGCTCGCGGCGGCGCTGGCGAGCCCGTGGTGGATGGCGGCGCTGTGCCCGGCGTTCGCGGTGTGGATGGTCGGCGTCTACGCCACGACGCACGAGGCCGAGCACGGCATCCTGTTCTCAAACCGCCGCGCCAACGCGATCGGCGGCGTGGCGCTGGCGGCTTTCTTCCCCGGCCCGTTCCACCTGCTCCGCCAGGGCCACATCGGCCACCACCAGCGCAACCGCAGCGACGACGAGGCCCTCGAGTTCTGGTTCCCCGGCGAGTCGCCCGCGTGGAAGTGGGCGCAGTGGGTCGGCATCCTCACCGGCGGCTTCTACCTGATGGTCGTCCTCGGCAACGCCATCGTGCTGTTCCTGCCCTTCCTGCTGAAGCGAAAGTGGTTCGCGTTCGACCGCCCCAGCGCGGCGTTCATGGACGCGCTGAACCCCAAGTACGCCCGCCTCATCGCGGCCGAGGCGGCGGGGGTGATCGCGCTGCACGCCCTGATCGTCTGGCTCGGCGGAGTGCCCATCTGGCGCTACGCCGCGCTTTACGCGAGTTTCGGCGCGCTCTGGTCGGCCCTGCAATACGTCCACCACTACGGCACCGAGCGGCACGTCACGCGCGGCGCGCTGAACCTGTGGCTGCTCCCGCCGATCGACCGGCTGTGGCTCAACCACAACTGGCACCGCACGCACCACGAGCACCCGACGATCTCCTGGCTCCACCTCGACGAGCTCGGCCGCGCGACGGCGGCGGGGCGGCGCGGGTGGCTGCCGGCGGCGTACCTGCGGATGTGGCGCGGGCCGCGGGCGGCGGCGGAGCGCGTCGAAAACCGCTTCGCCGGCAAGGTGGTCCGGTGAGCGGCGAGATGACCCGAACCGCGACGGCCGCGATGGTGGCGATGGCCTACGTCCCGCTCCTGCACGCGGGCGGCGCGGTCGCGCTGGCGGTGCTGCCGATCGGCGCGTGGCGGTGGCTGTCGGCCGCGTGGCTGCTGCTGCTGCCGCCGGTGGTGGTGCGGGTTTCGCAGCGGGTGAAGCCGGTGGCGGAGGAGAGTGATTTCGGCTCGCCGGCATTCCTGCGGTGGTGGTGGCAGTCGCAGTGGCAGGTGGTCTTCAACCGGCTGCCGCTGATCGAGGAAGTGCTGCGGCTGGTGCCGGGGCTTTACTCGCAGTGGCTGCGGCTGTGGGGCTCGCGGGTCGGGCGGCTCGTCTACTGGACGCCGGGGCTGCGCGTGCTCGACCGGCAGTTTCTAGACCTCGGCGACCGGTGTTCCTTCGGCTCCAACGTCTCGTTGAACCCGCACGTCCTGGGGCCTCACCCCGCGACCGGCGGGCGGGTGTTGCTGGTCGCGCCGGTGAGAATCGGCATCCGGGCGGTGGTGGGCGGCGAGAGCATTCTGACGGCCGGCGCGTGGGTGGCGGCGGGGGAGTGCTCGCCGCCGCGGATCGCCTTCCGCCCGTTCGCCGGCTGGCGCGACGGCCGCCGCGTGGCCGGCGACCGGGGGCCATCGTGACGCTTACCGTCCGCCTGAGGTCGCACTGGCGGCTGAAGCTGACGCTCGGGGCGGCGATGGCGGCGGCATTCGCCGTCGGGTACGCCTGGGTGCAGCGGTGGCCGATCCGCGCGCCGCTGCCGCCGCTGGTCACGCCGGTCGACCGCGCGATCCCGTTCTCGCCCGGCTGGGTGTGGGCGTACCTCTCGCTCTACGGGCTCCTCGGCGCCGGCTGGCTCGCCGCGACGCGCGCGGAGCTTTGGCGGTACGCGGCGGGCTACGCGGTGATCCTCGCCGCCGCGCTCCTCTGCTTCCTGCTGTGGCCGGTCGCCTCGCCGCGCCCGGCGGTGCTGCCGGACGCGGCGGTGTTCGACGCGGTGGCGTTTCTCGACCTGACGACGAACACGGTGCCGTCGCTACACGTCGCGTTCGCCGTCTACCACGCGCGGCTGGTCGAGCGCCTCGTCGCGCCGCCGGTCTGGGCGCGGGCGGGGCTGTGGCTGTGGGTGGCGGCCATCGCCTACGCAACGCTGGCGACGAAGCAGCACTGGTTCGTCGACGTGCCGACGGGCGCGCTGCTCGGCGGCGTGGGCGACTGGCTCGCGTGGCGCGGCGGGCGCGGATCACAAACAGCGAAGGGAGCGACATGACCGCGCCGCCGCCCGAGGCCTTCGCCGACGTGCCGCGCGGGTGGTACGTTTTCTCCGACGCCGCCGACCTGCGCCGCGGGCCGCTGTCGCGTGAGATGCCGTGGGGCGAGGTGGTCGCGTGGCGGACCGCCGACGGTGTGGCGGCGACCGACGCCCGCTGCTGGCACATGGGGGCGGACCTCGGCGGCGGCACCGTGCGCGACGGCCGGGTCGTCTGCCCGTTCCACGGCTGGGGCTTCGACGCGGCGGGGCGGTGCGCGGCCCACCCCGCGGCGCGCCTCGCAACCTACGCCGCCGCCGAGGTCGATGGCCGCGTTTACGTCTGCCCCGCCGCCGCGCCGCCGTACCCGGTGCCGGCGTTCGGCGGGGCGCTGGCGTTCGCGCCGCCGTTCGCGTTCGAGATCGCCTGCCCCTACTGGCTGGTCGGCGGCAACGGGTTCGACGCCGAGCACTTCCGCCACGCCCACGACCGCCGCCTGATCGGCGAGCCGCGCGTGACCTCGCCCCACCCGTTCGCCCGGCGCGTCGTGGCCGACTTCGAGGTGATCGGCCGCGGCCCGCGCGACCGCCTGCTGCGCCTCGCCGCCGGGGGCCGCGTCACGCTCGACGCGACGGTCTGGTCCGGCACCCTCGCCCTCGTCCGCTCGACGTTCCGCCGCTCGGCAACCTTCGGCCTGGTCGAGCTCCGCCCCCTCGGCCGCGGGGTGACGCGCGTGAGCGTCCGCATCGGCGTGCGCCGCCGGCCGGGCGCGGCGGTGCTGGCCCGCGTGCGCGCCAACTTCGTCCGCTCATTTCTCAACCCCGACGCGAATCTGTTACAAGGGGCACTCTACCGCCCCGGCCGCCTCACGCCGGCCGACGCGGTGTTGACCGACTACTTCCGCTGGCTCGCGCCGGCCACGCACGGAGATTCGCCATGACGCTGACCCCGCTGCTGCTCGCGCTCGTGCTCGCCCTGCAACCCGCGACCAAGCCGACCAAGCCGACAACGGCCGCCTCGCCGCCGGTCGACCTTCAGGCCGCCGCCGACGCGCTGCGGGGCGGGATCGAGGCGGCCTACAAGAAGGGCGACGTCGCGGCGATGGCCCGCTACCTCCACCCCGACGTCGTCGTGATCTTCCCCGACGGCCGCGTGCTCGAGGGCGTGGGCGCGCTGCGGGACTACTACCAGAAAATGCTCACCGGCCCCGGCGCGGTGGTGAAGTCCTACGAGTCGGACCCGAAGGTGACGGGCCGGGCGATCCACGGCGACGCGGTGGTCTCGCACGGGCTGATGAACGACCGCTACGTCCTCAGCGACGGCACCGCGCTGGCGCTGCACAGCGTCTTCACCGTCACGCTCGTCCGCACGCCCGACGGCCCGCCGGAGACGGGCGGGCTGGTGATCCGCAGCTTCCACAGCTCGACCGACGCCTTCTACAACCCGGTGCTAGGCCTCGCCGCCCGCAAGGCCGCGACGTGGGCGGCGGCGGTCGCCGGCGCGGCGGCGCTGCTGATCGGCGCCGCCGCCGGCTGGCTGCTGGGCCGGCGGCGGAAGCGTGGTTCGCCGCAGTCCGTGTAGAATCGCCCGTCCAATGGCCGACGCGACGAATGCCCATCAGACGCCCCTGCCCTTCGGCCCCGTCCGCAACAGCGGTTTGTTCAGCAACCACTGGCTGGAGCACCGTTTGCCGCTGGAGCCGGACTGGGACGCCGCGCGCGACGAGGCGCGAACGGCGCTCGATGCGCTGGCCGACCTTTGGCGCGAGCAGCGCGACCTCGCCCCGAAGTACGGCGACGAGCAGGGGTTGGAGCAGGCGTTCATCCAGCCCGCCCTCGCTGCCCTTGGGTGGAAGCTCAAGTGCCAGACCTTCCTCCGCGGCGACAAGCCGGATTACGCCCTGTTCCTCTCCCAAGCCGACCTGCGCGACACGATCGCCCGCGACCGCACCGCCGACGACTGGTGGCAGCGGGTCGCCGTCGTCGCCGACGCCAAGGCGTGGCACGTCCGCCTCGACCAGCGGCGCGGCAGCGGGGCCAAACGCGAGTTCCCGCCCGAGCAGATCGAGCGCTACCTCGTCCGCAGCGGCCTCGACTACGGCGTGCTCACCAACGGCCGCTCGTGGCGGCTGTTCCCCCGCACCTTCGACCCCGGCCAGCGCCGCTACGAGACGTACCTGGAGGCCGACCTGCCCGCCGTCCTCGACGCCTGGCTCGACGCGCAGTCGGCCGGCGGGACGCTCTACGACCAGGGCAACGTCCTCGACGATTTCCTCCGCTTCTACCTGTTCTTCTCCCCCGCCGGCTTCCGCGAAACGGGCGGCCGCCCGCCGCTGGTCCGCCGCGCCCGCCTCGGCAGCGGCGAGTACCGCCTGGGCGTCGGCGAGGGCTTGAAGGACCGCATCTTCGAGGCGCTGCGCCTCTGCATCGACGGCTTCCTCCGCTTCGCGCCCAACGGCCTCTCGCCGACGGATGACCTGAAAGCCGCCCGCGACGCCGGCTTCGTCTTGCTCTACCGCCTGCTGTTCGTCCTCTACGCCGAGGACCGCGGCCTGCTGCCCTACCGGCGGCACAAGACCTACACCGACAACCGTTCGCTCGGCCGCTTCCGCGACGACGTGGCCGCCGAGTCGCGCAGCGGCTTCGCCCGCCTCAACCCCGCCGCGACCGGCTACTGGCAGGACCTCAAGGCCCTCTTCGCCCTCATCGACGACGGCGGCGCCCGCTACGGCGTGCCTGCCTACAACGGCGGACTCTTCGACCCCGACCGCCACCCGTTCCTTGAAGCCAACGCCCTGCCCGATCCGGTCGTCGCCCGCGTCCTCGACCAGCTCGGCCGCGCCCCCGACCCGCAGCGGCCGGATTTGGGCCTGTTCCGCGTCGACTACCGCGACCTCGCCATCCAGCACCTGGGCAGCGTCTACGAGGGGATGCTGGAGCTGCGCCCGCGCGTCGCCGGCGTCGCCATGCGCGTCGTCCGCAAGAAGCAGCGCCGCCGCAAGCCCTCGGCCCGCTACCTGCCGCCGGCGGAGCGGACGATCAAAGCCGGCGCTTCGGTCCCCGCCGGCTTCGAGCGCACCAACACCCTTTACGAGGTCGGCGACGTCTACCTGGAGACCGACAAGGGCGAGCGCCGCGCCACCGGCAGCTACTACACGCCCCAGCACGTCGTCGACCTTATACTCGACCGGACGCTCGGCCCCCTGTTCGACGCGATCAACGCCGACATCGCCGCCGACCCCGACCGCCTCGCCGGCACGTTCGACGACCGCGTGCTGGACCTGCGCGTGCTCGACCCGGCGATGGGCAGCGGCCACTTCCTGCTGGGCGCGTGCCAGTACGCCGCCGAGCAGATCGCCACCAGCCCCTTCACCGCCGACGCCGAGGCCGACGCCCTTTCCGGCGACGAGTCGACGCTCGCGTTCTGGAAGCGGCGCGTGGTGGAGCGCTGCCTGTACGGCGTGGACAAGAACCCGCTGGCCGTCGAACTCGCCAAGCTCGCGCTGTGGCTGGAGACCGTCGCCGAGGGCCGGCCGCTGAGCTTCCTCGACCACCACCTGCGCCACGGCGACTCGCTGGTCGGCGCGGCCGTCGACGAACTCGCCGCCCCGCCGGGCACTCAGGACGGCGGCGATTTGTTCGCGGGCGCGGTGTCGAGGCAGCTCCCCGCGATGCTCTCGGCCCTGTCGGAGATCCGCACCATCCGCAGCGAGTCGCGCGACGAGATCAAGCAGAAGGAGCGCCTCTTCCGCGACGGCCTGCAACGCCGCCGCGAACCGTTCCTGGCCGTCGCCGACCTGTGGGCCAGCACCTTCCTCCTCCCCGACGGCGCGGACGTCGGCGGCGAGAAAAAGCCGATCACCCGCAACCTCTACCAGGCCGCCCTCGACGCCCTGGCCGACCCGGCCGCGCTGGCGGCGCTGCTGGGCGAGCCGCCCTACGCGCAGCACCTCGCCCTCGCCCGCCTGCCGGAGCACGCGGCGCTGCACTGGGAGCTGGAGTTTCCCGAGTGCTTCTTCACCGCCGACGGCACCCGCCGCCCCGACGCCGGCTTCGACGCGATCATCGGCAACCCGCCCTACCTCGGCGTCAGGACGGGGACGATGAGCGACATCTTCAAGGACACCGCGCGAAAGCGTTTCGAGACCGCCACCCGCAACTGGGATTTGTTCTCGCTTTTCATCGAGCGGTCAATGGCGTTGCTCGCGCCGGACGGCCACTTCGGGATGATTATGCCAACTCGCTACGCCACGAACAAAGACTTCACCGACTCCCGCCGCCTTGTGCTGCGTCGTGGTCACATGACGGATGTGATCGACTGCGGGCAGGCATTCGATGACCCGACTATCGAGGCGACCATCTACGTCAACGCGCCTGGTCCGGCGGTCGCCGACGTGCAGATCGGCCACATGCGAGACGGCAAGGCGGTCGCCCGGCCCGTCCCCGCCGACCTCCTGACGCTGCTCCCTGATGAGCAGTTCACCACGACGCTCACGAGCGATGAGGCACCGGAGTTTCGACGCATTTCACGTCTTTCGTCTCGGCTCGATACCCTTTGCACGATCACACGGGGCATGGAGTGTGGAGCGAACGACGCGGCGGTCACGACCGTGCGTGGGCAGCGGCAGGTTCCTGTGATCTCGGGCGAGGGTGTCACCGAGTTCAGCATCAACGACCAAGGGCTTTACATCGAACTCGGCCTGGATCCCGTCAGCAAATACAAGCAGCCCGAACTGTTCACGGTCACCCCGAAGCTGCTTGTCCGGTTCGTCGCGCCTCACCCCATCGCTGGCGTTGACTACGCCGGCGTCGCCAACTTCAACACCGTTTACAACCTGCATCCCCGCCAACTGCCCGCCACCATGAGCGGCGAGGACCTCTTGCACTGCTTGGCCGCGTGGCTCAACAGCAAGAGCATCAGGTGGTGGTTTCGCAAGGCGTTCAACTCGGACGAGTCGGTGTACCCGCACATCCAGAAGTACCAGCTTCAGGAGATTCC
>CBDHCE010000009.1:0-43218 GCA_965260985.1 Tepidisphaeraceae bacterium | reverse complement strand
GCCGCCGCCGTCGCATTGATGGCCGACGCGCTGCTGCGGCCCTATGCGAACCGCCCGCTGCTGCTGGATTTGGCCGAGGCCGCCGCCGCGTCGGCGTTTTCGCCCGAGGGGTTTGAGCTGTCGGTGCAGTCCGCCCACGCCCGCCACGCCCAAGCGGCGGCGGTGGGGTGAGGGGGCTTGAGACTTCAGCAGGTCGGGCAGCATTCACACGACATCCTGCGTGGCACCCGAGAAGGCTGCCGACTTTTCAACCCGCCCCGGTCGCCGGAACAAGCCGGCGTCTGAGCCGAAGGCGAAGACCCGGGTTCTTCGGCGCGCGGCTTCCTTCAGAATCGGTTTCTTTGCGAAGCCGCAAGCGGCAGAGCCCGGGTCTTCGCCTTCGGCTCAGACGCCGGCTTGTTCCGGTGATCTAGCGCAACTCTCGTCCGTGAAAAGTCTAAGCGCCACGGAGGATTTCGCATCAAGCGGCTGTCCGTGTGGCCTCGCGGGCGTTCATCCGTGTGCGGACCCCCGTGGCGTGGGCATCCTGCCCACGGGTCGCGCGGGCGTCCCGCCCGCGATTGTTCTTCGGCCGCGGGCGGTCGCCGAACCAACCAGATCTAGCCGCGAATGTCGCCGGCGTCGGGGCGGCGGGGTACAACGGGAGAGATGGCCGATGAGACCCCCGCCCAACCCGCTCCCGCCCCCCAACGCCTCGATCCCGCCGCCCTCGCGGAGTTCGAGGGCGACGGGGCGGCCGTCGAAATCGTCGTGCCCGACGGCACCGTCGGGTTCACGCACTTCGACGCGCCGGGCAGCGCGGACGACGAGGTCGTCGTGCTGCTGCCGCGCGAGCAGTTGGAATCGCTGGCGGCCGGCGTGATGGTGCGCATCGACAGCGCGGCCGACCCGCGCGGGGAGGTGCCGTCGCGGACGTATCAGGGCGTGGTGACGGCCGGGCCGTTCGCCGAGCCGAGCGGCATTCGCGTCGAGTCGCCGGTGGTGATCGCCACCACGCTGCGCGGCGGGGCGCGGGTGATGCTGCCGCAGTTCCACGGCCGGGCGACGGTGAAGGTGACGGCGGAACTGGTCGACGGGCGGCCGGTCCCGCCGCGCCGCCGGCCCCGGCCGAACAGCCCCGTCGTGCCGCTCGGCGACGCCGAGACCGCCGACGCCCTGCGCCTCGCCGGCAACGTCCCGCTCGGGTCGCTGCTGGCGAACGGGGCGATCCGCGTCAACCTCGACACCGCCGCCAAGCACCAACTCCCGCGGCACCTCGGCATCCTCGGCACCACCGGCGGTGGGAAGTCGAACACCGTCGCGGTGATGGTCGACGGCATCGCCCGCTCCGGCGGAAGCGTCGTGCTGCTCGACGTCGAGGGGGAATACGTCGACATGGACCGCCCCGCCGACGATGCCTCCGCGCTGGCCGCCCTCGCCGCCGCCGGCATGAAGCCGCGCGGCGTCGGCGGCACCTTCGCCGTCCTCCACCCCGTCGGCCGCGAGACGGCGCGTGAGGGGGGCGGCGCCCGCCCGTTCTGCCTGCGCTTCGAGGACCTCTCGCCCTACGCCGTCATGGATATTCTGGACCTTTCCGACGCCCAGCAGGGCAGGTTCTTGAAGGCCCACGACGCGCTCAAGGTGCTGATGAAGCAGATGGACCTTTTCCCCCGCAAGGGCGATGCGGGCGACTACCAGACGTTGATCAATTACGACGAGCTCGACCACGGCTTCCCCCGCATGACGCTGGCGATGCTCCGCGACGTGGTGAACGTCTGCTGCGACTCCGCCGACCGGAGCGAGGCCGGCGGGCGGAAGTCGAAGTCCGAGGAGGGCGACTTCGAGCTCAGCCGCCCGCTCTACTCGCCGGAGTTGCGCGGTAGCGAATCGCTGGTCCGCCGAGTCGTCGCGCGCTCGCGCGTGCCGGGCCATTACGTCAGTTGGATGGCGCTGGTCGGCAAGCTCAACCGCATCTCGCGGCTGGGCGTGTTCGACAACCCCAAGGCCACGCCGATCGACCCCGCCGCCCTCACCGCGCCCGGCCGAGTCACCGTCATCGACCTCTCCGACACCGACAGCCCGGCGGTGAATAACCTCGTCATCGCCTCGGTCCTGCGCGCCGTCCAGCGGCGCCAAGAAGCCGACTTCGACGCCGCGTCGAAGCGGAATGAAAAGCCCTCGCCGACGGTGGTGGTAATCGAGGAGGCGCACGAGTTCCTCACCGCCGCCCGCCTGCGGCAGCAGCCGCACCTGTTCGAGCAGGTCTCGCGCATCGCCAAGCGCGGCCGCAAGCGGTGGCTGGGGCTGGCATTCGTCACGCAGCTCCCCCAGCACCTGCCCGACGAGGTGCTGGGGCTGATCAACAACCACGTGCTGCACGCGGTGCGCGACCCCGGCGTGGTCGCCCGCCTCAACCGGCAGGTGCCGGGGCTGGACGCCGGGCAGTGGTCGCGCCTGCCGTCGCTGGCGCCGGGCCAGGCGGTGGTGTCGCTGACGACCGCCGCCCGGCCGGTGCTGGCGCAGGTCGCCCCGGCGGCGTGCAAACTACGGCTGATGGGGTGAGGGCTCACGCCTCACCGGCGGCCTTGCGGATCGCCTCGCGCGCCTCGGGTCGCACGACGATGCCGGGCCGCAACTGCTCCAACAACTCCACCGCCGCCTCCGCCGAGCCGCAGCGGGCGGACCGCACCAGCCACGCGCCGACCACCGCCGCCGACCGCGAGTAGCCGGCCTTGCAGTGGACGTAGACGATGCCGTTTTCCGCCGAGTCGATGACGTCCACCGCCGCCGCCACCTGTGCCGGCGTCGGGGCGGTCAGGTCCATCACCGGGATCGGCCGATACCCCGGCAGGGCGGCGAAGACGCGGTTCTCCGGCAGCTCGCTCGTCAGGTCGATCACCGTCGCCACGCCCGCCGCCACCGCCGCCCGCGCCTCCCGATTGTTCAGCGACCGGCCGATCCACAGCCGGTCGTTCACCACCGACCATGGCGGCGAGCGGCGGGCGTAGTGCCGCATCGACAGCCACTGCCCGAGCGTGACCGGCGCCATCAGCACCGCCGCCGGCCCGTGCCGCCCGCCGCGCTTGCGGTGAACGCCGGGACCTACGAACAAGTAGCCCGCCGCCACCACCAGCAGCGCCGCCGCCGGCCAGAGGGCAATCGCCGTCCACGGCCACCCCGCCAGGCCGATGCCGAGCGCGACGAGTCCCGCCACGCCGTAGTACGCCGCGACGCGCCGGTTCGGCGTCACCGGCGTCCGCCACGGCCCGCCGCCGACGGCGTAGAAGCACAGCCACGCCAGCCCGAACCCGCCGACGACGTCCATCACGTGGTGCTGATACACCAGCACCGTCGAGAACCCGATCAGACTAAACCACGCCGCCGTCGCCCACCGCACCGGCCCGGCCGTGTGATGAAAGTAGAGCCGCGCCAGCAGCGTCCGCAGCGTGATGTGCAGCGACGGGAACTGGTTGAACGGCAGATCGGCCGACCAGAACCGCGCGCACAACTCGCCGAAAAACCCGCCCGCCGCCGGCCGCGCCCACCCGAACTTCAGCGGCATCAGCAGGAAATACCCCGCCCCCACCGCATACGCCAGCAGCAGCCGGCGCGAGAATGTCGCCATTTCCCGCCGCGTGCTGACGACGAAGAACGCGCCGACGAAGAAGAGGTCGATCGACAGGTACGGCACGATGAACGCCGGCACGAACGGGATCCGCCGCTCCCACGCGAAGTATCACGTCCCGACGTCGGTTCGCAAACTGGTGAGGTAGTTGCACGCGCCGTAGACGACCAGAAACAGCACCGAGAGTGTAACGCAGTGCCAGGCGCGGGAGGCGAAGGATGGTGGCGCTTCGGGCATCTACCGTGGCACGGGCGTCCCGCCCGCGTCTGCGCTTTCCCCAAAAAAAGAAATCCGGGCGGGACGCCCGTTCCACCTACATTCGCCGCGCCAGCGCCACGGTGAAGATGCCCGCGTCGTCGATCGCCTGCTCGATTTTCTCGAACCCCGCCTCGCGCGCCAGCGCGTCCATCTCCGCCTGGCTCCGCCGCCGCATCACCCACGGCTCGCCCTCGCGGTTGGTCAGCGCCCGGGCGATGAACTCGATCTGCGGGTGCCACGGCTGGGTCGTGTAGATCAAAAACCCACCGGGCTCAATCGCCTCCGCCAGCCCCGCCAAAGTCTGCCGCACCGGGCCGTTCTCGGGGATCAACTCGAACAGCCCCGACACGATGCCGACCGTCGGCCGCGGCTCGGTCGCCGTGATCGACGCGCGGTCGAAGGCGTCGCCGTGCTCGACGGTCACGCGGTCCGCCAAATGCATCCGCTCGACCGCCGCGCGGGCGGCGTCCAGGTTCGCCTGCTTGTAATCCCGCAGCACCGCCGTCGCCCCCTCGACCGCCGCGACGGTCTCCAGCACGTACCGCCCCGCGCCCGCCGCCACGTCCAGCACGCGCACCGGCTTCCCCTCGCGCCGCAGCGTCGCAATCGCCTCCCGCAGCAGCCGCTGGAGGTTTTCCCGCCGCGCCCGAATCCCGCGCCACCCCGGACTGTTCAGGTAATTCCGGTCGATCACCCGCCCCAGCGGCGTCCGGCCCGACGCCCGATTTTCGTAGACGTAATCGAGCATCACGCCCGAGTCGAACCCCTGCCGCCGCCCCAGGCCGATGCCGTCGCTGAGCTTCCCCGCCACCCCCATCGCCCGCCGCACCGCCGCCCACCTCAGCCCGCCCGGTTGGCGGAGCCGGTCGAACTCCGTCCGCGTGAACCCGCCGCGATCCGCCGCCAGCAGCGACTGCTCCGCCGCCGCCTGCCGGGGCCGCGCGAAGCACTCGCCGATGAACCGCCGCACGCGGTCGACCACCTCGCCGCGGATCGTCTCGTGGAACAGCGCGTGGTACGCCTGCGGGTAAACCTCCATCTCCTTCGCCGCCGACGAAAGCCGCTCGTAAAACCGCCGCTGCGCCGACCGCTTCACCACCCAATCCCGACCCGCCGCCAGCACCAGCGTCGGCGTGAGGATCGCCCCCGCGTCGGCCACCAGCCGCGTGCCGGCGTCGTGCAGGTCCAGCAGCATCCGCACCGAAATCTGCCGGAAAATCTTGTCGTCCCGCCGGTACGCCTCGCGCTGCTCCGGGTCGTGCGTCAGCACCCTCGCCTTGACGTAACTCTTCACATAGCCGCCGCCCGTGAGCTTCCGCCGCAGCCGCAGCGCGGGGATCGCGCCGGGCACGTAGAGCTTCACGCGGAACGCCGGCGTCGCCAGCACCAGCCCCCGCAGCGGCGGCGCGTAATCGTGCACCCACGCCGCCCCGATCACCCCGCCCACGCTGTGCGCCACCAGCACCGCGTCGCGCAAATCCACCCCGTGCCGCGCCACCAGCACCTTCGCCCAGCAATCGAGGTCGCGCACGACCGCCGCTAGCGACGGCGCGTCCCCCCGCTCGCCCGGCGAATCGCCGTGCCCGCGCTGGTCCCAGGCGAACACCGCCGCGTCGGTCAGCCCCAGCCGCTCCACCGTCCCGCGCCACCGCCCCGAATGCTCGTGCCCCCGGTGCAGCAGAATCACCGCCTTGCTCGTCGGTTCCGCCGGCAGCCACGCGCGGTAGACCAGCGACTGCCCGTCGAAGGTGGCAAAGGCGTGAGTCGATTCCGCTGGCGCATCGCTCATGAAGTCCCCCGCAGCAGCCGCAGCGTGGCGCGCAGCCGCACGGCGCAGGTCTGCACGCAGCCGATCATCACGATGCCGCACGTCGCGTCCAGCGCCGTCCACCCGCCGGGGAAAACGCTCGACCCGCGCCGGGCGATCAGCCCGAACGCGACGGCCGCCCCGAGTTGCAGCGTCACCATCCGCCACGGCTTGCTCATGGCCCCGCCATACTCCCGCCGCCCCGCGACGGCCTGCCCGAGGGTGCCGACGTAGGCCGTCAGCAGCGCCGCCACCGCCGCCCCCCACCCCGCCGCGGGGTGCGCCAGCCCCGAGTGCGCCACGCCGGCGAAGACCAGCACGTCGCTGAGCCGGTCCGGCAGCTCGTTGAGAATCTCCCCCCGCCGCGACGCCGTGCCCGCCGCGATCGCCACCATGCCGTCGAGCATGTTGAACCACAGCCGCGCGTAGCACAGCCCCGGCGCGACCAGCAGCAGCCACGGCGCCCGCCCGGAAACCAGAAACATCCCCCCCGCCCCCGCCGACGCGACGATTGACGCATACGACACCGCGTCGGCCGACACCCCGTGCCGCACGCACCCCCGCACCGCCGCCCGCGCCGTCGCGCGGAACGAATCGGCAATCGGCCGCCGCGAGGTCGGGGCGTAGGCGGCGGGCTGTTGACTGTCGGTCGCATCCACGCGGCGGAGCATACCGTGCCGCGACCCCGAAGCCCCACACGGCCGCCGCCTGCTTCGGGTTCGCAAAGGTGGTGGGGGGCTGGATTGCGCGTCCGTTCAGTTGTATCGTCCAACCCGACCGGAGCCGTCCGATGACCCAGACCCTCACCGACTTCTTCACCGAGAAAAAGCAACGCTCCGACGCCGAGAGCGCCGCCGTCGACTGGCCGGCCCGCGGGCGCGAGTGGCTCCGCGCCATCGACGCCCTCTACGCCACCCTCGAGCGCCTGCTGGCCGACCCGATCCGCAAGGGCGTCGTCACGCTCGCCCGCGAGCCGCGCGAGATCACCGAGGACCACCTCGGCACCTACGCGGTCGAGGACCTGATCGCCACCGTCGGCGACGAGCGGGTGACCTTCGCCCCCCGCGCCCGCAACGTCGTCGGCGCGACCGGCCGGGTCGACGTGCGCGGCGAGCGCGGCGAGGCGATGCTGGTCGCGCAGCCCGGCCCCCGCTGGATGGTCGTCGAGTCGAAGTACCCGACCCTGCTGACGGTCGCCCTCGACGCCGACTCCCTCGCCGACCTGCTCGCCGGCGTGATGCGGCCATGAGCGCCCCCCGCACCCCCGGTGCTCCCCGCGCCGCCAGCCCGCAGTCGATCAACGACGTCCGCGACTGGTACGAGGCGTGCGTCGAATCCCTCGCCCACCACCGCGCCGCCGTGCGGGCCGCCCTGCGCGCCGGGACGCCGACCGAATCCCGCTTCCTCGGCATGACCGCCGCCGACGTCGACGCCCACTTCGCCGCCCTCCGCCGCAACCTCGATTTGCTGACCATCGTCGACCTGATCGCCACCGGCGAGGCCGCCCTCCGCGCCGATTACCGCCGCCGCCTCGACCGCGGGCGACGTGACGCGCTGTCCCAGGCCTACCGGGCGTTTCACCGCTCGCTGCGCACGCCGCAGCAGAGACGGCGACCCCCGTTCGACGAGCACGGCATCCTCGACGCGCTCAGGGACTCCGCCGCCGTCGATCGCCACCTCGTCACCGACTTCCGCGACGCCCTGCGCCTGCGGCACTGGATCGCCCACGGCCGCTACTGGAAACCCTCTCTCGACAGCGCCGCCCACGCGCCCGACGACGTCTACCGCACGATCAACGCCCTCCTGACGGCACTGCCGACCTAGCCGGACGCCCGGCATCGGGTGCCACGGGTTGGGGACTCCCAACCCGTGCCGAGCGGCGTTCTTCATCTAAAGGTGCTCGACGTCGGAAGATTGTCCGGCACGGGTTGACGAGTACCTCAACCCGTGGCACCCGCGTAGGCGGGGGGCGCGGGATCGGGGACGCTCATGCGGCGGAGGGTATCACGCCGAGCGTGTGGTGACGCGGCCGGGGAGGCAAAAGGGGAGGCGGGTGCTCTGTCCGGACCCTGCCGATGTTCGGCGTGTGAACGGGTAGCGCGATCCGGTCGGTTCGGGTACCTCATGCAGCATGACCTCCTGCCAGTCGCCACGCAAGGTGCTCGTCACGGCACACCGCCTGGGCAAGGCGAGCCTGCCCGAGTACGCCAGCCGCTTCAGCCGCAGGGACTTCACCCTGCCCCAGCTCTTCGCCTGCCCGGTCCTCCGCCAGTTCTACAACCTCAGCTGCCGCCGGGCCGAGGCGATGCCGGCCGACAGCCCCTCGTGGCGGCGGGCCATCGGCCTCAAGCGCACGCCGGACCACAACACGCTCTGCGACGCCTTCGGCCTGCCGACCCGCGGGCCGGCGGTCCGGGCGATGCTCGACGGGACGGCGCGGGCCTTCGGCGAGGCCGGGCTGCTCGGCCTGGACGACAAGCCGCCGGCCGTGGACTCGACGGCCTTCGAGGGCCGGCACGTCAGCCGGCACTTCGAGAAGCGCAAGGAGCGATCTTCCTCGGAAAGGGCGGCGAAAGCGAGGAGGAGCGCGACGGTGCGGTCGCTTCCCAAGCTCGCGATCGGCGTGGCGTGCGGCCGCCACCCGATCCTCCCGGCGTGGGCGACGACGGGCCTGGGGGCCGACCACCCGCACTTCGAAACGGTCGTCTTCGACGCCCGGCGGCGGGCCGACGTGCGGGCGGTCGTGGCCGACGCGGGGCACGACTCGGAGAGGGCGCACCGGCCCGCGCGGCAGGACATGGGCCTCGACTGCCTGATCCCGCCGCGGGCGGGGCGGCCGACGGGCAAGGCCCCGCCCACGCCGTACCGCGCGGGGATGGCCGAACTGTTTGCCGCCGAGGCATCGCCCGGCGCGTGCGGCCGGCGTTGGCAGGTGGGGACGGCCAACAGCAGGATGAAGCGCAACTACGGCAGCAGCCTCCGCGCGGCAACGGCCCCGCGGCGGGAGCGTGAGATGATGCTCAAGGTCCTGACCCACAACGTGGCCCTGTAGCCACGCCGGGAGAGGGTCCGGACAGAGCAGGAGGCGTGCAATTATCCGAGTAAATGTACGCCTCCCCTTTTCCGCTCCCGGGTGCCACGGGTTGGGTACTCCAAACCCGTGCCGGACGCTCTCGCTCGCATCGCGGTCCCGAAGTCGGGAGGTTCGTCCGGCACGGGTTGACGAGTCCGTCAACCCGTGGCACCCCGCCACCTCACCCTCACCGCGGACGGCGCGCAGGCAAGTCGGCGTCCGAGCGGGCTCGGACACCGGCTTGTGTGACGGACCCGACGTCGCGATCGGCGGCGATCTAACCAGCCGCTGGGTGGACCGGCCTGCGCCGCGTCGGTATTCTTTGCTAATCCCCGTCCGCCACGCGTGTCGCGCTGCCGGCCACAGAGAGTCGTTCGGAATGATCACAGTCGCATTCGGAGGTGGTGATGAAGACGTTCCTTGCAATGGTCGCCCTTTGCCTGGCGTGCAGCGCTGCGGTCCGCCCAACGTCGCAGCCAATCCGACCGCCTATCAGGATATCCGTTGAGATCACTAGCACGGTGTCACTTCAGAAGGAGGTGCCACTGAAGGTCACGCTGTTCAGCGAGTCCGACGATCTGCCCGCCTACCAGAACTACAGCTTCATGTTCGCCCTGCTCGATGACAAGGGCCAACAGGTCGGGGGAGCGAACGTGTTCATCCGTGAGGCGATTTTCATCGACCTTCACCTGCGCGGCCGCCAGGCGGTGTACGAGCCGCGCCTTGCGTTCTACGCCGGCCGTGAGGGCTTGGTCGCAGGCAGGCGGTACCAGTTGATCTGTGTGTTGCCGGATGCCGGTTTGGCAGGCTCCGCGTCGTTCACACTGGCGGAATAGTCGGCCAAGGCCGCGACGTCGGCCAGCCATAGTCCGCCGCCGTCGTGGACCGGACCGCGGCGCATCAGTATAATCTGCTAATCTCCCCTTCCGCCACGCGCGCCACGCTAGCATTTACTGAGACTCATCCGTCGGCAAGGTGATGGCAGCCTTTACCCACGACAATGCCCACTTCGTGCTCGACTACATTGAGGGCCTTGAACTAGCGAATCGCCTTCCCGCTGGCGATGACAAGTTTCTCGAGCGGATCGGGGCCAGTTCTGACTACACGTCTACGTTGTCCCCGCGCCAACTGATTTCTTGGTTCGTCGCGCGGTTGAACTACCTGACGAGCGGCCAAATCGGGCGGAGCGACGACTATCGCAACGGCGACGGCGGTTGTTTTCTGATCCCGCTCATCGTCGCCGAGGGCGGTCGGCCGAGTGGCCTCTTCTGGTTCGAGTTGTACTCCGACCGGATCCTGCTGAGGGGCGGGCGCGATTCGCAGGCGCGCGATCCGATCCAGTTGCTCGTCCAAGCGATGGCGGCCGAGCCGGACTGTCTCGAAACCTGCCGGGTGGAATGCACGGACCCTGAAACCCGAAGGACGTGGTCTTGTGGCTGGGAGGCGGGCGAATTCATCGTTTGCTAGAGCGTGTTATGGACCTATGACAAGTGAGCCGAGCCTTCCGAGCAGGATGCAGGCGAAAGCCAGGTAGTGCATCCCCTCCAGCGTCCGCGCCAGCCGCTCGTGGTCCCGCGCCAGCCGCCGGAACCGCGCCAGCCACGCGAACGAGCGCTCGACCACCCACCGCCGCGGCAGCAGCACGAACCCCTTGCGCGCCGCCGGGTGCCTGACCACCTCCAGCTCCACCCCGTGCCCCTCGGCCGCGGCCGCCGCGGCCTCGCCGGTGTAGCCCTGGTCCACGAACCCCTTCTCCAGCGACCCGTTCGCCGCCTCCTGGGCGGCCCCGGCCGGGCGCCCGACCTCCGCGCGGTCCTGAACGTCGGCGGGCGCCACGTGCAGCGCCAGCAGGTGCCCCAGCGTGTCCACGGCCATGTGGGCCTTGCTCCCCTTGCGCCGCTTGGCCCCGTCGTACCCGCCGCGGCCCCCGCTCTCGGGCGTGCTCTGGAGCGTGCGGCTGTCGAACGCGGCCGCGGTCGGGTCCTCCCCCCGGCCCGCCCCCAGCCGCATCGGCAGCCGCAGGTCGGCGACGACGTCCTCGAACACGCCCGCCCGGATCCGGCGCTGGGTCTGCTGGTAGACCGCCTCCCACGGCGGCAGGTCGCCGGGCAGCATCCGCCACGCCGCCCCGGCCCGCACCATCGGGCGCAGGGCGTTGAAGACCTCGCGCAGGTCGTGGCCGCGCTGGGGCGCGTCCTCGGGGAGCAGGGCCAGGTACGGGGCGACGAACGCCCACTCCTCGTCGTTCACGTCGGTCGGGTAGGGCTTCCTTGCCATCCGTAAGATACTGTGCCCGATGGACTAAGGTTCATAACACGCTCTAGGTCGATGCTGGAATCGGCTCGTCACTCACCCGCTGCCGTAGCCCGGCGGGGCTCCTTCACGGAGGGCGCGGGCACCAGGACCGTGCCCGGCTCACGCCGCCGTGCGACTCGCCTGCCCGCCGGGGAGGTTCGTCGTGGCGGCGTCGGCGAGGGGGCCGCGGCGGCCGCGGCGGTCGAGGTAGCAGGCGGTCACCCACACCGTCGTGCCGGGCGGGGTCTCCTCCGGGCAGGCGAGGTCGAACGTCCCGCTGGTCCACTGCCCCGACCACACCCACCGCCGCGGGTCGGCCTGGGGGGTGGGGCCCAGGGCGTACAGGACGGCCGCGCCGGCGATGCCCTCCGGGCGGCGGCGCTCGCCGCCGGGGCCGCGCAGCCGCAGGCGCACCGCGTGCCGCACCGCGAGCAGAATGTCGACGCGCGGCGCCTCGGCCGGCGGGGGGATGTCCACGCGGGCGCGGCGGGGGACGGGGATGCCCAGCGCCCGCCGCTTGGGGTCGTCCATGCCGCGCCACGCCTGCAGTTGCCGCACCGTCTGGCGGGTCAGGGCGATCAGCGACTTGCGCGTCCCCTCCTTGCGGGCGATGGCCGACGCCGTCCGCGTCGGCTCGGCGGTGGCGATGTCGCGGGCGTCGGCGAAGCGGCGGCGCGCCTCGGCCAGCCGGGCGACGGCCGGCGCGTCGGTCCCGAACGCCGCGGGGTCGGCCGCGAGCCGGTCGGCGAGGTTGCGGGTGAAGTCCAGGAGCTTGGCCTCGTTCTCGTAGGTGTAGAGCAGCACGGTCTCCCTCGGTTGGATGGTCGCCCCCGCCCCTCCCTCATCGGCCCCCGCCGGCCGGGGCGTGAAGGTGGCGGGCGGTGCCGATAAGAGCGGCCGGGGCGGCCCAGCCGCCGCGGGGGCGGCCCGGCGCGCGCCGCGCCCGGTCGGCCGGACTTTGCGCGAAGCCGGGCCGTCCTCGCGCGAAGGCGTCGAGACTGGGCGCGAAGTCGCGCCGCCTTCGGTCGAAGTCGCGCCGCCTTCGGACGAAGTCGCGCCGCCTTCGGACGAAGTCGCGGCATCTTCGGTCGAAGGCACCCCGCCTTCGAGCAAAGGCGGGGTGCCTTCGCGCGAAGTCTGGTTCACTTCGTGCGAGGTCGCTAATGCCTTTGGTGGCACCCAAACTCCGGAACCCGGCCGCTCAAGGAGCTTCAAGGGCCACCTTCCTTTCCCTAACGTAGAACCGAATTAGTCGGGGCCAAGATTTCGCTTTTCTCCGGTAAGGCAATGGTGTAGGCTGTCGTAGCCCAACGCGGCCGTCGAACGGCGGAACACGATAATGGGTTTTGTGACCAGAGATTACAAGTTATGCCTCACCGCGGTACCGTCCCATCCATGGTGAAGGACGTCCTCATCTTCGACTCTGATGCGTTCTCAATCGAGCCGCCGCTGGATGAACGTGGACTTCAATACGACCTGCCGCTCGGAGATGACATCGCGGACTGCTTGAAGGAGCGGTTGGACGGCACGGGTATGGCCTGGACGATCAACGAGCCTGTGAACGAGGACTATGGCACGGTGCTCATGCTCGAGCGCGGGAAAGAGGTTTTCACGATCACCATCAGTTGGCAAGGTGACAAGTCGTGGGCGATGGTGTTTGGTCAGATGCGCGGCTGTCTCGGCTGGCTGTTTAACGGTAAACCCGCTACGGAACCGCTCCGAGAGATAAGGTTGCTGGTCAACGACATATTTTCGGAGACACGGAGCGTTTCCGAAATCCGAAGTGGATCACCGACGCCGAGTTCCCGGGAGTGGCGCAATGTTTCATCATTCCCAAAGGCCCACCCTGACGCAAGCAGTGCCAATTGATGCCGGTCTGACGTGAGGCATAACCACCCGCGGCAGTGGACCGGCCCCGGCGTCGGGGTAGTTCAGGCCAGTAGATCAACCGACCGGCCCCGGCCGGGTGCCACGGGTTGGGTACTCCCAACCCGTGCCGGACGACGCCCAAGTACGGATGTCACCGGCCCCGCACCGGCAGCACCGCACCGACCAGACGCCTGCTGCCCTTCGAGCTTTTGACGTTCCAAGGCGCTGGTACGTTCGCCTTGACACCACGTCGCTGCCGGATTAATTTCATTCTCTTCTTAGCCTCGAAGGTCTCCTGCTATTGATGCGGTAGTGCCGACGAACAAAATTTATCTGCCAATGACACACCGTGTACTCCTATGGCTCACGACCGTTTCGCTATTCAGCCTCGCGCTGACAAGCGGGACGGTGTACGTTCTCTCAAAGCTTCAGGACCCGCAGCTTTCGCGCTATCCGGGGCTTACCTCTGAAACTGCACGACAGATTTTCTATTGGTGCAATGATATCTCGGCGGTGCTGCGTCCGACCGCGTGCGTCAGCCTCGCCTTATTCCTTCTGTCCGCCGAACATTTGCGCCGACGCACAGTCAGCGGACGCGGTTTCGAGGTCGTCGGCCGCACCGGCGACGGCAGATAGCCACCCGCTCCAGTGGAACATGGCCGGCGTTATTGTTTCCAGTGGACGTTGGCGTCTGTCGACGGGCCACGGCTGGTGAACGGCGTTGCGTTATATAGGGTGCCACGGGTTGGGAACTGCCAACCTGCGCCCCCGCGGTCGCAGTCGACACGGGTTGGGAGTGCCCAACCCGTGGCACCCATCCCCCGGCACCCGGCGAAAGGACCGATGAACGTCAGCCCCGCGACGGAAGCCGATGTGCCCGCACTGTGCGAGTTGCTCGGCGTGCTGTTTGCGCAGGAGGCCGAGTTCCGCCCGGACCCGGAGCGGCAGTCGGCCGGGCTGCGGGCCATCCTCGGCCGGCCGGACGTGGGGCGGGTGCTGGTGCTGCGGGACGGGCGGGCGGTGGTCGGCACGGTCGGCCTACTGTTCCTCCCGTCGACCGCGCTGGGCGGCCGCGTCGCCCTGCTGGAGGACATGGTGGTTCGGCCGGACGCCCGCGGCGGCGGGGCCGGGTCCATACTGCTGCGAGCGGCCATTGACTTCGCCCGGTCGGCCGGGTGCCTGCGGGTCACGCTGCTGACCGACGCCCACAACGCCGCCGCCCAGGGGTTCTACGGCCGGCACGGGTTCGTGCGGTCGACCATGATCCCGATGCGGCTCCTGCTCGGAGACCGGGACACCCAACCAGGCGCCGCGGCAGATCGGTGGGGCATGACGGCCTTAGATGACGTGTAGCTCACCCACCCCTCCGACCATTGACCGTTGGTCCGTCGGGCGCCAGGGAACATCATGTCGGTCAAGCGGATGGACAACGTCGGCATCGTGGTGGAAGACATCGACGCCGCCGTTGAGTTCTTCACCGAGCTCGGGCTTGAACTTGAGGGGCGCGCCGATCGAGGGGGAGTGGGCGGATGGGGTCACTGGGTTGCGCGGCATGCGCGTCGAGATTGCCATGATGCGAACGCCGGACGGCCACGGGCGGGTCGAGCTGTCCCGATTCCTCGCGCCCCCCGTGGCCGCCGACCACCGCGGCGATCCGGTGAACGCGCTGGGCTACCTGCGCGTCATGTTCACCGTGGACGACCTCGACGACACGCTCGCCCGGCTCGGCGAGCGCCGGGTGCCGGGTGCCACGAGTTGGGTTCTCCCAACCCGTGCCGGAGGGCGTTAATCTAAGCAATACACGGGTTGACGAGTACGTCAACCCGTGGCACCCGGCTGTTGCATTGTGTCGTGCCGATGAACGCCAATCGAATCATCACAACCACCTGGTCGAATGACGGCAGTCGGCAGCTCTACGCCACCAAATGGCCAGACGAGCCCGCACTGCGGATCGCTTGCGAAAGCGGCGAGCGACAGTGCGGCGGGTGCTCGTTCTTCGCGGCCTTCAACTCCGACTGGGGCTTGTGCGCACACGCGAAGTCTCGGCACCACCTGGAAACCGTGTACGAGCACTTCGCCTGCCCCTCGTTCGTCCGCGAGGGCTGGGGGCCGCACAGCTTCACCGCCGACGCGGAGTTCCACTGCCGCTGTGGCGGTCAAGGATCGGAATATTGGGACAAGGTTGCCGCCATCTTCCAGAAGCCGCTCACCGGCGACACGACGTAACCAGCCGCTGCTGTGGACCGGCCCGCGTTGCGTCGGTATGCTGTTCTGCTCCTCGGCCCGCGTCGCGTTGCCGGCCACGGAGCGTCGTCCGTCATGCGAAAGGGGTGGGCCGGTGCATCGAGCAATTGATCTCGTCGCAATCTTGGTGACGGTGCTCCTCACCGGCAATGAAGTGGCAATCGGCGCCTTCGTCCATCCGGTGCTCTCGAAACTGCGGGATGCCACCCATGCCGAGGCGGCCAAGCCGCTGGCCCGGATATTGGGGAAGGCCCTGCCGTTCTGGTACGCGGGCGCGTTGCTCCTGGTCGTCGTCGCGTTGTTCGCCCGCGCCGTCGGCACTTGGTCTTGGTGGGCGTGCTTGTCGTCCGCGGGCCTGCTTGCCGCGACCATTGCATTCACGCTGATTTGCTTGGTCCCGATCAACAACCGCGTGGCGGCGATGGACCTGGATGCACTTTCCGGCGACTGGAAAGAGGACCGCAGGCGGTGGGATCAATACCACGCCATCCGAACCGTGATTTTGGTGCTGGCGTCAATCGCCATCACCGCCGCTGCCCTGTGGCGGCCCGGCGTCGCATGACCAGCCGCCGCCGTGGACCGGCCGGCGTCGCGTCGGTATGCTGTTCTACCCCTCGGGTCGCCTCGTGCGTTGCGTGGCCGGCAACCGAACCGTGCCGGACGGCGTTGATATACGCAAGACACGGGTTGTGTCGTGTTGAACTCTGCTATACTCCTGCGTCCGCCTCGCGCGTCGCGTTGTCGGCCACAGAACGTCATCAATATCCGCCGCGGGAGAGCCACCCTTGCCTGACGATGAATGGAAGCATTTCTGGGACGCACGCAAGGTAGCGCTCGAAAGTGTGCTGGGGCAGTCAGACGATTCCGTGCTACATGCAATGGTCCCGTTTGAGCTCGGTGGACAAGCTGACGTGCTCACCTTTCGCACCCACGTTCCGGGTCGCATTGTGGCAACTTGTGAATTGCTGGGCGAAGAGACGCAAAAGCGTAATTTGATGGGGACTTACGAGTTGGCCGTCGCTCACCGCGACGACAGTGACTGGGGCGCGAAGGTCATCTCGAAGCTCGCCCGTTACACCTGCGATGCGGTCGTTGAGCCTGGGCAGACAATGGGCATTGGGTCCGCCGTCCCGCCGAAATCCACCATCGCCGGATTCTTCTTCGACGACTATCAGCGCTTCAAGTTTGAGGGCGTTGATGCGGGCATTCTGCTCTGCATTGGCCTGACGGCGGACGAGTTGTCGGCCTGCCAGCAGGGGCAGCGTCAGCGAGTTTACGATGCACTCAAATCGGCTGGCGTGTTTCCCTACACTGACTTGTTCAGGGCATCGGTGTTAAAGCCACCCAAAGGCGGCTTCTGGCGTCGGCTGACCGGCGGCGGTTAATTACTCCGTACATGCCCCCCCCTTGTGCCTCGGGTTCCGATCACCACTTCATTCAGGAGCCGCCGTGGGAGACGACCGCGATTTCGGGACGCTGCTCGCCTACCTCGCCCGCGTGCCGGGTATCGTAGGAAAGGTCGGCTTCGGGCGCTTCGATGACGGCAACTGGTGGGGCAAGTTCGGGATCGACATCTCCCACCCGTTGGCTTGGAATGTCGTCCAGGAGATGGGGGGCGTTCTCAATTACCTGTCGGTCAAGGAGCGGCTCCCGACGGTGTTCATGCCGGTCTCGCCCGCGCCGTACCTCAACGGCGGCCCGCGAGCATTCTTGTCGTGGGTCATTGAGTCGAGGGACCCGGCGTTCAAGCCGGGCACCTGCATGAAATGGCTCGAGGGCCGGCTGCCGCAGCCGGTTGAAGATCCGGCGGTTTGGCCGGCGGACGACGAGTGAACACCCGCGGGGGCGGGCTCCACGCCCGGCGGAGTGTGGGCGGGACGGCAACGCTCCGGCGGTGGTGCGTCCGGGTTGCGGTCGGCGCGGGGCGGGGTATGCTTCGCCGGCCTTGGACGCCTCCCTTTTCTTTGCCGTGACCTCCGCCGCAGTGCCGGCCGCGACGCCGGTGGGGCTCCGCCTGCAATCGCTCCTCGGCCTGCTCGTCTTCCTCGTCGCGGCGTGGGGGTATGGGCGGGTGCGATCCGGCGGGCGCACGGTGCCGTGGCGGGTGGTGGGGTTTGGGGTGGGGTTGCAGTTCGCGCTGGCGGTGCTGGTGCTCGACACGCGGCCGGGGGCGGCGGTGTTTTCGGCGGTGAACGAGGGGGTGCTCAAGCTGCTGGAGTTCGCGCGGGTGGGGGCGAGTTTTCTGTTCGGGTCGCTGGCGGAGGGGATCAACTCGCCCGTCGGCGTGCCGGTCGATCCGGGGAACCCGCTGTTCGGGCCGCTCGACACGTCCGGCGGGACGTACGCGCACATGGGCGGGTTCTTCGCGTTCAACGTGCTGCCGACGATCATCTTCTTCTCCTCGCTGCTGGCGGTGCTCTACTACACCGGGGTGATGAACTGGGTCGTCGGCGGCCTGGCGTGGGTGCTGCGGCGGACGATGGGCACCAGCGGGGCGGAAACCCTCTCGGCCAGCGCGAACGTCTTCGTCGGGCAGACCGAGGCGCCGCTGTTCGTGCGGCCGTTTTTGGAGGCGGCGACCAACAGTGAGCTGTTCGCCATCATGGTCGGGGGGTTTGCGAACATCGCCAGCGGGGTGCTGGGGGTCTACGCGGGGCTGCTGGAGGGGGTGCTGCCGGGGGCGGGGGGGCACCTGCTGGCGGCGTCGCTCATCAGCGCCCCGGCGGGGCTGGTGGTGGCGAAGCTGATGGTGCCCGAGACGGGGGAGCCGGTGACGGCGGGCAAAAACCCCATCGCGCTCGAGAAGCTGGATGTCAACCTGATCGACGCCGCCAGCCGGGGGGCGTTGGAGGGGCTGCACCTGGCGCTGAACGTCGGGGCGATGCTGATCGCGTTCGTGGCGCTGGTGGCGCTGGTCAATTTTCTGATCGGCCTCGCCGGCGGGTGGGTGGGCGTCGGCACGGCGAAGGACCCGCTGACGCTGCAGGCGATACTGGGGTGGGTGCTGGCGCCGGTGGCGTGGCTGTGCGGCGTGCCGTGGCGGGAGTCGCCGGAGGTGGGGAGTTTGATTGGGATCAAGACGGTGCTGAACGAGTTCTTCGGCTACCTGCGGATGAGCGACGGGCTGAAGGCGGGCGGGGCGGGATATTTGTCGCAGCGGACGTCGGTGATCGCGGTGTACGCGCTGTGCGGGTTCGCCAATTTCTCGAGCGTGGCGATCCAGATCGGCGGGATTGGCGCGCTGGCGCCGGGGCGGCGGAAGGATTTGTCGCGCCTGGGGCTGGCGGCGATGGTGGGGGGGACGATCGCGAGTTTGATGACGGCGTGCGTGGTGGGGGTGCTGCTGTGATTTATCCTTACATCGTGCATATTACGGTCGAGCTGACGATGTGTACGCTGGTCGTGCAATACACCGTCGACCCGGAGCGCGGTGAGGTCGGGGCGATGGTGGAGTTCACGGAGGTCGGCAATATTCAGGTATTTCGCTATCACGACGCGGGCGATGTTTGCTACGGCGACTTCGAGCCGATCCGCGCCGTTTCCTTAGTGGAAGGCCGGTCGCGGTTCACCATGAACACCGGCGACGCGGTGGTTATGTTCGAGGCGGCGTCCCGGTGGATCGTGGCCTATGAAAACGGCGATGAGGCGGATTGGCCGGCGTTGTTTGCCGTCGAGACCGGGGCGGCGGAATGAGCGGGGTTCAACGCGGGCGGGACGCCCGTGCCACGGGGTCCGCGCTGCTGGCGGCGTTCTGTTTGCTGCTGTTTGGGTACTCCGGGTTTTCCGGGCGGCCGTTGACGATGCACGAGGCGCGGCTGCCGCAGACGGCGCGGGAGATGGCGGGGCGGTCGGACTGGCGGGATTGGGTGGTGCCGACGAGCGGGGGTCGGCCGTGGCCGGAGCGGCCGCCGGGGCCCCACTGGGTGGTGGTGGCGGCGATGTCGGCCGTCCGGCAGTTCGACGCGGCGTGGGTGCCGCGGCTCTGCTCGGCATTCGTCGGCACGCTGGCGGTGCTGCTGACGGCGTGGACGGTCTCGCGGCTGCTGGGGCGCGGCGTGGGGTTGCTGGCGGGGTTCCTGCTGGCGACGTCGTTCGAGTTTTACTCGTATGCCTCGCTGGCGGAGGATGATGTGTATCTGGCGCTGCTGGTCGCGGCGGCGCTGGCGTGCTTCGTGCGGGCGGAGTTTGGGGAGAGTGAGGCGGACGAACGACCCGACCGTTTAGCCGCCCCGCTTGCGGGGCGCTTGGTCGGCGAGACGCGCCCCGCAAGCGGGGCGGCTAAACGGGGGGGTGATGCGGCTGGGTTCCTTTCCTCCTTCTTTGGAAAGCGGTCTTGGGCGGTGGTGGGATTCTTTATAATACTCGGGTTGACGAGTTTGACGAAGGGTCCGCTGCTGGGTCCGCTGCTGTTGGGGCCGCCGCTGTTTGCTTATGTCGCGTTTGCTTCTTTGCGAAGCCGCAGGCGGTGGGCGTGGGGGCCGGGGTGGGTGGTGTTGATCGTGCTGACGCTCGCGTGGCCGGTGGCGGCGTATTGGATTCGGCCGGACGTGCTGGAGAATTGGAAGTTCGACTATCTCGGGCGGCTCGGCGAGGGGTACGAGGCGCAGCCGTGGTGGTATTACGCGCAGGCGCTGCCGGGGGCGATCCTGCCGTGGACGCCGGCGGCGCTGCTGGGGCTGTGGGCGACGGCGGGGCGGGCGTGGCGCGAGCGGCGGTCGGCGGAGCGGCTGGTGTGGCTGCTGGCGCTCGTGCCGCCGGTGGTGCTGTCGGTGCCGAGCGGGAAGCACCACCACTACCTGGTGCCGGTGCTGGGGGCGTGGGCGGCGCTGTCGGCGGTGGGGCTGCGGGGGGTGGGGGCGTGGCTGCTGACGCTTCGGCCGGCGGGGTGGAGCACCCGGCCGGCGTTCGGCGTGCTGACCCTGGGGCTGCCGGGGGCGGCGGCGCTGCTGCTGCTGCACAAGAAGCTGCCGGGGCCACTGGGGTCGACGGTGCTGCTGGCGGCGGTGTGGGTCGGGGTGATCGTGGCGTGGCAACTCGGATTCCGCCGGCGCGAGCCGCGCCTGCTGCTGGCGGCGGTGCTGGCGGGGATGGCGGTCGGATATTGCTACGGGCAGACTTACGTCGCGGCGAAGACGGATAAGACGCTGCCCGACACGGCGTTCGCCCGGCGCGTGGGGGGCGAGGTGCCGGAGGGGGTGCCGTTGCTGTTGGACAGTAATGACGGGACACTGGATTTTTTCCGGCTGCAGTTTTATCTGCCATCGCGGACGCGGTTGCTACAGAACATCAGTTATCTAAGGTCGGACGCGCTGGCGGGCGAGCGGGAGGTGTATGTGATCGGGCGGGCGGGGGATGCGGCGGCGTTGAAGGAATTGGGTGAAGTAATGACAATGGACGCGAGCCGGAGGTCGCACGGGGCGGGGAATGGGGGGAACTTTACATTGTTTCGACTGCGGGTTGATCCAACATTGAAACGTGGTCCCGCGCCGGCGGTGAGTAGTTTGCAGGCGATGCACCGGGTGGAGGGACCGTTCATTGGGAAGGTGCCGTGACCTTGTGGAACGGGCGTCCCGCCCGGATTCTTTGCCTGGTGATGTGGCGAAAGCGCAGAAAGTAAATCCGGGCGGGACGCCCGTTCCACGGGGTCAGGCCGCCAACTCGCGGGCGACCTTCCGCAAATCTTCTACAAATGCCTCCCGCGCCGCGGCGCGGGTGGGTTCGTCGGGCATTCGCAGGATGGCGGAGGGGTGGATGGTGGCGATGAACTTCGGGGCGAGCGGGCAGGACATCAGCACGCCGCGGTCGCGGGTGACGCGGAAGTCGCGGCCCATGACCGCCTGGGCGGCGGTGCTGCCGAGCGCGACGAGGAGTTTGGGTTTGATGACCGACAGTTCCGCTTCCAGCCACGGCTTGCAGGCGCTGACGTGGCGGGCGAGGGGCCTCTGGTGCAGGCGGCGCTGGCCGGTCGGCTCGAAGCGGAAGTGCTTGACGGTGTTGGTGAGGTAGAGCGTGGAGCGGTCGAGGCCTGCCGCGGTCAAAAGTTCGTCGAGCAGTTGCCCGGCGGGGCCGACGAAGGGGCGGCCGATGCGGTCCTCCTGGTCGCCGGGCTGCTCGCCGAGGAGGACGCAGGGGGCATCGGGCGGGCCCTCGCCGAAGACGGGTTGGGTGACGCCTTTTTGCTCGCAGAGGTCGCAGGCGCGGCAGGTTTTTAGAGCTACTGCCATCGTGGGAAGCGTCAATACTTTAGGTGGATAAGCCCGGCCCTGAAGGGCAGGGCTTTGAGGGGATTTTTTTATTGCGTTGACCATCTCCCGTTCGCGCTGCGCCGCATTTGCTAATAATTCTGGAATGAGCGCGGTTTCGGGCAGGGTGCGCCAGTGGCGGACGGGCATTTCATTTTTCATCGCCGCGATTTTGATGCGGGCGGGGTTGAAGATGTTCGCGTAGTAGGTTTTCCAGACTTCCTCTAAAGCGTCCTCATCCGGCGGGGCGGATTCGACGCCTTCGGAGTATTTCAAGGACATTCCGTCCCAGGTCACGGTATCGTCCGGGGTGAGGATCGACCAGCGCATGCCGCCGAAGCGGTCGCGGAAGAAGGGGGCGGCGCGGCGGACGATGTAGTGGTCGGGGCGGTGGAAGGCGGCGTAGGTGTCGCCGACTTTGCGGAAGCGGACGAAGGCGTGCATCTTGTGGACGTCGCGGCGGATGGCCTTGGTCATCAGGCCGAGGCGGCGGACGTCGGGGTCGGTCAGGTTGGTCATCAGGCGCGGGTCGGCGCGCAGCCGCCAGAGGAGGCGGTAGAGGAGTTGCCAGCGGTCGGCGTCGCGGTGGTCGGCGGCGGTTTTCGCCAGGGCGAGGAAGGATTTCGGAACGGTGAATGCGGCGTCCGCGGGCGGCGGGGGGGTGGCGGCGTCGAATAAACCGTCGGCGTCGCCGGCGTCGAACCAGACGGTTTCGGGTGGCACGCCCTCCGCCGCGAGCCGCCGGGCGGCGGTTCGCCAAAGGTCGAAGCTGCGGCCGACGGGGATGCGGTGCATGGGTCTTTCGTGGCACGGGCGTCCCGCCCGCGTCTGCGACTTCGATGCCAAGAAAGACGCGGGCGGGACGCCCGTTCCACGTCAGTACGGCCCGCGAATGTGGACCTTTACGTGCTCCTCGCAGATTTCGGCCAGCCGGGCGTGCGCCGCCTTCGGCAGCGGCGGCGTGGCACGGGCGTCCCGCCCGCGTCTGCGACTTCGATGCCAAGAAAGACGCGGGCGGGACGCCCGTTCCACGTCAGTACGGCCCGCGAATGTGAACCTTTACGTGCTCCTCGTAGATTTCGGCCAGCCGGGCGTGCGCCGCCTTCGGCAGCGGCGGCGTGGCACGGGCGTCCCGCCCGCGTCTGCGACTTCGATGCCAAGAAAGACGCGGGCGGGACGCCCGTGCCACGTCAGTACGGCCCGCGAATGTGGACCTTTACGTGCTCCTCGTAGATTTCGGCCAGCCGGGCGTGCGCCGCCTTCGGCAGCGGCGGCAGGTCGCTGGCGGCGGCGTTATCGCGGACCTGGCTCGGGCGGCTCGCGCCGGCGATCACGGTGGTCACGGCGTCGTGGTCGAGGATCCACCGCAGCGCCGCCTGGGCCATCGTCGCGCCGTCGTCGGCCCCGGTCAGCACCGGCCTCATCGCGTCGGCGGCCTCCACGCCGGTCTCGAACTCCAGGCCGGCGAAGGTCTCGCCGACGTTGAACTTCTCGCCGTTGGCGTTGAAGCTGCGGTGGTCATCGTCGGAGAACTCGGTGGACTTGCTCATCTTTCCCGCCAGCAGCCCGCTCGCCAGCGGCAGGCGGATGATGAGGGCGATTTTCCTCTCCTTCGCGGCGTCGAAGATCGTGTGGATCGGCTTCTGGCGGAAGCAGTTGAAGATGATCTGCAGCGAGGCGAGGCCCTCCTGGGCCATGCAGATTTCGGCCTCCTCCATCGACTCGACGCTCGCGCCGAAGGCCTTGATCTTGCCCTGCTTTTTCAGGTTCCGCAGCGCGTCAAATGCCGCGCCGTCGCGGAGCAACTCGGTGGAGATGCAGTGGAGTTGGGTGAGGTCCAGCGCCTCGACCCCCAGCCGGCCGAGCGAGCCCTCGGTGTAGGCGGCGATGGACGCGGGGGAGACGTTCTGCGGGTCGGCCACGTCGCCCTTTCGGGCGAGTTTGGTGGCGACGAAGATTTCGTCCTTCAGGCCGCGATCCTTGAGGAAGCGGCCGATGAGGTTTTCGCTGCGGCCGCCGCCGTAGACGTCGGCGGTGTCGAAGCAGTTGATGCCGGCGTCGTGGGCGTCGGCGAGGATTTGCATGGCGGTCGATTCCTCGACCTCCCCCCAACTGCCGCCGATCTGCCAGCAGCCGAGGCCGATGTCCGAGACTTGTCGCGTCGAGCCGTTGAAGGGGCGGTGGTGCATGGGGGGAGTATAGTGGAACGGGCGTCCCGCCCGGATTCTGCGCTTTCGGAAAAGAATCCGGGCGGGACGCCCGTGCCACGTTAAACTTCGCCCGTGACGGCGGTTACGGCCGCGCCGAAGAGTTCTAGCTGCTGCGACTGCGGGCGGATGATCCGCTGCTTCAGGTCGTCGCGGTCCAGCCGCATCACCTCGGGGTTGTGGTCGGCCGTCAGCACCCACGGGCGGATTTTCCGCAGCGGCAGGCGGAGGGCCTGCAAATCGTCCAGCCGGATCGCGTGGTGCCGGCGGACGGTCATCAGCTTCTGCACGGTTCTTTTGCCCAAACCCGGCACGCGGAGCATGTGCCACATCGAGGCTCGGTTCAGGTCGACCGGGAAAAAATCGCGCCGCCGCAGGGCCCACGCCAATTTCGGATCGACGTCCAGCGCCAAATCCGGCTCCTCGGCGGTGGTCAGTTCGTCCGGCTTGAAGCCGTAGAAGCGCATCAGCCAATCGCTTTGATACAGCCGGTGCTCGCGCACCAGCGGCGGGCGGGTGGGCGGCAGGCGGTCGTCGGCGTGCGGGATCGGGCTGAAGGCGGTGTAGTAGACGCGCTTCAGCCGGTGCGTTTTATAGAGGTTGCCGGCGGTCTCGATGATCGTGCGGTCGGCGGTGGGGGTCGCGCCGACGATCATCTGCGTGCTCTGGCCGGCCGGCGCGAAGCGGGGGGCGCGGCGGTCGGATTTGGCCTCGTCGATTCCCCCCTTTATCGTCGCCATCGTCCCCTCGGCGTCGGCGATGGTCTTCTCCGGCGCGAGCGTGTCGAGGTCCGCCTGCGTCGGCATCTCGACGTTCGCGCTGAGGCGATCCGCCCACTTCCCCGCCTCGGCCAGCAGCTCGGGCGACGCCTTCGGCACGGCCTTCAAGTGGATGTAGCCGCGGTACTTATGCTCGACGCGAAGCCGGCGGGCGACCTCGATCAGCCGCTCCATCGTGTAATCGACGCTCTGGATGATGCCGCTGCTGAGGAACAGCCCCTCGATGTAATTGCGGCGGTAGAACTCGAGCGTGAGCCGCACGACCTCCTCCACGTCGAACCGCGCCCGCTTCACATCGCTGCTGACGCGATTGATGCAATACTGGCAGTCGTAGATGCAGTAGTTCGTCAGCAGGATTTTGAGGAGCGAGACGCACCGGCCGTCGGGCGTGTAGGAGTGGCAGATGCCGGTGCCGTTGGCGCTGCCGAGGCCGTCATCCTTGCCCCTGCGGCGGACGCCGGAGGAGGAGCAGGAGGCGTCATATTTCGCGGCGTCGGCCAGCACGGCGAGCTTGACGCGCACCTTGCCGAGGTCGACCGAATCGCGGCCGATGACGGCGGGGGAGGTGGGGCGGGCACCAGATGTTGGGGCGGTGGAAGCCGGCATCGTCCAGATAGTACCCGGCGGGGAAGGTGGGGGTTCTGCCGAACTAAATTATCGACATTGCCCGTTGTGCGTTTGTCGCGGGGGCCGCTAGGGTCGCGCCCTGCTAACCAAGCGTGGCGACATTGCCACCGGTCCGGGCCGGCGGATGGTTTACCGGCACAGGAAAGGAACCCACATGAATCGTACCACCCGAACCCTCGCCGCCGCCCTGATCGCGGCAACCGGGGGCGTGATGTTCGCCGGCTGCTCGACGGCCCCCAAGACCCAGGCCTCGCAGCAGACCCTCAAGGAGGACGGCACCTCCGCCCTCAACCGCCTCTACGCGGCCGACCCGACGCTGCGGCCGTTCGTGGAGGGCGCGGCCGGCTACGCGATCTTCCCGTCGGTCGGCAAGGGCGGGGTCGTCTTCGCCGGCTCCTACGGCAAGGGCACCGTTTACGAGAACGGCTCGATGATCGGCTTCGCCGACATCACCCAGGGCTCGTTCGGCGCGACGCTCGGCGGTCAGGAATACACCGAATTGGTCGTGTTCGAGAACCCCGACTCGCTCGCCGCCCTGCGCAACGGCGACTTCAGCCTCGGCGCCCAGGCGTCGGCCGTCGCCATCAAGGCCGGCGCGGGGGCGAAAAAGCAGTTCCAGAACGGCGTGGCGGTCTTCACCAAGCCGACCGGCGGCCTGATGTTCGACGCCTCCGTCGGCGGCCAGAAGTTCAGCTACCAGTCGAGAATGCAGGCCCAGCCCGGCATGTGAACGGTCAGAGAAAATCCGAATGACCAAACCAGAATGACCAATGGGCCGGAGCCGCTAGAAAGCAACTTCGGCCCATTGGTCATTCTGGTTTGGTCATTCGTCATTTCCTACACGGCCCGCTTCGCCTCCAGGGCCGCCAGCGAGGGCACGCGGACGCTCCAGGCGAGGCCGATCGCGCTCATGGCCTTGATGACCCAGTAGCTGACGTCGACCTGCCACCACCGCAGGCCGTGGCGGGCGCTGGTCGGGAAGGCGTGGTGGTTGTTGTGCCACCCCTCGCCCATCGCAAGCACGCCGAAGACGAAGTTGTTGCGGCTCTCGTCCTTGCTCTTGAAGTCCCGCCGGCCCCACAGGTGGCAGACGCTGTTGATGCTCCAAGTGACGTGGTGAACTAGGAAGACCCGCGTCAGACCGCCCCACAGGAAGCCGAGCAGCGCGCCGGTCCACGTCATCGTCAGCAGCCCGCCGAGCACGGCCGGGATCAGCAGGCCCAGCGTCACCCACAGCGGGAACAGGGCGCTGACCTTCCGCAGCACCGGGTCGAGCGAGAGGTCGGCCACGTACTTGGACAACCCGGCCGACTCGGTGTCGAACAGCCAGCCCATGTGCGCGTGGAACAGCCCGCGGCAGAAGCCCCACAATCCGCCGCCGTGCAGGTGCGGGGAGTGCGGGTCCTCCTCTGCGTCGGAGTGGTGGTGGTGCTGGCGGTGGGTGGCGACCCACTTGAGCAGCGGCCCCTCGACGGCCATCGACCCCAGCACGCCCAGCACCGCCTTCACCGGCCGGTACGTCTGAAACGCCCGGTGCGTGAACAGCCGGTGGTAGCCCACGGTGATCCCCAGCACCGTCAGCAGGTACATCACGCCCATGAGCGAGAGGTGGATCCAGTCGAACCCCCGGCCCCAGAGGAAGGCCATCGCCGCCACCAGCCCCGCCACCGGCAGGACCACGGCGGCCAGCACCACGGCCTGCATCTGCACGGTAACGGGGTGCTCGTGGTCGTGAACCTCGGGCGCGTCGGCACTGACGGCCACGGGCGCGCCGCCCATGCCGGCGAGGGTGGTGCCGAGGTCGGTCGCGGGGGTCATCGGTTCGGATTGTGTCGCGGCGGATGGGGTCAAGGTGAATCCTTTCAAGAGGGCGTCGGCGGGGCGTCCGGCACGTCGCGGGTGCTCCGCCGGGAAGGCCAAAGTAGTGCCCCGGTGCCGGGGCCGTCAAGCGGCGGAACCGCCCGCGCCCCGCCTCAAATCTTATGTCGGCCGCGGACTTTTGTTCACTGCTAAATAATTGGGGCGGCCCAAGGGGCTCGTCAGGGGCTTGCCAGCGGGAAGGGGCTCTCGGAGTCCATGAACCCGCCCCACTCGGCGATCACCTCCCGGTACGCCGCCGCCGCCGGCCGGGGGTTGCGATCCAGGTCGTACAGCCCGCACGGGATCACCCGGCCGTTGGGCTCGCGCAACTGCGTGTCCCAGTCCACCTGATCGGTCAGCGAGTACCAGGTGAAGCCCATGACGGGGATGCCGTCGCGCTTGAGCTGGAAGACATTCATCGCCTGCCGCCGCAGCCAGGCGGGGGCGAGGGCGGGGTCGGCCACGTTCGTCTCGGTGTGGAAGACCGGCAGGTGGTAGCGGTCGAAATACTGCCGCGTAATGAAGGCGTAGCCGAACATCTCGCCGCTGCCGCTCAGCCCGCCGTCGGGGTGGACGAAGTGCTCGTTGGTCAGGTAGTAATCATTCCCCATCACGCACCGCGGCTTGAGCCGCCGGCCGCGGAACCAGCCGTACTCGTCCGCCGTCATGCCGTTGTCAAGCAGGTAGGCGTAGACGGCGGCGTCGACCGAGTGGCCGTAGGTCAAATCCAGCGCCAAAAATCGCCGCTCGTTGAGGAACTGCGTGTGGTCCAGACAGCTCGACTGGATCGGCACGTAGTGCTCGCTGCTCTCGCTTTGGACGAACACCGCGTCGGGCCGCACCGCGAGGATCGCCTCCATCGCCAGCACGTTCGCCCGGCACAGGTGCTTCACCGCCGTCACCCACGCCCGGTCGCTGCTCAGCCGCTCGTTCCACCACCCGTACAGCGCGCTGAACGTGGCGGCGATGATGATCTCGTTCACCGGCGTGTAAAACCGGCACCACGCGAACCGCGCCGCGAACGCCCCGGCATACTCGGCGAACAACTCGGGCCAGTCGGGGTTCTGAAAATCCCCCGCCCAGTCCGGCACGCCGAAGTGGCACAAATCGACGATCGGCCGAATCCCCAGCCGCCGCAGCTCGGCGAACGTCTCATCCGCAAAGGCCCAATCGTACCGCCCCGGCCCCCGGTGCGTGGCGTGGTACGGCGGCCCGAACCGCAGGCAGCACAGCCCCAGGCCGTGCTTCACCAGCCCGAAATCCTCCCGCCACCGGCCGTAAAAGCCCGACAGCGCGAATTGGTCGACCCGGTGCCGCCGCGACCCGCCCCGGCCGTCGGGCACCTCAATGGCAGGCTCGCTGCCCTCGATCCCGGTCGCCCACATGAAACTCGCCATTGCGGCGAGTGTACGGCCGGGCCGGCCGCGAGGTCAGCCATGCGGGTCGTCCAGAATCTCCCGCAGCCGCCCGGCCAACTCCGCCGGCAGGCGGGCGGGCCAGGTTTGGTCGATCAGGCCGACGTCGATCAAGTCTTGGATGTGGACTTGGTCCTTGCGGCGAAAGGCCGTCAATTTGATGCGAACCAGCGCTTCCAGAGTCAGGAGTCGGAACGACGGGCCTTCCTCCGACTCGGCCACGTCCGGATTCGCCGCCAGTTCGTGCTCCCGCACCTTCTCCCCGGCAAACACGACATGAACGCCCTCGCGCGGCTTGGAGCCGGGCCCGTCGAGAAAAACGTCCACCCCCGCCACATGCCGGTAGACGAAGCCCGCCGCCTCGAGCGCAGCCCGCGCCGCGGGAAGGTCGGCCCGGCGGAGCAGGATGTCGACGTCGCGCGTGTTGCGGACGGCGGTCTCATCGACCTGCGCCACCCACGCCGCCACCGCATTGCCGCCGGCGACGGCATAGGGCACCCCCGCAGCCTCCAACGCATCGGCGGCGCGCGTCAGTCGCTCCCGCACCTTTTCCACGGCCCGCTCCATTCGGTCTAGTGTGTCGACTAAAAGCATGGCGTCTGGCGGGCAGCAGTCTACCTTCCGCGACACGGATGCGAAACCGGCGGCGTCACCTACGATTCAACCCCAGTAGCCGGGAGCGGAAGCCCCGGTCTTCGTCGCGGGTAAGGCCGCCGCAGTTTACGAGACTGCCGCGACGAGACCGGGGCTTCCGCTCCCGGCTACTCGGGTCAGCAAAAGATTGACTATCGCGAATGAGGTGGGAAAAGCCCGAACGCGGATTCCACGCGCCGCACACGCTGCCGCCTTGGATGGTTGAGGTCTAACGCCGCCACCGTCGCGCGGCCTACCGGAGTCAAAGGCACTATGGTGAAACCATCCCAAAGGAAGTGATCTGCCCAGTTGTCGCGCCTCGGGTGAAACAGCGGCACCAAGGCTCCACCCTCGGGATCGGCGGCTTGAACGCGGCTGGACTTATGCAGGTTGCAGGAAACGCACGACCACGCGAGATTCACTTCCGCCGTCGCACCCCCGAGCACGCGAGGCTCGATGTGCTCCGCGTGGAAGGTCGCGCCCTAAAGCGATTGGTCCATTCGACACTACTCGCACCGGTCGCCCGCGCGTTGCCGAACCGTCGCCACTAGCCGCTTGGGCACGCTCACCGCGGCGTGCGCCCCAACAGGAGCAGCGCATCGGCGCGGATCAGCGAGATCTCCTCGCTCATCGCCGCGAGGGATTCCAACTCTGCCCGCCCGTCGACACTCAGCAACCCCTCGTTGTTTCGGTCCATCAACTCGCCCAGCCGCCGGTCGGTCTCCGGCGGCAGGCGGAAGTCGGCCACCCGCTCGATCCACTCCAGCGGGGCGGCGACGGCCGCAGTACGCTTCCCGTTCAATCTGGCCGGTGATGCGGTTGGCATGGTCGAAAATAGTAGCACGCCCGCCCGGCAAGCAGAACTCACTCCTCCCCGCCCTCCTCCTCGCGCAGCCGGTAGCCCACGCCGCGGACCGTGTGGACCAGCCAGCTCGCCTTGCCCAACTTCTTGCGGATCGCCGTCACGTGGACGTCGATCGCCCGGTCGGTCACGAACACGTCGGTCCCCATCGCCTTGTCCATCAGTTGGTCCCGCGTCAGCACCCGGCCCCGCGCGGCGACCAGGGCGGTCAGCAGCTTGAACTCCGTCAGCGTCAGCTTCACCCCCTCGCCGTCCACCGTCGCCTCGTGCTTGTCCGGGTCGATCCGCAGCGGGCCGGCGGTCAGCACCGCGCCGGCCGGCTCGGGCTCGGCCGCGGCGTCGGACCGACGCAGCACCGTCCCCAGCCGCGCCAGCAGGATCTTCATGCTGAACGGCTTGGTCACGTAGTCGTCCGCCCCCAACGTCAGGCCCACCACCACGTCGGTCTCCTCCCCCTTCGCCGACAGCATGATGATCGGAATCCGCGCCGTCTTCGCCTCCGCCTTCAGCCGCCGCGTGACCTCCATCCCGTCCAGCCCCGGCAGCATCAGGTCCAGCACGATCAGGTCCGGCACCTCCCGCCGGGCGACCTCCAGCGCGTCGGCGCCGTTGTCGCTCGTCAGCACCTCGTACCCGTTGCGCTGCAGGTTGAACGCGACCATCTCGGTGATGTCGCGCTCGTCGTCCACCACCAGAATCCGGCGCTTCTCGGACTTGTCCGACCTCGGGTCGGGCTTGGCGGCGGACGGCTTCAGAGGCTTGGCGTCGGTGCGGCTCATGCGTTGGCTCCGGTAAGACTCCCGGCATTCACGCCCGACGCCGGGGGCGTGTCAAGCGGCTAGCGCGGCCTTAACGCGACGGCCCCCGACTCCACCCACGCGCCCGCACCCAGGCCCCTAAAATCCGCCGCCATGACCCCCGACCTCCCGCCCGACGCCGCCCCCGACGCTGCCCCCCTGCACCTCGACCTGAAAAAGGGCTCGGCCCTCACCGTCCACTGGCGCGACGGGGCGGCCAGCGCCTACCCGCTCGCCTTCCTCCGCGCCCACTGCCCCTGCGCCGCCTGCCGCGACCGCCGCGCCAAAACCGTCGACGCCCCGCCCGCCGCCCGCCGCACGCCTGACGGGTCGCTCTCGCTGAACGTCCTGCCCGCCGGCGCGGCCGACGGCCCGCTCGCGGTCCGCGACGCCGAGCTCGTCGGCAACTACGCCCTGCGGCTGACCTGGACCGACGGCCACGCCACCGGCATCTACTCGTTCAGGCTGCTGCGAGAGCTCGCGGCCGACCTGCCGCCGTCCCCCACGCCCCTCAGCCGAACGTGAAGCCCGTCAGGTCCGCCATGCAGTTCACGAACGCCGTGGCGTTGCCGATCTCCGCGTAGCCGAAGTCGAACTTCCCCGCCTTGCCGAACAATTTCGCCTCGGCCGTGCGGATGCGGAACGCCCCATTGCCCAAGTCGAGCGACGTGATGTCCTCCCGCCCCACCCGCTGCGGCGGGCCGCCGAAGTAGAACTCGAAGTAGCCGGGCCCCAGCCGCACCACGCGGTTGCGGGTCAGGCGGAAGTCGACGTAGTCATTCTCCTCGAACGCCTCGATGACCCGCGGCATGACGTGCGCCGTCCACGCCCGCTCGGCGGCGCGGCCGAACCAGTACGGATCCTTCGCCTTGGGCGTGCCCTGCTGGCTGCGGAATCGGCCGCCGGTGGAGGCGAGCTTCTTGCCGGCCAAGTCGGTCCAGATGAAGTGGTACGCCGTGCCGGTGTAGACGCCGTTGGTGTAGTTCCGCGTCTGCCCCGTCCGCAAGTCGGCGGCGTCGGCGAACCGCAGCAGCACCTTTTGCCGGACGTTGGCGACCGACCCCTTCGCCCGCAGTTCGGCGATGCCGTCGCGGCCGACGTACTGCACGCGGTGGCCCTTGCCGACCAGCAGCCAGACGAAGAGCCCGATCACCGCCGCCGCGACCGCCGCCGTCGCCACGATCGCCGCCGTCTCGCCCGCGCGGTACATGCCGATCGCCGGGGCGAGGTAGGCGACGGCGAAGAACGCCACGCCCGCGGCGCACGCCACGTTCAGCCAAACCGCCGCCGTCGGCCGCGGCGCCTTGCCGGCCGGCAGGCTGCTGTAGGCCGCCAGCACCTCCCCCACCTCCGGCGGCGGGGGGGCGAAAAAGTCCATCGTGCCCGGCAGCGGCTCGCCGTTGGTCTGCACGACCTCCGGGCCGGGCGTCCAGGCGGACCCGTCGGCGTCGAACGATCGGGCGGCGGTGGTCATGGTCGGCCTCTCGGTTGGGTGCCGAAAGGGTAACCGCCGACGCCGGGGGCGTGTCAAGCGGCCGGAACTGGACGCTGGACGCCGGCGGCGGGGCGTGGGATAATGCGGTTTATGGTCGCCTCGACTTTTGCCACCCGCCGCGCCGTTACGGTGGACGAGTTCCGCGCCTTCCGCCGCGACGGCTTCCTCGTCGTGCCGAACCTCATCCCGCCGGCCGACGTCGCCGAGCTCCGCCAGCACACCGAGCAGCTCATGCGCGGCGAGCTGCCCGAGCAGCAGGACGCCGAGGTGAACGACGGCACCACCCGCCACCTCACCCGGCCGCCCGACCATCTGTCCGACGCCGAGAAGGCGCAGTTCTTTCTGCGCATCCACATGCTGCACCGGCAGTTGGCGCTGCACGAGCGGACGCTGCTGCACCCGCGGGTGCTGGACGTGCTGGAGGCGCTGGTCGGGCCGGACGTGCTGGCGCTGCAGTCGATGCTGTTCCTCAAGCCGCCGGGCAAGCCGGGGCAGGGGTGGCACCAGGATTCGTACTACATCCCCACGCACCCGGACACGCTGTGCGGCGCGTGGATCGCGGTCGACGACGCCGACGCGGAGAACGGCGCGATGTGGTTCGCCCCCGGCAGCGGCCGCGAGCCGGTCTACCCGCCCTGCCCCGAGGCGGGCTACGGCTTCGGCGACCGGCTGATCGGCGGCATCCGCCACGTCACCGGCGTGAGCGACCCGGACGATGAGCACAACGCACTCTCCGCCGTCGCCGACGGGTACGAGCAAGTGTTGGTCGCGGTGAAGGCCGGCGACGTGGTCTTCTTCGACGGCCACGTCCTGCACCGCAGCAAGCAAAACCGCACGGCCGACCGCTTCCGCCGGGCGTTCGTCGGGCACTACTGCAACGCCCGGAGCTTCACGCAGTGGGGGGCGGACGAGGAGGGCGGGTCGCCGCCGGACCCGCTGACGAAATCGACCAACGCCAGCCACATCCTGGCCCGCGGCGACACGCACCTGCCGTTCGCCACGCCCCGCTTCGGCACCCCCTGCGCCGCGCTGCTGCCGCCGGCGGAGCGGAGGGCCGCCGGCGAGTTTGCCGCCCGCGGCCTCGCCGCCGAGGGCGGCGGCCTGATGGGCTGCGCCATCGCCGACCCGACGGTGCGGCACGAGTAGGATCCCGCCGTGGCACGGGCGTCCCGCCCGCGTTGAACAACCTCCGCCCGCGCCCGAATCAATCCCCGTGAGCCGCGAGCGCAGCGGGCGCTTTTCCTCCAACGAATCGAAAAGCGCTCGCTGCGCTCGCGGCTAACGGAAATCGGGCGAGCGCGGAACATCACGCCGCAACCGGACAGCAGACAGTATCCTACCGCAGCGGCGGGCACGGGCGCGACGCCCTCGCCCCTTTGCGAAATTGTTGCTTGCCCCGCCGACCGCACGCGCCGTATCCTGCCCGTTCCGGCCTTCACTTCTTTTGCCGCCACGTCCCGAAGCTCGCCATGCCCCATCACCTGCTTCAACGTCTGGAGACGCGCCGCCTGCTCGCCGGCTTCTCGGACGGGCCGTTCCTCGAGACCGGCGGCACCGTGGTCGTCGAGGCCGAGCACGCCCACGCGCGCGTGGACCGTGCCGGGCAGGCGTGGGCCGACGCGGCGGACGTGCCGGGCTTCTCCGGCGTCGGGGCCGTGGTGGTCGGCCCGAACCTGGGGCGGAACGTCAAGGCCGGCTTTGTCGGGGCGGCGGCGGAACTGCAGTACCGCGTGACGTTCCAGACCCCCGGCACCTACCGCGTCTGGGCGCGCGGCGAGGCGGCGGCCGGCACCGACGACTCGCTCCACGTCGGCCTCGACGGCGCGGAGGTGCCCTCGGCCGACGCGATCACCCTCACCGCCCTGCGCCGCTGGCGGTGGACCAATTCCACCTTCGCCGGCGGAGCCGCGACGGTCACCATCCCGACCGTCGGCGAGCACGTCGTCAACGTCTGGATGCGCGAGGACGGGTTGCGGCTCGACCGGCTGCTGCTGACCCAAGGTTCCGCCGCCGTGCCGGCCGGCGTCGGCCCCGCCGAGAGCCCGCGGGCCGCGCCGCCCGCCGTCGAAGTGCCGCCGATTGAGACGCCGCCGGTGGTCGCGCCGGTGCCGGTTCCCATCCCAACCCCGGCCGGCGGGACATTCGCGGCAGCCGGCGGGGCGGTGGCGTTCGAGGCCGAGCACGCCGACGAGCGCATCGCCCGCGGCGGCCAAGCGTGGACCGACGCGGCCGACCCATTCGGCGCCGTCGGCGGCGCGGTGGTGGCCGGGCCGGACCTCGGGCGGAACCTCAAGGCCGCCTTCTCCACCACCGCCCCCGAGCTGCGGTTCCGCGTGAACTTCGACGCCGCCGGCACCTACCGCGTCTGGGCGCGCGGGCAGGCATCCGGCGGCACGGAGGACTCGCTGCACGTCGGCCTCGACGGCGCGGAGGTGCCGGCCGCCACCGGCATCACGCTCGAGCGGCTCGACGCCTGGACCTGGACCAACCGCACCATGGCCGGCACCCCCGCGACCGTCACGGTCGCCACGCCCGGCGAGCACGTCGTCAACGTCTGGATGCGCGAGGACGGGTTGCGGCTCGACCGCCTGTTCCTCACGCTCGACCCCGCCGCCGTGCCGACCGGCGACGGCCCGGCGGAGTCGGCCCGCTCCCAATCCGCATCCGGCGCGCCGGTGCTCGTCCCCACGCCGGTGCCGGTGGTTTTGGTGCCGGCCTCTCCCGCGCCAATCGACCCGCCGGTCGTGCGGACCGCGCCGGCAACGCCCTACGACGACCTGCCCTGGAACGTCCGCCGCCTCACCGACGCCGGCGGGCGCGCCGCCTTCAGCCCCGACGGCTCGAAACTCGCCTACATCGACCACGAGTTCGGCGACGCGATGGAGCTCGACTTGGCGACCGGCGCGACCCGCCCCCTCACCGCCGGCTTCGCCCACGCCGGCTTCCTCCGCGTGCAATACCTGCCCACCGGCGACTTTCTGCTGGTCGGCCCGCCGGCCTTCACCGACGCCCGCGCGGCGCGGTTCGTCGAGGCCGAGATGTACGTCCTCAACGCCTCGCTCGACGCCCCGCCGGTGCCCCTCGGCCAGCGCGTCAGCGAGGGCGTGGCGATCTCCGCGTCGTCCAAGCTGATCGGCTGGGTCACCAACCGCGGCAACGACCCGACCCTCCCCGGCACCGCCTACAACACGGTCTTCGTCGGCGAGGTCGCCCCCGACGCCGCCGGCGTGCCGCGAGTGGTCAACAAGCGGATCGTGCTGCAGACCAACGATGCGTGCGAGGCCCAGGACTTTCGCCCCCTCGACGGCCGGCCGGATGGCGAGTTGATCCTACCGCGCTACCGAAACAACCTCGCCCAAGTCGTGGGCGTCGACCTGTTCACCGGCCGCGTCACGGTCCACCGCGACGTGCCGGGCGAATATGACGAGCCCGAGGGCGTCTTCCCCGGCGGCGGCGCGACGCTGGTGGAGTCCAGCCGCGACAAGGCAATGGCCGCCGGCGTGCGGGGGTCGCAGTACATCGACCTCTGGCGGCTGGGGCTGGACCGGGCTGGCTCGGACGACTTCCGCCGGCTCACGCGGTGGGGCGACTTCGCGGGGTTCAAGGCGAGCAACGGCGTGGTCAGCCCCGACGGCCGGCGGATGGCGTTCCAGTCCGCCCGCCTCGGCCAGGAGGCGGGCGCCGGCGAGGGCCTGTTCCTGATGGACCTCGACGCCGCCCCGCCCGATGCCGCGCCACTGCTCTTGGAGCAATCGCCCGTCGCCTACGCCGGCGGCAAGGATGCCGCCGGCGCGACGCTGCCGCACGTGGAGGTGCGTGAGCTCGACGCGCGCGGGTACGCGAACCTGTCGGTGAAGCTCGACGTTTCGCAGTCGGCCGCCGGGTGGGAGGGGGATGACTATCTGAAGGTGGAGTACGACACCGGCTTCGGCTGGACCCGCCTGCTGACCGACGCCGAGACCTGGCGCGGCGCCGACAACGCCACCGGCGAGAACCGCCCCGGCCCCGACGGCACCACGGCCGTCACCAGCACCGGCTATTTGGCCCTGCCCACCAGCGCCGCCGGCAACCCGAACCTGCGCCTCCGCCTCACCTTCGCCAGCAGCGCGGCCGATGAGATTTACACGCTGCACCGCCTCGAGGTCAGCGGCACGCCGGTTGCGTGAGTCGCGCGTGGTGCGTGGTGCGTGGTGCGTGGTGCGTGGTGCGTGGTGCGTGGTGCGTGAGGATTTGAGGTGTCTTGATGGGCCGGAACAAGCCGGCGTCTGAGCCGAAGGCGAAGACCCGGGTTCTTTGCGGAGTTCGAGACGCTCCCGGCGCCAGACGGACCCGGGTCTTCGCCTGAAGGCTCAGACGCCGGCTTGTTCCGACCCATCAAAGTCCATAGATTCTTCACGCATCACGCATCACGCATCACGCATCACGCATCACGCATCACGCACCACGCACCACGCACCACGCACCACCTACCCATGAAACCCCTCCCAACCGCCGCCCTCTGCATCGTGCTCCTCGCCGGGACGGCGCGCGCCGGCGGGCCGTTGGCGGACGCCGTGAGTGCGGCGGTGCGGCAGCGCGACGGGTGGTTCCTCGTCAACGGCCGGTGGGCGCGGCCGACCGCGACCCTCGGCTGGGAAGACCTGGTGCGAGTTGACGTCGACCCCGACGGCACGCTCACCTTCGCCGCCGCCCGGTCGCCGGCGGCCGACCGGGTGCTGCAGTTCGGCCGGCAGGCGCTGGTGCTGCTGCGGCGCGACCGGGCCGATCCGGGCCGGCCCTACGTCCTTTCGGCCGCCGGCCGGCAGTGGACGCCCGGCCGCGAGGGGCTGACCGACGCGCTCCAGGCGCGGGCCGTGCCCCAACCCGGCGTCGCGGCGCGGGCCGGCGGCGTGCGGATCGAATCGCTGCAGTTCGGCCCCGACGGCGCGACCGTGGAAGCAATCGTCGAGGCCCGCCGCGTCGCGCTGCGGTGCGGCCCGGCCCAGGTGGGCGCGACGGTCTTCGACCCCGCTTCCGCCGACGCCCCCGCCGACGGGCCGGCGCAGGGCCCGGCGCAGGCCGACCCGCCCACCACCTTCGCCGCGGCCGACTTTCTGGAACTGCGCCGCGACCACCCCGTCGCCGCCCGCCGGTTCGTCGCGCCGGTGCTGGCCCGGCTCAACGGCGGCGTCGACCCGCTCGCGCCGCGCGCCGGCGACGTCTACCGCGCCTTCGCGTCGATCCCCGCCGACCCCGCGGCGGCCGAGGCGGTGGGGGCGTTGGTGGCGAAACTCGCCGCGCCCGACCCGGCAACTCGGCGGCGGGCGTCGGACGCCCTGTCCGCCCTCGGCCGCCCCGGCGTGCTGGCCGCCGCCCGCGTCGACCCCGCCCGCTGCCCCCCCGACGCCCGCCTGCGCCTCAACGCCCTGATCGCCGCCAACTCCTTCCACTACCGTACCCCGCCGGCCGCCCTGCGGGCCGACCCGCACTTTTTGATCGACTGCCTGTCCGACCCCGACCCCCGCGTCCGCGCCGCCGCCGCCGGGGCACTGTCGACACTGACCGGCACCCCGATCGACCCCGCCACCGCCGACGCCATCGCGCTGCACGCACGCTTCGCGCCGGAGTAAATCTGCGGATTGGGGCGGCCCCGCCTGGGTGCCACGGAGGATTTCGCATGAAGGATCCGAACTTCGGGCATAATCGCCACCCGGCGGACCATTTAGCCGCCTCCGCTTGCGGGGCGCGTCCGGTCGCGCCACGTCGCCCGACGCACCCCGCAAGCGGAGGCGGCTAAATGTCGCGCCGGTTGGTAATGATGCCGGGCGCCATCATCTGACGTTTGATCAGATTGAATTAGTGGCACTGAAGCTCGGCCATCACGCGGTCAAACCGGCGCTGGGTGAGATCTTCATCCAGTATGGAGAAGTACATTAAACCTGCGTCGCCCCACGACCAGTTCAGTGCTTTTTCTTCATCCAACTGTAGCAGCGACCGCCAGCGCACCTGTGCCTCCTCGGACGCTTCGTCGGAGAATCGTTCGCCATCATCGGGCTGCCGCAGAGTTTCTTCGGCTCCGTAGCCGAGATTGCCCTGCACCGGATTCGCGTGTCCCATCAGGCGGTGGCCGTAAACGTCAACGGTGAGTGCCTTCCGAACACATGCGACCGCCTGGGCATCCTCATTTAATTCTTGATATCGCAGGTCGTCGTATATTGTCCACTCCGAATGAAACTCAAGCGAGAGCCGCGCCGGCTTCGCCTCCTCACCGCCGGGCACGGCCCGCTCGGCCGGCGGGCCGGCGGAGGTGGGAATCCAATACACGCGCCAGCGGTCGTGAGGTTCAATGGCGCCGCCAAACACTAAAGTATCTCCCATGTCGCAGAACACCAGCAATTGCCCGTCGGCAGGCAGCCCAACGTCCCAGTTTGCCGGGAGGTCGGCTAGGTTAAATTGCGAAAGGAGAGACAGCGGCTTGGGCTTGTCATACATCGGCTTCTCGAACCCGCCCGACTTCGCGTGGTAAGCCGACCCGGTGAAACGGCCGCCTGAGGATTGCCGCGCCGACCGCCGCGCCTGCTTCAGGCCATTCTCCGTCTGGAATCCCCGGCACGTCGGCCACTCGAAGCCCGCCGGCACGTCGGGCAGGCCGCCGAAGTGGGATTCGCCCGCCGGCGGGTCGGCCGGCGCGGGGCGGGTGGTGATGCGGACCGAGCGGCGCAGCGAGTCGATCATCCGCTGCGCCAGCGGGCCGGGGGCGGCTTGGCGGATCATCGCCGACACCTCGTCGAAGGTCGGCGGGGTCGGCGGCGGGGTGCTGGGCATGGCGGGCGAAGTTACCCCGTCAGGGCGGCCGCCGCCACACATCAGGCCGGCTTGTTCCGTTCCGCGAAAGTTCCGCGCGGCCACGGCCGTCACGGTCGCGTCACAGAGGCTTGATCCACGACGACCGCCACGTCTATGCTCGCGGCCGATGGCGATCCTGTCGCAACCCACCGAACCCGAGGCGGCCGTTCCCGAGGCCGTCGATTCGGACGCCCGCCGGCCCTGGCGGCTCGCTTGGCTCACGCCGGTGCGCTGCCGGCTGCTCTTCGCGGGCCTGCTGGCCGTCGGCTTCTTCAGCCACCTCTGGTACCTCGTTGACGCCTGCCCGCTCGACCTTGCCGGCGACGAGGCGCACTACTGGGACTGGTCCCGCCACCTCGGCCTCAGCTACTACAGCAAGGGGCCGGCCGTCGCCTACCTCATCCGCGCGAGTTGCGCGCTGTTCGGCACCTCCATGCCGGCCGTGCGGCTGCCGGCAATCGGCTTCGCCGTCGGCACGTCGGTGCTGACCTACTGGCTCACCCGCCGGCTGTTCGGCAGCGACCGGCTGGCGCTGGGGGCGTGCGCGCTGGGGTACGCGGTGCCGATGTTCGTCGCGGGCAGTTTGCTGATGACCATCGACCCGCCGTTCTTCTTCTGCTGGGCGTCGGCAACGTGCCTGGCGGTGCCCGCGCTGCTCGGCGGGCGGCGGTGGGCGTGGCCGGCGATGGGCGCGTTCGTCGGCCTCGGGTTCCTGGCGAAGTACGCGATGTTCCTCTGGCCGATCGGCCCGTCGCTGTTCATCCTGCTCGACCCGGCGTGGCGGGCGCGGCTGCGGACGCTTCGGCCGTGGGTGGACTACCTGTCGATGTGGGCCGCCGCGCTGCCGTTCACGACGCCGGTGGTGGTGTGGAACGCCCGCAACGGCTGGCCGACGCTCCGGCACGTCGCGCACCAGACCGGGGCCGACGCCGGCGGGTTCCCGCTGAAGGTCGGCAACGTGGCCGAGTACGTCGCGGGGCAACTCGGCGCGGTCGGGCCGATCCTCGCGGGGTTCATGCTCCTCGGCTGCTGGGCGGCGTGGCGGCGGGCGCGGGGGCGGCAGACGGCCGAATCGCGCGGGTTGCTGCTGCTGCTCGCCGTCGGGCTGCCGATGCTCGGCCTGTGCGGCCTGACCGCGCTGCGGGCGAAGGTGCAGGTCAACTGGCCCGCGCCGGCCTACTTCACGCTGATGATCGTCGCGGCGTGGTGGCTCTCGGTCCGCCTTAAGTCTCTGAAAACGTGGCGGCCCGTGCGCGGGTGGTTCTGGGCCAACGTCGGCATCGGCCTGATCTTCACGCCGCTGGCGCACCACATGGATTTGACCTACCCGGCCGTCGCCTTCGCCAACCGAACCCTCGGCACCCACCTGCCCGTTCGGCGGATCGACCCGACCTACCGCCTTCGCGGCGAGCAGGAGTTCGGCGCGGCGTTGGGCAAGGCGATGGACGCCCTCGGGCCGGGCAGTTTCGTGGTGTGCGAGGATTACCAGATGACCGCCGTCGCCTCGTTCTACATGCCCGGCCGGCCGACGACCTACTGTTCGGGCTCGTACATTACCGGCCGGAACAAGCGGCGGCTGAGCCAGTACGACTTCTGGCCCGACCACGCGCTGGACCAGCCGAAGTTAGTCGGTAAAAACGCCGTGTACGTCGGCTACCGCAACCCCGACCTCAACGCCGCGTTCGACAAGATCGAGGAGATGCCCGACGTCCGCATCTACCGCCGCGGCGTGTTCGTCCGAAGGTTCCAACTATGGAAATGCACCGGCTTCAAGGGGATGACCCGCCCGCCGACGGCGGGGCAGCGGTACTGAATGACGCTCCGCCCGAGGCCGTTGCCGCGCCGCCGACGTTCCTCTCCACCTCGCGGCGGGCGATTCTCATCTGGTCGGCGGCATTCCTGATCGCCCTCGCGCTCGATGCGGTGGTGCCGCACCTGGTCGAGCCGATCGCGCGGGGGGTCAAAAAAAATAACATCTCCGACATCGTGAAGGTGCAGGGCCACTTCCTCGCCACCCTCACGCTCGCGTGGTTCCTGGCGATCCTGCACCCCGCGCGGTGGCGGGCGGCGGCGCTGCTGGTGCTGAGCGGAATCTTGTCGGGAGCGTTCTACAGCGTCGGCAAGTGGCTCGCCGGCCGGCTGCGGCCGGTGGTGAGGATCGACCCCTACCACTTCGAGCCGTTCTACCACGGCGTTTACGGCTTTTTCCACGCCGGCAACATGGCCTTCCCCTCCGGGCACACCTGCCTGGCGTTCGCCACGGCGGCGGCGATGGCGCACCTGCTGCCGCGGGCGGCGTGGTCGTTCTTCGCCGTCGCCGCCTGCGTCGGCCTCGAGCGCGTGCTGGAGCTCGCCCACTACCCCAGCGACGTGGTCGCCGGCGCGATCTTCGGCACCCTCGCCTACGGCCTGGCGCGGCGGCTGCTGGCACGATTCGACGCCGCCCCCTGAAGTTTTATTCCCGGCGGTGGATTCCCGCCGCGAATGGCGCAAAATGCCCGCATGGATGACGCTGTAATTGACGGCCCGGCTGACGGGCGAACGGTCCTGGGCCACCCCATCGGCGTGTGCGGCTGGTCGCTGCACCCCGACGGCACCGCCGACCTGATCGCCCGCGTGAGGCGCCTCGGCCTAACGCACCTGCAACTGGCCCTCTCGCCGCTGACGAAACTGGCCGACGAAGACCGTGCCGACGCCGTGGCACTGCTGCGCGACTCGGGCCTCACCCTCGCCGCGGGCATGATCTCGTTCGAGGGGGAGGATTATTCGACCCTTGGCACGATCCGCCAGACCGGCGGGTTCGACCCCGACGACCGCTGGCCGCAGCGCCGCGCCCACGTCGGGGCCTGCGCCGCCGTCGCGGCCGACCTGGGCGTCGAGCTCGTCAGCACGCACATCGGCTTCGTGCCGGCCAGCAACTCCGACGCCTACCGCACGATGCTGGAGCGCACCGCCGACGCCGCCGACCTGCTGGCCGCCCGCGGCGCGACGCTGCTGGTCGAGACCGGCCCCGAGCCCGCCGCGGTGCTGCTGCAATTCCTCAACGACCTTCGCGCCCGCACCGTCGGCGTGAACTTCGACCCGGCGAACATGATCCTCTACGGCATGGGCGACCCGATCGAGGCGCTTCGAACCCTCGGCCACAAGGTCCGCCACGTCCACGTCAAGGACGCGGTGGCGAGCGCGCAGCGCGGCGTCGAGTGGGGCCGCGAGGTGCCCTTCGGCCGCGGGCAGGTGAACCCGACGGAGTTCCTGACCGCCATCGAGCAAGTCGGCTACGGCGGCCCGCTGACGGTCGAGCGCGAGGCGGGCGAGGACCGCATGGCCGACGTGATGACCGCGATCGAGTCCCTCGCCGCCGCCGAGCGCGTGATGACCGGCGCGGCGGAGCACGAGGCCGCCTGAGCCGCTTGCGGCTTCGCAAAGAAAACCGAAGACGAAGAGGTTTCTTTGCGAAGCCGCGAGCGGCTCAGAGGTCTGCCGCATACCCCCGCAACGTGTCGGCGAACGGCGCGAACTGCGCGTCGAAATCCGCCTTGAACTCCGTCGTGTCGCCGGTGTTGTCCTCCCGCGCCATCAGCACCTGATCGCGGCTGAACGGCAGCAGGGCGGCGGGCGAAAGGCCGGCCACCGCCTTCGCCATCCACGCCGGCACCGGGGCCGACCGCTTCGGCTTGCCGCGGATGATCCCGCTGGCGATTTTGTGGAACTCGGGCCAGGTGAAGACGTCCGGCCCGGCGAGGTTATAAATCCGCCCCGCGCCCGCCGGCGTGGTCAGCGCGTCGGCGAACGCCCGCGCCACGTCGCCGACGTACACCGGCTGCAATTTTGTCGGCTTCGACAGCCCCAGCGGCCCGCCGCCGAAGTAGGGCATGAACGCGAACGGCGGGGCGGTGCCGCGGGCCCAAGCCGCCTCCTGCCGCATGAAGTCGCCGCCGGGGCCGTGGATCAGCGACGGGCGGAAAATCGTCCACGCCAACTTGCCCTCGCGCACGGCCTGCTCGGCCCGCCACTTGCTCTGGTGGTAGCGGCTTTTGGCGTCCGGCCGGGTGCCCAGCGCGCTCATGTGGACGTACCGCGGCACCCCGGCGCGCTCGGCCGCCTCGGTCACGACGCGCGTGCCGCCGACGTGGATTTTCTCGAACGTCACGCCCTTTTTCGGCTTTTCCTCGATGATGCCGACGAGGTGGATCGCCGCCGCGCAGCCGCGCATGGCGAGCTCGACGGCGGCGTGGTCGAACAGTCCGCCCTTGACGGTGTTCACGTCCGCCCCCGCCGGCGCGTCGAGGTCGGCCGAGTGGACCAGCGCGTTCACGCCGTAGCCGC
>CBDHCE010000008.1:0-202697 GCA_965260985.1 Tepidisphaeraceae bacterium | reverse complement strand
CGCGGACGTGCGGCGAGGCGAACGGCAGCAGGTCGGCGTGCAGGTTGGGCGTCGGCCGGGCCGTCCGGCCAGGTGCCGGGCCACGCCGCCTCCAGCGCGGCCGACGCCAGCCGGCAGATCGCGGCCCACTTCGGCCCGGCGCAATTCGGATAGAAATCGAGCTTGTCGAAGAGGGCAAGACCGGCCTCGAGCAGTCCGCGGCCGCCCAGCCCGCTCGCCCGCCACGCCGCGAGGGCCGCGGGTTTATCGTCGCCACCTTCGTGCAACTCGCGCAGGTAAGCCGCGATTTTCGCCCGCAGCGCGGCCGGCGCGGCGTCGATGATCTCGCCGTCGTCATGAAGTTGCGTGGCGTGGCGGAGTTCCTTGGCGACCTCCTCGAGCGCCGCGTCCAGCAGCGTCCGGCGGGCGGCGTCCGAGCGGGCCAACGCCGTTGCCGCGCCCAGATCGCCGGCGTCGGCCAGCCGCGTCAGCAGCAGCAGGTCGGCGACCAGTTCGCGGGGGTCAAATTGCTCATCAGGTTTCTCCCCACTCATACTACTACCCCTTTCAGTTCCGTTGACCTGTCTGGGTGCCACGGATTGGCGTACTCGCCAACCCGTGCCTAACGGCATTCGCGCGGCCCGCCGCAATCGGCAGATTCCGCTCCAGGGACGGCGGGCGCGCAGGCTTAAACAACCGACCCATTGAGCCGCCTCCGCTTGCGGGGCGCGTCGAGCGACGCGGCACAATCCGACGCGCCCCGCAAGCGGAGGCGGCTCAATGTCGCGCCGGGTGGCTCGTCCGCGTGCCGACGTTGAACGCCGGCCCGCGCTGCGAAAGGCCGGGTGGAAAAGAGCGGACGCGGGATGAGGAGGAGAATGAACCATGTCGATTTAGCGTACCGTGGAAAATCGTTTTCCATGAATCGGATTCATGGGACGGACGGCTGTGAAACGCCCGGAGAGTGGCTGCGTGTTCTCCAGCAGTCACGCCTTCCACCCCGTCAATCCCCCGCGTGGTTGTGAAAAATGCAGTGCTTGCGGAGTGCCCGCTTCTCGGCCGCCAACCGGGCATAACCGCGTGGGGCGGCTGCCCTTGCCGCGGCGGCGCGCAGGTCGTCGAACTGCTCGCGGGCCGGGCCCCAACTGCCGGCGTAGGTCGAGAGCCCGTCCGCGTCGGATGCCGCCGGGCCCGCGCCGAGAAGTCGGGCACCGTCGACGAGCCAGACGGCGGCGGCGTCTTCACCGCCGTTGGAGAAGCACCGCGGCCGGGTCGCCTCCAGATTCCTGCCATCCGCCTCACCGGCCGGCGGCAATCACCGACACGCATCGAGCACTTCCAGCCCGTTGCGGAATCAGCCTCACGAAGACCCGTAAAAGAATTCCGCGAACCCGTCCTCGTCAAGGTCCGGCGGGTAGCGGCTCGGCCGGCCCCTCATCTCGCCGGCGTCGAAGGCGGGGAAGTCGGACGGGTCGCGGTACTCGTGGGGTTTTTCCATAAGTGATACGCGTACCGTGGAAGGTCGAATCTCTGTCAGCAGACATCGCCTTCACGATTAGATTTCAGCATTGAGGAAACTCGTGCAACGGCCGGCCCGGCAGGTGATCCGCGACCCACGCCCGCACCGGCCGGGTGCAGCAGTCGAGGTGGCCGGCGGCGAGCATGTGCCGCACGACGACGTGCCGCTCGTCGCGGATCGCCAGCAGGTTCCGGCGAGTTGTGGCCGTGTAATTTTCCACCCGCGCGACTGCGCCGGCGCAGGCGTCGGTGCCGAACTTCAGGTCGCTCACCCAAATGTCCACCACGCCGCGCAGCACGGACAGCGCCGGCGGCGTGAGCGTGAGGGCGGAGTTCCAGACCAGCGGCCGCGACCTTTGCGTCATCGACAGCGCCTCCAGCAGGCCGGGCAGCGATTCGTCCGGGTTGCCGCCCAAAACGTGCCACGACTCGGCCCCGTCGTCCGCCGCGGCGTCCAGCAGCGCCGCGACCTCGGCAGCGGAGGTCTCCTCGCGGCCCAGCGCCCGCAGTTCGTCCGGCCGGTAGCAGAACGCGCACCGCAGCGAGCAGCCGCAGAGGAAGACGCAGAAGGTCGGCGCCCCCACCAGCGGTCCCTCGTTGTAGAGCATCTCGCAGGCCGCCACCTGAAGGCCGGGGCCGAGGCCGCAGAAGCCGGGCCGGCCGGCAAGGCGGTCCGACGCCGCACCGGCGCTCGCACAACACGCACGGCGCGAGCAGCCGCCGGGCGAGCTCGACCTTCACGTCCAGCAGCGACGCCTCGCCCTCCCGCCGGCCGGCCCCGCCCGCCGCCGAGTCATGGCAGGACCACAGCAAAGCGGACGGGGCGGCGGCCAAATCGTCCCGCCCAACGCCACCGCCGCGCCGCCGGCACCGCTCGACGCCCGGCACCTCGCCCGCGGCCGCGCACGGCCCGCGCCGCCACAGGGAGGGGTCGCCGCCCGCCGCCCGCAGCAGCGGGATCAGCGGCTCGGCCAAATCCGGGGCGATGGCCCGACGATTTCGGTCCACCGCCGGCCGGCACCGGCTCGTCCGGGCGCGACGCCAGGACGGTGCATTCGCGCGCCTTGGCCCGCAGCGCCTCGATCTTCTCGGCCATCGTGTCGATCGGCGGGATCGTCTGGGCGATGCCCACCGCCACGTCCGCCGCGGCGAACGGCCGCCGGCCGTCGGAGAAGGCGTTGATGACTGCCGTCTTGACCGCCTCCTCCAGTTCCGAGCCGGTATAGTCGCGGCTGAGGTCGACGAGCGACCCACTGGCCCTGCCGCGCCGGCCGGACTTGTCCGCCCGCGTCACCTCATGCTGTTCGTCAAGGTCGAACGAGGCGACGACCTCATCCACCTCCGCCGCCTGCGGCCGCGGCACACGCCGTTCGATGGCCTTGCGCAGGTGAATCTTCAGGATGCTCCTCCGCTCGACGGCATTGGGAAAATCGACGAAAAAGAGCTCGTCGAACCGGCCCTTGCGCAGCATTTCCGGCGGCAGGCGGTCGAACTCGTTCGCGGTGGCGACGACGAAGACCGGCTCGGTCTTATCGCTCATCCACGTCAGCAGCGTGCCGAACACCCGCGTCGCCGTGCCGCCGTCGCCCCCACCGCCGGAGGAGCCGGCCAGCCCCTTCTCGATCTCGTCGATCATCAGGATGCACGGCGACATCGCCTTGGCCGTGGCGATGGCCCCGCGCATGTTGCGCTCGGAGTCGCCGACGAGCCCGCCGAAGACCGCGCCCATGTCCAGCCGCAGGATCGGCAGCTTCCAGTGGTCGGCCATCGCGCGGGCGCACAAACTCTTGCCGCAGCCCGGCACGCCGGTCAGCAGCACTCCCTTGGGGGCCGGGATGCCGTGGCGGCGCGCCTCCTCGCCGAAGATATCCTTGCGGCGGTCGAGCCACGTCTTGAGCACTTCGAGACCGCCGACCTCGGCCATGTCCAGCGGCCTCTCGACGGTGAGGATGCCGGTCTTGCGGACGATCTGCTTCTTCTCCTCCTGGATCACCGCCACGTCCGAGGCGTCGAGCCGCATGTCCATCGTCAGCGCCTTGCCGAACGCCAGTTCCGCCTCGCCCATCGTCAGCCCTTGGGCCGCCCGAGCCAGCGCGTCGAGCGCATCATCGTCGACGTCGACCTCCACCTTCGAGCGGCCGCGCACCTTCTCGATTTGGGCGGCGAAGAACGCCCGCAACTCCTCGAAATCCGGCGGCGGGAAGTCGATGATGACGATCTCCTTCGCGAGCTCGTCGGGGATCGTCAGGTTCGGCCCCGACAGCAGCACCACGCTGCTCAGGGTCGACAGCAGCGCCCGAAGCGTGTCCTTGAGCTTTCGGATCGCCAGCGCCTGGCCCGTCTTGCTGTCGAAGAAAGGGTGAAGGTCGCGCATGACGTAGATTGCCGGCTGTGACTTGCCGCCGCTTTCGCGGTCGACGATCCACTGCACCGCCCCGCCCACGACCCGCGGCGTGAAGCGCAGCCGCAGCACGCCCGCAACGTCCACCTCGGCCGCCCCCGTCAACTCCACCGCCTCCCCCCGCCCCAGTTGCCGGCCATCGACGGCGGTGCCGTTGGTGCTGGTGTCGGTGAGCGCATAAGTTCCTCCGCCGATTTCGTGTGCGAAGTGTTGGCCGCTGATCCTCTTGGACGCCTCGGCATTCGCCGGCTCGTCGGCCGGCTCGACCCGCAAACAGATGTCGCAGTCGGACCGGCGGCCGAAGGTCATGGCGTCGAAGTTGTCGTCTTGCAGTATCACGCACCATATGCCGATGGCGTGGGTGAACACCGCCACCCGCGCTCCGGATTTTGCGACTTGCTGTTCGAGATCAAAGCCTCTCACGATGACGACGCCTGACGTGAATCATGGTCTGCCAGCGCTTGCTTCAGGGCAAAGAAGAGCGGGATCAGGAGTAAAGGGAATAGCATCCACACACAGGAAGCGATACAACTGCCAACGCCAATCAGGACGGACAGGTTACGCTTCAGCTTCGATCCGCAATAAGCCACCGTCACTCCGGCCGAAAACATTGCCACGAAGTTGAGACAGAATAAACTGGTGCTCACCCCAGGCATCTCCTCGGCCGAAAAGCCACTGTAAATGAGGATGATGCCTAGCAGGCAACTAATCAAGCCGAGCATGGCTATTGCACACAAGCCGATGCCGTTGGCCTTGAGTAGATTCTGGCGGTGATCTTCTGATAATTCTCCCTCATTCTCATTTAATTCTTGCGCCGCGGCCGGATTAGGCATCGCTGGCTCAGGTGGCGGTGGCGGCACCAGTTGAGCAGGAACACGTTTGCTGTAGTGCAGTGCCAGGTTTTGTGCCGAAAGCAGGCTCCGCTCCATCTGGTCATCCGAAGGTTTTTTCTGGTCAGTGGGATGAATCTTGGGCTGGCTTGACGTATTGGCATTTATGTGCTGGATCATTTTGCGGGCGGACTGCCACCGCTCGCTGCGGTCCACGCGCGGCGCAAGTTCCACCAACCTCGTCAGCCAATATGGCGAGATTTCCCTGATCTTGTGCCGCTCGTCCCGCCGGTCTGTGCGCCGGCCTCCAGCGCGAGTTGGCTGTCTATCTTTCGTGCGATGCCATAATCGGTCAGCTTCACCTCACCCTTGTGCGTGACCATCACGTTCTGCGGCTTGACATCGAGGTGAACCACCCCCTTTTCGTGCAGGTAATCCAGCGCGGCCAGTACCTGATTGGCGATCGGCTCAAACTCCTCGACCGACAGCTTCCCGCCCCGCTGCCGGCGGATCGTCTCCAGGTCGTCCCCGTCGACATACTCCATGACGATGTAGGGCACGGCGGCGTCGGTGGCGAGGTAGTTGACCTTCAGCAGGTTCTGGTGCGTCAGGTTCTGCGCTTGGTCAACCTCGCGGCGGAGATCCTTGACGGCCCCCGGCTCGTTGGCGATTTTGGGGTTGAGCACCTTGACGGCGTACTCCGTGTCCGTCTCTCGATCCGCCACGCGATAGACAGTGCCGAACCCGCCGCGCCCGAGCCGCTTTTCGACGATGAACCGGTCACCGAGCAGGTCGCCGCGTTTGAGTGGTTCTCCGGTGGCGGGCGGCGGGGCTTTGGATGGTCCCGCCGCCTTCGGTTTCGGCGGTGGTAAACTCCCCGGCGCGGGCCGCGAGTTCGCCTGCGTGACTTCGAGGTCCAGGGAGTCCGTCTTCCATCTGTTCTCTCCGGTCCACTTGCCGTTAAGTCGTGTCTGCGGGACACCTCAGCGTCGCAGAGTAAGCGTCAGGGTGCCGTCGTCCGCGCGGTGTTCGTCGACGTCGAGCGACAGCCCGAACTTGTCCCGCAATTCATCGAGACTCGCTTCCGTCCGCTTGGACTTCTGCCGCCGCCCGTTGCTGCTCGGCGGCTTTTCGGGCCGAGTCGCGGCGGGCGTTTAGGGCGTCGAGCTGCTCGCGGCGGGCCTGTTCGTGCTCCGCCAGGCGCCTCGCGACATCGTCGTCAAGGTCCGCCTGCCGCCGGCCCTCGGCCGCCTCGTCGGCGAGGCGCTGCCGCTCGGCCCGCTCCGCCGCCCGCCGCTGCGTCTCGGCCGCCCGCGCGGCATCCGCCGCCCGCTGGCGCTCGGGATCGAGACGATCCTGCTCCTGCCGTCGCGCGCGGACCACGGCGGCGGACCCGAGCGACGCGAGCTGCTTCGCCGCCGCCCGGTCGCGGAACCACCAACCCTGCGATTGCATGACGAACGGCTTGCCCGGATTCGCCTGGACCATCAAGACCGTTTCGCCGGCCAAGTCAACAGAAACGCTGCGGTAAGCGGCTCGGCCACCAAACTTGTATCGGACGCCTGATACTTCCTGCCACGGGAGGCCGAGCTCTGTCAGCAGGTCGGCCAGTGACCGGAAGTCGGTGATCTTCGAGGAGATGATGGTGTGAACGGACACGGTTGGCCGAAGTCATTGCCGCCGGCCAACGGTTATCCTGATAGGGACAAGTGGGTCAAGCAAACAATTCCGGCCCAACAGAGCACGTCGGGCCGCGACCGCAGGCGCGGAATGATCAAGGCGCAGCAGTCCGCCGCCGGGGGTGCCGGCGGCGGACTTGCTGCTTGAGACTGGCCGGCCCGGTCAATCGTCGTACTCCTCGTCGGGGATCACGTCGAACTCCTCGCGGGAGGACGGGGCGGGGTGGTCGAGCACTTCGTCCGGGTCGACCAGGTGCTTGTCGGTCGAACCCGTCGGGGCCGCGTCGGAGGCGGTGGCCGATGCGGCGGACTTGCGGGTGGACTTTTTCGCCGACTTCTTCGGGGCGGTTTTCTTCGGGGCGGCTTTCTTGGCGACCTTTTTCGGGGCCACCTTTTTCGCCGCCGCCTTTTTGCGGACGACCTTTTTGGGCGCGGCCTTTTTGGGCGCGGCCTTTTTGCGGGTCGCGCGCTTCGGCTTGGCGGGCGGGGCCTCGTCGGCGAGGGCCTCGTCTGCCTCGTCGGGTTGCTCGGCGGGGGTCAGGACGTCGGTCTGCGGCTCGGGCTCGGCCGGGTCTTCCTCGGTCGGAACCTCCGGCGAGGTTTCCGGCGTCGGCATCTCGGCGGTGGGGGTCGGCCGCTCGTCCGTCGGCCGCTCGTCGATCGACGCTTCGTCGATGGAGTCCGACTCGTTGCCGTCGGCGTCGGGCGAATCCGCAGCGGCGCGGTCGGCGGGCTGGGCGGACGCTTCCGACCCGCCGCGACGGCGGCGGCGGCCGCCACGGCGTCGGCGGCGGCGGCGGCGCGGGCCGGACTCGCCTTCACCTTCGCCGTCGCCCTCCCCTTCGCGTTCGCCCTCGAACGCTCCGGATTCGGCCGACGGCGGGGCGTCGGGCTGGCGGGGTTGGCGCGGCGGCTGGGCCGGCTCCTGGCGGCGGGCGGCGGGCGGCCTTGATCCGCGGGCGTCGCGCGGCTCGCGGGCGGCCGGCGTCTGACGCGGGTGGAGTTCGTTGCCCGGCTCGGGGGCGTCGGCGTCCTCCTCGAAATCGAACGCGCGGTCCGGGCCGAGGTCGGCCGAGCGGGCGAGCGCGCCGACGGGGCGATCGGGCTCCGGCTCGAACGCCTCCGCTTCCGGCTCGTACTCGGCCTCGTACTCGACCTCCGGCAGCGCGGCGGCCTCCATCGCGGGCTGGGCGGCGTCCGACGCCTCATCGTCGTAGGGTTGGTCGGCGGCCTCGTCATACGGCCGGTCGGCGGCCAGGTCGCGGGGCTGCTGCGACGGCTGGAGTTCCGAAGAATCGGCCGACTCGGTGGACTCGATGGACTCGGTGGACTCGGTGGACTCGGTGGACTCGTCGCGGGCTTCGCCGGACCTGCCGCGACCGCCGCGGCCTCGGCGGCGACGCCGGCGGCGGCGGCCGCCGTTCTCGCCCGACTCGCCCGACTCGCCCGACTCATCCGGGTCGGCCGGCGCCCGGCCGCCGGTGCGGTCGGCGACCTCGGCCGGCGCCTCGTCCGCGAGGCGGTTGCCGATGTTTTCGTCGTCCGATTCGTAATCGACGTCGGCACCGTCCGGCGCGCGGCCGTGGGGTTCGCGGGTCGGCTCACGCGGCGGCTCGCGGCGGGGCCGCTGCGGCTCGGCGGCGCGGCCGGAGCGTTCACTGGAGCGGTCGCCGGAGCCTTGGCCGGAGCCGTTGCGGGCTTCACCGCGCCCCGACCCGCCGGACCGCTCGGCGACGGCCGGCCCGGCCTCGTCGGCGAAGCCGTCCTCGTCGTCCAGCACGAACTCGCTCTCGCGGACCTGCTCGCGGCCCCCGCGGCTGCGGCCGCCGCGCGTCCGGCCGCCGCGGTTGAAGCGGTCGTCGCGGCTCTGGGCGGTCATCTTCAGCTCGTCGAGGAAGACCAGCCCGTCGCGCTCGTCGAACAATTCGAGTTTCAACTCGTCCAGCGCGATCGTCGAGTCGACGCGAATGATGATCCGCTTGTTCGTGTGCGTCTCCAGGTCCGCCACCGCGCGGCGCTTGCGGTTCAGCAAATCGGCCGCCACGTCGGTGTGGGCGGTGAGCTCGATGCGGACGACGCGCTCGTCGTCGGCGGCGATGGCGAGGCGGCGCATGATGTCCAGGCCCATGCTCTCGGGCGTCTTGACCAGGCCGCTGCCGTGGCAGCCGGGGCACTCGGCGTAGACGCTCTTCTTCAGGCTCGGGCGCATGCGCTGGCGGGTCATCTCGATGATGCCGAACTGGCTCATCGGCAAAAAGCGGCTCTTGGCGCGGTCGTTCTTGAACAGCTCGTCGAGCCGCTCGTGCAGGGCGTGGCGGTGGCGCTCGTAGCGGAGGTCGATGAAGTCGCAGATGACCACGCCGCCCAAATCGCGCAGGCGGAGCTGCCGGACGATCTCGTCGGCGGCCTCGAGGTCGGTGCGGAAGGCGGTTTCTTCGGCGTCGTTGTGGACGCGGAACTTGCCGCTGTTGACGTCGATGGCGACGACGGCCTCGGTCTGGTCGATCACCAGCGACCCGCCGGACTTCAGCGGCACCTCGCGGCTGTACATCTGCTCGATCTCGTGCTCGATGCCGTACTTGTGGAACAGCGGCACGGGGTCTTCGTAGAAGTCGACGTGATTTTTCGTGCGCGGCATGGAGAGCTTGAAGAACTCCTTGATGCGCTTGGCGGTGTCGACGTCGTCGACGACGATGCGGTCGATGTCGGAGGTGTAGAGGTCGCGGACGGTGCGGGTGACGAGGTCGCCCTCGGTGTAGAGCAGGGCGGGCGGTCGGCTGGCGCGGTCCTTTTTGTCGATGTCCTCCCAGAGGCGGACGAGGTACTTGAAGTCGCGCTCGAGCTCGACCTTGGTCTTGCCGACGCCGGCGGTGCGGATGATGAAGCCGAGTTCCTTGGGGGGCGAGAGGGTGTCGAGGATCGCGCGGAGTCGGCGGCGCTCGGCGTCGTCCTCGATCTTCTGGCTGACGCCCATCTTGCCGACGCCGGGCATCATCACGAGGAATCGGCCGGGGACCGAGAGGTAGCTGGTGAGGGTCGGGCCCTTGGTGCCGATGCCCTCCTTGATGATCTGGACGAGGATCTCGTCGCCGCGGCGGAGGCACTGCTGGATGGGGGGGCGGTCGCGTCGGCCGAGCTTGTTGCCGACGGTCTCCACGATGTCGCGGCCGGCCTTGCCCATGTACTGCGGGTGCAAGTCCTGGACGTGGAGGAAGCCGTTTCGGCCGATGCCGAAGTCGACGAAGGCGGCCTGGATCGAGGCCTCGACGTTGGTCACCTTCCCCTTGTAGATGTTGCCGACGTGGGTGGCGGAGCTCTCTCGCTCCATGTAGAGCTCCTCGAGCCGCTCGTCCTCCATCAGCGCGATGCGCACTTCCTCCCCGCGGGAGACGTTGATCAGAAGTTCTTTAGCCAATTTGTCAGTGGTCCTTTGTCCGTGGTCAGTTGCGGGTCGTTTTGACGAAGCCGGTGACGCAACACTTGCATCAACAACGGGCGACGGACCGCGGACAACTGACGGGGTTGTATTGTTGTGAAATCGTTTACCTAAAACACTTCGGGCAGAATCTTCCGCGTCTCTTCCCGCAGAAAGTGCATCACCTGCCGCTCGCTGTCAAACCCCATGACCTTTCGGGCGACCTGCCGGGCGTGCTCCAGGGTGGTGGAGCGGATGATCTTCTTCACCTCCGGGACGTCGGGGCCGTTCATGCTGAACGTGCCGAGGCCGAGGCCCAGCAGGAGCAGAGTATACAGCGGCTCGCCCGCCATTTCGCCGCAGACGCTCACGGGGATGTCGTTGCGGTTGCCGGCGCGGATCACGTCGCGGATCAAACTCAGCACCGCGGGGTGGGCGGGGTTGAACAGCCCGGCGACGCGCTCGTTGGTCCGGTCGACCGCCAGCGTGTACTGGATCAGGTCGTTGGTGCCGATGGAGAAAAAGTCGACCTCCTTGGCGAACGTGTTGGCGAGGTAGGCGGCGGCGGGCACCTCGACCATCATGCCCACGGGCAAGTCGCGGACGAACGGGATGCCCTCGTCCTCGAGCTCCTCCTTCACGTCCTGCAACACCATCTTGGCCTGCCGCAGCTCCATGAGGGTGGAGATCATCGGGAACATGATGCGCACGTCGCCCAGAACGCTGGCGCGCATGATGGCGCGGAGCTGGCGCTTGAACATGGGGATGTCGTGCAGGCACATGCGGATTGAGCGGTCGCCGAGGAAGGGGTTGGGCTCGGGGTTGGCGGCGCGGGCCTGGGTTTGTTTATCGGCGCCGAGGTCGAGGGTTCGGAGCACCAGCGGCCGGCCGCCGAGGCGGCGGAGGCTGTCGGCGTAGGCGGCGTAGTGGTCGGCCTCGGTCGGCTCGACGTCGCTGGCGAGGTAGAGGAACTCGGTGCGGTACAGCCCGATGCCCGTCGCGCCGCGCGACAGCGCCTCGTCCACCTCGGCGGGGAACTCGATGTTCGCCTGCAAACTGACCTCGTGGCCGTCGGTCGTTCGCGCCGGCAAATCGACCAGCTCGGCCAACTCCTTGTCGAAGCGGGTCTGGCGGCGGTCGTACTCCTCGTGCTCGGCGATCTGGTCGGCGTCGGGGTTGACGATCACCATGCCGCGCGAGCCGTCGATGATCACCGTGTCGCCGCCGCTGACCGACGCGGTGATCGCCCCCAGCCCGACCACCGCGGGGATGCCCATCGCCCGCGCCACGATTGCCGTGTGGCTGGTCCGCCCGCCGACGTCGCAGGCGAAGCCCTTGACGTGCGCGCGGTCGAGCGCGGCCGTCTGGCTCGGGAGCAGGTCGTTGGCGATCACGATCACGTCGCGCGTCAGGTGGGCCAGGTCCTCGCGCTGCCGGCCGATCAGGGTGCGGAGCAGCCGCTTCTCGATGTCGTAAATGTCCTTGACGCGCTCGGACAGGTACTGGTCGGGCATTTTGAGGAACTGGTTCGCCAGCCGCCGCATGACGACGCTGACGGCGTACTCGGCGGTGACCTTGGCGGTGCGGATCTCGGCGTCGAGCTGCTTGGTGAGGGCCGGGTCGCGGAGCATGCCGAGGTGGAAGCCGAAGATGCCGCCGATCTCCTTGCCGTGGCTCTCGGTGAGGTTGCCGCGGAGGGCCTCGAGGTCGGCGACGGATTTTTCGGTGCCGGCGTGGAGGCGCGCCACCTCCGGCTCGACGCCGTCGTCGTCGAGGTGGCGGCGGGGGATGAGCAGGTCCTCCGCGTCGAGCACGACCGCCGTGCTGATCGCCACGCCGGGGGAGACGCCGATGCCTTTGATGATCTCCATCGTGTCTGGTGGGGAGTAGGTGGTAGGTGGTAGGTGGAGGGCCGGCAGTGATTGTAGCGTTACATGGCAACCCTCTATCTATTACCTACTCCCCTCAACCCACTCCCCTCACTCCTCGCCGAAGTTCGACTCGAACAAGCCGGCGAGCTCGGCCACGGCGGCGTCGGCGTCTTCACCGTCGGCGCGGATCGTCAGCTCGGTGCCCTTGGCGGCGGCGAGGGTGATCATCTGCATCACGCTCTTGCCGTCGACGGTCATCGGGTCCTCCCCGCGCTTCTCGACGGAAATGGCCGACGCGAACCCGTTGGCCGCGTCGACGAACTGCATCGCCGGCCGGGCGTGAAGGCCCAGCGTGTTCGTGACGGCGAGGGTGCGGGCGGCTTGCGACATGGTGCGTGGTGCGTGGTGCGTGGTGCGTGGTGCGTGGTGCGTGGTGCGTGGTGCGTGAGGATTTGAGGTGTCTTGATGGGCCGGAACAAGCCGGCGTCTGAGCCGAAGGCGAAGACCCGGGTTCTTCGGCGCGGCGAAGTTGGTGGTGGTCGATTTCTTTGCGAAGCCGCAAGCGGCGGAATCCTTCTCACGCACCACGCACCACGAATCACGCACCACGCCTCACTTCGCGTCCGCCTCCGCCAGCAGGTCGTGGATCGCCGCCACCGTGTCGGCCTGGCGCAGGAAGCGGCGGAACATGTCCTGCTGCAGATTGCTGAAGATGACGTTCATGGCCTGCAGGTGCTCCTCGGGGCGGTCGGCGGGGGTGAGCAGCAGCACGACGCTGTAGACCGGCTGGTGGTCGAGGGCGTTGAAGTCGACCCCCGCCGCGCTGCGGCCGACGGCGGCGACGCGGCGGGGGATGGCCGCGTCCTTGGCGTGCGGCACCGCCACGCCCCGGCCGAAGCCGGTGCTGCCGCGCGCCTCGCGCTCGATCGCCGCCGCCACCACCGCCCCGGCCGCCTCCGCCGGCAGGCCGCCGCTGTCGACCAGCGCCGCCACCAACTCGCGGATCACGCCGTCGCGGTCGGCCGCCTGCAAATCCGGCACGATCGCGCCGGGTTGGATGATCTCCGTCAACTTCATCGGGACACGCGCCTTTCTCAATGGCCGCCGGGAGAGGGGGCGGACTAGCCGGGGATCGACTCGCTCGGGTGCTTGCGGTTCTTCACCTTCTTGTGGTGATCGCTGAGCTGGTGCTTGAGCTTTTCCACGCAGGCGTCGATCCCCGCGTGCAGCGAGGCGGCATCCTTCTCGTGCGCCACGAAGGTGTGGTTGTGCTCGGCGTTCACCAGGATCTCGACGTGGTGGCGGTCCTTGTCCTGCTCGAACACCACCTCGATCTCCTGGATGCGGTCGTAGTACTTCGTCAGCTTCTCCGCCTTCCCCTCGGCGTAAGTCTTCAGGTCGGCCGGCACGTCGGCGTGGCGGCTGGAGACGATCACGTTCATTCGGGCTCCTTCATCTAACCTTCTCGAACACCCCATCAACCGCTCCGGCGGCCGGGGGTCGATTCTACCCGCCGGCGCGCCGAAACGCACTACCCCGTTCCGGCGGGTTCCGGCGCGCCCTCAAGCCGGGCCTCCTCCTTCCCGGCCGCCGCCTTGCCCGAGCCCCTCTCCGCCGCCCCGCCGGGCATGATCACGCCGCCGCTGACCAGCAGCCGCATCGCCTCCTCCACCGTCAGCGGCAGCTCCACCACGCCCGACCGCGGCACGACGATGACGTACCCGCTGAACGCCGTCGGGCTGCTGGGCATGAACACCGTGACCATCTCCTCCCCCACCGCCCGCGCCAGCGCCGGCAGGCCCGGCCCCGTGACCAGCGCGATCGACCAGATGTCCGAGGCGTGCGGCTTCACCGCCACCACCTTGCTGCCGGCGAATTGATCCGCCGCCTGGCTCTTGTCCGCCAGCAGAAAGTCCGTCACCTGCTTCACCGCCGGGTAGATCGCCCGCACGATCGGCACCCGCATCACCAGAGCCTCGGCCACGCGGTAGAACGTCCGGCCGATCAAATTGCCGATCAGCAGGCCCACCGCGTAAATCAGAATCACCGCCAGCAGCACGCCCACGAAGCGGGTGTAAAGGGGCCGGTCGTCGAACCAGACGCGGATGTAGGTGCCGTTGGTCGGGTCCGCCAGCCCCGCCGCCGCCGCCTGCTGCCAGGTGTATTTGATGACCCAGATCAGGTATTGCCCCAGCGACTCCCACAAAAAGTTGAGCACGTACCAGATCAGCGACAGCGTGATGAGCGTCGGCAGCAGCGCGGCGAGGCCGCGCAGGAAGAAGTGCTTGAAGTCGACGCCGAAGCTGGACCGCGGGCGGCTGCTCACGCCGGCAGTCTACGGAACTCGCGCCGCAAGTCGAAACGGCCGACCCGCCGACAGCCTCATTGCGCCGGGGGAGAAGCCGGCTGCGTCGCGGGCTTCTCCGCCGGCTTCTCGCCCAGCCGCGCCAGCGCGGCGGCGGCGTACTCCTTCACGCCCGCGTCCGAATCCCCCTCCGCCAGCGGCGACAGCATCGGCTTGCCGACCTCCGGCGGCAGGAACCCGGCCGTGATGGCGCCCAGCAGCCGCTGGCGCCAATCCTTCGCCCCCAGCAATTCCTTGATCTGGCCCACCTTCTCCTGCCCGCCCAGCAGGTTGACCAGCACGAACGCGCTGTAGCCCCGCACCGCCGGCGAGGGGCTGTTGGTGGTCGCCACCCGCAGCTTGTCGGCGAAGGTGGCGATGACCTGCTTTTCGGCATCCCCCGCCTTCTCCTGCCGGCCCAGCAGGCCGATGTAGCCGCCGATCAATTCCGCCGCCCGGATCGCGCCGGCCGAGTTGCCCTGGTCCAGCGCCCGCACCGCCGCCTGCCCCGGCGGGCCGCCCTTCTCCTGCAGCGGGTTCGCCTCCCGCTCCATCACCGACGCCTGCCCCCGATACCCCAGCGGCCCCGGCGAGGGCTTGGTCGACCCGTCCGGCCCCTTCACCAGCACCGGGTTCGTCAGCACGCTCGTGTAGACCGGGATCGACACCTGCGGCAGCGACGTCAGGTACTGCCGGAACGGCCCCTGATCCACCCGCACCCGCTGGCTCACCTGCTGCCGCGGCATCAGCACCACCGACCGCCGCAGCGACGCCAGCGCCGTCGCCGGGAACGTCTGCGAGCTCAGCCCCTTGGCCGTCACGTCCACCGCCAACTCCGGCCGCAAAAACCCGCCCTGCCCGATGCTGATCGGCTCCTCCATCGTGTTCCGCAGCGTCACCGTGACGTAGAACGGCTCGCCGTAGGCGTGGACCACCGCGTCGCGCTCCACGTTGATCGCGTACAGGTCCCGCACCGTGTCCGGCCGGTCCACCGCGTCGATCAGCGGCTTGGGGAACTGCCCCACCGCGTCCGACAACGCCTCGGCCGACTTGCCCGGCTGCACCGTCGCGCCCAGATTCTTCAGCCCCTCGAACAGCAGCGCGCCCAGCAACCCGGTGCGGTCGGCGTTGACCAATTCCGCCGCCGCCGCCTTCACGTCGCGCCCGTCCTTGGCGTCGAGTTGCAGCAGGCCCATCTTCGCCAGCGGGTCGCGGTCGGCGACGGCGGCTAACTTCACCCGCGCCTCGCCCGTCCGACCGTCGGCCTTGAACGACCACCCCCGCAGCCGCGCCACCGCCCCGCTCGCCTCCCCCAGCAGCGACCCCAGCGCGTCCAGCACCGCCGGCGGCGCGGGCTTTTCGGCGAAGTAGACGTCGGCCCACGCCAGGTCGATCAGCGCGGCGGAGTAGGCGTCGGCCACCCGCCGGGCGGCCGGGTCGTTCAGGTGCTTCGCCAGCGCGTTGGCGTCGGCCGAGACGTCCGGCAGCGCGGCCCCCGCCGGCGCGGGCGGCCGGCCGTTCGCCGACGCCGACAGCGCGTTGATCCGCTCGGCCAGCATCGCCCGCAGCTCGCCCAGCTCCGCCTCGAACGTCGGCCGGTCGCCCGCCGCCCGCACCGCCAGAAGCCGCACGAACCGCGCGTCGAGATTGTCCGGGAACTGCTGGTACACCGCCGGCAGCGCGGTGGCCGCCGTCCGCGCCTGGCCCAGCGCGAGCTGCTGCGCCGACCAGAGCACCACGTCGTTCGGCGTCGTGGCGATGCCCAGCGCCTTGCCCGCGGCGAACGACCGCTCGTACCACTCGGCCGACTGCCGCGGCAGCCCCGCCGCCGCCAGCCGGTCGGCCAGCGTCGCCATCACCTCCGGCTGCATCGGGTTGCTCCGCAGCAGGTGCAGCAGCGCGTCGACCACCTCCGCCGGCGCCGCGCCGCGCGCCGTCAGCCGCTCGTACTTCATCTGCAGCGCGGTCGGGTTGACGGGGTTGAGCTTGACCGCCTCGTCGAGGGCAATCTCCGACTCCTTGTCCAGCCCGCGCTCGAACAGCACCCGGCTCAGCAGCACCGCCGCGTGCGACCGCACCGGCGCGGGCAGGCCCCCGGCGTCGAGCACCGCCCGCAGGTAGCCCTGGCGCTTCTCCGCCGTCTCGTAGGTGCCGGCCTGGAGGTCGATCGTCTGGATGCCGGCGACCTGGTTATCGGGCTGGATCTGGCGGAGCGATTGGAGGGCGGCGATGGTGCCGGCGGCGTCGCCCTCCTGCAGGCGGAGGTCGGCGAGGGTGCGGGGGTAGGCCGGGTCGGTCGGGTCGAGCCGCCCCGCCGCCTCGGCCAGCGCCGCCGCCTGCCGAAGCGACGCCGGCGAGGGCCGGCCGCTCTTTTGGCTCACCTCCGTCTCGCGGCCGTACTGCAGGATCGTCGGCACCAGGCTCGAAAGCCGCTCGGCCACCGCCACGTCCTGAGGGTCGGGCTCCGCGGCGCGCCCCGCGCTCGGCCACAGCCCCCCCACCGCCACGGCGGCCAGCGCCGCCACCACTCCCGAACTCCACCGGCTCCGCCGTCTCGCTTGGCTCATGGCAACACTCTACCCCATAAACCGCCCGCGCCGCCAACCGGCGCGTAAACGCATCCGCCGCTTGCGGCTTCGCAACGAAACAAACGTCGGCTTGTTCGGGTGGGTGGCGTGGACGCGCCGGGCACCTTGCGGGTCGTGCGCCGCATCTTAAAATGCCGGGTGCCACGGCGTCCGGCCGCTCATCGGTGGCACGGGCGTCCCGCCCGGATTCGTCTGCCGCGAGGCGCCCCCTGCCGACTCAGCTAGATCCGGGCGGGACGCCCGTTCCACAAAACCGGGGGCGGCGTCGCGGGACGCCGCCCCGTTGGAGGCGCAGGGTCGGGGCTGCGGCGCGGCTCAGAAGCCGTGGTGGCCGTGGCCGCGGCCGAAGCCGCCGAGGCCGCCGCCGCCGAAGTGGAAGGGGCCGAAGTCGAACCCGCCCAGTCCGCCGAACCCGCCGAACCCGCCGAACCCGCCGAACTCGAAGCCGATCGACGGCGGGACGGTGGCGTTGCCGTCCTGGTCGCTGCTGACGGTCACGAACCGGGCGCGGCCGGCGGGGGTCGTCAGCGGCGCGTTGACGGTGTAGATGACCGTGCCGTTGGCCTCGTCGAACGCCACGACCTTGGCGGCCGGGTCGATGGTGTCGGCGCCCTTGCCGGTCGCCAGCGCCTGCAGTTCGGCGGCGGCGGCGGTGGGGACGTCGGAGAAGGCGACGGTGCTGCGCGTCGGCAGGGCGGCGGCCGAGCCGTCGGGCAGGACCGTCACGGTGGTGCGGGTGCCGGTGGCGGCGAAGGTGGCCGAGTAGGTCGTCACGCCGTTGGCGGTGCGGACGTTCACCGGGTCGGTCGAGGTGGCGGTGAGCGGGGTGGCGTCGGCCGGCGCGCCGGCGTTGAGGCCGTCGATCACGGCGGCGGAGAAGGCGGCGGCGGGCAGTTGCTGATTGCCGACCGGGTTGCCGTCGGCGTCGACCGTGACCACGCGGCTGCGGAGGAACTCGCGGATCTCGCCGCGGAACGACTGCGGCTCGGCGGCGGCGGTGTCGGCGGTGTCGGCGGTGTCCGTGGTGTCGGTCGTCCCGGTGTCGGTCGTCCCGGTGTCGGTCGTGCCGGTGTCGGTCGTGCCGGTGTCGGTCGTGCCGGTGTCGGTCGTGCCGGTGTCGGTCGACGCCGGGGCGAGGCGGACGGTGTAGGTGGCGACGCCCGTGGTGGGCGTAACCACCAGCACGTCGTCCGTGGAGGCGGGCGTGGCGAGGCCCAAGGCGTCGGCGATTTTGGCGATCTCGGCCGACGCCGCGGCGGGCACGTCGGCGTAGGTCGCGGTGGCGCGGGCGGCGGGCGCGACCGGGTCGCCGGCGACGTCGACGGTCAGCTTGCTGACGGTGCCGGTGCCGGTCACTCTGATCGAGTAGGTTTCGACGCCGTTGGAATTGCCCAGGAACACGGTCTGGGTGTCGGTCGGGGCGTCGAGGCTGTCGGTGGCGGCAAGGGCGGTGAGGCCGTCCTGCACGGCGGTGGGGGCGGCGGCGAACTCCACCGCGCCGACCGGGCCGATGAAGTGCCCGCCGCCGAAGTCGAAGCCGGCGTGCGAGGCGGAGAGGAGCCGGCGCGACTCCAGGGTTTCCAGGGCGAACGGCGGGGCGGCGGGCGAGGGTCGGGTGGGGTTGGTTTGCTTCACGGTTTCCTCTTCTCGTGGACGATCGGTCAAGAACGACTCGGAACGACAGGGGTGGCCGGGCGGGGGTCAGTCCAGCACGCCGGCGGCGGTCAGGACGGCGCGGCCGCGGGGGTCGAGGCCGGCGGACAGTTCCTTTTGCTTGGCGGCGAGGTCGGTCCGCGCCGCGTCGCGGGCGGCGGAGACGGCGGCGGTCTTGGCGGCGAGGTCGGCGTCGGGGGCGTCGGCGTCGATCGCGGCGCGGAGGTCGGCGACGGACTGCCGGACGGATTCGGCGGCGTCGGATGCGGGGCGGGTGGCGGGTCCGTCGGATGGGGCGGGCCGGTTGAAGCCGCCGGGTCCGCCGGGGGGGCCGGGGCGGCCGGGGCGTCGGTTGCCGCCGGCGAGGTCGCGTCGGGCCGCCAGGATGGCCTCGATTTTCGGCTTCATCGCGTCCCACGCCGCGTCGTCGGCGCCGAGACGGTCCTGAAGGCCGGCCATCGGCCCACCCCGACCCCCCGGCACCCCCGGCCCCCGACGGGGGCCGTTCATCGCGCCGCCCGGCCGGTTTTGTTGTCCACGGTCCGCCGCCTTCGCGGGCGCCTTCGCCGGGGCCGCCGGCAGCAGGGCCGGGGTGGCGAGGGCGGCGGCGAGCAGCGACGTGAGGAGCATTCGGTTTCGCATAAAGTCCTTTTCACGGCGACTGGACCAGATTAGCGGGCGGAACCTGAAGCCTTGGTGAAGGAGGGCTGGGGCGGAGATTTTTCTTTGCCAAGCCGCGAGCGGCTAAAAATCTATTTGCTCGACAGCGCGTTCGCCTCGATGTAGATGCGGTTCGCCCGCGGCACCTTCTCGCGGATGGCCGTCTCGATCCGGCGGACGGCGGCCTCGATGCCGTCGGCGGTCAGGCCGTCGCGGAAGTTCACGTCCAGGTTGACCAAAATCTGATCCGGGCCGAGGTGCATGGTCATCGGCGGGCGGGCGGTGGCGACGTCCGGGTCGGCGGACAGCACGTCTCGGATCTGGCGGACCTCGTCGGCGCCCGCGCGCTCTCCGACGAGCAGGCCCTTGCTCTCCCACGCCAGCCACCCCGCGACGATCGCCAGCACCAGGCCGATGCCGATCGACGCCGCGCCGTCCAGGTACGGGTTGCCCAGCCAGTGCCCGAGGAAGACGCCCATGAACGCCAGCAGCAGCCCCGCGAGGGCGGCGGAGTCCTCGAATAGCACGCTGAAGACGGTCGGGTCCTTACTGATGCGGATCGCGCGGAAGATGCCCACCTTGGGCGGCTTGGACTTCAGGAAGTTCCGCAGCGCGATCGTCCAGGTGGTCCCCTCCAGCAGCGCGGCGACGGCGAGGACGACGTAATTCCACGTCGGATTTTCGAGCGGTTTGGGGTGCAGCAGGTGGGTGATGCCCTCGTAGATGCCCATCCCGCCGCCGACGCCGAAGATGAAGACGGCGACGAGGAGGGTCCAGAAGTAGAGTTCCTTGCCGTGGCCGAAGGGGTGATTTTCGTCCGGCGGCCGGCGGCTGCGGCGGAGGCCGACGATCAGCAGCGCGTCGTTGCCGGTGTCGACCGACGAGTGGATGCCCTCGGCCAGCATCGACGAGCTGCCGGTGAAGGCGGCGGCGACGAACTTGGCGACGGCGATGCCGAGGTTGCCGACGATGGCGGCGTAGACCACCCACTCCTTCTCGCCGCCCCCGCCACCTTTCGACTCCGCCACGTCATGCCCTTCTCGCCGGCAGCCGGTCGGCCTTGAGGGCATTGTAGAGCGCGAACCCCGCCGCCACGCCGAGTCCCAGGACGGTCGCCTTCATCGCCAGCGCGCGGTTGGCATCGTGATGATTCTCCCGGATCGTCCGCTGCAAGCCCGCCTCCGGCTTGCCCGACGGGCCGCCCTCGCCGTCGCGGATCGCCAGTTGCAGCACCTGCGCCAAGTGCAGCGGCCGGCGGTCGGTGCTCTGGATCACCTGCTCGCGGCAACTGAAGCCGTCGGCGATGATCAGCGTCGACTCCTCCGCCTCCCGCACCTCCGGCAGCAGCACACGCTCGCCCGCCGCCATCGCCACGTCGTAGTGCTCGCCCTTCTCGAACCCGAACGCGCCCGCCATCCCGCAGCAGCCGGTGTCGGGGTACTCGCAGTCCAGGCCCATCTCCTTCAGCAGCAGCTCCTCCTGCTGCATCGTCGCGGTCGCCTTGTGGTGGCAGTGGCCGTGGACGACCGCCTTGCGGTTCAGCTTCGGCGGCTTGTAATTCGTGTCCACCTTCGTCAGGAACTCGCTCAGCAGGTAGACCTGCGCCATCAGCCGCTGGCCGTCCTTGTCCTCGGGCAGCATTCCGCGCAGCTCGTCGTGGAAGACCGCGTAGCAGCTCGGCTCCAGCACCACGATCGGCGTGCCCGCCCGAATCCACGGCCGCAGCTTCACGAGATTGTCCTTCAGCCACCGCCGCGCGACGTTGAGGAACCCGTAGTCGTACAGCGGCCGGCCGCAGCACACATCCTCCCTCGGCACCTCCACCCGCCACCCCGCGTGCTCCATCACCTCCACCGCCGCCTTGCCCGTCTCGGGGTGCAAATAGTTGTTGAAGGTGTCGATGTACAGCAGCACCGCCGGCCCCTCGGGGTTCACCACCTCGCGCTCAAAGAACCACTGCTTGAACGACTCCGGCGCGAACTTCGGCACGCTCCGCTGCGGCGCGACCTGCGCCGACCACTTGGCGATGTCGCGCAGCACCGGCGCCTGCGTCATGAAGTTCACCAGCGATGGCGCGATGTTCGCCAGCCGCGCCCACCAGTGGATGAACCCGAATCCGAACATGTGCCGCGGCCGCAGCTTCCCCTCGTAGTAGTGCGCCAAAAACTCCGCCTTGTACGTCGGGATGTCCACGCTCACCGGGCACTGCCCCGTGCAGCCCTTGCACGACAGGCACAAATCGAGCGACTCCTTCACCGCCTCGCTCTTCCACCCGTCGTCGATGATCTCGCCGTTCATCATCTCGAACAGCAGCCGCGCCCGGCCGCGCGTCGCGTGCTGCTCCTCGTGCGTGACCATGTACGACGGGCACATCACCCCCCCGCCGATCCGCCGGCACTTGCCCACCCCCACGCACCGCAGCGCGGCGCGGCCGAAACTCCCCTTGTCGTCGGGAAATTTAAAATACGTCTCCACGTCCGGCGGGTTGTAATCGCGCCCGATCCGCAGGTTGCTCGTGATCGGGTACGGGTCGACCACCTTGCCGGGGTTCATCTTCCACCGCGGGTCCCAGATCATCTTGAACTGCCGCATCGCCGCGACCAATTCGTCGCCGAACATTTTGGGCAGCAGTTCGCCGCGCGCCTGCCCGTCGCCGTGCTCGCCGCTGCAACTGCCGCCGAAGCTGACGACCAGGTCGGTCGCCTCGTCCAGGAACCGCCGCCACTTGTCGATCCCCGCCTGCGTGTAGAGGTCGAAGTCGACCCGGCAGTGGATGCACCCCTGCCCGAAGTGCCCGTACAGCGAGGGGTTGTACCCGTACTTGTGGAACAGCGACCGCAGCGCCCGCAGGTACGGCCCCACCTGCTCGGGCGGCACGGCCGAGTCCTCCCACCCCGGCCAGGTGTCCGCCAGCCCCGGCACCCACGCGGTGCTGCCGAGGGCGCTCTCGCGCACCTCCCACACCATCTCCTCCTCCTTCTTATCGTCGAACAATTTCATCGTCGGCGCATCGTCCTTTTTGCTCAGTTCGTCCATGAGCTTGCGCGCCTGCCCGTCGGCATCCTCCTTGCTCTCCCCGCCGAACTCGACCAGCAAAAACCCCTTCCCCTCCGGCAGCAGCTTCAGGTCCGCCCGCTGGTCCCCCTTCTTCTGCACGTACTCGTACAGCAGGTGGTCCATCCCCTCCAGCCCCGTCGGCATGTGCGGCAGAATCTCCATCACATGATCCCCCGCCTCCCACGCGCTCGGATACCCCAGGATCAGCAGCGTCCGCGCCTTGGGCTCGGGCACCAGGTGCATCGTCGCGCCCAGGATCGTCACGCACGTCCCCTCCGTCCCCACCAGCGCGCGGGCGACATTAAACCCATTCTCCGGCAGCAGATCGTCGAGGTTGTACCCGCTCACCCGACGCGGCAACTCGGGGAATTTTCCACGGATCAAATCCCCATACTCCTCCACCAACTGCTTCAGCCCCGCGTAGATCTCCCCCCGCCGCCCCCCCGCCGCGATGATCTTTTCCAACTCCTCCGGCGGGGTCGCGCCGACGGTCATCCGGCAGCCGTCATAAGTGAGAATGTCCAGCTCGTGCGTGTTATCGCTGGTCCGCAGCCCCAGCCCGTGCTTCCAGCACATCATGCTGTGGATGCCGCACGAGTTGTTGCCGAGCATTCCCCCCAGCCCGCAGTGGCTGTGCGTCGCGGGGTCCGGCCCGTAGGTGATCCCGTGCTGCCGGGCGGCCGTGCGGAAGGTGTCGAGCACCGTGCCGGGGTCGCAACTCCCCAACATCCGCACCGGGTCGATGTTCGTGACGTGGTTGATGTATTTGGAAAAATCGATCATCACCGCGACGTTGCACCCCTGCCCCGCCAGCGACGTGCCGCCCGCCCGGCTGAGCAGCGGCGCCCCGAACTTCGCCGCCGCCGCCACGGTGTTCACCACGTCCTGAATCGTCCGCGGCACGACCACCCCGATCGGCGCCTGGCGGTAGTTGCTGCCGTCCGTCGCGTACAGCGCCCGGCTGCCGTCGTCGAACCGCACCTCGGCCGTGGTGGTGCGCTCGAGCTCGGCGATCAACCCCCCCACGTCGAGATTCTTCAGCGTGGACGGGTTGTCCTGCCGTTCCAACCGCTCGAAGCGATCCGGCTCGTCGGCGCTGCGGAGCAGGGAGAGGGACGCGCCGTCGCCGTCCACGATGTTCAATGGCAAGTGCATGGGAACTCCTATGCACGCCATGTAACTTCGTTTCACCGGCCGCGGCAACCCCCGGATTTTCCGCGCCGTCGAACCGCCCACGACGAAAGGACGAACCCCCGCCGCTTGCGTCCGCCGGGGCGCGCCGTAAACTTCCCCCATGAGCGTCACGATCCCACTGGACCCGCGGGTCGAGTCCCGCCTGCGCGAGCGGGCCGAGACGGTCGGAGAAGACCTGACGGACTACCTGACGAAACTCGTCGACCACTTCGGCGCGCTCCCCACGCCGCTGGAGACCCTCAGCGGCCCCGTCGCCGACCGCTTCCGCGCCAGCGGCGACACCGAGCAGCAACTGATCGACGAGATCGAGTGCGCGAAGCACGCCCTGCGAGCGGATCGCCAAACGCCGGGTGCCACGGGTTGACGTACTCGTCAACCCGTGTCTTCAATACTCGAACGCCGTAAGGCACGGGTTGGGCGTACCCATCCCGTGGCACCCAGAGGAGTTTTGACAGCGAGCGAATTTAGGGCACCCGCACGAGATTGATAACGATGCCGAGCGACCCTCTCCCCACCTTCGAAGTGCCGGCGGTTGACGCGATGCCGCAGCCGGGCGACCGCACGTTCGACATCGTCGGCGCAACGGATTTCCTGCTGACTCAACTGCTCCGGCACGACGCGGGCCTGCTGCACTCCGACTTCCGCGCCGACGAGGGCCGGTGGCGCATTCGATCCTGGTCAGCCGAGGCATCTGGGCCGGACACCGTCATTGCCGTCATTCCGCAGAAAGGTCGCTTCCGCGCGGTGCTGGCGCATCTCGGCGTGCGCTTTATGCACGGCAAGATATACGGCGGGTTCGCCGAGGGGGTTTTCGTTCATCGCAAGACGTCGCACTACTTCGCGCTGTACACGGCAAACGACCAACTCCGGGGCTACTGGCTGCGGCTGTACGCAAGGGCGGCATCACGCAACGTTGCAACGGATGGTCCCGAGTCGGGCGTTTTGGTAGAGTGAACGTCGGTCGGCACGGTGCCGCCCGGGTGCCACGGCTTGACGTACTCGTCAACCCGTGTCTTCCGTCATCGAACGTCTCCCGGCACGGGACCCGGTCCATTGCAGCGTTTCATTATGCCCCGTTTCGCTCGAACCACGGCAACCCATGCTCGATCGTGACGCGGAGTAAATCTTCCAAGCAGCGGTCGTACATGCTTGAACTCTGAGCATTGAAACGCAGATGATATGCGTTACCTCGACTGTCGCGTAGTGAATCGCTGATAAGTTGATCAGGCCCCGCAGGCGTCCCGTCGGAGTTCTGGATCGAGAAGTGGACGCGTATGTCTACTCCATGACTGATTGGCGCGCCGTAGGTGCTCCCGCTTCGGAAGAAGTAGATCACCTCAACGAGTCGGTCGGTTCGATGCTCCCAGGTGCGGCTGCGGCTATTGGTCCGGCGAAACCCCAGCGGTGTTATGCGCTGTGTAAAATCGCGGCAGACCCGGTTCATGCCGTCTTTGACGACCGCCGACATTGTTTTTTGGGCGTCGCTCATGGGGCATATCTCTTGCCGGGTGCCATGTCCTCGATGGTCGAACACCATAGGGCACGCCTCACGCCGCCAGCAACCGCCGCCCCGCCCCCGGCAGCATCAGCCGCTCCGGCGACGGCAGCTGCCTCTGCCGCGACACCGCGTACCGCTCCGACTCCGGCAGCAGGCGACGCCCGTCGTTGACGTGCTCCAGCCAGATGTCCCGCAAGTCCCGCACCCACGCCGCCAATTCCGGGTCGTGCTTCGCCTTTTGCTTCACCTTCTTCCGACGCCTCGGCAGCGGGCGCGGCAGGGCGGGCACGCACTCCACGCCCGGCGGCACCATGTACAACCCGCCCGGCCCCGCCCCCGCCGCGATGCGGATCTGCTCCGCCGTCATCAGCCGCTTGCCCTTGCGGAACAACTGCCCCTCCACCTCCGTCACCCCCTCCGGCCACCGCTTGACGCCCACCAACTCCTTCTCCGGAACGGCCGGGTCGTCCACCAGTTCCTCCTCGACCGCCGGCGCCTCGGGCAGCACGCGCGGCCGGGCCTCGCTCCAGTGCTGCCCCTCGGGGATCGGCAGCACCAGCCGGTCCTCGCGGATCGCCCCGGACCCCGTGACGCTCGGGTACCACCACGGCGTCGCGGCGTCCCCCTCGTTGATCCGCTTCTGCCAGAAGATGTGGACCCGCCCCTTGCCCGCCGACCCCGCCCGGTACGCCAGCGGCACGAACCCCATCGCCTCCCAGAACTTGTTCGCCGCCAGGTCCTGCGCGCACCACGCGCAGCACAGCCGGGTGCCGTACGCCCACGACTCGAACATCGCCTTGAGGAGCGTCGCCCCGACCGTCGTCCGCCGCGCCCAGCGCTCGACCGCCATCTGGTAGACCACGCCGACCTCCTGCCGCTTGTGGTACGCATCGCTGCCGACCGCGTACCCCGCGAAGACCCCGCCGGGCGAGCGGGCGACGAGCATCTCGCCGCGCTCCACCTTCCCCTCGAGCGTCGCCCGGTGCAGGAAGCCCAATTCGGTGGAGTGCTGCTTCTGCAATTTGTCGACGTCGGCCAGGTCTTTGAGCGTCGCCGTTCGCACGACCACATCGGCGTGCGGGGCGGGGAGTGTTTCGATGGTTTCCATAGTTCGCTCCGTCTCTTGTAAGTGACGAGGGAATAGGGATGAGCGATGAGTCGCGTGCCACTCATCGCTAATCCTTCACCCCTCACCCCTCTTATTAAGCCGCCTTCCGCGCCGCCTGCCCGCCGGGCAGATTGGTGCTGACCGCATCGGCCATCGGCCCGTACTGCCCTTTGCCGTTGTAGTACGCGGCGGTGATCCAGATCGTCGCGCCCGCCGGGGTGTCGGTGGGGAACACGACGTCGTGCGTACCGGAGGTCCACAGTCCCGACGACCGCCAATCCGCCGTCGCCGAGGGCATGTCCGGGCCGACCGCGTAAAACACCTGCGCCCCCGCCACCCCCGCCGGGCGTCGGCCGGTGGTCGCGGTCGACTTCACCCGCGTCCGCACGGTGTGCCGCACCGCCGACACGAGCTCGATCAGCGGCTTGGCCGTCGGCGGCGGCACGGGGGTCGAGGCCGTGTCGCGCACGGGAATCTGCAACTCGCGCCGCTTCACGTCGGTCATCATCGGCCACGCCTGGAACTCCCGAACCAGCGCCCGTGTCGAGTTCACCAGTGAAGTTTTTGCCAAGGACTTGAGCTCGTAATTCGACGCGATGCGGGTGGACTCATTATTGATGAGCGACCACGCATTCATGAATCGCCCGCGGGTCGTCCCATACTCCGCCGCCCGTTCGGCCGTCGTGCCGAAGTCGCCGGGCGTCGCGGTGATCTTCTCGAGAATGTTCTCGGTGAACTTGATGAGGTTGCCCTCGTTGTTGTAAACGTCCTTCACGGCCAACTCCTTTCGCAAAATGTTCAACCGACCTCGCGGCCCCGCCCGCCGACCTCCGGCCGGGGCCACACGCCCCGCCGCCGACGGCACCCCTCTCATCGACCCCCGCCGGACGGGTCTGCACCCAAACCCGCAAAATCCCGCCCCGTTCCCGCCGCCCGATAAGAGCGGTTGCGCCAGCAGTAGAACCGTCGCCGGCCGGCCGGCCCGCCGCCGCGCAGCTTGAGTTTTCTCCCGCGCAGCGTGAGTTTTCCGCCGCGCAGCCTGAGGTTTCTCCCGCGCAGCTTGAGTTTTCCGCCGCGCAGCCCGAGTTTTCCGCCGCGCAGCCCCAGGTTTCCGCCGCGCAGCCCGAACTTTCCGCCGCGCAGCCGGGGCTTTCCGCCGCGCGACCCGAAGTTCCGCCACCCGCGTCTTTCGTTATTGAGTGCCGCCCCGCACGAATTGGGAGCCCCCAACTCGTGGCACCCGAAATCGCGCGCCCGGCGGATCACGACGGTATTTCCCTTTCCCGTTGGGTGACGGCCGGCAGCCCCCCCCCCATCCCTTTGGATTCGCCGGCACGTTGACTTGGGCGGACGGACGAGTATATTTGCCCAAGCGAATATGCCCGTTGCCGCCGACCATCCCGACACCCTTGCCGCCGAGTCGCGGGCGCTCGCACTGTTCCGCGCGTTCGCCGACCCGACCCGCCTGCGCCTGCTCGCGCTGCTGCGGACGGCCAAGCGCGAGGGGGACGGCGAGGTGTGCGTGTGCGACCTCGTCGACGTGCTGGGCGTGCCGCAGCCGACGGCGTCGCGGCACCTGGCGCACCTGCGCGGGGCGGGGCTGGTCGCCTGCCGCAAGGACGGGGCGTGGTGCCACTACCGCCTCGCCAAGCCGGACGGCCCGGTCCACCGGCGGCTGTTGACCACCCTCGACGCGCTCGGCGACGGCGCGGGCGAGTTCGCCGCCGACGCCGGGCGGCTGCGCCTGGCAGGCTGCTGCGGGATGGTCCACGCCGACGACTGCTGTTGAACGACCGGGGCGGCCGCGTGGCCGCCCGCCTTCGTCTTTCAGGACATTCGCCTTCCCGAATGTCATCCACCCGAACCCGGAGAATGCGATGTCAAGCCCCCACGACCGCACCGACGAGGAGCGCGGCAAACCGATGGCGCTGATCCTCTGCACGGGCAACTCCTGCCGCAGCCAGATGGCCGAGGCGTTTTTGCGCAAGTACCACGGCGACCGCCTCGCCGTCCGCAGCGCCGGCACGGACCCGGCCGGCGAGGTCCACCCGCTCGCCGTGAGGGTGATGGCCGAGGCGGGGATCGACCTCGCCGGCGCCCGCCCGAAGAACCTGGGCGACTTCCTCGGCCGCCAGCCCGTGCGCCACCTGCTGGTCGTCTGCGACCGCGCGTCGGAGACGTGCCCGCGCGTCTGGCCCGGCGCCGCCACGCGGCACTACCTGCCCTTCGACGACCCGGCCCACGCCGAGGGGACCGACGAGCAGGTGCTGGCCGTCTTCCGCCGCGTGCGCGACGAGATCGAGACGGCGATGCGCGCGTTTCACCCGTGGCAAACCCAGGGCGACCTGAACGCCCGTGGGGAGGAGGTGGCCGGTGACGCTGCAAACTGAGCCGACCCGCCGAACCCCGCCCGCCCGCCCCCCGCGCCGGCGGCTGTCGTTCCTCGACCGCTACCTGACGCTGTGGATCTTCGCCGCGATGGCGCTGGGCGTGCTGCTGGGCTACGCCGTCCCCGGCGCGGAGTCGGCCATCAGCCGGCTGTCGGTCGGGACGACGAACCTCCCCATCGCGCTCGGGCTGATCGTGATGATGTACCCACCGCTGGCGAAGGTGAAGTACGAGGAACTCGGCGACGTCTTCCGCGACTGGCGCGTGCTGGCGGTGTCGCTGGCGCAAAATTGGGTCGTCGGGCCGCTGCTGATGTTCGGGCTGGCCGTCGCGTTCCTCGGCTACGCCGCGCCGGCGGTGCTGGGGCCGGACCCGCGCTACGGTCAGTTCATGGTGGGGCTGATCCTCATCGGCGTCGCCCGGTGCATTGCGATGGTCATCGTCTGGAACGACTTGGCCGGTGGCGACGGCGAGTATGCCGCCGGGTTGGTCGCGCTCAACAGCGTCTTTCAGGTGATGTTCTACAGCGTGTATGCGTGGCTGTTCGTGACGGTCATGCCGCCGCTGCTAGGGCTGGAGGGGAGCGTCGTGCCGGTCGGCATCGGCGACATCGCGGTGAGCGTCGCGATTTACCTCGGCATGCCGTTCGTCGCCGGGATGCTCACGCGGTTCGTGCTGCTGCGGGCGAAGGGACGGACGTGGTACGAACAGGTGTTCGTGCCGCGAATCAGCCCGCTGACGCTGATCGCGTTGCTGGCGACGATCGTGGTGATGTTCCTGTTCCAGGGCGAGCAGATCGTCACGCGGCCGCTGGACGTGGTGGTGATCGCGGTGCCGCTGCTCGTCTACTTCGCGGTGATGTTCCTCGTCAGCTTCTGGGCCGGGCGTGCGGTGGGGGCCGACTACCGCAAGACGGCGGCGGTGAGTTTTACCGCGGCAGGCAACAACTTCGAGCTTGCGATTGCGGTCGCGGTGGGCGTCTTCGGCATCGGCCACGGCGCGGCCTTCGCGGCGGTCATCGGCCCGCTTGTCGAGGTGCCGGCGCTGATCGGCCTCGTGAACGTCGCGTTCTGGCTGCAACGCCGCTGGTTCGGCGGCGAGTTGATCGAGGGCGGCCCGGCCGCGCCCGACGCCGGCTGCCCGACCACTATCAACTAATCCGAAATCCCAACTCTCAAAGGAAACCCCATGACCCTCACCGACACCGTCCGCGACAAGTACGCCGGCGTCGCGTCCAGCGCGCTCACGAACGAAACCGCCGGCGTCCGCGCCGTGGCCGAGGCGTTCGGCTACAGCGCGGGCGAACTGGCCTCCATCCCCGCCGAGGCGAACATGGGGTTGTCGTGCGGCAACCCGACCGCGATGGCGTCGCTGCGCCCCGGCGAGGTCGTGGTTGACCTCGGCTGCGGCGGCGGACTCGACGTCTTCCTCGCGGCCAAAGCCGTCGGCCCGACCGGCCGGGCCGTCGGCATCGACATGACGCCGGCCATGATCGACCGCGCCCGCCGCAACACGGGGGACGTACCGAACGTCGAGTTCCACCTCGCCGGCATCGACGACCTGCCGCTGGCAGACGGCAGCGTGGACTGCGTGATTAGCAACTGCGTCATCAACCTCGCCCAGGACAAGGCGAAGGTCTTCCGCGAAATCTTCCGCGTGCTCAAGCCCGGCGGCCGCGTGGCGGTCAGCGACATCGCGCTCAAGCGGGAACTGCCCGAGGAGTTGGCGACGAGCGTGGCGTCCTACGTCGGGTGCATTGCCGGGGCGATCCCCATCGCGGAGAACGAACGCCTGCTCGAAACGGCGGGCTTCGCCGGGGTGCGGGTGATAGACGCCGGGTCGGACCTGAACGCCTACGCGAAGGTCGAGGGTCAGGCCGGCTGTTGTTCGCCGGCGATGGAGTCGTCCACGGGCCTGCCGCTCGCCGGCGGCGGTTGCTGCGGGGGCGACGGTGCCGGCGTCCACGACGGCCTTGCCGACCTTTTAAACCGGTATGACGTGAACGCCTACGCGGCGAGCGTGAAGATGTTTGCCGTGAAGCCGACGTAGGCGATTTGCTCCTTCGCTGGCGGGCGGAGAGGGGGGCGGAGCATCCAGCCCCGCAGCGACCGATGTGGCCCCCCCTCACCCCGCCGCCCACTTTACAAGCGTCGTGATCCGCGCCGCCTAGACGTCGGTCGGGGCGGTCCGGGCGAAGGCGGTCGGCCACATCGGGCCGTCGTCTAAGGTCGCGGCGTGCAGGAAACCCAGCGTCGCGTAGCGGGGCTTTCGCCGGCACAACTGCGATCCCCTCCCCACCTTGCCGGGCCGGGCGCGGGGGCGGGCGGCGGAGGGGGCCAAAGGCGTTGGAGTGGGGTCGGGTGCCTGCTATACCGCACGCGGGCCCGGCCGCGCGTTGCGGACGGGTGCTGCCCCGCCGTCGCTTTGTTCCATCCCTTTGCCGGAGAAAACCCATGTCGAATTGCATCGCCCGCGCCCTGCCGCTCACCGCCCTCGCCGCCGCGTCCCTTGCCGCGACGGCGGGGGCGGCGCCGATCTTCTCGCAGACGCCGCCGAGCGGTATTGAAGGGATCGGGTCCGACCGGAGCTCCGACTTTGGCGGCGTGCAGGTCGCGGACGACTTCACCCTGTCGGCGCCGGCGACCGTCCGCAGCATCACTTGGCGCGGGTCGTACGCCGGCGGCAACTCGCCGACGTTTCCCCTGTCGTTCGGCGTGCTCCTCTACGGCAACGACCCGAACGGTTTGCCCGACACGGCCGACGTGCAGAGCGCGACGCCGATCCGCTTCACGTCGGCGGGCGGGATCACCGACACCGGGATCGACGCGTTCGGGTCCGACGTCTACGAGTTCCGCGCCGACCTGACGCCCACGCCGCTGGAGGCGGGCACGACGTACTGGCTGAGCGTGCTGGCCGACACCGGCAACGACGCGGACGACAACTGGTTCTGGGTGAGCGGCGCGTCGAACGAGACCCTCGCCGTTCGGCCCAACGTGGTCGGCAACGGCCCGTTCGGACTGCGCAGCGACGGCCCGGTCTACTTCGTGCTCGGCGATGCCGCCGTGCCGGAGCCGGCGTCAATCGCCTTGCTCGGCTTCGGCGGTCTTGCCCTGCTCCGCCGGCGGCGCATCGGCTGATCGCGCCTCAGGCGGTGTCGGCGGCGGCCTTCTCGAGGGCGGCGATGTCGATCTTGCGCATCGTCATCATCGCCTGCATCACGCGCTTGGCCTTGGCGCGGTCGGGGTTGGCCATCAGCTCCGTAAGGCGGCGCGGGGTGATCTGCCAGGAGAGGCCCCAGCGGTCCTTGACCCAGCCGCAGTCGCTCTCGCGGCCGCCGTCGCTCGTCAGGGCGGACCAGAGTCGGTCGGTCTCGACCTGGTCGTCGCAGGCGATTTGGAAGGAGACCGCCTCGTTGAACTTGAACATCGGGCCGCCGTTGAGGGCGAAGTAGTGCTGGCCGGCGAGGGTGAAGTCGACGGTGATCACGTCGCCGGCCTTGCCGGAGGGGTAGTCGGTCGGCGAGCGCGTGACACGGTCCACCCGCGAGTCGGGCAGGAGCGTGACGTAGAAGCGGGCGGCGGCCTCGGCGTCGCCGTCGAACCAGAGGCAGGGGGTGATCTTTTGCTGGGACATCGCCGTAAGGTAATTCCCCGACACTGCCGGTCAACTCTTGGCATCCCGTGTTATGCCACGCGAAACTGCTCCGCGTCAGACCGCTTGAAATGTAGGCCGATGCCGGGCTTTTCCGGGTCGGGGGCGAGTTGGCCGCCGGCGGGATCGCGGGGGCCGTCGAACAGGAGGCGCTCGATGCGGGCGTGGTCGTGGAAGTATTCCATGTGCCGCACGCCCGGCGCGCAGCAGCAGACGGGCAGGTGCAGCGCGGGGGCGCAGTGCGAGCTGATGGGGATGCAGTGCGCCTCGGCCACGGCGGCGGCGCGGAGGAAGGCGGTGTAGCCGCCGCAGCGGGTGGCGTCGATCTGCAGCACGTCCACCGCGCCGGCGTCGAGGAGGCGCTTGAAGTCGAAGGGGGTGTAGCCGTACTCGCCGCTGGTCACCTCCATCGGCGGGGGCACGCGGTCGCGGACGAGGCGCAGGCCGGCGAGGTCGAAGTGGTAGACGGGCTGCTCGAACCACGTCACCCCGAGATCGGCGAACTGGCGGGCGAGGGCGAGGGCCTGCTTGGGGGCGTAGGCGCCGTTGGCGTCGACGAAGAGCTCGGCGTCGGGTCCGATGGCGTCGCGCGCCGCGGCGGTGCGGGCGGGGTCGGCGGCGGGGTCGCGGCCGACCTTCATCTTCACGCGCCCGATGCCCTGATCGACCCAGCCGGCGAGTTGGGCTTTCAGTTCTTCGATCGTGTAGGACGTGAACCCCCCGCTGCCGTAGATGTCTACGGCGTCGCGGGCGGGGCCGAGGAGGCGGTGGGTCGGCTGGTCGAGGAGTTTGCCGACGAGGTCGTGGAGGGCGACGTCGACGGCGGCGACGGCGCAGGACGAGAGGCCGGGGCGGCCGGCGTTGCGGAGCTTTTTCACCATCGCCGCCCAGGTTTTGGCGGTGGCGAAGGGGTCGGTGTACAACACTTCATCTTTCAAGGAATCGTCGATGAGGCGGGCGGTTGCGGCGTCGGCGTAGGTGTAGCCGATGCCGGTGGCGCCGCCGGCCTCGAGCTCGACGAGGACGAGGGTGGTGGAGTCCCACTGGAGGGTGCCGTCGGACTCGGGGCGGTCGGTGGGGATGGTGTAGGCGCTGGTCGTGCAGGCGCGGACGGGGGTTTGGGGAGAGCGGGGCATCGGGAAGTTATTAGGGTTCGCGCCCACGGCTAAAGCCGCGGGCTGTCGGGAAGGAGACTCGATAGAATGGGCTAGATTCGCGTCACGATACAGCGTTCTGGTCTTTCGAGTCGCCTCCGTCGAGGTGCAGCGCGTGCTTGGCGCGGGTGACGCCCTCGGCGAGCAGGTCGCGGGCCGAATCCTTCACGACGCCGACGAGATCCTTGTCGCCCTTGAGCAGGGAGATGCCGGTGTTCTTGGCGTACTCGAACGAGATTTTCGGCGGCAGCGGCGGCGTGTTCTTGTCGGTGTGGGCGTCGACGAGCGTCACGCCCTGGTGGGCAAAGGCGGCGTCGAGCGCGGGGCCGACGTCCTCGGGCTTCTCGATTTTGACGCCCTTGAAACCGAGAAGTTCGGCGTAGCCGGCGTAGTCGATCGGCTGCACGTCCTGCGAACCGGGCCACCGCGGGTTGGCATCCTCGGTCCGCATCTCCCACGAGACCTGCGTCAAGTCGGCGTTGTTCAGCACGAGAATGATGAACTGCTTGTTGGTCCACTGCCCGAGATACTTCTTGATCGTGATGAGCTCGTTCATGCCGAGCATTTGGAACGCCCCGTCGCCGATGGTGCAGACGACGCAGCGGTCGGGGTGGGCGAACTTCGCCGCCGTGGCGTAGGGCATGGCGGCGAGCATGGTCGCCAGCCGGCCGGAGAGGTCGCCCCTCATGCCGTTGCGCAGGCGGATGTAGTGCCCGTACCAGTCGGCGGTCGAGCCGGCGTCGCAGGTGACGACGGCATTTTGGGGCAAGCGCTTGTTGAGCTCGTGGTAGACCAGGCGCGGGTTGACCGGGTCGGCCGGGTCGTGGGCCAGGTTCTTCATCTCCTCGTCCCACTCGACCATGCCGTCGACGTGCTGCTGCTGCCACGAGCGGTCGGGCTTGCGCTCGAGCATCGGCAGCAGTGCCTCGAGCGTCGTCTTGGCGTCGCCCCAGAGGTTGACGTCGGTCGGGTAGCGCAGGCCGCACAAACCGGGCTTGAGGTCGATCTGCACCGCGCGGGCCTGGCCGGTCTCGGGCAGGAACTCGCCGTAGGGGTAGTTGGTCCCGATCAGGAAGAGCGTGTCGCACGCCTTGCTCATCCGCAGGCTCGGCCGGCTGCCGAGCAGGCCGAGCTGCTGCGTGTGGTAGGGGACGTCGGCGGAGACGACGTCCTTGCCGCGCAGGGCGGTGATGATGCCCGCCCCGAGCGCCTCGGCGACGGCGACCACCTCCGCGCCCGCGCCGCGGGCACCGGCGCCGACGAGCATGGCGACCTTCTTGCCCTCGTTGAGGATCGCCGCCGCCCGGCGGATGTCCTCCAGCGGCGGCCGCAGGGCGGTCGAGGGCGCGCCGGGCTTGCTCCGCGAGACCTTCAGGCCCAGCCCCGGCTCGTGCATCTCCATCGCCTGCACGTCGTGCGGAAACACGATCACCGCCGGCCCCAACCGCGTGGTGGCCTCGCGGAAGGCGCGGTCGATCACCGCCTCCGCCTGCTCGGGCGTCACGATCGTCTCGACGTACACGGCCACGTCGGAGAACGTGCGCTCGAGGTGGCTCTCCTGCTGGTTGGACGTGCCGAACGACGCCAGCGGCTGCTGGCCGACGATGGCGACCACGGGCTGGTTGTCCATCTTCGCGTCGTACAGCCCGTTGAGCATGTGGAACGCGCCGGGGCTGCTGGTGGCGACGCAGACGCCGACCTCGCCGGTGAACTTGGCGTGGGCGGTCGCCATCAGCGCGCAGATCTCCTCGTGCGTCGGGCGGATGTAGGTGAGGTCGAGGCCCTCCCGGTCGGCCCGGCCGAGGGCGCCGTCGAACTCGCCGATGCCGTCGCCGGGGAACCCGTAGATGCGGTGGACGCCCCACTGCAGCAGGCGCTGGACGAGAAAGTCGCTGACGTTCATGGCGGTCCTTCGGTGGAGGTGCGGCGGTCCCTACGGTCACGCTGATGCGCGGCCGCGATGAAAGTTTCGACATGCAAAAGTTGCGCCGCGCAACGAAAATTATTTGTGGGGCTCCGCCGCCGCGAGGCGCGTCGGCTCACCGGGCCCCTCGGGACCGCAGCAGGGCGAGCAGTCGCGGCGGTGCCGTCGCCGCCTCGGCAGCGTCGAGAACGGAGTTGCCCTCTCCGTCCCGATGGTTCACGTCCGCGCCCGCGTTCAGCAGCGCCTCGGCGACGCCGAAGCGGTCGCCGGGCGCACAGGCCATCCGCAGATTCCAGTGCAACGCGGTGCAACCGAAATCATCCGAGGCGGCCACGTCCGCGCCCGCGCCCAAGAGTACTTTGACGACTTCCAGACTGCCGCAGTACGCGGCGAATTGCAGCTCGTCCATCCCGCGCATTCCCGCGCGGGGGCTGAACAATTGGGCTTGCGAAGGCTTTGACATCATTGTAGTGCCGTGGCGAGGCGGCCGGTGGCGCGGAGGAGGCCCAGATAATCGCTCTTGGCGTTGAACTGCTGGTCGAGCAGGTTCAACTCGGCGTTCAGCAGGTTGTCCTGCTGCTGCAAACGGTCGAGGTTCGTGCCCGCGCCGACTTGGTAGGCGCGGGTGGCGAGGTCGACCGCCTGCCGGGCGGCGTCAACCTGGAGTTGGAGCTGCGTCACCTGGTCGCGGTCGCCGTTGAGGTTCGAGTAATTTTGCCGCACGTCGTCCACCACCTGCCGGCGGGTTTGGCTCTCGAGCTGGCCCGCCTGGCGGTAGGCACTCCACGCCCGGCGGATCTCGCTCTCGATGGCGAGGGCGCTGAAGATCGGCACGTTCGCGGTGATGCCCGCGGTGTAGACCTGCCCGCTGGACGGGTCGTTGTGCAGGAAGTAATCGAAGTTGATCGACACCGACGGGACGTACTGCCGGACGGCGGCGTCGACCGTCAGCCGGGCGGCCTCGGTGAAGCGGGCGGCGGCGAGCAAATCCTGCCGCGCCGCGACGGCGGCGGCGACCCACCCGTCCAGCGCGGGCACGGCGGCGGGCGGGGCGAAGGCGTCGGTCAGCGGGCCCGACACTTCAGCGACGCCCATCAGGCGGGCGAGCGCGCTGCGGGCGTTGGTGGCGTTGGTTTGCGCCTGGATCAGCGACGCGCGGACGCCGGCGAGGTCGGATCGGCTCTGGGCGACGTCGAGCGGCCGGCCGCTGCCGAGGCGGAGGCGCGCCGCCTGGTCGCGCACCTGCTCCTCGCGCAGCGCGACGGAGTTGCGCAGCACGTCGGCCTGCCGCTCGAACCGCAGCACGTCGTAATAACTCTGCGCGACGGCCAGCAGGATCGCCTCGCGCTGGTTGAGCAGCAGTTGCATCCGCTGCTCGACGCTGCGGGCGGCGGACTGGTAGCTGCTGACGTTGGAAAGGGAGCCGTTGATCGAGGCGTTGAGGGGGACGGAGAAGCGGTCGCTGGTGCCTCCCCCGCCGCCGCCGAGGATTTGGACGGTGCCGCCGGTCGTGCCGTTGGTCGGCGTGTTGGTCGGCGCGTTGGGGTCGACCGGGGTGCCGGGGAGGGTGCCGACGGGGGTTCCGCCGATGACGATGCCGGACGCGCCGCTCCCCTTGGTTTGCGTGAGGGAGTAGATCGGCGAGAGGCTGATGGTCGGCAGGAAGTTGCCCGCCTGCCGCATCTTCTCCGCCAGCGCCTGGACGTAATCCTCGCCGGCGGAGGCGATGGCCTCGTTGTCGGCGTTGGCGACGCGCAGGGCGTCGACCAGCGGCAGCGGCGCGCCGGGGGCGAAGGCGGGCCGGCTGGAGGGCTGGGCGTCGTTCAGCACGCCGCGGTACTTGGCGACGTCGCCGGACCAGTCGAGGCACCCGCCGACCATCGGCAGCGCGGCGAGGAGGATCGTTAGGATCGGGCGGGGTCGGAACTCACTCATGGCGGAGCGCCTCGATCGGGTCGAGCCGTGCGGCGCGGCGGGCGGGGTAGTAGCCGAAGAAGACGCCGACGGCGAAGGAGAAGCCGATCGCCAGCACCACGCTGTAGGGCCGCACGACGAGGGCGAACTTGTCCTGCGCCGCGGTGAGGATGGTGGCGGTCGCCAGCCCCAGCAGCAGGCCGGTGCAGCCGCCGAGGCCGCTCATCACGACGGACTCAACGAGGAACTGCCGCAGCACGTCGCGCTCGCGGGCGCCGATGGCCTTGCGGACGCCGATCTCGCGCGTGCGCTCGGCGACGGTGACGAGCATGATGTTCATGATGCCGATCCCGCCGACCAGCAGCGAGATGCCCGCGATGCCGCCGAGCAGCAGCGAGAGGACGGTGGTGATGGTGGTGGCGGTGGAGATCATCTCCGCCTGGTTGCGGACGGAAAAGTCGTCCTCGGCGTCGGGGGCGATGCGGTGGCGCTTGCGGAGCAGGGCGGTGGCCTTGGATTCGATGCCGTCGAGGGAGGCCTGGGAGGCGGCGCGGAGGTCGATCTCGCCGAGGTGGTCGACGCCGAGGACCTGCTTCATGGCGGTGGTGTAGGGGAGGGTGATCTGGTCGTCGGGGTTGAACCAGCCCTGGTCGCCCTTGGCGCCGGTGAGGCCGACGACGCGGTAGCTGACGCCCTTGACCTGGATCGACTCGCCGACGCAGAACGTGGCGAAATCGGGGCCGAAGAGGTTGAGGGCGGTGGTGGGGCCGATGACGCAGACGCGGGCGGAGGCGTCGAGGTCCGAGTCGTACAGCGGCCGGCCCTTGACGACGGCGAAGTCGCGGATGGCGAAGTAGGTGGGCGTGGTGCCGATGGCCGCCACGTTCGCGTTGGCGTTGAAGTACTTGACCTGCACGTTGCCGCGCACCACCGGGGCGGCGTGGGTCACGTTGGGGATCGTGAGCAGGGCCGCGGCATCGTCGGGCACCAGGTTCTGCTGGGTGCCGGTCATCACCCCGCCGGTGCCGCGCTGGCCGGGGCGGATCACCAGCAGGTTCGTCCCCAACGCGTTGAGCCGCCCGAGCACCGACGCCTGCGCCCCGGCCCCCAGCGCCAGCGCGCTGATGACCGACCAGACGGCGATGATGATGCCGAGCATCGCCAGGATCGACCGCAGTTTGTTCGCCGCCAAACTCCGCAGGGAGAGGGCGACGGTGGTCCAGAACATCACGGCGCGGCCTCCAATTCTAAAGGTTGGACGGGCTCGAGTTCCGGCGGGTCGACGATCTTGCCGTCGCGCAGGTAGATCTCGCGCGGGCAGTGCCGGGCGACGTTCAGGTCGTGGGTGACGACGAGGATGGTGCGGCCCTGGGCGTGCAAGTCGTGGAAGAGGGCCAGCACCTCCTCGCCGGTGCGGGTGTCGAGCGCGCCGGTGGGCTCGTCGGCCAGCACGATGGCGGGGTCGTTGACGAGCGCGCGGGCGATGGCGACGCGCTGCCGCTGGCCGCCGGAGAGTTGGTTGGGCTCGTGGTGCATCCGGTCGGCGAGGCCGACGACCTCGAGCGCGCGCTCGGCCATCCCCTTCGCGCCGCGGCCGCCGGCGTAGAGGACGGGGAGCTCGACGTTCTGCAGCGCGCTCATCCGCGGCAGCAGGTTGAAGGTTTGGAAGACGAAGCCGATGCGGCGGTTCCGCACCCGCGCCAACTCGTCGCGCGGCAGGCGCGAGACGTCCTCGCCGGCCAGGACGTAGCGGCCGCCGTCGGGGCGGTCGAGGCAGCCGAGGACGTTCATCAGCGTCGACTTCCCGCTGCCGCTGGGGCCGCGGATGGCGAGCATTTCGCCCTCCTCCACCAGCAGGCTGACGTCGTTCAGCGCGCGCACGGTCTGGCCGCCGAGCTCGTAGGTTTTCAGCAGGTGGTCGGCGCGGATGATCGCCATGGAACGCCCCGGTTAATCGCCGCCCTTGTTGCCGCCGCTACCGGCACCGCTGCGCCAGCGGCTCTCGGGCTCGGCGGCCTTGACGACGATCTGATCGCCCTCCTTCACGCCCGCGGTGATCTCGGTCTCCTCGACGCCCCGAAGCCCCAGCGTCACCTCGCGCTTCTCGCCGCCGGGCAGCGTCACGAACGCCTGCGCCCCGCGCCGCGACACGGCCGCCACCGGCACCGTGACCGCGCCCTCGTGCCGCGCCTCGACGATCTGCACGGTGCCGGTCATCGCGGGCTTGAGCAGGTTCTTCCCCGCGTCCGTGACCTCCACCTTCACCTCGAACGTGACAATGTTCGAGGCGTTCACGCCGCGCGGCGCGACGCGGATCACCTTGCCGGCGAAGGTGCGGTTGGGGTAGCTGTCGACCGCGACCAGCGCCGGCTGGCCGACCTTCACGCCGCCGATGTCGCTCTCGTCGACGCTCGCCAGGACGAAGACGCGGGAGAGGTCGAGCAGGGTCATGATGGTGGTGCCGCCGCTGACGTTGTTGATGCCGCTGGCGACGATGGCCCCCTTCTGCACGGTCAGCGACGCGACCACGCCGTCGGTCGGGGCGAGCACGGTGGTGTAGCCCAGAACCCGCTTGGCGGTGTTGAGGGCGATCGTGCCCGCGTCCAGTTCCGCCTCGGCGAGCTTGACGTCCTGCTTTTTGCCCTCGATCGCCACGGCCTGCTGCTTGACCTCCTCCACCGCGATCTGCGCCGTCGCCAGATCGGCGCGGGCGGCGGCGGCGGCGGTCTGGGCGGTCTCGTACTCCTCGGCCGACGCGAGGTTCGAGGCGAGCAACTGCTTCTGCCGCTCGGCCTTCTTCTGCGCCCCCGCCGCCTGCACCCGCATCGACGCCAGCCCCGCATCCGCCCGGTCGCGCGTGGTCGCCAGCGCGAGCCCCGCCTCCTCCAGCGCCGCATTCGCCTGCGCCAGCCGCGCCTCGGACTGCGCCACGTTCGCCTGCGCCGACTTCACCGCCAGTTCCTGGTCCGACGGGTCGAGTTGGCAGAGCAGGTCGCCGGCCTTCACGGCGTCGCTGATGTCGAACGGCAGCGTGACGACCTCGCCGCTGGCGCGGCACTTGATCTCGACCTCCAGGTTCGCCGCGACGGTGCCGCTGCTCTCGACGGTGCGCGAGACGGTGCCGCGGCCGACCTCGACGAGTTCCGTGGCCTCCGCCGACGCCGCCGCGACTGTCGCCGCGTGCCGCCGCCAGGCGTAGTAGCCGCCGGCGATCACCACGATCAGCACGGCCGCCAGCGCGACCCACCGCCAGCCGCCGGCGCGGGCCGGGGCGCGGTCGGGCTCGGCGTAATCGGGTTCGTGGCGCGAGCCGTTGCGTGCTTGAATTGGCGAAGCGGGCATGATCAACGTCCTGAATCGACCGATGGTACGTCGCCCGCGGGGTGCGGGAAGGCCCTCGCGGCGGACACCAGAGGGCTGCGACAACTCGCCGCGCGCGATTCGCCTGTGGCGGCAATTTCATTGCGCTCCCGATCGCCGGACGCTCTTCGCGAAACATAACGGCCGAAAGCGACGGAGATTGCGGTGGCAAATAATCCACGTGAAAGGTGTGCCGTGACGGGCGTGGCCGGGCGTTGAAGCCGTGCTCATCGCTGCGGTAGACATGCCCGGCTCCGGGCGTGCGGGAGGCGCGCCCGCATATCGGAACAAGCCGGCGTCTGAGCTTGCGAAGACCCGGGTTCTTGGCTCAGGAGCGTCGCGGCATTATTGGTGCCCCCGCGCCCGAACCCCGGGTCTTCGCCTTCGGCTCAGACACCGGCTTGTTCCGGCAAGGGGGCGTGACGGGCGGGATCCTCGGGGCGGCGCGACCGTTGACCCGCGCGGGACTGAGGCTTCCGCACGCGAGCCCGCCGCCATCGCCGCCCGATAAAGCGGGCTACGCCGGATATCGACACGTCAACACTCGACCGGCTGGGGAACCTCCCCGTCAGCGTCATCGCGCGACCGCAGCGGCGGCGGCGCAGAGTCGTTCGTACCGCCCGATGAAGGCGTCGATGAATGCCCCCTGCGTCAGCAGCTCGCCCGCCCGGACCCGCGCGGCGGCGCCGAGGGATTCGCAGCGGGCGCGGTCGGCGAGCAGGTCGGCCATCGCGGCGGACCACGCGGGGGCGTCGACGGGGGGGAGCAGCAGGCCGGTCGCGCCGTCGACGATTTGCTCGGTCAGCCCCCCGCTGTCGCTGGCGAGCACGGCGGTGCCCCGCATCATCGCCTCGGCGCAGACGATGCCGAACGGCTCCTCCCACAAACTCGGCACCGCCTGCACCCACGCGCCGGCGAGGATCGGCTCGAGCGCGGCGTGCGTCAGGAGGCCGGGGAAGTCGACCGAGTCGGCAACGCCCATTTCGGCCGCCTGCCGGTGCAAGTTCGCCAACTCCGGCCCGTCGCCGGCTACCGTCAGCCGCGCGGTCGGCACCCGCCGCAGCACCGCCGGCCACGCGGCGATCAGCACGGCCGCCCCCTTCTTCGCCACCAATCGCCCGGCGAACGCCACGCGCGGCGGACCGGTCAGCGGCGGGCGGGCGGGGCGCGGCGGCACGCCGTTCCAGACGTAGTCGTCGCACCTCACGCCGTCGGCGCGCAGGCGGTCGCGCACCCACCGGCTGTTGGCGACGATCTCGTCGAACACGTCGAGATTTTTCCGCACCATTGCGTGCTGCACCGCGACCCGCGCCACGCCCGCCCACGGCACGCAGCCGTTGCGGCGGCACGCGACGCCCGCGCGGTCGCGGCACGGGCTGCCGTCGGGCAGCGTCTTGGTGTCGAGCGGGCAGATCAGGTCGTAGCTCGTGACGTGCAGGATCGCCGGCACGTCGCGCAGCAGCGGCAGGATCAGCGGCGAGAGCTGCGTGAGGAACATGCGGACGTGGACGACGTCGGGCTTGAAGGACTCGATCTCCAACTTGAGTTTTCTCGCCGCGTCGCGGTTGAAGACCTGCGTCACGCGGCGCAGCGGCGACATCGTTCCGAAGCAGCCGGCGTCGGCGTCGAACGGCACGCCCGGCACGGGGTCGGCGACCGACGCGAACAGGCGCGCCTCGTGGCCCCGCGCGCGCAGCTCGCGGCGCAGCAGGAAGCTCATGTGCTCCGCCCCGCCGACGGCCCGGCCGTAGTCGTGGACGATCAGGACGCGCACGGCCGGTCCTCCCCGCCCTCGGCGCGGCGCGACTCGCTCGCCGCGCCCGCGAGCGTGGCGACCTGGCTAACGCCGACGAGCAGCGCTTCGGAGAGCGTCCGCGGCCCCCGCAGCCGCCGCGCGAGGTGGCGGGCGAGGCCGAGTTGGAAGGAGCCGATGCGCTTCTCGCTCGCCGCGCCGATCCGCCGGTTCGCCCGCCGGCGGAACTGCAGCAGCCCCCGGCCGTAGGCGAAGTGCTGCCGGCAGAACTGCCGCAGCGTCATCGCGTGGGAGTGGAGGATGATCGCATCCGCCACGAACGCCGCGGGCCGGCCGGCGTGCTGGTAGTGGTGGCAGAAGTCGTAGTCCTCGCCGGCGGCGAGCGGGAAACTCTCGTCGAACCCGCCGACGTCGTGGAAGGCGACGCGCGGGCAGGCGAGGTTGGCGGTGGCGAAGAGGTAGGTGCCGCCCGGCCCGGTGCCGCGGCCGATTTTTTCCGCCCAGCCGTAGGCGAAGTCGGTGATGACCTGGCTGGCGGCGGCCTGGCGATTGTCCGCCAGCGCGTTGACGATCCGCCCGCCGAGCAGCGCGGCCGGGTCGCGCGAGAAGGCGTCTGCGAAGGCGGTGAGCCACCCTTTTTCCGGCGCGCAGTCGTCATCGGTGAACGCGATAAAATCGCCGCGCGCCTCGGCCGCGCCGCGGTTCCGCGCTGCGGCCGGGCCGGCATTGGACTGCTCGATCAGCCGCGCGTCGAACCCCGCCGCCGCGACGGTTTTTCGGTTCTCGGCGAGCGCCGCCGGCGCGCTGCCGTCGTCGACGATCACCAACTCAAATCCGCCGGCCGGCGCGTCGAGCGCCGCGACGGCCGCCACGCACGCGCGCAGGCGTTCGGGCCGGTTGTAGGTCGGCACGACGATGGAGAAGCGCGGCGCGCTCACCGCGCCACCGCCTCGCGGTCGCGCCGCGTCAGGTGCCGCAGGCGGTCGTGCTCGAACGCCTCGAGCTTCTGCTTGGTCCCGCCCGGCCCGAAGGCGAAGCCGGCCGCCTGCCCGAGGCCGTCGAGCAGCAGCCCCAGCGCGACCGCCGGCATCACCCGCAGGCCCGCCGCCTTGGCCTTGGGGCGGATCAGCCGGTAGCGCAGCAGCGGGATCACCGGCGAGAGGGCCGCGTAGACGGCGCGCTTCCCGCGCGACCAGCCGGCCATGCTCGCCTTCGTCGCGCCGTAGGACCGCCCGCCGTGGAACCGCAGCGCGAGGGTCGAACCGACGCGCGACGGGTTGAGGTGGTGGACCCGCGCCGCCGGGTCAATGTAGAACCGCCCGCCGCGCGCCGCCAGCTCTTGCATCAGGTTGCCGGTGCGGCCCATGCGTTCCTCCAGCGCCTCAAACAGCGGCTCGATGGCGGCCCGGCGGAAGCTGAGGTTGTGCTGGCTGACCTCGCCGATGGGGCCGCGGCGGACCGGCTCGCACCACGTCCCGTAGGCCAGCAGCAGGTTCGCCCACGACAGCGATCCGCCGGGGTTGGCGTTGCAGACGGTCGACCCCACCGCCGCCCACGGGCCGCCGGGGGCGCGGTAGGCGTCAAGCAGCGCGGCGGCCCACGTCGGCTCGGGGTAGGCGTGGTCTTCGACGCTCGCCACGACCGGCGCGGCGGACGCGCGGATGCCGAACGCGGCGGCGGCGTCGACGTTGGGGATCGGCCCGCCGGTGGCAATCACGCGCGACGAGTGCAGGCCGGCGGTTTCGGAGGCGTCGAACGGCGCGGCGTCCGATTCATTCGGCACGACCAGCAGCAGTTCGATCTGGCCCGCGACGGTCTGCTCGCGGACGTGCCGCACGACGCGGCGGACGCCCTCGTAGCCGTCGGCGGCCACCAGCACGACGCTCAGCGACGGCCCGCCGGGGGCGGGCGACAGGTCGGCGACCGTCGGCTCCGGTAGCGGCATCGGGCCGGCGGCTTCTTTGAGCGTGACCGCTTCGCCAGTCTCGGCACTATTCTCCGCCGCCAGCACCGCCGCGAGGCTCGCCGCGCCGTCGCGCAGCGTCACGCGCGGCGGGCGGTTCAGGCGGACGCAGTTGACGAAGTGCGACAGCGCCGGCCCGTGAGCCGTCCCACCGCGCGGCAGCAGCGCGTCCCTCAGCCGACCGGGCGTGGCGGCGAGCAGGTCGACGCCGTCGCGGAGTCTGCCGGCCCGATCGTACCGCCGCTGCGGTTCGGCGAAGTCGATCCGCCCGCTGTGGCGGTCGTAGCTGAGCATTCCCGCGTCGCCCAGCACCTCGATGCGGTCCTGCTCCGCCGAGCACATGCTGGCGAAGATGTCGACCGTCAGGCCGCCGGCGAGGGTGAGTCGGACCGACGCCGTGTCGGCCTCGCTGCGGACGCCGCGGATCGACGCGCTGACGGACTCGATCTCGCGGCCGGTGAGGAAGCGGGCGAGGTCGACGTGGTGCGAAGCCAGATCGAGCAGCACGCCGCCACCGCTGGCGCGGGCGGTTTTCCAAGCCGGCAGGTCGCGCGGGGCGGAGGCGAAGAGGGTGCGGAGGCCGACGAGGTCGCCCACGTCGCCGCGGTCGATGCGGTCGCGCAGCGCGGCCGCCCCGGCGTGGAAGCGGTAATTGAACCCGGCCATCGCCACCAGGTCCGGCCGGGCGTCGGCGGCGGCGATCAACGTCGCGGCCGACGCGGCGTCAATGGCGATGGGCTTTTCGAGGTAAAGGTGCTTGCCCGCCCCCAGCGCCGCCGCGCCGGCCCCGGCGTGGAGCTGCGTCGGCAGGCAGACGATCACCGCGTCCACGTCGTCGCGCGACAGGGCGGCGCGCCAGTCGGACTCGGTCGCGGCGTCGGGCACCATCGCCTTGGCCGCGTCGCGGTTGGCGGCGTCGGGTTCGGCCAGCACGGTGATCTTCGCGGCGGGGAGGCCGCGCAGCACGGGCAGGTGGACCCTCCGCGCGATCCGGCCGCAGCCGAGGACGGCGAGTCGCACGGACTTGTCGGGCAGTGGGTCGGGCAGTGGGTCGGGCATGGCGTCAGAAGCGCGAGAGCGGGCCGCCGTCCAGCGCCCGCTCCTGCGGAATCCAGTAGGCGTTGGGCGGGAAGGCCCGCAGGACGGTCATTGTCATGAAGGTTACATTGAGGGCGACCGCGAGGGAAGAGAACGCGACCACCGCCCGCCGCCGCAGCGGTGTTCCGCCGGCCGCCCATTGGTAGGCGACGCCCAGGCCGACGGCGAACAGCGGGGTGAGCTCGACGTACCCGCGGTTGCCGTAGGGGCCGGAGAAGTGCCAGGCGTACCACGCGCTGTTGACGTACCACAGCGCCGCGGCCGACGCGCACAGCGGCGCGAGCAGCCACGGCACCGGGCCGGCTTTTCGGAACGCCAGCACCAGGCCGAAGACCGCCAGCAGCAGCAGGGGCGAGAAGAAGATCAGCCCGTGGTGCGAGCTGAACAGGCTCCGCAGCAGCGCGGGCCGGAGCCAGTAAAACCCCTCCTCGGCGTGGTAGCCGACGCCGTTGAGACTCACCTTCGTCGCCCCCTGCCGGACCCTCTCCCACGCGAGCAGTTGAAGCCCCGCCGGCAGCGCGGCGGCCGACAGGCCGGCGGCGACGGCGGCCGCGGCGCGCGGGCTGTGCCGCGTCAGCGTCCGCCACAGCAGCACGGCGGGCACCGCGACGAACAGGACGCTGGTGAAGCGGGTGACGGCCATCATGCCGAACGCCAGCCCCGCCACCGCGGCGAAGCCGGCGGCGCGAAAAATCGTCTGTCGGTCGAGGCACGCCGCGGCGCGGTGGGCCGACCAGAGCAGCGCCGCCAGCCACGCCGCGCCGGCGGCGTGGGCGCGCAGCGGGTCGACGGCGGTGTAGAAGGCGTAGGCGGTGCCGACCCAAACCGTCAGCACGGCCGCGAAGGCCGCCCCGCCGCCGAGGCGGAAGTGGTCGGCGAGCAGCCGGTCGGTGAGGGCCGCGCCGAGGAGGGCGAGGAGGTGGACGCACGCGATGACGCCGAGGGCGGTGGCGAGGGTCTGGCCCGCCCAGCCGGGCACCGGCCGCTGTCCCATCGCCCACGCGACCGGCAGGCCCGCGAGGTAGCCCGGCAGCGTCGCCAGCGCCAGGCCGAGCGGGTAGCGGTTGAAGTGCATCGCCCGCCGCGCGTCGGCGTCGGGCGGCAGCGGCGGCTGGTCGCGCTGGTAAACGCCGGCGGTGCGGACCGACGCGCCGGTGCCGCCGACGAAGTAGGTCTGGTACGCGAGGTAGCCGCGGGCGTCGTAGCGGATGAGCTTCGGCGGGCCGTCGTACAGCCGGCCGTGGACCAGGCCGGAGCAGGCGGCGGCGGCGAAGCTCAAGATCGCCAGCGCCGCGTAGCACGCCAGCCGCAACCCGAAGCCCCCGCCGCCGGCCCCCGATCTCCCCGCCCTTTCCGCCCGCTCGGGCGGTGCGCGGAACAAGGCTTTCCTGGCGGCGGTCGGCGGGATGAGCGAGGTGATTCGCATCGTCGTCAGGTGTTCGGGGCCGGGCCGGAGCGGGGGCGGACGAGGTGAGATGCCGTGCCGAGCGCGTAGCCGGTCAGGGCACACAGGTAATAGACCACATGCGGCACGAAGCCGCCAACGCAAAATCCGACGCCGCCCAGCCGGGCGAGCAGGCGGTAGAAGCCGCGGTTGATCCAGAGCACCGCCGCCGCCGCCGGCAGCGCGGTCAGCAGCGCGGCCGGCGCGCAAACCGCCAGCCACGCGCCGCCGCCGAGGTAGGCCATGAGCGTCAGCGGCGTGAGCACTTTCCAACCCGCGCCGCGGGCGGTCAGCGCGTCGAGCAGCAGCGTCAGGCCGAGCGCGACGGCCGGCACCGCCCACAGCCACGGCCGCCAGACGCCGCCGATTAAGAACACGCCGACCAGCGCCGCCGCGGCGAGGGCGGCGACTTTCTGCGACGCCCCGACGTTCAAGTCGTCCACCTTCGGCCCGCCGCTTTTCGCCGCCGCCAGCAGCACGCGCGTCCAGGGCAAACCGCGGTCGAGCACGTCCGTCCGCACCAGTTTGCCGAGCCGCCAGCGCTTGAGGTGCTCGACCTGCAAGTCGCGGTCGAGGCGGATTCGCCGGCCGGAGGCCTTGAGTCTCATGCCGAGCTCGATGTCCTCGATGCAGGGCCGGGCGTAGGTCTCGTCGAAGCCGCCGAAGTCGAGAAAAATCTGGCGGCGGATCGCGCCGCAGCCGCTCCAGAACGTGCCGGCCTCGGGGTTGGCCGACTGGTGCGTGTGGCGGTGGGCGAGGTTTTTCCACCGGCTGACGAGGGCGGGGCTTTCGGGCGACTCGCCGTAGCTGCCGAAGACCGCGTCGTACGGCGAGCCCGGCGCGAGGGCCGCCGCGACCCGGCCGATCGCGTCGGGGTGGGCGAGGCAGTCGGCGTCGACGAAGAAGATGATCGGGCCGGATGCCGCCGCCGCGCCGCGGTTGCGGGCGACGGCCGGGCCGGACGTTTCGTCGAGGCGGACCACCCGCGCCCCGGCCCCTCGCGCGACGGCGGCCGAGGCGTCGGTCGGCGAGCCGTCGTCGACCACCACGATCTCGAACTCCGCGAAGTCGCTCGCCCGCAGCGCGGACAGGCATCGGGCGAGTCGGTGCGGGTCGTCCAGCACCGGCACGACGACGGAAACGGCCGGCCCGCTCACGCGACCCCCAAGGCCGTGAGCGAATGCAAAACTGTCGGATCGTGCCGCAGGTGCTTGCCCGCCGGCGTCTTGGACATCGCCGCCAACTCCCCCGCCGGCACCGCGACCCAGCGGTCGAAATACGCCTTCGCCTCCGCGTCGGCCATCGCCACCGACGCCTCCTTCCACGCCTGTTTCGGGAACCGCACCGCGTCCCCCTTTTCCCACGTCGCGGGGTACTCGCTGAACTTGCGGTACTTTTCCAGCCAGTGCCGCCAGTCGGTCACGACGTAGTGGTAATGCAGCCCTGCCCGAACCGTCGTGAGGGTGCCGCCGCCGGCGCGGCGCCAGGCGTGGGCACTGTCGGGCTCCACCTCGGCGGCGACGCGGACCATGCTCTTGCCGCGCCGGCCGCCGAGCCAGTGGTCGAGGCGTTTCACGGTGCCGTCGGTGGGGTCCAGCACGTCGCGCCCCAGCACGCCGCCGTCCTGAAACCAGCAGAGGTCGGCGAAGGTTTGGCCCTCCGTCAGCGGCGTCGGGACCGCCTCCACTGTCCGCAAAATCAGTTGGTCCACCCGCCGCCCGAAGCCCCGCAGTCGCGTGGCGGCGCGGGCGACCAGGCCGGGCAGGTCGGTCGACTCGCCCGATGTGAACTCGTCGGCATCCACGTGCAGCAGCCAGTCGATCCCGTCCCGCCGCGCCCGCGCCAGGGCGTCGGCCAGCACGTCGGTCTGGTAGCTCGACATGAAGGCGTGCGCCGCCCCGCGGTCGCGCGGGATGACCTCGGCAAAGTCGAAACTGCGGGCGATGGCCTCGGTGCCGTCGGCGCAGCGGTCGAGGTAGACGTAGGCCCGCCCCACGCCCGCGGCGCGGTGGAAGGCGAGGTTTTGCCGCACGAACCGCTCCTCGTCGCGGCAGACCAGCACCAGCCCGATTGTCTCGCTCGCGTCGCTCATGGCAGGCCGGGGAGAATACCGTATATTGCCGGCGTGAGCGACAGGCCCCACGGCATTTCGGCGCGGGTCTCCAACCGGCTGGAGATCATGAGCAAGCGCGTCTCGCGGCGCGGGCTCTACGAGTTCTACGCGGCAGAGTACGCCGGGCTGGCCGGCGGGTCGCGGGTGCTGAGCGTCGGGGCGGGCGGGCCGATCAACAAGCAACTGGTGCGGTTCGCGGTGGAGAAATCGTTCGAGGTCGTGACGCTGGACGTCAGCGCATCGCGTGGGCCGGACGTGGTGGCCGACGCCTGCCGCAGCCCGTTCGCGGCGGAATCGTTTGACGCGGTGGTGATGGCCGAGGTGCTCGAGCACTGCCACGACCCGCGCGGCGCGCTGGCCGGCGCGCGGCGGGCACTGCGGCCGGGCGGGCGGCTGCTGCTCAGCACGCCGTTCATCTTCCCGATCCACAACCGCCCGGTCGATTACTGGCGGTTCACGCGATACGGCCTCGAACTGTTGCTGGCCGGGTGGGAGGGCGTGGACGTGCGCGAGCGCAACAGTTGGCCCGAGGCGATCAACGTGCTGGGCGGCCGGCTCTACAAGGAGGCGTCGGCCAATCCCCTCGCCGCCGCCGTCTCGGGCGTGCGGTCCTTCGCCGCCGCCCCGCTCGCCCGGCTGCTCGGGGCGGCGGTGCGGACCGACGCGATGACCACCGGCTACGTCGCGGTCGCCACGAAACCGGCGGGAAAAACATGATCCCCTCCGCCCTCTACAACCCCCTGCGCGACGCCGCCGACGCGGCGCGGGTGAGGTTGCGCCGCGGCCGCGTCGCGGCGATCCTGGGGCGGACGGACGGGCCGACGTTTTACGACGACCCGGCGACCTCGCGCGCGTTGCTCGCCGGCGCGTCGCCGCGCTTGGGCTACGGGTACGACGAGCCGTCGCTGCGCCGCCGGGCGGCGGCGCGGGCGTCAAAATTGCTGACGCTGGTCGGCGACAAGCCCCGCGCGCTGGAGGTCGGCTGCGGCGACGGCATGGCGGGCCTCGCCCTCGCCGACGCCGGGTCAACCGTCACGCTGCTCGACCTCGACGACTGGCGGCACGACGCGGCGAAGGGCTTGCCGTTCCACAAGGCCGACGCCTGCGCCGCCCTGCCGGTGGAGGCCGGGTCGTTCGACCTCGCCTACTCCTACAACACCTTCGAGCACCTGCCCGACCCGGCGGCGGCGCTGGCGGAACTGCTCCGCGCCGTGCGGCCCGGCGGCGTGGTCCACCTGAAGTTCGGGCCGCTATTCGCCAGCGCGTGGGGGATGCACGCCTACAAGACGCTGCCGATCCCCTACGCGCAATTCCTCTTCTCGCCGGGCCGGATCGACGCGCTGCTGCGCGATGCTGGCATCTACGACTTGGGCCGCGACCGCGACGCGCTGCAGCCGATGAACCGGTGGCGGCTCGCCCGCTTCGACGCGCTGTTCGCCGGGTGCGGGGCCGAGGTGATCGACTCGGGCCGACGCCTCGACGCGCGGCAGCTCGGCGCGGTCCTGAACTACCCCGACGCCTTCGCCGGCCGCGGGCTGACGGTGGACGATTTGATCGTGAAGACCCTGCGCGTCACGCTCCGAAAGCCGCTAGCGAAATGAGCGATCCCGCGCCCATGCCCGCCTGGAAGCGCGCCGCCGTCACGGCGGGCGTGGCGGCGTTCGTCCTGTGCAGCGGCGTCGACGTCGCCACCGGCGGCGAGCACTGGCCGTTCAGCGCGTACGCCATGTACGCGACGATCAAGGAGGATTACCGGGCAAGGAAGTTCTACCTCATCGGCATCCCCGAATCGGGCGGACGCTTCCCGCTCTACGACCGGCAGTACCTCGAGCCGCTGAACCGCGTCGGTTTGCACACCGCGATCCTGCGGCTCACGCAGCGCGGCATCTCGCAGAAGAGAATCCGAGCCCTCGTGCAGGACGTGGCCGACCGCTACGAATCGCGCCGTCTGGCGGGCGCGCACGACGGGCCGAAACTGAGGTCGGTCCAACTCTGGCGGTTCGTGTGGGACCTCGACCCGACGCTGGCGAACCTGGACAAACCGGAGGAGGCCGACCTGATTCTCGAGGTGAGGCCGGCGGCGCGGGGGGCGGAATGAACCGCCTCACCCGCGCCTGGTCCGCCTACTACTTCGCCCCCGCCGGGCCGACCGACCTCGGCGCGTGCCGGACGATCATTTTCGGCCTGCTGCTGGCGTATTACCTGCCGATCGACTTCGCCGCCTGGGCGGGCGTCAGCCGCGTGGCGTGGATGCCGATCTGGCCGTTCGCGGTGCTGCACCTCGGCGTGCCGGGCCACGGCACCCTTGTCACAATCGAGTGGGTCTGGAAGGGCTCGCTACTGCTGGCGGCCCTCGGCCTGTTCACCCGCCCCGCCACCGTCGCGGCCTTCGTCGGCGGGTTTTACCTGCTCGGCCTGCCGCACAACTTCGGCAAGGTCGACCACTACGACGCGCTGGCCGTCTTCATCCTGCTGATCTTCGCCGCCGCCCGATGCGGCGACGCGGTTTCCCTCGATTCGCTCTGGTTTCGCAAGCAACTGCCGGCCGACAGCGGCGAGTACCGCTGGCCGATCCGCGCCGCGTGGGTCGCCTTCGCCGTCGTCTTCTTCAGCGCCGGGGCGAGCAAATTGCTGAACAGCGGCGCGGCGTGGGTCACGTCCGATCACATGGTCACGGTGCTGCTGAAGGAGCAGTACAACAACGACCCGCTGGTGGCGTGGGGCGCGTGGATCGCCCGCCACCCGCCGCTGCCGAACCTGATGGCGGCGATGACCCTGTTGCTGGAACTCGGCTACCCGCTGGCGCTGTTCAGCCGGCGGGCGCGACTCTTCTTCGTGCCAGGGATGTTCGCGGCGCAACTCGGCATCCGCGTGCTGATGGGGCCGGCGTTCTGGCCGTTTTTGATCTGCTCGGCGGTGTGGGTGCCGTGGAGCTACGTCTGGCCGTTCGCGCGGCGGGAGGCGATGTCGGCGAGGAACTCGCCGAGTTTCCGGCCGCGCTCCGCCCAGGTGTAGGCCGCCACGTCGGCGAGGGCTTGGGCGGTTAATCGGCCGCGCAACTCGGGATCGTCCAGCAGCCGGCGGACGGCCGCGGCGAGGGCGGCCGGGTCGTTCGGCGGGACGAGCAGCGCGTTTTTCCCGTCGGCCAAAATCTCCCGAACGCTCGGCAGGTCGGAGGCGACGATCGCCGTCCCGCAGGCCATCATCTCCAGGATCTTCATCGGGCTGGTGAACTTTTCCGACACCTCGCTCACGCCCTTGGGCAGCGGGCAGAGGCCGATCTTGGCGCGGCGGAAATAGTCGCGCACGCGAGGCGGCTCGACGTAGCCGACGGCGTCGATTCGATCCGCCGGCAGGTCGATCCCGCCCGCGTCGCCGACGAGGGTGAGGCGCACGCCCGGCAGCTGTTCCAGCGCGTCGAGCAGAACGTCCGACCCCTTCCGCCGCTCGATTTTTCCGGCGTACAGCACGTCGACGTCGCGCTCCGGCCCGTCGCCGGCGGGCGGGGGCGCGACGCCGCTGGGCAGGGCGAGCGTTGGGGCGTCCGACCCGTAGTCCGCCGCCAGCGCCTTGAGGATGCCGCGCGAGATGCCGACCACGCCGTCGGCGCCCTGCACCGCCCGCTTTTCGAGAAATGCCGCCGTCGCGCCGCTCATGCCCGACAGCAGGCCCGGCACCGCCACGGTGCGGCGGTGGGCCTCGTAAACAAACGCCGGCCGGCCCGGCCACGTCGCCAGGGCGGCGAAGGCGCGCACGCCCGTCTCGCCGCGGCTCATCACCACGTCGAACCCGCGCGCCAGCCGCCGCGTCGGCCCGCGCGGCAGCAGGCGGGTGCGGCGGGAGAAGAACGGCCGAATTGAATGGCCGGGGTGCGGCGCGACGCCGTAGTATTCCAGTGCCGCGGTGGGGTCTTTCACCTTCGCCCACGCCGTGACGACCGTGTGGCCGGCGTCGGCCAGCGCCCGCGCGGTGTGCAGGATTTGGATCGGCGCCGCCACCGGGGCGGGCAGCGGAAGGTCGTAGAGGTAGAGGACGCGCATCGGGACGAATCAGTTTATGCCCCGGCCGCTCCCAGGAGGAACCCCCATGCCGAACGCAGCTCACCGCGATCCCGAAACCCGCGACGGCCACCCGCTGGTCCTGTACGACGGCGAGTGCGGGCTGTGCGACCGCAGCGTGCAGTTCATCCTCAAAAACGACTCCGCCGGCACGTTCCGCTTCGCCACGCTGCAGGGGGAGGCGGGGGCGAAATATCTCGAAAAGGCAGGGCTGCCGGCGGATTACGTCGGGTCGGTGCTGCTGGTGGACGACGCGGGCGTCCACTCGCACTCGACGGCCGCGCTGCGGATCATGCGGCGGCTGGACGCGCCGGCGCGGTGGATGGCCGTCGGCCGGTTCGTGCCGCGAGTTTTGCGGGATTCGGTTTACAACTTCATCGCCCGGCACCGCTACCGGTGGTTCGGCAAGGCCGACGCCTGCCGGCTGCCGTCGCCGGACGAGAGCGCGCGGTTCCTGGCGTGACCCGCTTGCCGCTTGCGGCTTCGCAAAGAAAACTAATTCGGAACTCGTTTTTCTTTGCGAAGCCGCAAGCGGCAAGACGCGTTACTTCTTGAGCAGGTTCGCCACCTCGCGGCAAGCGCGCAGCGCGGCGAAGCCGCCGGGCAGAATCAGCCACGCCGCCGCGTAGGCCGCGCCGAAGAGCAGCGCCGAGAGCGGCAGTCGGGCGGCGGCGTTCGGCGGCAACCCGTCGTGGACCGCGTTCAGCAGACCCGCCGCGAGGATCGACGCCACCGCCGGCCGCCACGTCGGCCTCCAGAAGTCGCCGGCGCTCAGCACGCTGTCGCGGGCGCAGTAGCTGACGGTCGGGCCGACGAGCGCGAGGGTGCCGGCGGTGAAGCCGCAGGCGGTGCCGAGCGCCGCCCCGGCATCGCCGCCCCAGAGTTTGCCGAGCACCGCGCCCGACGCGACGGTGGCGAGCATCACCGGCGTGGAGACGAGCGTCCACCGCAACTGCCGGCCGGTCAGCGCTTCGGCGAGGTAGACCCATTTCGTGGCCGCCGTCAGGCCGGTGGCGAAGGCGGCCACGCACAGCACGCGGAACAGCGGCACCGCGCCGGCCCACTGCGGCCCGAGCAGCACCCGCACCGCCGGCCGCGCCTCGACCAGCAGGTACGCCGCCGCCGGCATCGTCACCGTCAGCGTCAGCAGCAGCGCCCGGCCGACGGCGAGGCGGTAGCGCTCCGCGTCCCGCCGCCGCAGCTTGCTCAGGGCGCTGAGCGCGACGTTCAGCAGCGGCTGGTGGACCTGCTGCACCGGCAGGACCGACCACTGGTAGGCCTTCTGGTACAGCCCCACGGGCCCCGCGCCGGCGAGCGTGCCGACCAGCACGCGGTCGACGTTGCGCCCGACGTTGGCGGCGACGCGGGCGGCGGCGACGTTGCGGGCGAACCGCCGCACGTCCGCCACGTCGGCCGAGCCGGCGGCGGTAGGGTTCGCCTCGCGCGTCGGCCGCCAGCCCGTGCGGAACCACGCCATCGCGCCCTGGCCGAGCTGCTGGGCCGACAGTTGCACGACCAGCGCCCAGTAGCCGCCGCCGAGCAGCGCGACGGCGACGGCGGCGAGGGTGCCGAGCAGCAGCCCCAGCGTGTCGCCCGCCGCCAGCGCCGCGAAGCGCATCTGCCGGCGCATGAGCGCGACGTGCAGGTTCAGCACGCCCGCGACGCCCACCGCCGCCGCCACCGCGACGCTGATGCCGACGATCTCGATCCGGCCGTACACCCACGCGACCAGCGGCCCGCTGGCGGCGAGGAGTAGCGCGAGCGCGACCGACAGCCGGCGGTTCAGGCGGAACAGGCCGGCGGCGTGGCGCGGGTCGAAGCGGTCGCGCTGCACCAGCGCGTGGGGCAGGCCGAAGTCCGCCAGCGAGCCGACGAAGGCGAAGAGGGTGAGGCCCATCGTCATCAGGCCGAAGTCGCGCGGCTTGAGGAGGCGGGCGAGGGCGGCGGTGCCGGCGAGGCCGATGGCGATTTGTAGGCCGTTGCCCGCCAGCGAGACGGCGGCCGAGCGGGCGGCGCGGTGGCCGAGGCCGGGCTTGGCGGCGGCGGCGGTCATTCGGCCTCGGCGGCCGGGCCGGCCTCCGCCTCGGCCCGCAGCGTGGCCGCGAGCAGGGCGAGGAATCCGACGGCCGCGACGCACAGGGCGATCAGCGTCGCCAGTACGAACCCCGCCGGCACCGGCTGCACTCGGGCCACGGCGCGGCACAGTTCCCACAAATCAAGATGCCCGTAGTACCGCGGCCCGATCCGGTAAATGAGCGTGTAGACGTTGATTCCCGCCACCGCCGCCGCCGCCGCCCAGAGCGCGGCGGCCCGGAGCGGTCGCGGGCGGACCAGCGACAGGCCGAACAGTCCCACCGCCAGCGCGCCGAGCACCGCCGGCATCAGGTACTGCCCGCGCACGACGAAGCTCGTGCCGAGGGTCGTGGTGAAGCGGTAGTCGAGCAGCAGGTAGAAGCCGAGGAGGAAAAAGTTCGCCCCGGCCAGCACCAGCAGCGCGCCGGTCGGCGAGTCGTCGGCGTCGGCGAGGGCGGCGGCGAGGTCCTCCGGCAGGCCGGCGCCGACGAAGACCTGCTCGAGCTCCGCCTCGGTCAGATTCTTGTAGGCCACCGGCTTGCCCGATTGCCGCGACAGCTCGGCGGCGAGGTCGGCCTTGGTGTAGGCCGTGTCGCCGGCGAGCTCGTACACCGCGCCCGGCGCGACGGCCCGGGCGGCCAGCACGGCGGCCGCGGCGGCGGCGTAATCGGCGCGGGCGGCGGCGGAAATCCTGCCCGCGCCGCTGCTGCCGACCAGCACGCCGTGCTCCAGCGCGGCGGCGGCGCCCATCAGGTCGTTCTCGTTGTACCAGCCGTTGCGCAGCAGCGCGAACGGCACGCCCGACTCGCGCACCAGCCCCTCGGTTTGGCGGTGACTTTCGGCGAGCATCTCGGGCGAGGTGTCGGCGCGCAACATGCTGGTGTAGGCCAGCAGATTCACGCCCGCGCGCTTCGCCGCCTCGATCACGTTGCGGTGCTGGGCAACCCGGCCGTCGACGAGGTTGGAGGAGATCAGCAGCACGCGGTCGACGCCGGCGAGGGCGGCGTCGAGGGTGTCGGGCTTGTCGTAGTCCGCCGCGCGGACCTGCACGCCGCGGGCGGCGAGGTCGGCCGCGGCGGCGGTGTCGCGCGCGCCGGCGATGAGGCGGGCGGGGTCGGTGGTTTTCAGCAATTCGCCGACGACCAGCCGGCCGAGTTGGCCGGTGGCGGCAGCGACGAGCAGGGTGGGGGTTCCGTCGGTCATGGGAGTTTCCGTTGAAGTTAGGTGGACGAAAGACGAGCTTACAAGGTGCCGCCCATCTCGCGGGCCTGGGCCGTGGCCTTCTCCGCCGCCGCCACCTCCGCTTCGCCGCCGCCGCCGGTGCCCTCGACCACGAGTTCGTGGACGTCCTTCACGCCGATGAAGCCCAGCCACGTCCGCATGTAGGGCGTTTGCAGGTTCATCGCCGCCGCCGGCGCGTCCTCGGCGTAGACGCCGCCGCGGGCGCTGACCACGACCGCGAGCTTGGTCGGCGTCAGGCCGAAAAAGCCCTTGGCCGGGTCGTAGCCGAAGGTCAGGCCCGGCTGCGTGACGACGTCGATGAGGTGCTTGAGTTTGTACGGCACGCCGAAGTTCCACATCGGCACGCCGAACAGCAGCACGTCGGCGGACTTGAGCCGTTGGGCCGTCGCGGTGACCACGCGCCACGCCTCGGCCTCGGACGGCGTCTGCCCCGCGCCGCCCTTGAGGTTGTACCGGGCGGTGATCGCCGCGCCGTCGAACTGCGGCAGTTGCTCACCTTCGGCCCACAGGTCCCACGTCTCGACCTCGACGTCGGGGTGCTTGGCGCGGTAGGCGTCGAGGAAGGCGTGGGCGACGGCGAGGGAGTGGCTGCGCTGCTTGCGGGGCGAGGCCTCGATGTGGATCAGTTTTGCCATTGGAGGGTTCCTGCGGTGAGGGTTCGGATCGTTGACGACGCAACGATATTCCGAGAGTGGTTGCGTCGTCAACTACCTCCGCCTAAGATTCCGCCGTGATGAATAATGACGACCAATCCACGGCCCCCGACCTGCCGGCCGCCCGTGAGGCGTGGCGGATGGTGCTGGTGCTCTCCAGTCGGCTGGGGGCGGAACTCGACCGCGCCGCGGCCGAGGCCGGCACGCTGCCGGGGGCGTGGTTCGACGTGCTGGCGGTGCTGGCGTCGGACCCGGCCCGCCGGGCGCGGCTGGGGGATCTGGCCGAGGCGGTGCTGCTGACGCGGGCGGGGCTGTCGCGGCTGCTGGACCGGATCGAGGCGGCGGGGTACCTGCGGCGCGAGCCGTGCGAGCACGACCGGCGGGGGTCGTACGCCGTGCTGACCGACGCCGGGGCCGAGGCCGTCCGCCGGTCGTGGCCGACGCTGCGGCGGACGATTGATGAGCGGTTCGCCCGGCACCTGCCGGCGGGGGCGGCGGCCGAGTTGATCGCCGCCCTGCGCCCGGTGCTGGAGGCCAACGGCTGGTTGCCCGAGGCCCGGCCGGTGGAGTTGACGGTCGGCGGCAAGGGGCGGATCGGCGCAGGTGCGGCCCCAGATGGCTAATTCTCGGCCGCTTGTTTTCTTGCGGAATATCCGGTATCAATCCGCGTTCGGGGGAAGCAGGGAGGGCCGGGACGTTCTCAGACTCGCACTGCGGGTTCGGCCCCGAGGGATACCGCAAGTAGGGCCGATCACCGGGAGTGGACATGCGCCGTTGCGTTGCCAGCGTTAAGGGAATCCGTTCGGGGAAGCCGCGTCACACCAACGGCCAACGGGCCGGCCGGCCGCTGATGGAGCGGCTGGAGGGCCGGGCGTTGCTGGCGGCGGTCGACGTGCTGACGCAGCACAACGACCTCTCCCGCACCGGGGCGAATCTGGGCGAGACGGACCTGAACGTGAGCAACGTGAACGTCGGCTCGTTCGGCCGGCAGTACTCGCGCGAGGTGGACGACCAAGTGTACGCGCAACCGCTGATCGCCACGGGCGTTACGGTGAACGGCGTGAAGCGGAACCTGCTGCTGGTGGCGACGGTGAACGACACCGTGTACGCCTACGACGCCGACAACGCCTCGGCCGCCACGCCGTACTGGAAGGCGAGCATGTTGGCCGCCGCCCACGGGGCCGCGCCGGGCGCGCGGGTGGTGAACAACACGGATGTCGGGCAGAACTGCGGCTCGTACCGCGACTTCAGCGGCAACATCGGCATCGTCGGCACGCCGGTGATCGACAAGTCGACCGGCACGATCTATTTGGTCTCGCGGAGCGTGGAAGGGGGCAAGTTTGTGCAGCGGCTGCACGCGCTGGACCTGGCGACGGGGGCGGAGAAGCTGGGCGGGCCGACGGTCATCACCGCCAGCGTCGCGGGCACCGGCGACGGCAGCAGCAACGGCCGGCTGCCGTTCGACCCGCAGACCGAGAACCAGCGGCCCGGCCTGGCGCTGACCGGCGGGAAGGTCATCATCACCTGGGCGAGCCACTGCGACACCGGCCCTTACCACGGCTGGGTGATGGCCTACGACGCGAAGTCGCTGAGGCAGTCCTGGGCCTTCACCAACACGCCCAACGGCAGCGCGGGGGGCATCTGGATGAGCGGCGCGGCCCCGACGGTCGACGCGCAGGGCAACATCTACGTCACCAGCGGCAACGGCTCGGTGAACGTGTCGCGGCAGAATTACGGCGGCGGCATCTTCAAGTTCAGCCCCACCGGCGAGCTGCTGGACTACTTCATTCCCAGCAATTACGCCCAGACGAACGCCGTGGACGCCGACTTCGGCTCCGCCGGCCTGCTGCTGGTGCCGGGCACCGACACCCTCATCACCGGCGACAAGCAGGGCAAGCTCTTCGTCGCCGACGACAAGAACCTGACGAAGCTGAACCGCACCGACCAGATCCTCCAGGAGTTCCAGGTCACGCCGACGGTGAACAACGACCACATCCACGGGTCGCCGGTCTATTACGCGGATTCGTCCGGCAGCCAGTGGGTGTACGTCTGGGGCATTAACGACAAGCTCAAGCAGTTCAAGTTCCAGGGCAACAAGCTCGCCAGCACCACGCCGAGCCACACGAGCAACGTCACCCTCGCCCCGACGCCGGCGCAGCCGGGCGGGCTGCTGAGCATCTCGGCCGACGGGTCGAAGGCGGGCACCGGCATCCTGTGGTCGATGTCCACGCTCGGCCCCAGCGCGAATCAGGCGGTGCGGCCGGGCATCATCCGGGCGTTCGACGCCAGCGACGTCAGCAAGGAGTTGTGGAACAGCCAGCAGGATGCGGCGCGCGACGACTTCGGCAACCTCGCCAAGTTCAACCTCGCCACCGTCAGCGGCGGCCACGTCTACGTCCCGACGTTCTCGAACCAAGTCGTGGTCTACGGCCTGCTGGACGGCGCGCTGCCGGTGCCGGGCAACTTCGCCGCCAAGCCCGCGGCGGGCAAGGCGCAGATCGACCTGTCATGGGCGGCCGTGAGCGGCGCGACGAATTACGTGTTGGAGCGGAAGGTCGGCAACGCCGGCTTCGCGCCGCTGACCACGCTGGGGTCGAACGCCCGGACCTTCTCCGACACCGCCGTGGCCGCCGGCACGAACTACACCTACCGCCTGCGGGCGCGCAACGCCTCGGGCGACGGGGCGGCCGCCGTCGCCACCGCCTCGACCGCCTTCACCCGCGACCTCGCCGCCTACTGGAAGTTCGACGACCGCGCCTCGGGCACCGGCGGGACGGCGATCGACTCGAGCGGCAACGGCAACACCGGAACCGTCGGCAACGCCGCCGCCTTCACCGCCGCCGGCCAGATCGCCGACGCCATCGCCTTCACCAGCGCGACGGCCGGCAACGCCTTCGCCGACAGTTACGTCCGGGCGGCCGACTCGGCGAGCCTCGACCCCGGCTCGCAGATCAGCGTCGCGGCGTGGGTCAAGGCGGCCGACTGGCAGGGGAACCACCGCATCGTGCAGAAGGGGGCGAACGACGACCAGTACCGCCTGACGGCGGAGTTCGGCAAGCTCAAGTTCGACGTCGCCGGCGTCGGCACCGCCGCCACCGTCAACTTCCCCTCCACCGGCGTCTGGCACCACCTCGCCGGCACGTTCGACGGCCGGCAGGTCCGCCTGTACGTCGACGGCCAGCAGGTCGCCTCCCAGGCCGGCACGTCGACCAACCTCTCCTCCACGGCCGACCCCCTTTACATCGGCACCAAGGGAATCGGCGGCACGCCGACCGACCACATGAACGGCCTGATCGACGAGGTCCGCATCTACAACTATGCCCTGCCCCAGGGCGACCTCGCCGCGCTGGTCAACGGCTCGGCCCCCGACGCCCCGTCCGCCCTCACCGCCACGCCCACCGCCCCCTCCGCCGTCAACCTGCGGTGGGTCGACAACAGCACCAACGAGACCGGCTTCGGCGTCGAGCGCCGCGCCGGCACCACGGGCGCCTACGCCGAGATCGGCACCGTCGCGGCGGGCGCGACGGCCTTCACCGACGACACGCTCAAGCCGGGCGCGACCTATTCCTACCGCGTCCGGGCCCTCGGGGCGGTCGGCCCGTCGGGCTACTCCAACGCCGCCGTCACCACCACCCCCTCGCCCACCCTCAACCGCCTCGTCGCCCGCTTCGCCTTCGGCGAGGTCGGCGGCACGCTCTCGCGCGACTACAGCGGCCTCGGGAACAACGGCCTCCGCGTCGGCGGGGCCGACAGTTCCAACGACTCCCCCTCGCCCGGCCACTCCCTCGCCCTCAACGGCACCACCCAGTGGGCCCGCATCGAGAGCACCCCCAGCCTCGAGCCCGACTCGGCCCTCACCCTCGCCACGTTCGTCAACGCCGACACCTGGACCGGCACCCGCGGCATCATCGCCAAGGGCAACCGCGAGGGCTCCTACTACCTCGCCGCCGACCAAGGCGTCCTGAAGTTCAACCTCTCCGGCCAGGGAACCCTCACCTACAAGCTGCCCACCACCGGCGTCTGGCACCACGTCGCGGGCACCTACGACGGCGCGGCAATGAAACTCTACGTCGACGGCGAGCTCCGCGCGTCCATGGCCGCCACCGGCGCCCTCGACGCCAGCGGCGACCCGCTGTTCATCGGCGCCACCGCCGCCTCGGGCCTCACCGGCCAGGCGTTCAAGGGGAAAATCGACGACGCCCGCGTCTACAATTACGCCATCACCGCCCGTGACGTGAGCGAAATCTACGGCAACGCCGCCCGCTTCCCCTTCGCCGAGAAGACCGGCAGCACGGCGGCGGACTACTCGCCCAACGGCAACCGGATCACCCTCGTCGGCGGCCCCGCCCACGTCCGCAGCAATGCCGGCAGTGGCCTCCAGTTCAACGGCGTGAACCAGTACGGCGTCGCGCTCGACAACCAGAGCCTCAACCCGACCGGCGCGATCACCCTCGCCGCCTACGTCAACGCCGAGACCTTCCAGGGCGGCAGCATCCTGCAGAAGGGCGTGGGCTCGAACGTGCAGTACGCCCTGTCGGCCGCCAACGGCCGGCTGTCGTTCCAACTCGGCGGCGTCGGCACCCTCACCGCCGCCGCCCCCGGCACCGGGGCGTGGCACCACGTCACCGCGACCTACGACGGCTCCACGATGCGCCTCTACGCCGACTCGAAACTCCTCGCCAGCCAGAAGGCCGGCGGCGCGATCCGCACCGGCACCGACAGCCTCTACCTCGCCTCCGCCGGGCCGAATAACACCCCCGGCACCCTCTACCGCGGCCTGCTCGACGGCGTGTACGTCTTCAACCGCGCCCTGACGCCGGGCGAGATCGGCGAACTCAACTGAGCCGCCGGTCAGGGCTGATCGGCCTCGCCCGTCAGCACGAGGTCGGCCGACGGCGCGGGCGAGAAGTAGACGGCGCTCGACGGGTTCAGGTACTCCGTCAGCACGTCGCCGTCTAAATCGATCGAGCCGACCGCCGAATACGCCACCGTCGCGGCGTGCGGCGCGCCCGGCTCGTCGATCCGGCGCGGCGAGCGGATCACCCACACCCGGTCCGCCTGCCCGCGCCCCATCAGCGACGCCGCCAGCGTCGGCCCCGGCTCGACCAGCAGGTGAACCACCCCGCGCCCGTGCAAGTCCCCCAGCACACCCGCAAACGAGAACGGGTGCGTCCCCCGCTCCGGCGCGGGCTCCAAATCCGCCAGCCCCACCACCCCCACGCCCACCGCCTTCAGGCGTGCGGCCCGATCCGCGTGCTCGACCAAGGCACTTTCGGAACAATAAACCACCGTCGAATGCTCCCGCGCCGACCCCGCCAGCCGCGACCCGACGGGAACGTTCAGCGTGTTGCTCAGCACCACCCGCAGCAGCGGCCGGGCCGGTTCGACGCCCCGCGCCGTCAGCAACGGGTCGTCCTTCAGGACCGTGTTCGTCCCGACCGCGATCGCGCCGCACCGCGCCCGCAGCGCGTGAACCGCCCGCGTCGATTTCTCGTTGCTGATCCGCACCGGCCGCCCGCCGGCGCCGGCCACGAAACCGTCGGCCGACTCCGCCCACTTCAACGTCACATACGGCCGGCGGTGGACCGTGCCGGCGAGGAACGGGGCGATCAACTGCTCCGCGTCGGCCCCCACCGCCGACCGCTCCACGACCACGCCCGCCGCCCGGAGCATTTCGACGCCCCGGCCGTTCACGGCGGGGTTCGGGTCGAGGCAGCTGATGACCACGCGCCGCACCCCCGCCGCGATCAGGGCCGGCGCGCACGGTGGGGTCTTTTTGTTCTCGTGGCAGCACGGCTCGAGCGTGACGTGGGCCGTGCAGCCGGCCGGATCGTGCCCGCGACGCCGGCAGTCCGCCAGCGCGTTCGGCTCGGCGTGCGGGCCGCCGAATCGTTCGTGAAACCCCTCGCCGATGACCTCGCCGCCGCGCTCCAGCACGCAGCCGACCATCGGGTTCGGCTCGACCCGGCCGCGCCCGTTCATGGCGAGGCGGATGGCGCGGATCATCGGGTCGGCATCGCGCATTCAGGCCGTCTTCGCCGCTTCTGGACGCGGCTCGACATCCCGCCGCGCCGCCTTGTCCGGCTCGAAGAAGCTGTAGAGCAGCAGGAAAAACACGCCCACGCACAGCAGCGAGTCGGCGACGTTGAAGATCCACGGGAAGATGCCCCACGCAGGCAGGGCGTGGATCATGTCGCGGACGTAGCCGAGCGTCGCGCGGTCGTACAGGTTGCCCAGCACGCCCGCGAGCAGCATCCCGAGCAAAATCTGGTAGCCGTGCCGCCGGCCGCTGCGGACGTAGAGGAAGCCGAGGAAGCCGACCGCGACGGCCGAGACGGCGACGAACAGCAGCCGCTGGCCCTGACCGATGCCGAAGACCGCGCCGCGGTTTTCCGTCACCTCGAAGTGCAGGTAGCCCGGAATGAGCCGGTATACCGAGGCCGGCTCAAACCGCGTGGCCGTCAGGTGCGCGAATGCCTCATACTTCGTCCACAGATCCAGCGTCAGCCCCACCGCGGCGGTGAGGAGAAAGCAGGCGAGCGACACCGGCGACAGCGCGCCGCGCCAGCCGGTCGATGGGGATTGATCGTAAAGGTCGGGCATGGGCGTGAGGCCATCATACGCCGCCGCGCGGCCACCTAGCGGATGTACGACGGCCGCTCCAGCTTGCGGGCGTGCTCGATGGAGTATTTCGCCCACGGCTGGGCCTCCAGGCGGGGCTGGCCGATCGGCTCGCCGGTGCCCTCGCAGATGCCGTAGCTGCCGTCCTGAATCTTCACCAGGGCGGCGTTGATCTCCCGCAGCAGCAGCCGGTCCTTCTCGACCAAGCCGAGGGTGAACTCCTGCTCGTAGGCGTCGGTCCCCTGATCGGCCATGTGGACGGGCAGGGAGGAGAGGTTGGTGTCGGCGTGCTGCAGGGCCTCGCGCTCCATGCTGCTCATGTCGCCGACGAGTTCGGCCCGCTTTTGCAGGAGCAGGTGGCGGAAGTGCTCGAGCTCGCGGACGCCGAGGCCGGCGCGGTTCTTCTTCGGCTTGGCGTCGGACGTGACCGGCTCGGGCCGCGGCACCGCCTGCCCCTCGCCGTCGGGCTCGGGCGCTTCGACGGCCTCAACCGGCTCGGCCTCCGCCTTCGGAACGGCCGGCTTGGGCTTGGGTTTCGGCTTGACCGCCTTCGGCTTGACCGCCTTCGGCTTTACGGGTTCGGGCTTAACCGCCACTGGCTTTTTCGACGCCGGCTTTTTGACGACCGCCTTGCCCGCCGACTTCGGCTCGGACGCGGCCGACTTGGCGAGCGGCTTCTTCGCCGCCGGCGGCTTCGCGGCCGACTTTTTCGCGGCCGGCTTTTTCGCGGCGGACTTTGAGGGTTTGGCAGGGGTCTTCTTCGCCACGTCTCACTCCACCTCGCCCCGGCCGGTGCCGGATGAGAATGCCCGATTCCGCCGCCTCACGCTCGCCCACTACTTCCCATCGGGCGATCCGGCGGCACGCTGAAAGCGCGGCAACGGTAAGACACCACCCGCCCCGCGTCAAGCCGGCGTCGCGCCAAAAAGTTTGGAGAGTGTTAGCACGGACAAATTGTCCGAAGCCGGCCGCTATTTGCCAACAGCCGCCATCGCGTCAAGCAGGTCGGCGACGTATTGCCGCACCCCCGCCTTCCCCCGCCGCAGCCCGGTGGAATGGCCGTGGCGGTCGAAAAACGTAACCGCCTTGGCCGTCTCAAACTGGTTCTTCGGGCCGGACCCCTTGCGGTCGGCGATCTCGCTGCTGGACCCGCTGATTTCCTTCGCCATCTCCGCCACTTCCTGAACGTACACGTACCCCTCGACCAGATCGAAAATCTCGCCCGACACCGACGCATCGCCGAGGGCGAGGGTCACGGCGTCGGCGATATCCTGCACGTGCGTGACCTTCCCGCCACCGCCGCTGTCGACCGGCTCGCCGCGCCGCACCTTGTCAATAGTGCCGAACCACTGCGACTTCGTGAGCTTCGGGTCGATGCCGTACACCGCCGCCGGCCGCCAACTGCTGGCGTTGAAGCCGTAGTGGAAGTGGTACGCCGCCAGACTCGGCTCCACCGCCGCCTTGTACGCCCCGTAAATGCCGTTCGGCCGGGTGGGGTGCTTCTCATCGAGCTTGCGGTCCTGCAAAATGTCGTGGTGAACGGCGCAGGAGGAGATGAACAAAAACTGCCCCGCCCCCGCCCGCCGCGAGTGCTCCAGCAGCGACAGCGAGCCGAGGATGTTGCGCCGCGCGTTGGCGATCGGGTCGCCATCGCGCACCGCGTCCCAATCGACCGCATCGTGGATCACCGCCCCGACGCCGTCGACCAACTTCTGCTGCGTCGCCTCGTCCGCCTGATCGCCAACGACGAACTCGGCCACGAACGGCTCGATCTGGTCGCGCCGCGACGTTTCACGGACCAGCGCGCGAACCTCATGCCCCGCCGCGTGGAGGGTTCGCGCGATGTAACTGCCAATGAATCCGCTGCCGCCGGTGAGTGCCACTTTCATGGCCGACAGTAGGTCAGAAGTAGAGGTGCAGGCCGACGCCGAAGGTCTCGATGCGGTCGTCGTAGAACTGCCCGTTGGGCGAGCGGCCCTGGTAGTACTCGAGCAACAGTTGCGCCCGCTGGCTGAAGCGGGCAGGATCCTCGAACTGAATGCCGGCCCGCAGGGAGAGGTCGAGCGAATAATCGCTCTCCTCGCGGTGCTGAAAATCCGCCGCCGCGACGGGGCGGATAAGCCCGTTGAAGAAGGTGTAGGGGCTGCGATATTCGACGCCGTACTCGACGCCGAACGGCCGCAGGCTGCTCGGCTCGCGGTGGAAGATGTAGCTGGCCCCGCCGTACCCGCGGAAGCCGGCGGGCAGCTCGTAGCTGGCGATGGCGTCGACGGTCTCGAAGCTGAGGTTCACGCGGTCGACGCGGTTGCGGAGCAGGAACTCGTCGCCGAGGTGGCTGGAGATGTGGTAGACCCGGCCGAGGGCGGAGAAGTTGCCGTTGCGGTAGGCGGCGTAGGGGCCGACGAAGTAGTCGGCGTTCACCAGGTCGTTGCTGGGGGCGCCGAGGTCGAACAGCGCGAAGACGCCCGCCTGCACGCCGACCTCGTAGCGCTGGCCGTCGGACAAGGCGTCGCGGTAGAAGGCGATGGTGTCGCCGAAGCCGACCGACCCGGCGTCGCGCGCGTTCGAGTCGCCGCCGGGGTCGGCGTAGTGCTGGTAGGTCGCGTAGAAGTGCGGCCAGCGCGGGTCGGCCAGCAGCGGGTCGAACAGCTTGGCGCGGTCGAGAACGAAGCCGGGCCGGTCGGCGGTGGGCGTGACGACGGTGCCGGCATCGGTGGTGGCGGTGGAGTAGACGCCGCCCCCGGTGGAGGCGGTGCCCCCTTCGGTGTCTCTTTGCGAAGCCGCAAGCGGCGGCGGCGTTGCCGCTTGCGGCTTCGCAGGGACATCTTTCTCCGTCACCTCAACTGATTTAACCCCCGGCGCGGCGGACAGCGCCTTGACCAACTGCTGCCGCTCGATCTCCCCCAGCCCGTGGGTGACGACGGTGACGGCCCCGCCCTTCACCCGCAGCTCCGCCGGTGCGTTGCCGCCGGCCTCCTCGACGAGGCGCGTGGCGTAGCCGGCGATGAACTCGTCCGACACCCCCGACACCCCCGACGCCGCCGCGCCGGCGGGCGCGGCGACCATCACGGCCAGCAGTAAAGCAATCATTCGCATCGGCCGGCAGTGTAGCAGGTTGCATCGCCCGCCGCCCGCCCTACAGTTTCGGCTCCCATGAACATCAGTCTCGATTGGCTCTCCGACTACCTGCCCGCCCTCCCGCCCGCCGCCGCCCTCGCCGACGCGCTGACGATGGGCGGCTTCCCCGTCGAGCACGTCCACACCGTCGGCGATGACACGGTGCTCGACGTCGAAGTGACCAGCAACCGCCCCGACCTGCTCAGCCACCGGGGGATCGCCCGCGAACTCGCGGCCCTGATGAACCTGAACCTTACCCTCCCCCCCGCCCCCTCTACCAACCCCCAACTTCCAACCCCCAACTTCCTCACCATCAAAGCCCCCGCCCTCTGCCCGCAGTACACCGCCCGAATCCTCCGCGGCGTGAAGATCGGCCCCGGCCCCGACTGGCTCCGCCGCCGGCTGGAGGCGGTCGGCGTCCGGCCCGTCAACAACGTCGTGGACGTGACGAACTACGTCATGCTCGACATGGGCCAGCCGCTGCACGCCTTTGACTTGTCGAAAATCGGTGGAAGCCGCATCGTCGTCCGGCTCGCCAAGCCGGGCGAAACCCTCGTCAGCATCGACGGCCACGAGCGGAAGCTGACGCCGGACATGCTGGTGATCGCGGATGCCGACAAGCCCGTCGCGCTCGCCGGGGTGATGGGCGGGCTGCACTCGGAAGTCACCGACGCCACCGCCGACGTGCTGCTGGAGGCGGCCCGGTTCGACCCGCTGAGCGTCCGCAAGACCGCCCGCACGCTATCGATGCAGAGCGACAGCTCCTACCGCTTCGAGCGCGGGTTGGACGTGACGCTGCCGATGCGCGCCGGGCGGCGGGCGGCGGAGTTGATCGCGGAGGTGGCGGGCGGGGAAATTGAGGAGGGGGTCGCGGAGGCGGGGTCTGGAACAGGGGAGTCGAAGGTCGTCTCGCTTCGGTTCGAGAAGTTGGATCGACTGCTGGGGGTGGAACTGCCGCGCGACGAAGTTGCCACAGCCCTGAAGGGGCTGGGCTTTGGGGTGAAGATATCGGGGGAGGACCTCCACGCCACCGTTCCGAGTCATCGACTCGACATCACGCAGGAAGTCGACCTGATCGAGGAGGCGGCGCGGGTGGTGGGGTACGACAAGATTCCGACGCGCGACACGATCAACATCACCGTCGTCCCGCCGAACCCGCAGCGGGAGGCGGCGAATCTGGTCCGCCGGACGCTCGCGGCGGCGGGGTGGTTCGAGGCGATCACGTTCTCGTTCGTCGCCGACAAGGTCGCCGCCGACTTCCTGCCGCCGGGCGCGGCGGGGTTGCAGAAGGTCACCTCCGCCGTCCGCCGGGCGGACGCGGGGCTGCGACCGAGCGTGCTGCCGGGGCTGCTCGAATCGCTCCGCCGCAACGAGGCCGTCGGCGTCGAGGGGGCCCGGCTGTTCGAGACCGGCAGCGCCTTCTGGATCGACGCCGACGGCGCGCCGCAGGAGCACGTCCGCCTCGCCCTCGTCGGGGGCGACGATCTGCGCGACCTCCGCGGCGCGATCGAGGCCGTGCTGGCGCGCCTCGACGCCGCCCGCCCCGTCGCCGTCGAACCCGCCGGCCACCCCGGCTTCGCCCCCAACGCCTGCGGCCGAATCCTCTGGGGCGGCCAACCCGTCGGGCACCTCGGAATGGTCGACCGCGCCGTGTCGGACAAGCTCGACTTGCGCGACCGCCCGCCCGCGGCCGAGCTCGACCACGCCGCGCTGATCGCCGGCGCCCGCCCGGTGCCGCAACTGGTGCCGCTGGCGATTTTCCCGCCGGCGCGGCGGGACGTGTCGTTCGTGGTGCCCGACGGCACGCGGTTCGCCGACCTCTCCACCCTCATCGGCTCGCTGGGCCTCGAGCAGTTGGAGGCCGTCGAGTACGTCACCACCTACCGCGGCAAACCGCTGGCGGCGGGCACCAAGAGCGTGACGCTCGCCCTCGCCTTCCGCGCCCCCGACCGCACGCTGACCGGCGCGGAGGTCGACGCCGCCGTCGCCCGCGCCGTATCGGCGGCGGGCGAGTCGCTCGGCGCGACGGTCCGCGGATGAGTTTGATTTGACCCCGACCCCGCCGGTGGTGGCGGGGGGGGGGGCGACCCCCACCGGTCGGGCCACGCGCATGAAATCAGGCGTTCTTTCCCCCGCCGCCTGCCGGCGCAGAGCGCGCGAATCCTGGCGCAAAGCGCGCGTTTCCTTCTCTTACTCGCGCGTTTCCTTCTCTTACTCGCGCGCTTTCTTCCTTTGCTCGCGCGTTTCCTTCTCTTACTCGCGCGCTTTCTTCCTTTGCTCGCGCGTTTCCTTCTCTTACTCGCGCATTTCCTCCGCTTACTCGCGCGCTTTCTTCTCTTACTCGCGCGTTTCCTCCTCCTACTCGCGTGCTTCTTCGCACAATTCACGCGAGGTACGGCGGCCCCCGTGGCACGGGCGTCCCGCCCGGATTCCATCCCGAGGGGGGGCCTGCTCGTGCTCACTGTTCTTGTCCACGTCGGGCGAGACAGGGGCGTGATGCCTTCGGAGCGGAATCCGGGCGGGACGCCCGTGCCACCGAATCCGGGCGGGACGCCCGTGCCACCGAATCCGGGCGGGACGCCCGTGCCACAATAAAAGCCGTTTCACTCGTCGAGCTCGCGCGGCAGCTTCTCCTCGTCGCGGCGGGGGCGGTGGTCAGGCAGTTTCCGCCAGTCGCCCGGCGGGGGGGTGAGGTGGATCGTGGCGAGGTAGGCGGTGCCGTTGGTGGCGATCACCTCCTGCTGCACGATCACGTTCCGGCGCATCATCGCGCGCAGCACCGGGTCCTTCGCGTCGTACCACCCGGCGGGGAAGACCGCGGCGACGGGGCGGAAGTCGGCGACGATTTTCGGGTAGTCCGCGATCGGCCCGCGGCGCAGCAGCACCGGGTCGCCGAAGACCGGCCGGCCGCTGTAGTAGGTCAGGATGCTGCCGTAGGGGCCGAGGACGTGCCCGCCCGGCGGCACGGTGGCGCGGATCAGGTCGGCCGCGGCGATCAGGCGCAGGCACGAGCCCTTCTTGTAGGTTGCCAAAAAATCGCGCGCGTGCTGCTCGGCCAGGAACTGGTAGACGCGCCCCGTGTTCAGCAGCAACACCAGCAGGATGCCGACGTCGAGCACCCCGCCCGACGCCCCGGCCGGCACGCGCCGCGCCACCGCGCACAGCAGCAGCAGCCAGCCGGTCCACAGCAGCGGCAGGGCCATCAGGTAGTAGCGCGGCACGCTGGAAAACAGCAGCGTCGTCAGCACCGTCAGCAGCGTGAAGGCCCCCCACAGCGGCCGGCGGCGGAGCAGGAGGACCGCGCCGACCAGCAGCAGGGCGGAGAAGGCGTAGGCGACGCTGGTCATCGGCTCGCCGAAAAAGAGGCTGGTGAGGTTCTGCCCGAAGGCGGACCGCGCCTCCCGCGCCGCGACGGTGGAGACCGAGGCCAAGTTGCCCAGGGCGGTCCGCTCGTACCCCCCGCCGAGGGGGCTGAAGCCGGCCGTGCGGGGGTCGAGGGCGGTGCCGATCACGGCGACGAGCAGCAGGGTGCCGAGGGCGACCGCGCCGGCGACCTTCGCGCGGCGCGAGCCGGCGAGGATCCACCCGACGCTGACGAGGCCCATCCCCCCGGCGAGCACCCAGACCGTCGGCCGCATCGCCGCCGCGAGGGCGAGGCCGCCGGCGAGGAGGGCGGCGGACTTCCACACTTTCGGGGCGCCGGCGGCGAGTCGGCCGATGCCCCAGAGGGTGAGCACGACGCCGAGCAGGAAGGGCGTGTCGGTCATCACCTCCTGCGACTGCTGGAGGAACTGGCCGTTGAGGGCGACGCCGACGACCACGGTCATCGCCATCCAGTCGGGGAAGTGGAGGCGGAGCAGGCGGTAGATTGCGAAGAGGGTGAGGGCGGAGATCGCCATCATCGCGATCAGGGCCGGCACGACCGAGGGGCCGAAGAGGGTTTTGAGGCCCGCCAGCAGCAGGGGCAGGCCCGGGTAGACTTGATCCTGCCGCACGCCGCCGAAGGTGTAGCCGTGGCCGGCGGCGAGGGAGTCGCCGACGCCGCGGTAGATCGCGCTGTCGAGGCCGACGCGCCACTGGCCGTTGAAGGCCGCGAGGTAGAGCAGGGCGATGGCGAGGATCACCCATTTCTTGTGGGCGGCGAGCGCGGCGGTGATGCCCGAGGCGACCGCCCGTTCGTCCGGCAGTTCGTCCGGCAGCGGGGCGTCGGCGGGTTGGGGCGGCACGACGGCATCTTCGCACGGCGGCGGCGGGGTGCAAGGGGGCCTCCTTGATAGCCGGAGGCGGAAGCCCCGGTCTGCGTCGCGCCCACTGGTTCTCAAAAACCGGGGCTTCCGCCTCCGGCTATTAAAGAGTCCAATGGCGGCATGATGCGCCTCCCGCTTCTGCTAATGCTGACCCTCTGCGCCGCCGCCCCGGTGAAGTTCGGCCCGACCACGCGGCCGGCCGAGGGGTTGACGTACCAGACGCTGACGCGCGACGACCCGCCCCTGCGCGCCTTCGCCCTGAAAATCGACCTGACGAATCCCGCCGTCCACGTCGTCGCGCTGCCGGCGGGGCCCGACCCGGACGGGGCGGGGCCGTGGCAGACGCAGCTCTTCCCCGTCCGCCGCGTCGCCGGCCGCGAGCATTTGGCGGCGGCGGTGAACGCGAACTTCTTCCGCGCGAAGGACGCGGTGGAGATCGCCGGCGAGTCGAGCGGCTACTTCAACGGCAACCCCGCCGACGTGATCGGCTGGCAGCGGCACGGCGGCGAAACCGTCGGCAAGCCGTGGGGCGCGACGCTGGTGATCGACGGGCGGAACCGCGCGACGATCGGCACCTTCCGCGACCTGCCGCCGGGCGCGGCGGAGGCGGTCGGCGGGTCGTCGCAGATCCTCAGCAACGGGCGGATCACCGTCAACGGCCGCGACGCAAGCCTTGACCCGCGCACCGCCGCCGGCGTGGCGGACGGCGGGAAAACCCTCGTCCTGCTCGTCCTCGACGGCCGCCGGCCCGGCCACAGCGTCGGCGCGACTCTCGGCACCCTCGCGGACCTGATGAAGCAACTCGGCTGCACCGACGCCCTGAACCTCGACGGCGGCGGCAGCAGCACGATGGTCGTGTCCGACGCCGACGGCCCGCACGTCGTCAACACGCCCAGCGACGGCGCGAAGCTCCCCTTCGGCCTCAGCCGCGAGCGCCCGGTGGCGAACGTGCTGGGCGTGCGGGTCGACCCGCCCACCACCCGCCGCTCGCGGCTTCGCAAAGAATAAGATTCGCCGGGATTGTGATGTTGCAGAGAGGTTTCTTTGCGAAGCCGCAAGCGGCGGGGTTCTACTGCGACGAGAAGATCCACCGCACCAGTTCCCCCGGCTTCGCCGCCTTTCCCTGGGTCAGAATGCCGACCCGGAAGATGCGGCCCGAGACCCACACCACCGCCACCGTCGAGACGGCCGTCAGGGCGAGCAGCGCGACCGCCTGCCACGCGGGGATGCCCGGCGAGATGCCCATCCGCAGCACGGCGAGCATCGGCGTGGCGGGGGGGAAAAAGCTCGCCGCCGTCGGCAGCCAGCCGTTGGGGTCCTCCAGCACCTGCCGCACGATCAGCAGCGGCGAGACCTGCAGGATCATCACCGGGGCGATCAGCGTCTGGGCCTCCTTGACATTCGTGACGGCCGCGCCGGCGGCGGCGAAGAGGGCGCCGTACAGCATCGTCGCCCCGACCGTGAACGCCGCGAACCACGCCAGCAGCCCCGGCCGGACGTAGCCGGCGAACCCGTAGTACGCCGCGCTGGCGTACGCGCCCGCGACGTAGATCGCCGCCAGCGTCAGCGCCACGCCCACGCCGCCGAGCAGCTTGCCCATCATCAACTGGAACGGGCTGACGCTGCCCAGCAGGACCTCGGCGATGCGGAGCTGCTTCTCCTCGATCACGTTGGTCGCCATCGGGCTGACGCCGAACGCCACGACGGTGAACATCAGCCCCAGCAGCGCGACCGGCACCGCGACGTTCGCCAGTTGCCCCGCCGCCGATTCGTAGCCGATCTTACCGCCGGCGGACTTGTCGGCCAATCCGCGGTCGACCACGATCGGCGGGATCACCAGCGACGCGACCTTTTCCAGCGGCACGCCCTCGGACAGCGCGCGGCGGAGGATCACCGTTTTCGTCAGCGCCGCCTGCAGCCACTGGCGGAACTCGAGGTAGGTCGGGCGGTTGGTGGAGTAGCGGACGGTCAGGGCGTCGGGCAAGTCCGCCACGCCGGCGAGGGGGCCGCTCATCACCGCGGGGTCGGGCTTCACCACGTCGGGGCCGATCTCGACGATGGCGAACAATTCGTCCTTGCGAACCTTTTCTGCGAGGGCGTAGCGCTGGCGGTCGACGGCGGCGGGGTCGGTCAGCGGGGCGGGGTCGATTTTGTCGAGGTCGAACGCCGCGCGCGTCGGGCCGCCGGCGTCGGCCTTGTCCTGTGCGTTCCGCTCGTCCGCCGCCCGCTTGAGGGCCGTGAACAGCGCCTGCCCCGGCGTGCGGTCGATCACCGCCACGCGCTTCGCCGCCGAGTCGCCGACGCGCCGGGTGAGGTTCCCCACCAGCAGCCCGCCGGCCATCAGCAGCGGCAGCGCGACGACGCTGAGGATGAACAGTTTCGTCCGCACCGCCGCCAGATACTCGCGCGTGGCGATCGTCCAGGTCTTACGCATCGGCCACCCCTTCCGGGGCTAAATCCTCTGGTTGCGGCGAGGCGATCCGCACGAAAATGTCCTGCAAACTCGGCCGCGACACCTCGAACGCCTCCACCCGGCCCAGCCGCATCAGCCCCGCCAGCACCGCCTGCGGGTCGGCGCCGGGGGCCGTGCGGAGCTCCTGCTGGTTCCCGAAGTTCGTGACGCCGCTCACCCCCGGCAGCGCGGACAGATCGGCTTCGCCCGCGCCGCTCAGGCGGACGCGCAGCACGTCCTCGGCGTAGTCGGAGCGGATCGACGCCAGCGGGCCGTCGAGCACCTTTTTCCCCTTGTAGATCATCAGGATCGCGTCGCACATCTGCTCGGCCGTGCCCATGTCGTGGGTGCTGAACAGGACGGTGGTGCCCTGCTTTTTGAGGTCCAGCACCATCTCGCGGAGCACGACGGCGTGCACCGGGTCGAGGCCGCTGAAGGGCTCGTCGAGGATCACCAACTTCGGCCGGCCGATGACGGTGGCGAGGAACTGCACCTTCTGGCTCATGCCTTTGGAGAGGGCATCGACCCGGCGGTCGCCCCAGCCGCTCAGGCCGAGGCGGTCGAGCCAGCCGTCGATCTCGCCGCGCGTCGCGCGGTGGCCCTTGAGCTCGGCGTAGAAGCGGACGGCGTCGGCGACCTTCATCTGCTTGTACAGGCCGCGCTCCTCCGGCAGGTAGGCCACGTCGTCGCGCGCCGCGGCGTGCTCGGCGTCGCCCAGCACGCGGACGGTGCCGGCGTCGGGCAGGTAGATGCGCATGATCATGCGGAGGGTGGTCGTCTTGCCGCTGCCGTTGGGGCCGATGAAGCCGTAGACGCACCCGGCGGGCACGTTGAGGGAGATGCCGTCGACCGCGACGTGGCGGCCGAAGGATTTGCTCACGCCCTCCAGCACGACCGCGTCGGTTTCATTCGGTGTGAAAGCGGGAGGGTTCGGCATCGCCTTTGCTGTCTGTGGGGAAGTCCGTGGCCGCCCGGCCGTGGGAAGAGAAGGATTCTACAGAAGGAGACCCGCCATGCGTGGAGCACTCGAGAGAGATACGACGGCCGCCGGCCAGTACACCGAAGACGCGATGCAGAAGTTGCCGTCGGACACGTTCCTGTGGCTCAGCGGCGCGTCTATCGCGGCCAGCCTGACCCTGAAGTTCATGGGCCGCGACCGCGACGCCCTGTTCATCGGTCAGTGGGCCCCGACCTTCCTCATCCTCGGCGTCTACAACAAACTTATCAAAAAGTTCCTGATCTAAACCTTAATAGCCGGAGGCGGAAGCCCCGGTTCTTCCACGCGAAGAACCGAGGGTTCCTCCTACTCGGTCATTCCGTGTTCCTTCAGAAACCCGACCAACAACGGCTCGATCTGCCGCCGCAACGACTCGTTCGCATATCCGGCCCAACTCAGCCCAGTCGTGACGTCCACCGGCCCGTCCAGCGGCCCGCCCCGTCCGTCGGTCAACACCACGCCCGCCTCCTCGGCGATCAGCCACGCGGCGCAATCGTAGGGGTGGCAACAGAGCCCCTCCGGCTGCCCCTGCATCGCGTAAAACAGCGGCCGAAGGTCAGCATTGAAGCGGTCGTGGCCGACGATTAACTCGTAAAATTGGCCGCCGGTGCAGATATATTGGTCGTCGAAAACGGTCGCCTTGGTCACGTCCGCCTCGCCGATGAGGTGCCGGACGAGGTGCTCCATCAACTCGCTCGCCAGCACCTTGGTGCCGGGGAAAAAGTTGCTGATCGACGCGAACCCGTGGTTGATCGACTCCGCCGACGAGGCTCGCCCGCTGAAGGGCTTGGCCGTCCCGTCCGCCAAATTGACGCGACACCCCGACACGCCGCCCCCCTTTGTCGCGGAGAGGACGTCGGCGAAGCCCATCTTGCTGGTCGGCAGTTCGGTCATCACCGCCGCCTCGATGTCGCGCAGCCGGGTGGCCGCCCCCCTGTTCGGCGCGACGCCGGCGAGCGCCCAGGCGGGCCGCTTGTCGTACATCAGGCCGCGCGTGCCGTCGATGGGGTCGATGATGACGCGGAGTTTCGCGTCCTCCTCGCGCGAGCCCTCGGGATAGACCTTCGCCCCCTCCCGCCCGTGCTCGTCCTCCAGCCCCTCGGCGATCAGCACCAGCGGCGTCGACTCGGCCCACGCCCGACAGGCGGCCTCGATCACCGGCTCCACCAGCGTGTCGATGTGGTAAATCGTGTCGGCCGACGTCGCGTGGCTGACCGCCGCCATGTCGGCCGTCTCGCCCGACCGCGACTTGACGATCACGTCGCGGACCGATGCCTGCATGGCGGTCAGCCGCTCCACGGCGTCGGCGGTGTCGAAGGAGGCCATGGGGGCGTTGTACCGCCGGGCGGGCCGATCCGCCAGCGGGGCACGGGTGATTCCTCACCCCACCGCCGTCGTGCCGACCTCGAACGCGCCGGGGCCGCTGCGGCGGATCACGTCGGGGGCCAGGCCGGTCTGCCGCTGATACTCCGCCGCGATGGCGTCGATGGCGGCGTCGGCCTTTTCGGAGTTGTCGATCAGGACCGCCACCGTCCCGCCGCTGCCGCCGCCGGTGATTTTCGCGCCGTAAAGCCCTGCCGGCTCCTGCGCGCGGGAGAGTTTCACGAGCAAATCCGTCTCGGCAGACCCCAGGCCGGCCTTGTCGCCGTAGCTCTTGTGGCTCGCGTACATCAGGTGCCCCGCCTTGTCGAGCAGGGTGCCGCGGCGCTTCGGGTAATCGTCCGACGCCGGGTCGAGGGTGCCGGCCTTTTCCAGAAACGCCGCGAACTGCTTGACCCGCCGGGCCTCCAGGACGTGGTGGTCCGCCGCCGCCTGTACGGGGTAATTCGTCGCGGCGTCGACGGTGGTGGCGGCGTCGCGGGTGGGGCCGAAGCGGTCCGAAAATTCGCCGCCGGCGATGCTCTCGGGCAGGTAGGGGCGGAAGAAGGCCTTGTAATCGTCCGGGTCGAGGTTGGCGAGGTAGCCGCCGGTGGGGTCGGCGGTCATCGCCTTGCCGGACGCCTCGCCGAGCTCGCGCATCTTATCCAGAATCATCGCCTGGGCCATGAACGCCGCGCAGCGCGTCCGGCCGTACGCGCCGCCCCCGACACTGTGCTTCACGTTGCTGTTGATGCCCACCACCCGCACGCCCGCCGGCAGATTGAGCGGCGGTTGCAACTCGTGCGGCTGGCAGACCATCCGCATCAGCGACCCCGCCCGGCCGGCGGCGCTGGCGGCCTGGTCCATGATCCCGCACGGCGCGCCGACGACCCGGTTCTCCACCTCCTGGCACAGTGCCGCCAGCCGCATCTCCGGCACCTCCGCCCGCAGCCCGAAGAGGTCGATGAGGGCCATCATCATCGCCACCTCAATCGCGGCCGACGAGCTCAGCCCCGCCCCCAGCGGCACCGTGCTGTGCAGCGCAACCTCCAGCCCCCGCTGCGTCGGGTCGGCCAAATCGACCAGCCCCTTCTCGTGCAGCACGAACAGGCAGCCGATCAGATACCCCGCCCACAGCCGGCCCGGCGCGGCCAAGTCCGACCGCAACGATTCGGCCGATGCGGCGGCGAGGGCGTCGAGCGAAATCTGCACCGTGAACGGCTTGTGCTCGTCGTACAGGTTGAAGCTGAAGACCTGCACCGCCCGGTCCGCCCGCCGCTGCACCAGCACGGCGGCGGCGCGGTCGATGGGCATCTCGCAGACGAGGCTGCCGGTGTAGTCCGCGATGCCGCCCATCACGTCGAGCCGGCCGGGGGCGCGGGCGACGGTGATGGGGCGCGAAAAGTCGAAGCTCGCGGAGAGTTCCTCCTCGGCGCGGTTGAGCAGCGTCGGCACGGGCTCGAGGTTGAGCAGGGGGTGGGCCATGCGGTGAGTTTACCCGGTTCGCGCGGTCACTGGCCGTCGGATTCGCCGCCGCGCTTGCCGTTGCCGAGGATGATCTGGTCGAACAGCCGCTCGCCCTGCAGCGGCTGGAGACTGACGGTCAAAACATAACTCTTCTCCGCCTTCACCGGGGCCTCCAGTTGGAAGGTGTAGGTGCGGCTCGTGCGGCTCCAGTACGTCTTCTGCGCCTCCAGCGTCGAGAGGTCCGCCACGAACGGCCCGGCGATCTCGCGGCCGCGCGGGTCGGGGGCGGGCGAGCGGAACTCGTACAAATCGAAGATCAGCTTGCCGGCCGCCTTGGTCGGGTCGCCGAAGGAGTCGCGGAGTTCGACGAGGGCCTCCACGCCGTCGGCCTTGCCGTCGCCGGTCCAGTCGCTCTCGCGGGTGAAGACGCGGTGCAGGCGCACGCCGGTGGGCCCGAACATCACCGCCTCCGTCGTCGCCCGCGGCCGCGCCTGCGGCGCGGACCGGCACGACGGGACCGCGGCGAGCAACACCACGAGCAGCAACGGCAGGGCGGTCGGCGACCTCATCGCCTCATCCTAACGCTTCGCGGGAAGAAATGACGAATGACCAAACCCGAATGACCAAGGAAGTTCCAATTCCCAATGTCCAAATTGGGGCTTGAGACTTGGACATTCTTTGGTCATTCGGGTTTGGTCATTGGTCATTTCTGCGCCGCAGCCTTTTCCTCGTGGTAGTGCTCGATCTCGTCGTACACCTTTTGCGGGATCTCCAGGTCGCGGTAGACGTTGCCGCCGTCGGGGTCGTCGGTCGGCAGGATCGGGAACTCCTGCTCGGACTGCCACTGCTGAATCTTCGCGCGGCCCGGCGGGTTGTAATCGGCGGCTTTCACCTGCTCGACCAGCGCGGCGGCCTCGGCCTCGTTCTCGTCCTTGTCCTGGGCGAGCAATTTGACGAGTTCCTTGTCCTCCAGAAAGTGCCGGGCGACCATGGCGAAGGTCAGCCGGCCGTAGTGGCCGATGTCCTTACCGCCCTGTAGGCTGTCGATCAGGTGCGACATCATGGCGTTCTTTTTCAGGTCCGAGAGGCTCATTCGCGTGCTCCAGTGAAAGGGATTGTCGTGCGGCAGACGGACAGCAAAGATCGTGCCGCAGTACGGGGGATGTTAGGAATCGGGTGGGCTACTGTCGAGCATGCGGATTTTGCTGCTGGGCGCGGGGCACTGCCACCTGGACGTGATCCGCCGGGCCGGCGAATTGACGCGGCGCGGCCACAGCGTCGCGGTCATCTCGCCCGGCGACTTCTGGTACAGCGGCCTGGCGACCGGCGTCCTCGGCGGGCAGTACCCTCCGTCGCGCGATCGGGTGGACGTCGGCGACCTCTGCGCCGCCGGCGGGGCGGAATACTTCGATGACCGGGTTCAGCGGGCGGACCCGTCGCGGCTGGTCATAACCGAGGGCGGGCGGGAGGTTCCTTATGACGTGCTGTCGGTCGATCTGGGAAGCGTCGTGCGCCCGTTGCCGGGACAGGAGACCGCCGGCAATGCGGTGTTCGGCATCAAGCCGATTTCCGCCTTGGCCGACCTGCGGCGGGCGGTCGAGCGGCGGGCGGGCGTTCCGGTTCGGGCCGTCGTGATCGGCGCGGGGTACAGCGGGTGCGAGATCGCTGCGAACCTGCACGCGCTGGGCGGGGGGACGGTTCACGTCACCCTGCTGGCGGCGGGCGGGCGGCTGATGGCGGGCCGGTCCGAATCGGCGGCGCGGGCCGTCGAATGCTCGTTGAGACGCCGGAACGTGGACGTGCGGTTCGACGCCCGCGTCGAGCGGATCGAGCCGAACGAGGCAGTGTTCGGTGGCGGGCGCGTGCCGTTCGATCTGCTGGTGAACGCGACGGGATTACACGCGCCGCCGGTGCTTCGGCGGCTGGGGCTGCCGCTGGACGAGACCGGCTACCTGCGGGTGGACGAGTCGCTGCGCAGCGTCGGCGACGGCCGCGTGTTCGGCTGCGGCGATTGCATCTCCTTCGCCGGCCGACCCTTGCCGAAGAACGGCGTCTTCGCGGTGCGCGAGGCGCCGGTGCTGTTCGACAACCTCCTGGCGACGGCCGAGGGCCGCGCGGTTCGACCCTTTCGCCCGCAGTCGCGCTACCTGCTGGTCATGAACCTCGCCGACGGCACGGGTTTGGCGACGTGGGGCGGGTGGCATTATCACGGGAAGCTGGCGCTGAAACTGAAGCGGTGGCTGGACGCGCGGTTTCTGAAGAAGTTTGAGTAGCGTCCCCAAAGTAGCCGGGAGCGGAAGCCCCGGTTTTTCTGTATGCTGATGCGCCCGCTGACGAAGACCGGGGCTTCCGCTCCCGGCTACTAAGGAACGCTTCTTCTCCATCCATCAAGGGTTTACGATGTCGACCCGACTCCGCTGCGCGATCGAGCAGTTGCGCCTCGCCCGCCGCTACACGCTGATGATTCTCGACTCGACCGACCCGGCCACCTGGTTCACCATCCCGCCGGCGGGCGTGAGCCACATCGGCTGGCAGGTCGGGCACCTGGCGATGGCCGACTACCGGCTGCTGCTGGAGCGAATTCGCGGCAAGCGGGACGGCGACGAGGCGGTCTTCCCCGCCGCCATGCTGACCCTGTTCGGCCGGGGCACCGAGGCCGTGGCCGACGCCTCGCTCTACCCGTCGGCGAATGGACTGCGGGCGCTGTTCGACCGCGTCCGCGCCGCCGCGCTGGCGGAGTTGGTATCGCTCGACGACGCCGCGCTCGACGAGCCGGCCGTGCCCCCCACGCCGCTGTTCGACACGAAGCTCGGCGCGGTGCGGACGTGCGCGCAGCAGGAGGGCGTCCACGCGGGGCAGATCGCGCTGCTGCGGCGGCAACTCGGGGCGAAGGCGCTGTGGTGATTCTCGCCGCCGCTTCCGCCGCCACCGCCCCGGCCGAGTGGGGCGTGATCTTCACCGCCGTCGCGGCCGTCTTCGTTGTCATCGGCGTCGGGGCGGCGGCCCGGCGGGTCGGGCTGCTCACCGAGTCGGCCGACCGGACGCTGCTCAACGGCCTGATCCGCGTGCTGATGCCCTGCCTGATCTTCGGCGTGCTGCTGGGGCGGCGGGAACTGCTCGGGGGCGTCGGCCGGCTCGCGCTGCCGCCGCTGGTGGGCTTCGCCGAGGCGGGCATGGGCTTCGCCCTCGCCTGGGCCGCAGCGCGGTGGCTGGGGCACTGGGTCGGCCTGCGGACCGGCCGGCAGCGGCGGACGTTCGCCCTCTGCGTCGGCATGTTCAACTACGGCTACGTCCCGGTCCCGCTCGCGTCGGCACTCTTCCGCGGCCCGTCGGGCGGGCCGGACGGCGCGGTGCTGGGCACGCTGTTCGTCCACAACGTCGGCACCGAGGCGGCCCTCTGGAGCGTCGGCCTGCTGGTCCTCTCCGGCAAGCTCGGCAAGGGCTGGTGGCGGCCGGTGCTGAACCCGCCGCTGGGGGCGATCACGCTGGCGCTGCTGCTCAACGCGACCGGCGGCTACGCGTACATCCCGACCTTCCTGACGCAGGCGATCGCGCTGATCGGCCAGACGGCGATTCCCACCGGCCTGCTGCTGACCGGCGCGACGATGGCCGACGCCGCCGGCGCCGCCAAACTCCACCGCGGCGGCGGCCCGATGGTCCTGGCCGCCGTGCTGCGCCTCGGTTTGCTCCCGATCCTCTTCCTGACGCTGGCAAGCCTGCTGCCGCCCGCGCTGGGCATGACGCCCGACCTCCGCCGGGTGGTGGCGATCCAGGCCGCCATGCCGTGCGCGGTCTTCCCCGTCGTGCTGACCAAACACTACGGCGGCGACGTCCCGACGGCCGTGCGGGTGGTGCTGTTCACGTCGATCCTCGGCCTGCTGACGATCCCCCTCTGGCTGACGGCGGGGCTGCGGTGGCTGGGGTGACGTGGCACGGGCGTCCCGCCCGCGTGTTAGATTAGTTCCAACAGCGATGCCCATTGCCTTCTGTGGCGTATGTCCACCTTGCGCTCATCCAACTCGCGTCCGACGTGCTTCAGGAAGTCGCGCCGCCCCTCTTCCCCGAACAGCACGAGGCACGAGGACGTGAAGCTGGACCACTCGACAACGTAGACGTTCTGCCCCGTCACGAATTGGCGAGAGATCAACTCTTGAACGGGCTCAAGTTCGGCTCCGACGATTCCGCCTTGAATCAGGAACAACAGTTCCCGGACACCCTTCTCTCGCACGCCTGGGAGCTTGTCCTGCACTTGGCGGAGCTCGAGCTGCCGGTCCTTCACCTCCACGGCCAACACGACCTCCCCCGCCGCGCCAACACACTCCAGATCCGCAGCACTTCCGGTGCTGGCATCGGCGGCGTTGATGTGGTTGCTCCTTACCTCCCGGAAGAGCCCGAACCGCTCACCGATCGTGCGGAAAAGTGCGACGGCGACGGCCTGCATCCGCAGCCCGCCGGATCGCTCGTCGAGGAAGTTTGATAGCGCGTCGGATGCCTGCCCCAAGCTCGCCCGGTTCGGCACCGGGTAGACGACGGACACCTCCGCCAAACGGCTGCGGACGGCCGCGAGCGTCAGCCGCACAAGGGATTCAACCTTGTCCGCGTGGTCCTCTGCATAATCGAGCACAACCCTGAGATTATCGAAGCCCAACTTGTCCTTCTGGGCCGCCCGCGCGTCGGCCACGATGGCAGGAATCCTCAGCGGATTGTTCGCGTAGGGCTCGGACGAACCGCCGAGCACATTGTTGTTCGCCCGGTCGAACGGAACAATGACGTGCTGGCAAATGCTGCGGGCGTCGAACGATCCCGCCAGCGCCGCCCCGGCTTGAACGGTTCGGCAGTCGAGGCTTGGCTCCACCAGTTTCGGCAGAAGTTGCGAGGGAAGAACGTAGCGGTACGTCTTCGTCTTCGAGTTGACCGACTTGCGAATCCCCTCCATCACGTTCGCCGGCACCGTGGGGTCGGCAACGTCGCGCGACTCTACGAACGCCCACTCGGCGGCCAACCTTCCCCGAACGCGGTCCTCCAGGCTGGGTGGTTGCGCCTCGCTCAATAGTTCACCCACAGGGATTCCTGCCTCGGCGTCTTCACCGAATGCGCCTTCTTCACGGCCGCGTCGATCCGCTTCCAACCCTTGAACAGCGTGTCGTACAGGTCGGAGCGATAGCCCGAAACGGCGGCCTTGCCCTTGATCGCGTTGAGCACTGCGGCGAGGGCGGCGTGATCCTCGTCGGTCATCTCGTGACCATAAGCCTTGGAGTCGCCGCGGCTCTCGTGCACATAAGGTGGGTCGCAGTAGAAGAGGGTTTGTGCATCGTCGTACAGCTTCACCACCTCGGCGGCGGGGCGATTTTCGATCTGAACCCGCAGCAGCCGCTCCGCGATGGCGGGGAGCGATTCGACGCTGCCCAGCCAGCGCGAGACGACGCCGCTCATCCCGGCGCGGGAGGTGTTCTTGCAGTTCGCCCACCGCCCCAGCGATGCCGTCTGCGCCAGCCCCGTGCGAACCTGGCGGGCACGGACGAAGAACCGCCGGGCGCGTTCGAGGTCCGTCACGTCCGGCGGCGGCGGCTCGCAGGCGTGGTAAAACTCCTCCCGCGAGAACGGCGTCAGCCCGATCCGCCGGATCAGCTCGTCGGAATCGTCCCGCAGCACCCGGAAGAAGTTGGCGACCTCGCCGTCCAGATCGTTGTAGGTCTCGACCGGCGCCGGCGCCCGGTTCAACAGCACGGCGGCCGAGCCGGCGAAGGGCTCGCAGTAGTGGTGGCACTTCGGCAGCAGCGGCAGGAGCCAGCCGAGGTGGCTGAACTTCCCGCCGTACCAGCCGAACGCAATGACCTTGCCGCGTCCCTTCGGAGAATTTGCCGTGGACTTAGCAGGAGGCGATTGGATATCTGCCTCACCGTCGATGAACCGGAGTTCATAGCTGTTGGCGGGTGTTGGGCGGCAGGAAACTGGCGACGGGGTTCGCGGCAATATGCTCCTTGAATTCGGGCCGGGACCGCAGTTTAACTCTGCGGGAAACATTGCGGCAACCCGAGGGCGCAAAGCGACAGGGTAACACTGATACCACCGCGTGGTTCGGTCAACCGCGGGCGGGACGCCCGTGCTACGGTGCTACGGCCGGGTCGTCGGGCGGTCGATGCTCTTGAGGAAGCGGAAGTAGGCGCTGTCGGTGCCGAGCACCAGGGTGGTGCCGGGGCCGACGGTTTTGGCGTAGCTCTCCAGCGTGCGGAAGTAGGCGTAGAACTCCGGGTCGGCGCCGAAGGCGTCGCTGTAGATCTTCGTCGCCTGCGCGTCGGCGGCGCCGCGGATGACCTCGGCGGCGCGCGACGCCTCGGACTGGATCTTGCTCAGCTCCAGCGCGGTCTGGCCGTTGATCTCCGCCGCCTTGCCCTGGCCCTCGCTGCGGAACTTCTCGGCGATCCGCTGCTGGTCGGAGATCATCCGGTCGTACACCGTCTCCTGCACGTCCGGCCGATAATTCAGCCGCTTGATCCGCAAATCGACGAGCTCGATGCCGAGCTGGGCGGTCTTGCCCTGCGCCTCGGCCAGAATCTCGCGCGTCAGCTTCTGCCGGCCGACCGTCACTTCCTTCGTCAGCTCCTCCACCTGCTCCTTGGGCGCCTCGTCGGGGTCGACGGCGGCGATCTTCTCCAAATCCTCGCGGGTCACGCGGAAGCCGACGTCGCGCACGATGTCGGGCAAATCGGTGTCGCTCACCTTCTCGCGGACGGTGGAGTCGAGGATGTCGTCGAGGCGGCTCTGGGCGCCGGTCTCGTCGCGCACGCTCTTGAGGAACTGCAGCGGGTCGACGATGCGCCAGCGGGCGGTGGTGTCGACGAAGATGAACTGGTTGCTGGCGGTGGGAATCTCGTTGGGCGCGCCGTCCCACACCAGAAGTTTCTTGCTGAAGCGGAGCACGTCCTGCGTGAACGGCTGCTTGAAGTGGAGGCCGGCGGTCGTGACGGTGCGGACCGGGTCGCCGAACTGCACGACGACGGCCTGCTCCCCCTCCGCGACCGTGTAGGCCGAGGCGTAGGCGAGAATCGCAGCGACGAACGCGACGGCGGCGAGCAGCGCGGTGAGGGCGGCGCGGCGGGCGGAGGGCGGTTTGCGGGCGGTCGGCATGATTTACTTTCCGGCCAGGGGGGAGGGGGAGGTGGGGTCGAGGTTCAGCAGCGGCAGCGGGGCGGGGGTGCCGGGTTCCATGACGTAGACCTTGCCGACCTTCGGCAAAACCTTGTCGATCATCTCGAGGTAGAGGCGCTGGCGCGTGACGTCCTCGGAGGTGGAGTATTCCTTGAGGATCGCGGTGAAGCGGGCGGCCTCGCCCCTGGCCTCGTTGACGCGCTGGGCGGCGTAGGCCTCGGCCTGGCTCTTGACCTGCTCGGCCTCGCCGCGGGCCTTGGGGATCACCTTGTTCCGCGCCCGCTGCGCCTCGTTCACCGACCGGTCGCGCTCCTGCTCGGCCTTGTTCACGTCGTTGAACGACGGCTTGACCTTCTCCGGCGGCGTGACGTCCTGCAGCGCGACGCGGATCACCTTGATCCCCGCGTCGTAGGCGGACAAAATCTGCTGCATGTCGACGCGGCTCTGCTCCTCCACGCCCGCCCGCTCGCTGGTCAGCACCGCATTGCCGAGGCGGTTGCCGACCACCCGCCGCATAACGGCCTCGGCGGTGTCGCGGATCGTCTCGGTCGGCTGGCGGACGTTGAACAGGTACTTCACCGGGTCGACCACCTGGTACTGCACGACCCACTGCACGTCGATGACGGTGAGGTCGCCGGCGAGCATCAGGCTCTCGTCGGCGAAGCTCTGGTTCGAGTACTGCGTGCGCTGGCCGGGCTGGAGGGTGCGGTAGCCGAACTCCTCCTTCTTCACCTCCTCGGTGGCGACGAAGGCGGCGGCGTCGATGCCGAAGGGCAGCTTGTAGTGCAGGCCCGGATCGGTGGTGGCGTGGTAGCGCCCGAACCGCGTGACCACCGCCCGGCCGTTGGGGTCGACCTGGTAAAAACTGGTGAACAGCGCGATCAGCACGGCGGCGACCGCCACGCCCGCGAGGATCAGCGTCCGGCGGTTGCGCTCGGCCATCAGCTTCAGGCGGTCCATCGGGTCGAGGCGGTACTCGCCGAAGTCGTAGTTGTCGGAGGGGGTGTCGTCGGCATCGTCGGGCATCGGCTGATTGAACGGGAGCAGTCGGGTCGGATCAACCATTTAGAAAGATTGGCGCGCCGCATAACGCGGACCCGGGCGCGTGGTGGCGGCGACGTGGCACGGCCGACCGTGGAACGGGCGTCCCGCCCGGATTCTCCTTCGAAGGGGGCAGATCGGGGGCGGAATCCGGGCGGGACGCCCGTTCCACGGTCGGCAACACGAGTTAGTCCGCGTACTCGAACGAGTCGTTCGCCATCACGAACGGTTTGTTCCGGGCCACGTTCAGCAGCAGGCCGATGGCGAGGAAGCTGGCGATCAGGCTGCTGCCGCCGGCGCTGACAAAGGGGAGCGTCACGCCGGTCACGGGCATCAACTTCGTCGCCACCGAGAGGTTCAGGAAGGTCTGGCCGGCCAGCAGCGCGACGGTGCCCAGCGCGACCAGCCGGCCGAAGGGCTCGCGGGTGTTGCTGGCGATCTCCACGCCCGTGGCGAACAGCACGGCGTAGGCGAAGACCACCGCGGCGGCGCCGGCGAAGCCGAACTGCTCGCCCACCACCGCGAACACCATGTCGTTCTGGCTCTCGGGCACCTTCGCCCCCACCGGCACCGCGCCGAGGCCCTTGCCGAACCAGCCGCCGCTGCCGAAGGCGATCAGCGCGTTGTGCTGCTGGAAGCCCGTCTCCTGCAGCGTCTGCTCGTCGTTGTTGAACATCGCGTAGACGCGCTCGCGCTGGTAGCCCTTGACGAACTCCGGCCCGTGTCGGAACAGCGGCAGGTTCGTGCCGCTCAGCCACAGCAGCGGGCACGCCAGCAGGCCGAGGCCGACGATGGCCGCCAGGTGCCGCAGCCGCGCGCCCGCGACGTAGAGCATCACGAACAGCGCGGGGATGAACACCAGGGCGGTGCCGAGGTCGGGCTGCTTGAGGATCAGCGCGACGGGGATGCCGGCGAGCAGGAACGGCGGGATCAGGCCGCCGAGGGTGCGGTAATTCTTTCGGTAGCGCAGGTAGCGCGCCAGCACGAGGATGAAGCCGATCTTGAGCAGCTCCGACGGCTGGAGGTTGGCCGGGCCAAAGTCGATCCAGTTGTAGGCCCCGTTGCGCGCCGCCACGCCCGGCACGCCGCCGAGGACGCTGCCGAGGACGGTGTAGAGCACCAGAATCAGGCCGCCGAGGAAGAACGGCCACGCCAGCCGGCCGACGCGGCGGTAGTCCATCGCCTGCAGCGCGGCGGCGCAGGCCAGGCCGACCGCGAGGAAGACCAACTGCCGCTTCCCGCCGCCGGGGTCGACCGCGGAGATTGACACCACGCCCACGCCCACCAGGAACGCGACCGCCAGCAGGATCGGCCACGTCGCGGCGAGCGGGAAGTGTCGGCGGAGGCGGGGCATCTAAGGTTGGGCGTACAGCGAGGCGATCACCGCGCGGCCGGCGTTGGACGGGTCGGCGACCAACTCCAACTCGTCGCCGTCGCCGACCGGCCCGAGGCGGTTCGGCCGCAGCAGCGAGTGGACGCGCTTGTCGCCCGGCACCGTGTAGCGGACGAGCTTGGACGCGGGCGCCAGGGCCGTCTGCTTCACGCCCACCACCGCGGCGCGGGTCGGCACGCCGCTGCGCCACGTCCGCAGCACGCCGCGGCGCCGCCACCAGGTGATGGCGGCCAGGATCAACAGCGGCGGCAGCAGCAGGAGCGTGACGAACAGCTCCTGCGTCCACGGCCGCTCGCGGCGGCGGGCGGTCCAGCGGTCGGGCACGCCGGGGTCGACGCGGATGGGGATCACGTCGCCGCGCGAGACCGTTCCGCCCGCCACCGGCAGCGTGCCGGTCCACTGCTGCGGCTGGCCCTTCGGGCCGACGTACTGCAGCGTCACCGGCACAGCAGTTTCGCGGCTGGCCGTCTCGGCGCGGCTGCCGACCAGTTCGATCACCTTCGCGTTGACCAAGGTGCCGCGCGCGATCAGGTCGCGCTCGTCGAGCGCCACGCGGACGCGCTGCACCGTGAAGTAGCCGGCGACGATCAGCACGACCGCCGTCATCACGACCCAGACGCGCACGGGCTGCTCGTTCCAACTCCGCCGCCGCGCGCGGGGCGTGACCGGGCGGGGCACTTCCGTAGCGGTCGCTTCAGTATTCAAGCCACTCATTGTGCCCCGCCGTTGTTCAACAATTCGCTGCCGCCGCCGGGCTTGCCGGTGGGGTGGAGGTAGCCCTCGTCGACGCACGCCTGCAGGAGCACGTCGGCCACGCTGCCGGCCGCCACGCCGCCGCTGTAGCCGTACTCGACGAACACGGCGAAGGCGATCTTCGGGTCATCGGCCGGGGCGTAGCCGATCAGCCAGGCGTGGCTGCGGATCTCCTTGCCGTCCTCGCCGATGGTGCCGCGGTACCACGGTGCCTCGGGGTTGGGATTTTCGTCGGTGCCGAGTCGGATGCGGCGGCGCTCGAGTTTGCCCTCCGGGCCGACGGTGGTCTCGAACAGCGCCGCGGCCTGCGGGGTGCCGCTCTTGGCCGCCAGCAGCATGTCGGGCCGGCGGATCTGCGTGCCGGTGCCCGCGGGTGACTCGACGACGGCCATCATCCCGCGGTGCGCCGCGACCAGCCCGGCCGGGTTCAACTGCAAATCGACGCGGTTCGGCCCTTCATTCACCGACGCGTCGGCCGGGTCGGTCGCCAGCGTCGGGCGGACCCACAAGCCGTCGCGCGCGATGGTGGCCGCCACGTTCGCCATCTGGATCGGCGTGGCGTTGATCGGCCCCTGCCCGATGCCGGCGAACCACGTGCTGCTCTGCCGCTGGCCGGCGGGAAACGTCACCTCGTCGGGCACCAGGCCGGCCACCTCCGGCAAACCGATGCCGGTCTTCTGCCCCAGCCCGAACTGCCGCATCCAGTAGCTCAGCCGGTCGAGGCCGAGGCGGTCGGCGGCGGTCTCGAAGAAGACGTTGCAGCTCCGCTCCAGCGCCTGCGAGTAGGTCAAAAACCCTGTCGGGTGCGGGTCGGCGTAGGGCACGGCGTGGTGGCCGATGCCGAACATCCGCATCGTCCAGCACCGGCCGATGCGCGGGCGGTCGACGCCGTTGTAGGTGTGGCCGTCGAGTTGCAAATAGCCGGTGCATTCGATGGTGTCGGTCGAGGTCAGCACCCCGTCGGTGATCGCGCCCAGGCCGGTGATGGTCTTCATCGTCGAGCCGGGCTCGAGGTCGAACTGCGTCGCGCGGTTCATCAGCGGCCGGCCGAGGGCGTCGGCGGCGAGGGCGGGGAACAGGGCGTCGAAGCGGTTGGGGTCGAAGTCCGGGTAGCTCACCATCGCCCGCACCTGTCCGGTCGGCAGGTCGATCACCACCGCCGCGCCGGGCATCGGCAGCCGCAGCTCCGGCGTGACCGTGGCCTTGTTCGCCGGCCGCAGGCGGACGCTCTTGAAGGCGGCCTGCACCTTCCTCTCGAGCTCGATGTCGATGGTCGTCCGCACGTCGCGGCCGGGGACCGCCTCGATGCGGGAAAGTTCCTGGTCATCCACCAAATCGCGCTCGACCTTGCCGCGCGCGCCGCGGAGTTGGCGCTCCCACAACTTCTCCAGGCCGGCCCGGCCGACGAGGTCGAAGGGCTGATAGCTGCGCAGTTCGTCGTCGGCGTTCGGGTCGCCGTTCAGGTCGTCGGGGCTCGCGCCGGAGAGTCGGCCGAGGAGGTGGCAGGCGGCGGTGCCGTAGGGGTAGGCGCGGGTGGTGCTGGGCCGCAGCGTGAGGCCGGGGTAGCGGTCGAGCTTTTTGTAGAGGGCGTTGTAGGCGAGGGTGTCGATGGCCGGCAGCACGACGTGGGCCTGGGTCTCCTCGGCGACGGGCTGGGCGGAGAAATCCTCCCACGCCGGGGGCTTGGCCGCGCCGCCGACGAGCCACCGCCGCCACCACGGCGCGGGGCCGCGCGCCGCGAACTCCGCCGCGGCTTTTTTGTACGCCCGGCGATTAACCGCCTCGCGGCGGGCCTCCACCCGCGCCACCGTCTGGCGGCGGACCTCCTGCACCTCCGCCGGCGACTTGTCGGACGCGGCGGCAAGGGCGAGCCACATCCCCTCCAGGTCGGCCAGCACCGCCGCCCGCTCGTCGGCCAGCATCTGCCTGCGGGCCTCGTAGGTCGCATCGGCGTACTCCGGGCGGTTCGCCTTCAGCCGGGCCTTGGCGGTCCAGTAGACCCACTTGGGGTCGGGCGGATCCTGCATCGCGCGGAAGTCGACGCAGGCGTCGTTCGCCGGCACGTCGCGCGCGATCGGCCGGCCCTTGACGTCGAGGATGCTGCCGCGGCTGGTGCGGAGCAGGTCGGTCCGCTTGAGCGTCTCGGCCGCCATCTTGCCCCACTCGTCGCGCTGCACCACCTGCAACTGCGCCGCCCGCGCGACCAGCACGCAGCAGAAGGCCAGGAGCAGCCCGAGGAGGATTTTGACGCGGCGGCCGAACATGGGAGGAGTCTAGCGGAAGTCGGTGCGTGGTGCGTGAAGAAGGGAGGAGGGACGAGGGAACAGGGGTGAGACTGTGATGGGCCGGAACAAGCCGGCGTCTGAGCCGAAGGCGAAGACCCGGGTTCTTCGCCGCTCGCGGCTTCGCAAAATGATGCACTGGTCGGGGTCGGATTTCCTTGCGAAGCCGCAAGCGGCGGAATCGAACGCTTCACCCCATTCACTGCTGGTATAAACGTCGCACGAACAACCCTTTGGCGCGGCGCAGCGCCCACAGCACCGGCGGGGCGAGCAGGGCGGTGTAGAGAATCGCCGCGGCGGCGGCCCCGAAGCCCGCGCCCGGCGCGCCGCGCAAGCGGTTCACCCCCGCGACGGCGACGGCCAGCGTTATGCCCGCCGCGACGGTGAGGATCGCGTGGGTCAGCGGGTGGTCGCGGCCGACCTCGCGGCCGCCGCCGACGACGACCAATCCCGCCAGGCCGTAGGCGAAGGCGTAGGTGCCGAACGGCTCGCGGGCGACCAGATCCTGCATCACCCCCAGCAGCAGGCAGCCGAGCAGGGCACCCTCCGCCGGCCCGGAGAGGCACGCGAACGCCGCCACCAGCAGCACGAAGTCCGGCCGCGCCCCGCCGAGCCACCCGACCGACAGCCACCCCCCCAGCCCGACTTGCAGGCCGACCGCGACGTAGGCGAGGATGAGGAAGGGGAGCCATCTCACGTTGAGAGTGGGTGGTGGGTAGTAGGTGGTAGGTAGAGGAAGAGAGGGGGGCAGCGTAGGGCGATTCTAATAAGTCTGGGTCTTTCTGCCGCTACCTACCACCTACTACCTTCTACCTACTCCCCGACGAAGACCATCACCTCCCGCAGCGCGGCCAGATCCTGCGGCGGGTCGATGGTGACGCGGACGAAGCCGGGGGAGGCGGGCAGGGGGTCGAGGCTCGCCACGGTGCCGACGCGGTAGTTGCGCAGTTCCGCGGGCCAGTCGGGGTCGCTCAGCACCACCCAGTCGCCGGGGCGGACGCCGGCCTTTTGCAAGTCCTCGGCGTACATGCGGTCGACGAGCATCTTCCCGCCGCCCGCGCCGCGGACCACCGGCGGGGGGGTCGCCAGGGGCTGAAATTGTGCGCCGCCGTCGGCCTCGCCGTCGGTTGCCGGGGCGTAGCGGGCGAAGGCGGCCTCGAATTTGAAGCCGTCGTCGGTGACCAGCCGCACCGCGCCCGGCGCGTCGGTCCGGCCCGCCACGCCGCCGCTGTAGAGCACCGGCAGGCCGGCGGCGAATTGGCCGGCGATCCGAAGGCCGTCGCCCACGCCCGGCGCGGTGCCGACGACGCGCGACGGTTGGCAGAGTTGCGCCACCGGCCCGAGCCGTTCGCGCTCGCGGGCGAGGGCGGCCATCGCGTCGAGCCGGCCGGCGAGGTTGGCGACCTCGATCCGCAGCCGGCGGTTCTCGTCGCGCAATTCGCCGGCCGACTTTTTCGCCGCCGACGGGTCGGGCCGCTCGCCGCCGAACCCCGCCACCGCCCCCGCGCCGGCGTGGGCGGTGCCGGCGACCGGGCGGAACAGCCCGGCGGTGATCCCGCGCAGCCGCGCGCCGGTCTCCGCCGGCAGCAGCAGCGCGGCGGCGAGCGACGCGGCCAGAAGCCCGGCGTAAACGTGCTTGAACTTGATCGCGGATCGGGCCATGCGAGGCCGGGCGGTTGTAACGCGGCGGGCGGGTGAAGGGAAGCCGGGGGACTTCGTGGCACGGGCGTCCCGCCCGCGTCTGCGATTGCGATTGCGATTGCGATTTCGACTTTCTGAAATTCAATGCGCAGACGCGGGCGGGACGCCCGTGCCACGGAAGGATCACGCCGCCTGACGCTCCGGGGCCGCCGCCTCCGCATCGTCCGCCGCACGGCCGCCCGCGGCGTGGTCGCGCAGCAGGCGGTCGTACTCCGAAAAATCCAATGCCACGAACCGCTCGACCAGATCGGGGTCGAACTGCGCCCCGGCACACTTGGTCAACTCCGCCAGCACCGCGGCGCGCGGCAGGGCGGCGCGGTAGCTGCGGGTGCTGCTCATCGCGTCGAAGGTGTCGGCCAGCGCCATCACGCGGGCCATCGGCGGGATGCCCTCGGCGGCGAGGCGGTGCGGGTAGCCGCGGCCGTCCCAGCGCTCGTGGTGGTGCAGCACGCCGGGCAGCACGTCGGCGAGATTGCCGATGCTCTCGAGGATTCGCGTGCCGATTTCGGGGTGTTTTTTGATCTGGTCGAACTCCGCGTCGGTCGGGCGGCCGGCCTTGGCGAGGACGCTCTCGGGGACGCCGATCTTGCCGACGTCGTGGACCAGGCCGGCGATGCGGTAGCGGTCGACGGTCTTGGGGTCGTGGCCGAGGGCGGCGGCGAAGGTGGCGGCGAGGAGGGCGACGCGCTCGCTGTGGCCGCGGGTGTAGGCGTCCTTGGCGTCGATGCTGGCGGTGAGGGCCTTGAGGGTGCCGAGGAACAAACCGCGGACCTCGCTGAAGCGGCCGAGGTTTTCGTGGAAGATGCCGAGCAGTCCGGCGGCGGCGTCGACGAACTGGGCCTCGGCGCTGCTGATGTCCGGGTCGGCCCCGCCCTTGCCGCCGGCGAGCAGGACGGCGACCGCGCCGCCGGCGTCGCCGCCGTGGAGGACCGGCTCGGCCAGCACCTCGCCGCCCGCCGCCGCCGCCAGCCCGCCGTCGGCCGGCGTGAGCAATCGGCCCCGGTCGCCGACCGCCGAGATGCGAAGGCCGCCGGACCGCTCGCCCTCCAGCAGCGGCGCGGCGAGACGGGCGAACGCGGCGCGGTCGACGGGCAATTCGCCGGCGACGAACAGCCGGCCGGCGAGGTCGGGCACGTCCTGCAAATCGCGGCGGAACTGCACCGCGAGCCAGCCGAACGGCAGCACGTCGGCGAGCTCGTCGACGATCCGCCGGACGGCGGCGGCGGGGCCGGCGTCGTCGTTCAGGAAGCGCGGCAGGCGGAACAGCAGGTTGGTTTCCTCGTAGGTCTGCGCGAGTTTTTCGGTGAGTTGGCCGACGGTGCGGTCGGTCCGCTCGGCGCGGCGGATGTCGTCGGCGGCCAGGCGCAGGGCGCGGGCGGTGCGGTCGACCTCGCCCGGCCCGCAGAGCAGGTGCGGCAGCAGCCCGTGCGCGACGGCGGCGGGGTCGAGCCGGGCGACGCGGCAGAGGTCGGCGAACTTCTCCGACCCCGCCGCCGTGTCGGCCAGCAGCAGGGCGGCGGCGTCGGGGGCGAGCGTCAGCAGCCACGCGCCGGGGAAGGCCTGCCGCAAATCGCCCGCACCCGCCCCCTCGGCCGACCACGCCCCCGCGACGTGCGCCGCGACCGCGGGTGAACCCAGGAACAGCCCGGCCATCACGTCGTCCATCCCCACGGCGAAATTGAGGTGATGATCTTCGGCCGAGACGAAGGCGGGGATGCCCAAGGCCGCACAACGTCCCACGATCGCCCGCCGCACCGCCGCGGCTTGGGCGCGGTCGAGGGGAAGCGGGGCGTGGCGGCTGTCGGGCATGTTTGGAGTAGGTGGTAGGTAGTGGGGAGTAGGTGGAAAAGAGGGGGGAATTAGGCCGCCTCACTCTTCGCGCCGGGCAGGCAGGATTCGATTTTCGCCACGAGTTCCTTGACGCTGAAGGGCTTGCCCATCATGTGGCGGATGTTGGTTTGCGCCAGGTCCTCGTCGGACAGCCGGTGGCCGCGGCCGGTGAGCATGACAACGGGAATGTGGGCGGTGCGCGGGTCGGCCTTGAGCTTGACGCAGAGTTCGTGGCCGCTGAGCACGGGCATTTGGTAGTCGGTGACGACCACGTCGATGTCGCCGGCGGCGGCGAGGTCGAACGCCCGGCCGCCGTCGTCCGCCACGGCCGACTCGTGACCGCACCTGTTGAGCTTCAGGGCGACGATCGAGGTGATGTAGGGCTCATCGTCCGCGAGCAGAATCTTCGCCATAAGTTCCTCCTGTGCGGCGGGTTGGGCGGCGCGCCCTTGGGCACACCTTCCCCCGCCACTTATCGGCCGATGGCGGCCGGGGCGTGAGGCGGGTATCCTTGCGGGCGATGAACGTAGCGATCCTCGGTTCCGGCGGGCGCGAGCACGCCTTGGCGTGGCGGCTGGCCGAGTCCCCGCGCCTCTCCCGCCTCTTCGCGCTGCCCGGCAACCCCGGCACGCGGAACCTGGCCGAGAACGTCAAGATCGACCCGGTAGACCTGCCGGCCGTCCGCAAGTTCTGCGTCGAGAATCAGATCGGCCTGGCGGTGATCGGCCCGGAGGCGCCGCTGGCGATGGGGGTGGCGGACGAGTTGCGGTCGGCCGGCGTGGCGGTCTTCGGGCCGAGCAAGTCGGCGGCGCGGCTGGAGGCGGACAAGGCGTTCGCTAAGGAACTGATGCGCCAGCAGGCCGTGCCGACGGCGGAGGCGAAGGTCTTCACCCGCTTCGAGCCGGCCGAGGCGTATGTCGAGCGGCTGGACGGCCCGTGCGTGGTCAAGGCCGCGGGATTGGCGGCGGGCAAGGGCGTGACGATCTGCTACCGCACCGCCGACGCGATCGAGGCGCTGAACCGCGCCATGCGCCGCCGCGACTTCGGCGAGGCGGGCGAGACGGTGATCGTCGAGGAGCTGATGACCGGCCCCGAGGCGAGCGTGCTGGCGCTGGTCGACCGCCGCGATTTGTTCATCATGGACCCGTGCCAGGACCACAAGCCCGTCGACGACGGCGACACCGGCCCGATGACCGGCGGGATGGGCGCCTACTGCCCCGCGCCGGTCGTGACGCCCAAACTGCTCGAGCAGATCGAGCGCGACGTGCTGATCCCCACGCTCGACGGGCTGGCGCGCGAGGGGATCGACTACAGCGGCATCCTCTACGCCGGCGTGATGCTCACCGAGGGAGGCCCGAAGGTGCTGGAGTTCAACTGCCGTTTCGGCGACCCCGAAACGCAGCCGCTGATGGTTCGGTGGCGGGGCGATTTGCTGGAGGCGATGCTGGCCGTGGCCGAGGGCCGGCTGGCGTCGTCCGACGCGGCGATGGGCTTCGACCCGCGGCCGGCGGTTTGCGTGGTCGCGTCGAGCAAGGGCTACCCCGGCCGGCACACCACCGGCGACGCCATCACCGGCATCGAGGCCGCCGAGGAGGTCGAGGGCGTGCAGGTCTTCCACGCCGGCACCGCGATGAAGGGCGACCGCCTCGTGACCGCCGGCGGCCGCGTGCTGGGGGTCACGGCGGTCGGCGACACGGTGGCCGACGCGCAGCGGCTGGCGTATGAGGCGATGGGCAGGATCAAGTTCGCCGGCATGCACTACCGCCGCGACATCGGCCACCGGGCGGTGAGGGCGGAGGCGGCGGGCTGAAGCCGCCGGCCGCTCGCGGCTTCGCATAGAAATCTTCATCCGACGACATCGAGGTGCGACCCCAACCCCTCGTCCGGCGGCTGAAAATGGTCCGGGTCCGACCCGGTGTGCCGGGGGTCGTCGTGGACGGGCTCGACGGCGTCGGCGTCGTGGACCGGCTCGACCGCCTCGCCGTCGTCCACCTCCGACGCCGGCGCGGCCCGGCGGCGCTCCTGCAACGCCACCCGCACCGCCGCCGGCGTGGCGAGGATCGACGCGAGCGTGGGGGGAGGGATGCCTTGCATAAAAGCCTTCCGTGGCGGGCCGGGCCGATTCGGCCGATGATCAATCCATCGGCACGCGACGCCGGCGGACGCACCTTTTTTCCGAAACGGATCGACATGACCGAAACCCCTCCCGACCAGTGGCCGCAGGGCATCAAGCTGCTGCCGATGAAAAAGTTCGGCGACGCGCGCGGCTTTTTCAGCACCGTCTACAGCAAGGCCGCCCTCGCCGAGCAGGGCGTCCACCTCGAGTTCGTGCAGGACAACCACTCGCTGTCGGCCGAGGTCGGCACCGTCCGCGGCCTGCACTTCCAGCGGCCGCCGTATGAGCAGGCGAAGCTCGTCCGCGTGGTGCGCGGCGCGATCCTCGACGTGGTGCTCGACATCCGCCGGCAGTCCCCCACCTACGGCCGCCACGCGGCGGTGGCCGTCAGCCGCGAGGCCTGGGCCCAACTTTACGTCCCGCCCGGCTTCGCCCACGGCTTCTGCACGCTGGAGTCGGACACGGAGGTGGTTTACAAGGTCTCCTCCCCCTACTCCCCGCAACACGAGGGCGGCGTCGCATGGGACGACCCGGCGCTGGGCATCCAGTGGCCCGTGGAGAAGGGGAAGGCGGTTTTGAGCGACAAGGACCAGGACTACCCGACGCTGAAGCAGTTGGGGTTCGTGGGGTTTTAAGGCCCGACGGGTTCACGTGCGCTTGACCGCTTCGCGTGGAGGGGCCGCCGCGTCGATCTCCTCAATGGAGGGGTTTGGCAGCGCGTTGAAAACGGCGGTGGCCTCCTCGCGGCTGCAACCCATGCGGGCTCGAAGTCCGGAAACTTAAACCCATAAAGAACCTCACGCAGTGCGGCGCGGCAAACAAAAGCCTCAAAGGCACTCATGCCGACGCTCTGGCAATCGCGTTCTTCAGTATCATCATTCCTTGCGTCAACCTGCCTGGTAGCGGTTTAACCAAAGTTTAGCAGTGGAAACTCCGGGTGCCACGGAGGAGTTCGCATGAAGAACCTCGAGGCGACCCGAACGCCGCAACAAGCCGGCGTCTGAGCCGAAGGCGAAGACCCGGATTTCGGGCGCAGAACCCCGCCGAACTCCGGGGCAGCCCCGCGCCAAGGATCCGGGTCTTCGCCTTCGGCTCAGACGCCGGCTTGTTCCGGCGCGGCGGCGAGTTCGCAACGGGAGCACCGCGATCTAACCCGCTGACCCGAGGCTGGTTACGCTGCTTAACCCGACCCTTCATGCGAAATCCTCCACGGATTGAGGTACTCCTCAACCCGTGCCGGACGTCCTTCGACTGCCCTACGGCACGGCTTGGCGAGTACGCCAAGCCGTGGCACCCAGAGATCTGGCTGATCCGCCGCATCGGCGAGTTTTATTTCGTCAAGCAACGGACTGGCCGACGGTCCTCAGGCCACCGCCCCCGCGTGCTCGTACACCCGCAGGCAGGCCTCGGCGGCGTCCTCCCACTTCATGCGGCGGACCTCGAACCCGCCGCGGTCGCCCATCTCGCGGGCCAGCGGCGGGTGCCGCAGGACGGCGACCATCTTGTCGGCCATCTCGGCGGTGTCCCAGAAGTCGACCTTCAGCGCGTGCTCCACCACCTCCGTCACGCCGCTCTGGCGGCTGACGATCGTCGGCACGCCGTGGCTCATCGCCTCCAGCGACGCAATGCCGAACGGCTCGCTCACGCTCGGCATGACGTACAGATCGGCCTGCGCGAAGATCTGCTCGACGTCGGCGGCGTTGAGGAAGCCGGCGAAGAGGGTGCGGTGGGCGATGCCGATCTCGACCGCCTTCTCCGCCAGCGGGCCGGCCAAGTCGCCGTCGCCGGCCAGCACGAAGCGGGCCTCGGGCATCACCTCCAGCACCTTCTTCGCCGCGGCCAAAAAGTGCTCCGGCCCCTTCTGGCCCGTCAGGCGGCCGAGGAACAGCACGAGTTTTTCGCCCGGCTCGATGTGGATCACGTCGCCCGACGGCGGGCGCGGGGCGAAGGGGTTGTCGAGCGCGGACCCGAACGCCTCCTCCTCCGCCGGCGCGTCCGTCGACCGCGTGGCGCGAGGGGACGCGGCGGGCATGGTGCCGTTGGCGGTGGGGGCGTTGTAGACGACCTCGATCTTCTCGGGGTCGACGCCGTAGCGGTGGACGCAGGCGTTTTTGGTCAGGTGGCTGACGGCGATCACGCGGTCGGCGGCGAGGAGGCCGGCGCGCTCGATCTCGACGATCCGCGGGTCGGGGGCGTCGCCGGCGCGGTCGAACTCGGTGGAGTGGACGTGGGCGACCAGCGGCACGCCGGCGGTTTGGGCGGCGGCGGCGGCGGCGGGGAAGGTCATCCAGTCGTGGGCGTGGACGACGTCGAACGCCTCCCCGCCGGCCACCTTCGCCACCGCCCGGCCGTAGCGCTCGACCTCGTCGAACAAGTCGCCGGCGTAGGGGTCGGCCTGCTGGCGGGCGAGGGTGGTCGCCCCCGCGCCGACGTTGGACCGCGCCGACGCCGGCCGGCCGGTGCCGAGGTCGCCGGCGATCGCGCGGGCCGCGGGCGTGGCGACGGTGCCGCCGGGCGTGCCCGCCGCGCCGGGCCGGGCGTAGGGGCCGGCCATGTTGGCGTCGACGGCGTGAAAGGTGACGTGGCGGAACTCGTCGAGGTGGAACTCGGTCGAGGCCGCCAGCGGCCGCCCGGCCGCGTCGGCGGTTGGGTCGGCGGGCGGGTCGTTGGGCGCGTCCGACGGGTCGGCCGTGCCGGCGGGCTGGTTCGCCGGTTGGGTCGAGTAGGCCGGCTGTCGGACCCGGCCGCTGAAGGGGGCGCTGGCGGGGCGGGGCATGACGAAGGTGACGTCGGTGCCGCCGCCGCTGAGCGCGCGGGTCAGGCCGTAGCACGCCGTGCCGAGGCCGCCGGAGATGAAGGGGGGGAACTCCCAGCCGAGCATGAATACGCGCATTGGGTCGTCTCCGGTGGGGTCGGACGGGTCGTGAGGGTTGTGGTTGTAAGAGTTGCTTTTCGGGATGATTCGACCGGCCGGCGAGCAAGTCCACGCGGGCCGTGTGGGGATGGGTTAGAAACTTTGCGGCCGGTTGTCAAGGCGGGCAATCTTGGCGCGGCCCGATTTGCGGGCGGCGCGCCGGGCGGTATGATCGCGTTCGGGCAAAGTTTTGCGCCGAGTTCCGGTGGGTTGGAGTGAAGGGTTTAGATGAATGCCGCGCCCGCCATTTTCGCGCCCGACCCGAGGGTGGCCGACCTGTCGGCCTACCAGCGGCTGGCCTACGCCGGCGTCGCGTTCGCCTGTTTGGCGGTTCTGTTGACGGCGGCGTGGCTCCGGCCGGCGGCGGGCGGGACGGCCACGCACGAGCAACTCGGCCTCGGGGCGTGCGGCATCCTCCGCGCCACCGGCTACCCCTGCGCCAGTTGCGGCATGACCACCAGCTTCGCCCACTTCGCCCGCGGCAACGTCGCCGCCAGCCTTTACGTCCAGCCGATGGGCACCCTGCTGGCAACCCTCACCGCCGCGGCAGTGTGGGTCGGCCTCTACGGCGCGGCGACGGGGTTGCCGGTCCACACGCACCTCGCCCGCCTGCCGCTCCGCCGCCTCGGCTGGTGGATGCTCGCGGCCTTCCTGCTCGCGTGGGCGTGGAAGATCTGGCTCGTGCGGAGCGGGCACGACGGGTGGTGAGGAGAGTAGGTGGCAGGCAGTGGGTGGTAGGTAGAAAGAGAATTATGAAGAGTCGCCCGCCTAGTTCGTCGTCGCCGCTCCATTCCGTTCGGCGGCTGGCTACGCGCCACCTACTCCCTACTTCCTTCTACCTACTAACTACTACCCTCTATCTACTCCCACAAGGCTGCAACCTCGTCGGGGCCGCGGCGCAGCTCGCGCCGCCGCCGACGGTGCCGGCGCAGTACAAGGGGCTGGCGGGGCAGAGCATCGGAGTGATGGTCTACGCCGACAAGGGCACCCTTTACGACTTCCCCACGCTGCGGACGGACCTGGCAAACGCCGTGCAGAACAAGCTCGTGCAGGGCATCCGCAGCAAGGAGAAGCTGCTCGACGGCGTGAGCTTCCCCTACCCGCCGGCGAAGTTCGTGAAGTACCAGGACAATTACCCGGAGATCCAGGCCTCGCCGCCGGTCGCCTACGCCCCGAACTTCACCGGCCTCACCCGGCTGATCTACCTCGACGTCGAGTCCTTCTCCACCCGCTCCGACGAGGCCCCCGAGCTCTACCGCGGCTCGGCGTCCATCACGATGAAGGTGATCGAAATCGCCCCCGACCGCACCGCCAAGGTCGCCTACGACGAGCCGAACATCCGCACGGTTTACCCCGATTACGTCCCGGTCGAGGGGCTGCCCAACGGCAACGACCGGATCATGTACGGCGGCATCATCGACGCCGCCAGCGCGGACGTGGCCCTGCGGTTCATCCCGCACCCGGAGCCTGATCAATAAGCGGGTGAGGGGGGAGCAGGCGAGCGGGTGAGGATTCGGTGATGGCAGTTTTTCGGCCAAGGTGGCGCGGCATGATTTCTTCTCACGCACCACGCACCACGCAGCACGCCCTCCTCCTCCTGCTCGCGCTGGTGGGCGGGTGCAACGCGCTCGGGGGGGCGATTTACAAGGTGGCGGGGCCGCCGACGATCAAGCCGAAGTTCGACGTGCTCCAGCGGCGGTCGGTGGTGATGGTCGAGAACTACCGCCAGCCCTCGGCGGCGGCGGACGATGCCGACCGCATGGGCCAGATCCTGACCGACGAACTGAAGCGCCACCCCTCCGTGATGCCGCCGGGCGATTGGACCGACCCCTCGAAAATCGCCGCCCTGCGATCGGCGCGGCCCGGCGAGTTCGGCCGGATGACCGTCGCCAACGTCGGCACGTCCGTCGGGGCCAACCAAGTCCTTTATGTCGACCTCACCACCGTCGACGTCGCGGCGGCGGCGGGCGGCAATTTTTACAAGGGCCGGGCCAACGCGACGGTCAAGTGGGTCGACGCCGTCACCGGCGCGACCCTCTGGCCCCCCGACACCATCGACGGCTACCCGGTCAGCTACGAAAGCCCCATCCGCAACCCCGCCGACGGCATCACCCCCGACTCGGTGCGCGTCACCACCCTGCAAGGGTTGGCCGGCAACATCGGCCGGCTGTTCTACCCCTACAAGCCCGACGAGGTGCCGGCGGTGGAGTAATCCCGTGGCTGGGGCGTTCCGCCCGAGTCTTTCTTCGCTTGAAGAAAACGCAGACTCGGGCGGGACGCCCCAGCCACTTTAATCGAACCGTTCGTCGACCCACTCGCACAAAGCGTGGAACAGGATTTTGTGCCCCTCCTGCACGCGGTGGGCGGTGGCGGCGGGGACCAGCAGTTCGTGGTCGCACCGGCCCTTCGCCGCGCCGCCGTCGCGGCCGAGGAACGCGGCGGTGGTCAGGCCGATCTGCTCCGCCGCGTCGATCGCCCGCAGCAGGTTCGGGCTGTTGCCGCTGGTGGTGAAGGCGATGAACAAATCGCCGGGGTTGCCCAGCGCCTCGATTTGCCGCTCGAACACGCGGTCGTAGCCGAAGTCGTTGGCGGCGCAGGAGAGGACCGTCGGGTCGGTCAGGGAGATCGCGGCCAGGCCTCGGCGGTTCTTCTGGAAGCGGGCGACGAGCTCCTCGGCCAAGTGCATCGCGTCGGCCGCGCTGCCGCCGTTGCCCGCGACCAGAACTTTGCCGCGCGCCCGCCAGCAGTCGGCCATCGCCTCGCCGAGGCGCTCGAGCTCGGGCTGCAGCGCGACCAACTGCGGCAGCATGGCCGCTATCTCTCGGGCTGCGCGTTGGAGAATCATCTGCATGGTCTTCGTGGAACGGGCGTCTCGCCCGAATCTTTCTGTTGAAGGGTGAGTGGCATAGTCAGCGGCAGGGATTTGGGCGGGACGCCCGTTCCACGGTCATTCGCCGGCGTCGCGGCCGTACAGGTCGAGGTAGAACTCGATCAACTGCTTGCCGGCCGCCTCGCGGGTCTTGCCGTGGCGGAAGTGGAACTTCTCGAACAGCTTGATCGCCGGGCCGCGATCGACGTAGGTGTCGAGGTTGACCTTGAGGTAGCCCCGCTCGTGGCAGAAGCCGATGGCCGTTTCCAGCAGTTTCGCCCCCACGCCGCGGCGGCGGCGGTCGGGCCGGACGCGCAGGCGGCGGATCTCGCCCACGCCCTCCTCGTGCCGCTGCACGCCGATCATGCCAATGAGTTCCGGTTCGCTACCCGATTCCGGCGGGGCGGTGGCGACCCAGAAATGGTTGCCGTCGCGCAGGTAGGCCATGGCGATGTCGTCCAGATCAATGCCCGAGTCATTCTCCGTGTTCGACCCGCCCAGCAGGCCGGTGCGGTAGAGTTCGCGGACGACCGGGTAATCGGCGTCGGCGAACGTCCGCACCGCCACGCCCGACAGCGGTGCAAGAACGGGGGAATCGTCCGAAGTTTCGGCGGGCATTGTCACAGGTTATCAGTCTACCCGCCGGGTGGGGCGACCGCCAGAAACTCCAGCGCGTCGCGGTCGGTGTCGAGCAGGGCAATGGTTTTCTCGCGCGCCCGGAAGAGGGCGCCGGGGTTGATCAGCCGCGTCCGCCCGTCGCGCGAGTCGTGGCGGACGTGCGTGTGGCCGAACAGGAAATAGTCATACTCCTGCCCCGCCAGCAACTCCCGGACGGTCAGGTCGCGGTCGCCATGGGTGACGGCAAAGCGCTTGCCGCCGAGGGTCAGGTCGCCGACGGTGCCCAGGCACTGGACGCCCATCCAGTTGGAGTGCTCGGTGAGGGCGCCGCGGCCCTCGTCGTTATTGCCCCAGACGAACGAGGCCGGCCCGCCCGCCAGGGCGTCGATGACGGCGGCGTTGCACAAGTCGCCGCAGTGGATCAGATGCTCGGCCCCGCGGCCACGCAGCAGATTCACGGCGGCGGCGGCCATGTCGGCGCGGTCGTGGGTGTCGCTGAGAATCCCGACGAGCATGGCCGCAACTTACCGCGCCGCGGGCGATCTGGTAAGTGTTCGGATTTCGGCTACACTACCCGCGACCGCAATTCCGCACCCCGCCCACAGGAGCACCGCTTATGGCCCGCCCCCTGATCCTCGCCGCCGCCGTCGCCGGCATCTGCCTCTCCGCCGCCGCCCCGCCCGCCGCCCACGCCGCGCCGCAGGGGCAGGCGGACAAGTCGGACAAGAAGGATTTGCCCGGCCTGTCGGAACTGACCGAGGGCATGACCAAGCTCGACGGCCTGATGCCGCTGTACCGCTACGACGAGAACGACAGTGACCCCACGCACGACCAAACGCGGCTGATCTGCGTGATCCCGAAAAACCTGATCGGCGACGATTTGCTGCTCGCCACGAGCATCAGCCGCGGGCCGATGCGCGGCTACCAGTGGGCGGACTTTCTGGTTCGCTGGCAGCAGGTCGGCCGGCAGGCAGTGCTGACGGTGCCGGACCTGCGGTACGTCGAGGACCAGGGCAAGCCCGTTAGCGCGGCGGTGGAGGGGACCTACACGCCCGGCTACCTCGCCTCGCTGCCGATCCTCGGCACCACCAACGACGGCGGGATGATCGTGGATTTGGGCGATTTCTTAATCAGCAACACGATCCCGACGCCCGCCGGCGGGGGCAACGCGCGGCGGGATTTGTCGCAGTACGCGAAGGTGAAGAACTTCCCGAACAACATGCTGATCGACGTGAACCTCGCCATCGCCGACCGCGACGGCGGGGGGATGCCGGTGGGCCTCAGCTACGCCTTCCGCCGGCTGCCGAACCTCGACGGCCGCGACGCCTACCAGCCGCGGGTCGCCGATGACCGCATCGGCTACTTCACCACCGTGCGGCAGGATTTCAACAAAAAGTATAGCGAGCGCGAGACGGTGGATCGTTACGTCAACCGCTGGCAGCTCGAGAAGCTCGACCCCAATTTGGACATGAGCCCGCCGAAGAAGCCAATCGTCTTCATCGTCGAAAAGACCGTGCCGATCCAGTGGCGGCGGTACGTCGCGGCGGGCATCGCGGAGTGGAACAAGGCGTATGAGAAGATCGGCATCTCCAACGCGATCGTCGTGCAGCAGCAGACGGACGACAACGAGTATAAAGATGTCGACCCGGAGAACGCGGATTACAACTTCATCCGCTGGATCGTGACGGGCCGGGGCTTCGCGATGGGCCCCAGCCGGGCGGACCCGCGGACGGGGGAGATTCTGGACGCGGACATCATCTTCGACGACGCGATGCTGCGGTTCCAGGTGCAGGACTTCAACCTGTTCGGCCCCGGCGGCGGGGCGTCGTCGCTGACGGCGTCGGAGGCGGCATTTTACAAGCAAAACCCGAGCTTCCTGCCATTGGGCACGTCGGCGAAGGACGTGGAATTGATGCAGGACGCGCCCGCCGGCACTGCGGGGCAAGTGGGGCAGCGGGGGCCGTGGACATTGAAAGGATCGAACTTCGCACCCGCCGGCGCGGGCGAGGGCGTGCAGACGGTGAGCACGCCGTTCGGCCAGTTTTCCGTGAGGAACCCCGCGGTGTCGGCGGCGCGGATGGCGTACGACCCGTCGGGCTGCAGTTACGCCGCCGGGCTTCGCCGCGAGATGGCGGTGAACTCGCTGGCCGTCCGGGCGGCGATGTTCAAGACCGACGACGGCAAGGAGATCCCCGAGAAGTTCATCGGCGAGGTCATCAAGGAGATCGTCTGCCACGAGGTCGGCCACACCCTCGGCCTGCGGCACAATTTCAAGGCCAGCAGTTGGCTGTCCCTCGACGAGATCAAGAAGCGCCGCGACGCCACCGACCAGCCCACCACCGCCTCGGTGATGGATTACAACCCGGTCCTGTTCTTCCCCGGCGACGACCCGAAAAAGGTCGGCCACTTCATCACCCCCACCATCGGCCCCTACGACGAGTGGGCCGTCGAGTACGGCTACAAAATCCCGTCGCAGAAGGACGGCGACGAGAAGGCGATGCTCGAGAAGATCGCCACCGAGAGCAATGCCCCCGGCCACGCCTACGCCACCGACGAGGACACCGTCGGCGTCTTCAGCCCCGACCCGCTGACCAACCGTTACGACATGGGCAGCGACCCGGTCGCCTGGGCCGAGATGCGCACCAAGTTGGCCGACGATTTGCTGAAGGACGTGACCAAGTGGGCCATCCAGCCGGAGGATCCGCAAAGTTATCTGCGCGAAGTTTTCCTCACCCTCTTCTACGAGCGAACGAGCAACTACGGCTACGTCAGCCGCCTGATCGGCGGGCAGTACTACAACCGCAACCACCCCGGCCAGAAGGGCGCCAAGCCCGCCATGGAGTTGGTCGACCCGAAGGTGCAGCGGGCCGCGCTCGACGAGATGGCGAAAACCGTCTTCACCGATGATTACTATAAGATCGACCCGGCGATGCTCAAGAACCTGGTGCCGGACCGGAACGATGATTGGACCGCCACCGCGGCCGACCGCATCGACTTCCCCGTCCACACGCTGATCCTCAACGCCCAGAATCAGGCGCTTCGCGCGCTGGTCGACCCGACGGTGATGCAGCGAATTTACGACGCGGAATTGAAGAGCGACGCGAAGGACAAGTTCACCGCCGCCGAGTTGCTGCAGCGGGTGGACGGCATGATCTGGGGCGACCTGAAGCCGTCGGACAAGGCGTACACGAACGCCGAGCCGATGATCTCGTCGATCCGCCGGAACCTGCAGAAGCAGCAGGTGGAGTACCTGCTGGCCTCCGCCGATGCTGAGCCGGGGAGGATTCTGAGCGTCGATCTGCAGAGTCTGGTGCGGTTCGACCTGCGCGAGCTGAGCGACCGCATCGGCAACCTGATCGACAAGTCGAAGGCCGACGGCAAGTCGCGGCTGGACCTCGCCACGCGGGCGCACCTGACCGAGACCAAGAGCCGCATCGACCGCGTGCTGGAGGCCCCGCACATCAAGGACACCGGCGGCGGCATGACCGTCATCATGATGAACGGCCAGCCGGCCCCGCAGCGGTAGCTCTTATGTGGAACGGGCGTCCCGCCCGGATTTCTCCAATCCCCGTCGTCACAGAATAAGAAATTCGGGCGGGACGCCCGTTCCACTGTCGTTTCCGGCTTGCCAACCCCGCGCGCTTCCCGCACAATGCGCCGCATGGGCATCGGGACCGCGTGGAAATTCGTGAAGGAGACCGGCAGCGACTTCGTCGCCGACGACGCGATGACCCTCGCGGCGTCGCTGGCGTTCTACACCGCCCTGTCGTTCGCGCCGCTGCTGGTGCTGATGCTCACGGTCGTCACGCTCTTCCTCGGCGAGGCGACGCAGCAGAAGCTGGTGGACGAGGTGAAGAACCTCATGGGCCCGCAGGCCGGCGCGAGCGTGGAGCAGATCGTCAACCCCGAGAAGGTCGCCGGCGAAAAGGGCGGCGCCGGGGCGGCCGAGCAGGCGAAGGAGAAGCAGGAGCACCTCGCCAGCGTCGCGGGCATCGTCGGCCTCGTCACGCTGATCTTCTCCGCCAGCGGCGTGTTCGCCCAGCTTCAGGCCGCCATGAACCGCATCTGGGACGTCGAGCCCAAACCCGGCGGGGCGATCATGAGCTGGCTCCGCACGCGCGGCCTGTCGATCAGCATGGTCTTCGCCATCCTCTTCCTGCTGCTGGTCTCACTGGTGGTCAGCAGCATCCTCGCGGGCATGTTCAAGAACACCGGCACGGTCTGGAAAGTGCTGAACTTCATCATCTCGCTCGGCGTGTTCATCGGCCTGTTCGCGGCGATCTTCAAGTTCCTGCCGGACGTGCGAATCCCGTGGACGGACGTCTGGATCGGCGCCGCCGCCACCGCGGTGCTGTTCGGCGTCGGCAAGTCGCTGATCGGCCTCTACCTCGGCACCGCCGGCGTCGGCAATGCCTACGGGGCGGCGGGGTCGCTCATCGTCCTGCTCGTGTGGGTCTACTACTCGTCGATCATCCTCTTCCTCGGCGCGGAGATGACCCAGGTCTACGCCAAGTGGCACGGCTCGAAGATCGTCCCCGGCCCCCACGCCCAGCCCGAAACGCCCAAGGATAAGCGCGCCGCCGTGCAGCCGGCCTAGACTGCTCCCCCTTGAAGACCCGCCTGCTCAGCATTGTCGAGAACCTGCGCACCAGCCTGTGGTTCATCCCCACGCTGATGGCCGTCGGCGCGTTCGTGCTCGCCCTGCTGATGCCGTGGGCCGACTCCTACTACAACCCGGACAAGGGGCCGCACTGGCTCAAGACGCTGGTCTTCTCCGGCACGCCCGCGGGCGCGCGGTCGCTGCTGAGCAGCGTCGCGGGGAGCATGATCAACGTCGCCGGCACGGTCTTCTCGATCACCATCGTCGCGCTCACCCTCGCCAGCAGCCAGTTCGGGCCGCGGCTGCTGCGCAACTTCATGCGCGACCGCACGAACCAGACCGTCCTCGGCACCTTCATCGCCACGTTCCTCTACTGCCTGCTGGTCATGCGCCGCATCTACGGCGGCGAGGACGTGCGGAACGTGCCGCACCTGTCGATCAGCGTCGGCGTGCTGCTGACGCTGGCGAGCTTGGGCGTGCTGATCTTCTTCATCCACCACATCGCCCAGAGCATCCAGGCCCCGCACGTCGTCGGCGAGGTCGGCCGCGAGCTCGACGAGCAGATCGACAAACTTTTCCCCAAGAACATCGGCCAGCCCGACGCCGAGGCCGACCAGTTCGCCGCCGCCGCCCGGCCGGCCCACGGGACGGTGGCGGAGCGCGAGCGGATCGACCGCCTGCTCGCCGACGAGGGCCGGCCCATTCCGGCCGACGGGTCGGGCTACCTCCAGGCCATCGGCACCGACACGCTCATGTCCCTCGCCCAGGGGTGCGACGCCGCCTTCAAGCTCTGCGTCCGCCCCGGCGACTGGATCATGCCCGGCGGCCCGCTGCTGATCTGCCACCCGCCGGGCGCGGTGGACGACGAGCTGGTCGAGGACGTGAACGCCATCTTCATCCGCAACAGCCGGCGGTCGCCGACGCAGGACGTGGAGTTCTCCGTCCTACAACTCGTGGAGGTCGCGGTGCGGGCGCTCTCGCCGGGCATCAACGACCCGTTCACGGCCATCAACTGCATCGACCAGCTCGGGGCAAACCTCGCCCACCTGGCGACCAAGGCGTTTCCCGCGACCCACCGCTACGACGAGGAAGGCAAGCTGCGAATCATCGCCGAGGCGGCCAACTTCGGCGGCATCGTGGACGCGGCCTTCAACCAGATCCGCCAGAACGGCCGGGAGACCACCTGCATCGTGATCCGCCTGCTGGAGATCATGGAGATGCTGGCGAAGCAGGTGCGCGACGGGGGCCAGCGCGACAGCATCCGCCGGCAGGTCCGGCTGGTGGCCGAGAGCATCCCAGAGTTGAAGTACGGGTCCGACCGCGAGGACGCCCAGCGCCGCCTCGACGCGGCGCTGGTCGCGCTCGACCAACCGGATTACGGCCCGCCCATAACAAATTAGCCGCTTGCGGCTTCGCAAAGAAACGCTTTGAGAAGGAGGTTTCTGTGCGAAGCCGCAAGCGGCAAACCCCTCACGCCAGTCGGCGCGACCGGCGGCGGGCGTAGGTCACGACCGCCCCGAACGCCGCCAGCCCCGGCCACACCGCCGCCGGCAGCGGCACCACCGCCGGCGCCTCCGGCGCGGGCCCGCACTCGGCCGGCGCCTCCCGCACCAGCAGCACCAGGTCGTTGTAGTCCGACGAGCTCCGCTTGTCGTGCTTCGCCTCCTTCGAGCCGGGCATCACGTCCAGGTCCTCCCAGAACAGCACCCAGGTGCGGGCGACCGAGTCGGGCAGGCCGCCGATCTCGTAGGTCAGCAGGTGGTCGCGCCCGTCGGCATTGTCTGACGCGAGCGAGAGGTGCCGGCTGGTCGAGTCGCCGTCGCGCCAGAACTGGAACGGCTCGGCCTCGGTTACGCGGGCGTTGCCGGTGACGTCGAAGCCGTAGCCGCTGACGTCGAACAGCGGCGTGTACCCCGCCGCCCCGAAGGTGCCGAACCTCTGGCTGCTGCCGGCAAATCGGGCGACGGCGGTGATGTCGTAGGTGCCGGCCGACCAGATCGCGTCGTTCGCCGTGGGCGTGGCGGTCAGCCCGCCGGCGGTGAAGGTCTCGCCGTCGGCGGTCTGGACCGGCCGGCCGGCGAGGTGGGCGAAGACGTCCGAGCGGTTGAGCTCGCCGTCGGCGTTCTCCTTGACGATCGCCGCCGGCCCGGCGTGGGCGAGCGGGGCGGCGGCGAACAGGCCGGCCGCGGCGACGGCGGCGAGGAGCGGGGGCAGGTTGCGTGTCGTGCGGTCCATCGGGGTCCACCTTGTGCTAAGAGTTTTCTTGACGGCGATTCGATGGGGAAACGCTACCATTCGCCCAAACCCCCGGGCGGGGGGATTTCGGCGCGGCGAGGTCCGGTAAGGCGGGTTTGGGGCGGGCTGTGCCGGTCCTGCCGGCCGTGCCGGCGGGGCGGGTTTATTGGGGCGGAATCAGCACGAAGTGGTTGATCCCCGCCCCGAGCAGCCCGACGACCGCGACGGCGGCGAGCGACGCCGACAGCCGCCGGCGGAGTGGGCCGTTCCGGGTCATCGCCTGCGCCAGCGGGATGTTCGAGACGATGCTCGTGAGGCTGGCGAGGATGATGCCGTTGACGCCGGTGGCAACCGAAATGTCGTGGTGGCCGATCAGGTTCGCCGCCGCCGCGATCGCCGAGGCGCTGGAGACCAGCGCCCCCAGCACGCTGATGAAGTAGAAGCTGGCGGCCCCGAACTCGCGCTGCGCCAGCCCGCCGGCGACGTTGATCGCCAGGAACAGCGCGCCGAACTTCAGGGCCGAGGAGAGCTTGAACGGCGACTCCAGTGTGATCGTCGGCGCCGCCTCGCCGTCGGGCGCCGCGGCGGCGGGGAGCCACCGCCACAGCGCCAGGATCACCAGCAGCATCATCGTGAACGGGATCGCCAGCCCCACCATCGCCCCGGACGCGAAGACGACCACCACGATGGCGTTGCGCAGGACCATCGACGCCGTGGCGAGCATGATGCCGCGGTAGACCGACGGCGCGGCGGAGGCGCCCATCTCGCGCATCCGCCCCATGAGTTCGACGATGACCTTGCGGCTGTTGACCAGCCCGCCGAAGAAGGCCGTCACCTCCATGCCGCGCGGCCCGAGCACCTTGAGCAGGACGTAGTTCACGAACCCGATGGCGGCGATGATGACGACGCTCGCCCAGTTCTCCCGCGGCTGCACCAGCCCCCACGGGTCGACCGCCGCGGTCGGCAGCACCGGCAGGATCACGAACGTGAGGATCGCCAGCAGGATCGCCGAGCGGACCTCCTTGTCCTCGATCGCGCCGACGAGCCCGCGGATCGGCTGCTTCCACGCCAGCAGGGCGGCGGTGATGACCGCCGCCGCCACCGGCGCGAAGATGTGGCCCATGCCGCACATCACGCCGGCGAACCCGACCAGCATCAGCGCGGTGGAGGTGGTGAGTGCGATCTTGCCGGTGGCGGCCATCTTGCGCCAGTTCATCAGCCCCACCAGCAGCGCGACGTACACCGACGCGATGGCGACGTAAAGCGGCCCGAGCAGCCCGCCGAGGCAGCCCAGCAGCGCGACCAGCGCGAAGGTCCGCACGCCGGTCTTCTTGTTGTGCTCGCGCTCGAGGCCGATGAACACGCCGATCGCCACCGCCAGCCCCAGCCGCGTCAGCACCGGCACGACCGGCCAGTAGGTTGCCGCCTGCCCGAAAAACGCCGTTTCGCCCGCACCGCCCACGTCCACTCCTGATTCAAGTCGAATCGGGAGCATAGGCGGGCCAATCCGGATTGTTAAGGTTCGGTTAAGACGCGCCAATGCGCCGCACCAGCGCGTCGGCGAAGCCCGACGTCGTGCCGGTGCCGCCCAGGTCGGCCGTCAGGTGGTCCCCCTCCGCCAGCGCGCCGTCGTAGGCGTGCTTGATCCGGTCCGCGACGTCGGTTTCGCCCAGGTGGTTCAGCATCATCACGCCGCTCATGATGACCGCCAGCGGGTTGGCCCGGTTCTTGCCGGCGATGTCCGGCGCGCTGCCGTGGACCGCCTCGAACACCGCCGCCTCCTCGCCGATGTTGCTGCCCGGCACCACGCCCAGCCCGCCCACCAGGCCGGCGCACAAATCGCTGATCAGGTCGCCGTAGAGATTTTCCATCAGCAGCACGTCCATCGTCGTCGGGTCCTGCACCAGCTTCATGCAGCCGGCGTCGATGATGACCTCGTTGTAGGTCACGTCGGGGAACTCCTCGGCGTGAACCCGGCGGGCGCAGTCGAGGAACAGCCCGTCGGTCAGCTTCATGATGTTCGCCTTGTGGAACACCGTCACGCTCCGCCGGTCGCGCTCGCGGGCGTAGGCGAAGGCGTAGCGGGCGATGCGGGTGCTCGCCCCGGTCGTCGCAACCTTCAGTGACGTGACCACGCCGGGCGTGATCTCGTTTTCGATGCCGCTGTAAAGGCCCTCGGTGTTCTCGCGCACGATCACGAGGTCCACCCCGTCGTAGCGGCTTTTGACGCCCGGCAGGTTCCGCACCGGCCGGACGGCGGCGTAGAGGTTCAGCGCCTTGCGCAACTGCACGTTCACGCTGCGGAACCCCTTGCCCACCGGCGTCGTGACCGGCCCCTTGAGGGCGACCCGGCAGCCGCGGATCGCGTCGAGGGTCAACTCCGGCAGGACCGACCCGTGCGTCTCGACCGCCGCCGCGCCGGCGGGGCACTCGACCCACTCGGCCTCGAGCCCCGCCGCCGCCATCACGCGCCGCGCCGCCGCGGTGACTTCCGGGCCGATGCCGTCGCCGGGGATCAGAACGATCTGGTGCTTCGCCATGCCCCGACGGTAAGCCGCGGGCGGCGCGGCGGCAACCGGCGGGCTCACGGCCGCTTGCGGCTTCGCAAAGAAACCCGCTCCTCACCCCTTCGTGAACGCCGCCCGGAACAGCCGCGTCGGCGAGTCGGCGTCGGCCGTCAACTCGTCTAACGACACCTCCCGCAGCCCGTGCCGGCCGAACGCCCGCACCTGCGCCTTGGTCAGCGGCCACGGCACCGCGCCCAGCGCATCGGCCTCGTCGCGGCCCTGCGAGACGACCAGCAGCGTCCCGCCCGGCGCCAGGCAGTCGGCCATGTGCCGCACCGCCCGCGCCCGCAGCGCCTCGGGCAACGCCTGCAGCGTGAAGATTTCCAGCACCACGTCGAACCCCCGGTGCCACGCCGGCGGGTGGTCCAGCAGATCCGCCGCCCGATACCGCACGGCCGTGTTCGGGAACCGCTTGAGGCACCACGCGACGGCGGCGGGCGAGACGTCGAACGCCGTCGTCTCGTACCCGCGCGCCGCCAAATCCTCGGCGTCGTCCCCAAGCCCGCACCCGACCACCAGCGCCGACCGCCCGCACCCGCGCGGCAGATACTGGTCGGCCCACTCGGCGTAGTACGGGTTCGGCGACAGCCTCGCCCACGGCACGCGCTCCGCCTCGCCCGCCGCGCTGGCGTAGAGCGCGTCGAACCACGCCACGGCCGCCGCCGGTTCGCCGGCGGCCGCCGCCCCCTGCGCCTGCTGCGCCAGCCGCCGCGCCTCGTCCAAGCCCTGCGCCCTCGCGTCGTGCAGTTCCGCCATCGCTCCGCCTTTCGCTTCCGAAGTGCCCCGAGACGTGAATCACCCGCCCCCCTCATCCCGTCGCTCCGGGCGATTGGGTGAAGAACCAGATGAAGCCGAACACGAACGCCGCCGCCACCGCGATCCAGAAAAAACTCTTCGCCAAGCCGCGATTCGCCTTGGGTTTAATGCCGAAGGCGATCAGCCCCATCAAGGCCGCGACGGCCAGGAAAAAGTAAAACGCGTACAACATTCAACCGCCGTCGAAAAGAAAACTCGTGTCTACTGCTTCGCCCCGCCCGCCGCTGGCATTGCGGCCTCGGTCGCCCCGTCGGGCTTCTTGAACGTGCCCGCCTCGGGCTTGACGAACTGAATGTCCTTCAGCGTCGCGTGGCCGACGGGGTCGCCGTATAAACCCTTCTCCGCCGACCAGTTGCGGAAGGTCCAGGTGGTGGCGAAGGTCACGCCGTCGACGGTCTTGAAGTCCGAGTAGACGATCGCGTGCGGCTGGACGTCGGCGGGGTTTTTGCCGCCGTAGGTGACGACGTAGACCATCGCCTTGAGCCGCCCGGTGTCCTGCTCGCGGTAGAGTAAATACCAGTCATCCGGCGAGTCGCCGGTGCCGGGGGCGAAGGTCATTCGGGCGACCGTATACGCCTTACCGTCGAGCATTTTGGAGCCCTGCGGCTTGAGCGTCGCGCCGGGGTCGCCGAGCTTGAACGGCGCGAGGGCGAAGTAGGGCCACGTCCGCAAATTGAAGCGGGCGCGCGGCAGTTCCCCGCCGGCCACCCAGGCGTGGCGGCCGTCGAACACCGCGACGGTGGCGTCGCGCTGCTCCAGCCGACTCTTCCCGCCGCCGGGGGTGAAGGTGAGGGTGCCGTCGACGGGCGTCTTGCCGCCGAACTCCACGGTGATGCCGGCCCGAATCACCTTGCCCGCCGGCATCTTGTCCGCCCCCTGCGCCGCGGCAACGGCGGCGGCGAAGTCCGGCGGCGCGGCGTCAGCCGACCCGACCAGCATCAGGGCCGCGACCGCCGCGGCGGCGAAAAATCGTTTCGACATGCCGTTCCTCCTTCACTTCCGACCGCAAACTTTGGCGAACGCCTCGAGCTGATCGTAGTCGCCCCGCCAGGTCGTATACATGAAGCCGACCACGCCCTTCACCTTCGCCGCCGACGCCACCCACTTCTCCGCGTCCGACAAATCCGCGTCGTAGTACCCCGCGATGATCTGCCGGTTGCCCCGGTCGGCAAAAAACTTCAGCGACTCATCGCGGCGGTCGAAGTTCCAATTCATCACGATCACGTCCTTGTCTAACCCCGCCCACGAGTCGGTCAGCGGCCCGTTCACCAAGTAGTACGGCCCCGCGACCGCGTTATGGAACGGGTCGAACATGTCATTCCACGCGTAAGCGTCGGCCGACCCCAGCATCGCGCGGCACTGCCTAATATTCTCCGCCAGCATTTCGCCCGGCGTCTGGTGCTTCGACGCGCACGAAGCATCAAAATTCATCGTGCGAATCTCGTCGTGCGACATCATGAACCCCGGCGGGTCGAACGCCGCCTTCACGCGCTTCGCCTGATCCGCCAGCAGTTCCATCGTTCGCGGCTCGGCGATGCACGCGCTCACCTGCTCGTCGTAGATGATCGCCGGGTGAAACCAAGAGATCAGCAGCCGCGTGCCGTCCGGCAAATTCGCCTTCAGCGCCGGCGCGGCGTGCCACGAGTCATAAGCACCCGCCCACGGATTGTTCCCAAGGTTCGGGTCGGCCCACGCCGGGAACTCCGTGCCCTCCACCAGCGTCCGACCGCCGTCAATTTTGACGACCAGCGGCGCGCCCGGGCGGCGGAGCAGGTTCACCAGCGGCGACTCGTCGATCGACCAATCCTTCCACTGCAGCAGCCCGGCGCGGTCGCCCCAGACGCCGAGGTAAACCGTCACTTTTTCATTCTCGAGCGAGTTGAACACCACGTCCTGCCGCGCCCAATCCTGCGTCGGCTCGATTTTCAGGTTCTGCCACTGCAGCGACCGCTCGCCGGCCAGCACCTTGATCTCCGGCCGCGCCCCGGACCGGCCGTCGGTTTTCACCTTCACCGAGACGTGGTAGCAGCGGTGCGGCTTGACGTTCAGCGCGAACATCACCCGCGCATTCCCGCCGCCCGGCGCGACGGTGGCAACGCCCGCCGGGTCGATGCTCACCGAGTCGTCCTTGAACGAAATCGTGTCGAGATTCACCGCCGGGTCCGCCACCGGCCGCGCCTCGCCGCCCTGCACCACGAACGGCTGATCCACCACCGCCAGCCCCTCGGCCAGGTTCGGGTCATTGCCCAGCAGATCGTTCGAGTAGCCGACGGGGAAGACGCACGGGATGACCGTCAGCCCGTCGGCGGCGGCGATTTTTAACAGCCGATCAACGTTGGCGAAGTAGCCCGGCGGCATCTCGTTCAGCCGGCTGAACTTCGAGTCCTGCAGCAGCACGTGCGTGTACCCGGCCGCCGCGGCGCGCTTCCACAGCGCGTCGAGCTTGTCGACATTTTCGTCGGGCAGCAGGTTCGTCGGGCAGTAGACCCACAGTTGCGGCGCGGCCCGCGCCGTTGCCGCGAAGGCCGCGACCGCGAGCATCGAAAGGGCGATGAGGTGCCGGACCATGGCATTATCATCCCGCGCCGCCGCCCGCCACGCAAGGCTCTCGGGTTGACGCGCCGCCGGCGGCCCGCATACTCGCCGGGATCATGTCCACCACCGACCCGTTCGAGCAGGACCGCTTCACCGTCCGCACCAAGGTTTTCAAGTTCCTCGGCGCGGCTTTCCACGTCTACGACGCGGCGGAGAACGTCGTGCTCTACTCGAAAATGAAGGCGTTCAAGCTCAAGGAGGACATCCGCCTCTACCGCTCGGAGGACATGAAGGAGGAACTGCTGGTCATCACCGCCCGCAGCATCATCGACTTCGGGGCGACCTACGACGTGGTCGACTCCGCCGCCCGCGCCCCCGCCCCGGCCGGCGGCAGACTCGAATACGCCTCGGCCCAGGCGCAGGGCCGGCGGGTCGGCGCGCTCCGCCGCAAGGGCCTCAAGTCGATGCTCCGCGACGAGTGGGAGATCCTCGACCCCAACGATCAGGTCGTCGGCACCATCCGCGAGGAGAGCATGGCCCTGGCCGTCGTCCGGCGGTTCATCCAGATCGCCAGCCTCTTCCTGCCGCAAAAGTTCGAGGCCCAGATGAACGGCGAGCGCGTGGCGACGTTCCGGCAGAACCTCAACCCGTTCGTGAAAAAATTGTTCGTCGACTTCGAGCCCGACTCGGACCTCGACCACCGCCTCGGCCTCGCCGCGGCCGTGCTGCTGCTGGCGATCGAGGGCCGCCAACGCTGATCCCTCGGCCCCCACCGATTTTGCCCCTTCACCGCCCGACCCCTTCCCGTACACTCGGCCGACCATGAGCGACACGCCCCGCGACACGCCCGAGGATGTTCCGAACCGCAACCCCGACCCCGGTGCCGACCCGAGCGTCGACCGCAACCGCACGCCCGAGCAGGGCGGGATGACCCCGGCCGACCGCAACAAGGCCATCGCCACCACCGCCGCCGCCGGGGCGGGGTGCCTGACGGTTGCGATCATCCCCTACCTCACGGTGATCGGGGCGGTCGTGCTGCTGCTGGTGCTGGGGTTTTTCTTCAAGGGCGGCTGCGCGCCGGCGGCCCCGCCCGGGTCGCCGAACGACACCAGCATCGACCACGCCGCCGACCCCGGCGCCCCGGCCGAGCCCGCCCCCACGCCGGGGCCGCCGGGCCGCTAAAGTGGCGTCGTCAGGTGTGAGCATTTAGACAGAAGGAGCCGAGATGGCCGTCGATTTATCCCAGCAGGGCACCGCCCTGGTCCGCCGCATCATGGGCGAATCGTCCGACGCGCCCGGCGCGTTCGAGGACGTGACGGGCCCGACCTTCGCCGGCGGCATCTCGCGCCTGCCGGTGGTGTTCGTCAACCTCTACGCCGTTGAGGCCGCCGACGGCAACCTGGTGCTGATCGACACGGGCCTGCCGCTGAGCGCGGGCCGCACGCTGCGCGCGCTGGCCGACCGCTTCGGCCCCGACCGGCGGGTGGGGGCGGTCGTCCTCACCCACGCCCACTTCGACCACGCCGGCGGGCTGAAGGAGATCGCCGGCGAGTTCAACTGCCCGGTCTACGCCGCCGAGATGGAGCTGCCCTACCTCGACGGCCGAAGTGACTACGCGCCGCAGGACCCCACGCCCGGCGGGGCGATCTGCTTCCTCAGCCGCTTCTTCCCGCACAGCGGCCACGACCTCCGCCACGACCTTGACCTTCGGCCGCTGCCCGAGGATGGGTCGGTCCCGCCGCTGCCGGAGTGGCGGTGGATCGCCACGCCCGGCCACACGGCCGGCCACGTCAGCCTCTTCCGCGACCGCGACCGCACCCTCCTCGCCGGCGACGCGCTGGCGACCGTCGACCTCGACAGTTGGGCCAGCCAGGTGACGGCCCGCAAGGAGTTCTCCCGCCCGCCCACCCCCTTCACGCCCGACTGGCCCAGCGCGGTCCGCAGCGTGCAGGAACTGCTGACGCTGGAGCCCCAAACCGTGCTGGCCGGCCACGGGTTGCCGATCAGCGGCCCGGACGTGCCCGACCGTTTGCGCGCCTTCGCCGCCGAAATGGGCCCGCCCCCGCACGGCCGGTACGTCGGCCACCCCGCGCAGTACCACCCCGACGGCTCCCTCGCCGACGTCCCGCCCCCCGTGCCCGACCCGCTGAAGCCGAAGCTGGCGACGGCGGCGCTGGTGACAGTCGCGGGCCTCGGCGCGGTCGCGCTGCTGGGCCGGGGGAAGTCGAACAAGTAATTGCGGTTCCTTAATAGCCGGAGGCGGAAGCCCCGGTCATTGCTCGGGGACCTTTCGATTTGATAGGATGCCTCCCGCGCGAACAAACCGGGGCTTCCGCCTCCGGCTGCTAAGGTCGAATTCTTCGATGCCCGCGATCCACTCGCCCCTCGCCGGTTGGTCCGCCGCCTTCCGCCCCGGCCTGATCGCGGTGCGGAAGTTCGCCGCGCCCTTCCTGCTCATCCAACTCCTCGCCGTCGCCGTCCTCGCCGCCTACTGGCTCAGCCCCGCCTTCCGCGACGCCTGCACCACGCTGGCAAATTGGAAACAGTCGGGCGGGCTATGGCTGGCCGCCGCCGTCACCGTCCTGGCCGCCGCCGTGCTGCCCGAACTCGCCAAACTCGCGGCGGGGGATCGAAACGTCGGCCGCAAGCGCCTCGCCGACTTCGCCTTCAACGCCGCCTACTTCGCCCTCGCCGGCGTGATGACCGACTGGTTCTACTGGCTGCAATCCGCCTGGTGGGGCGACCGGGCCGACCTGCCGACCATCCTTGCAAAAGTGCTGACCGACCAGATCGGCTTCACGCTGCTGATCGCCCTGCCGATGGCGACGGTCCTTTACCGCTGGCACGCGCACGGCTTCGCCCTCGCCCCGACCCGGCGCGACTTGCGGCACGGCTTCATCCGCCGGCGGATGCTGCCGGTGGTGCTGCCGAACTGGGCCTACTGGGTGCCGATGACGGCCCTAATTTACGCGCTGCCGCTGGCGCTGCAGTTCGTCTTCTGGGTGCCGGTGATGGGGGCGTGGAGTTTGCTGCTGGTGTTCCTCGCCGGCGGCGGGGGGCAGGCGGAGGATGGGGAAATTTCGCCCGTTCCCAGCGCGATCGCGGCGGAATAGATTCCGCGCTTCATCCAACGAGGAACCCCGATGGTCCAGAGAATCCGCCGCTTTTCCCGCAAGTCCTACGCCGAGCAGGCCGCCGCCGGCAAGGCATTCATCGTCTACCTCGGCACCGGCAGCATCGTGACGGCCATCGTCGCCTACCTGATCTTCCACGCCATGGGCTGCTGACCCGCCCGCCCGCCGCTTGCGGCTTCGCAAAGAACCGAACCGCGGCCTGTTTGCCCCACCCGCAATCATCTGGTAGCGTTCCCGCCACACGAGGCGGAGGAACGCGATGGATGACACTTCGGCCCGCGCCCGCGCGGCTTACTGGCGCGCCAACCTGCTGCTCACCGGCGGCCTGCTGTTCGTCTGGGCGGCCGTCAGCCTCGGCTGCGGCGTGCTGTTCGCCGAGCCGCTGAACCGGTACCGGATTCTCGGCTACCCCCTCGGCTTCTGGTTCGCCCAGCAGGGCAGCATCCTCGTCTTCGTCGTGCTGATCCTCGTCTACGCCGTGGCGATGAACGCCCTGGACCGCAAGTACCGCCGAGAGCGCGAAGCGGGGCGGCCATGAGCGTGCTGGCGTGGACCTACCTGTTCGTCGGCGTGACCTTCACGCTCTACCTCGCCATCGCGTGGATGAGCCGGGTGAAGGACACGCGCGGCTTCTACGTCGCCGGCCGGGGCGTGCCGGCCATCGCCAACGGCATGGCGACCGGCGCCGACTGGATGAGCGCCGCCTCCTTCATCAGCATGGCCGGCCTCATCAGCACCATGGGCTACGCCGGCGGCGTCTACCTCATGGGCTGGACCGGCGGCTACGTCCTGCTCGCCCTGCTCCTCGCCCCCTACCTCCGCAAGTTCGGCCACTTCACCGTGCCCGACTTCGTCGGCGACCGCTACGAATCCGCCGTCGCCCGCGTGGTCGCCGCCGTCTGCGCGATCTTCATCAGCTTCACCTACGTCGCGGGGCAGATGAAGGGCGTCGGCGTGGTCTTCAGCCGATTCCTCGACGTCGACGTCTCCACCGGCGTGGTCATCGGCATGGTCATCGTGTTCGCCTACGCCGTGCTCGGCGGCATGAAGGGCATCACCTGGACGCAGGTGGCGCAGTATTGGGTGCTCATCACCGCCTTCCTCGTGCCGGCCATCGCCATCAGCATCCAACTCACCGGCAACCCGATCCCGCAACTCGGCATGGGCGGCCACATCGCGGCGAGCGTCGACCCGACCCGCCCTCTGCTGCTGGAGAAGCTCAACCGCCTCAACACCGACCTGGGCTTCGCCAGCTACACCAGCCCCTTCACCGGCAAGTGGGACATGCCCAACGTCTTCTGCGTCGCCCTCGCCCTGATGGTCGGCACGGCGGGCCTGCCGCACGTCATCGTGCGGTTTTACACCGTCAAGAGCGTGCGGGCGGCGCGGTGGAGCGCGTTCTGGGCGCTGCTCTTCATCTCGCTGCTGTACCTGACGGCCCCGGCCGTCGCGTCGTTCGCGCGGTATTACATGATCGACCCGGTGGCCGGCCTGAACGGCAAGACGGCCGAGACGCTGCCGGGGTGGTTCAACAACTGGAAGCGCAGCGGCCTGATCGAGTGGGTCGACCTCAACGGCGACGGCCGGTTGCAGTGGACGAACAACAACACGGCCGCCGTCGCCAACGGCTTGCCGGCGAACGAGTTGTGGCACGTCGACGGCCTCTCCGCCGCCGCCCGGCAGGAGGTGGCCGCCGACCCCGCCGCGTGGGTCGCCGCCCGCGGCGCGTCGCCCCACGCCGACCTGCTCGCCCTCGGCGGCAAGCCGCAGCCGGACAACGACATCATCGTGCTGGCGACGCCGGAAATGGCGAACCTGGCGAACTGGATGGTCGCCCTTGTCGCCGCCGGCGGGCTGGCCGCCGCCCTCTCCACCGCGAGCGGCCTGCTGCTGGTGATCTCGTCGAGCATTGCCCACGACCTTTACGCGCGGCTCATCAACCCGCAGGCGAGCGAGGCGAAGCGGCTGCTGGTCGGCCGGACGGTGATCGGGCTGGCGGTGATCGTCGCGGGCATCTTCGGCATTTACCCGCCGGGCTTCGTCGGGCAGGTGGTCGCCTTCGCCTTCGGTCTGGCGGCCGCGAGTTTCTTTCCGGTGCTGGTGCTGGGCATTTTCTCGAAGCGCGTCGGCACGATCCCGGCGATCGCGGGAATGCTCGCGGGCATCACCTTCACCGGCTTCTACATCGTCGCGGTCATCTACGGCGGCATGGCCCCGTGGACCTTCGGCCTGTTCCCCACCGGCATCAACCCGCAGGGCATCGGCACGATCGGGATGCTGCTAAACTTCGCCGTGACGCTGGCGCTGACGCCGTTCACCAAAGGCCCCAGCGCCGCCACCATCGCCCTGATCGACGGCGTGCGAGACCCGGAGGAACCGGCGGTCGACGTGATGATGGATCCGTCATTAACCCATTGACCGTTTTCTACGAATGAGCGGAAGATCCCGGGTCTTCGCCTTCGGCTCAGACACCGGCTTGTTTCGACCCATCAAATGGCAAGGAAAATCAAGAGAGCCGCCCATAGCACGAAACAAGCCGGCGTCTGAGCCGAAGGCGAAGACCCGGGTTCTTCGGCTACCCGCGACAACGTCCCGTCCAATAGTCGTCGCAATCATTGCTTATCCCCGTGCAACCGATCCTTGTATCCATCCTCGCACTCGCCCTGCTGACAGCAACCGCCGCCGGTCAATCCACGACCCGAGCGACCACGCGCCCGCTGCTTAAACCTCCATTCGATCTAGCCGACAAGAAAGCCACCCCCGCGACGGTTGCGCTGATGAAGCGGCTCCTCTCGACCTACGGCGAAAAAACCCTAATCGGCGTCTACGACGACGCCGACGCCGCCTACGTCACCGAACACCTCGGCCGCCCGCCGGACGTGATCGGCGCAGACCTGATGGACTTCTCCCCCTCCCGCACCGCCCGCGGCGCGACGCCTGGCGACCTGATCGACCGCCTCATCGAGCACCACAAGAATGGCCGGATCATCACCCTCAGTTGGCACTGGAACGCCCCGACCGGCCTCGTCGACGGAACCTACGTCAACCGCGAGGGCAAGACGGTGGACGCCCCGTGGTACCGCGGCTTCTACACCGATGCAACGCACTTCGACGTCGAAAAGGCGCTGGCCGAACCGGCGTCTGAAAATTACAAACTCTTATTGCGCGACATCGACGCCATCGCCGTCCCGCTCAAGAAACTCGCCGACGCCGGCGTGCCGGTCCTCTGGCGGCCGCTGCACGAGGCTGAGGGCACCTGGTTCTGGTGGGCCGCCAAGGGGCCGGACCCTTACATCAAACTCTGGCAACTGATGTTCGACCGCCTCACAGCCCGCCACGGCCTGCACAACCTGATCTGGGTCTACACCGGCGACCTCGCCCACTACCCCGGCGACGCCTACGCCGAAGTCATCGGCGTCGACTACTACCCCGCCGACGGCCGCGGCACGCTGCCGGACGTCTGGAACGCCCTGCAGGAACGCTTCAACGGCCACAAGCTCCTCGCCCTCACCGAGTTCGGCGGCGTGCCGGACCTGCCCGCCCTGCGCGCCGCCGGGATGCACTGGTCCTACTACGCCTCCTGGACCGACCAGAACGGCCCCCGCCCCGTGCCGCCCGACGAATTACGTCGGCGGCTGAAGTAACCGCCGCGCGGTAGGGTGGATGGATGGCTTCGCCCGCTTCCCCCACCCGCCCCCGCGCCATCGCGTTCGACGTGATCGGCACGCTCTTCTCGCTCGACAAGTTGACGCCGGCATTGGCCGAGGTGGGCCTGCCGCCGGCCGTCACGCCGGACCACCTGCTCGCGCTGGTCCTGCGGGACGCGATGGCCCTCGACGCCGCCGGGGCGTTCCGCCCCTTCCGCCCGACGGCCGAGGGAACCCTCGCGGTGCTGCTGGCCGATCACGATTTGCCGGCGACGGCCGCGATTCTCGACGGCGTCCTCTCCACCTTCGCCGAGCTCGACCCGCACCCCGACACCGCCGCCGCCCTGCGCCTCGCCCGTGACGGCGGCGCGGCGGTCGCGGTTCTCACCAACGGCTCGCCGGACGCCACGCGGTCGCTGCTCGCCCACGCCGGCCTGACGGACGCGGTGGGGGAGGTGTTGACGGTGGAGGCAGTCGGCCACTTCAAGCCCAACCCCGCCGTCTACCGCCACGCCGCCGAGATGCTGGGCATCGCCCCGCGCGAGTTGGCCCTGGTCGCCGCCCACGCCTGGGACGCGCAGGGCGCAACCGCCGCCGGCCTGACCGCCGCCTGGTTCCCCCGCCCCCCGTCGCGCGTCTACCACCCCGCGATGCCGACGCCGGCGGTGAAGGCCGCCGGCCTCCTCGCGGCCGTGGAGCAACTGCTGCAACTGCCGGCGTAGGGTGGGCACCGCCCACCGCTTCCGCCCCGTCGTCAAGAACGCCATCGGTGGGCAGTGCCCACCCTACGGTGCGATCCGGCTTCATCGGGCGGCTCGGGCGTAGGGTGGGCACCGCCCACCGCTTCCGCCCCGTCGTCAAGAACGCCATCGGTGGGCAGTGCCCACCCTACGTTATTCGCCGCCGATGCCTTGCCGAGAGGTCGGCGACTCGACCGGCGTGGTCTTGCCGCAGGCGCACTTCCAGTCGGCGGCGTAGCGATTGCGCGCCACCCACTTCGGGAAGCTCGACCACGGCCAGGCGTGGGGGCACGTCGCGTGGCCGTGCTTCACCGGGTTGAAATGAACGTAATCGAGGTGTTGGTCCCAATCGTCGCGGTCGCGGATGAGGTGATCCCAATACCGGCGTTGCCACACGTCGCGCTCGCGGTGCCGCCGGCGGGAATCCACGGCCGACGCCGCTTCGCCGCCGAGGGAGCGGGTGAACAGCGCCTTCATCCGCCCGACGCGGGTGGAGAGGTCTCCGTCGCCGGCCGGCAGCGTCCAGAGGAAATGCAGGTGGTCCGGCAACACGACAGCGGCATCGACCCGAAACGGCCGCTCGACCGCCACCGCCCGCAGCGCCGCACGCAGTCGCCCGACGGCCGATTCGTCCACAAACCGGTGCCGCCGTTGGTGGGTGGCGAGGGTGAGGAAATAGGTTCCGCCCGGCACCCACAGCCGCCGATAGTCGGGCATCCACTGATCGTATCACCCGCCGCGCTCCACCCGCAAGCAGCCGCGGCCCGCGACCCCCGTAGGGTGGCACCGCCCACCATTCGCACGCAATTCCCGACGGGGCGGCAGATCGTGGGCAATGCCCACCCTACATTCAGCACTTCACGCCGGCACCGCCGCCATCACCCGCTCGGCCAGCGGGGCGATCCGCGACTCGATCTGGGCGATGGAGTCCGGCAGCGGGCCGGTGCCGAAGCGTTTCCACCAACTGATGACGGTCAGGCCGATGGGCCGGTCGTCCGACTCGGCGATCAGGAGAATGTCGCCATCGTCGGTAGGGTCGCCAAGGCTCGGCGTTTGCTCCTCCTCCACCAGCTTGAGGTAGAGCACGTCGCTCACGACGTCGAGGTGGAAGCGGACGGTGCCGCCGATGATTCCTTCGAGCGTTTCGGTCAGGGGTTCGGTCGAGACCATTCGACATCTCCTCTCATTCGCCGCACGAGGTGGGCCGTCTTCAGGTAGCCGTGGACCACGTTGGCAACCACCTCAACCATCAGTTTTGGACTCGGCCCGGCCCCGAAGTAAAGGCGGGTCGCAGGGTCCGAGGCGCTGAAGCGGATTTCCAGCGGGTCGATGATAGCCAATTCTGCCAGCCGCCGATGACGGTCCATCTCCGGGTGGCGCGGGATCACGTGAACGTACCACGCCGCATCCGGGAAAAAGATCAGCCGACTCAGGGGGTCGGTGAGGGTAGCGTCGGCCATTGAAGCTCCCGAGCGCAAGAAAACGGGCGGCGGCACCGTGCCGCCGACCGCGAGTTCACCAGATCAAAGTCATTCAACTGCACCCCATCGAGTTCCCGCAGTTCAGGCACTTGTAGCAGGTGCCGCTCCGCACGGTGATGCTGCCGCAGACGTCGCAGGCGGGGGCGTCGGATTGGAGGTCGCTGCCCTGCTGGCTCAGCGGGTCGGGGGCGGCGCCGGCGGCCGTGGCGGCCCGGCGGGGGGGGGCGGCGGACTCGCCGGCGTACTCGAAGGGTTTGGCGGTGTCGATCTCCATCCGCGGGCCGTGGCCGTTCGTTGACTTCTTGGGCTTCTCCTCGACGGGTTCACCGCCCGGCCCCCCTGCTGAAGCGGGGGGCGTTTGGGGTTGGTAATCGCCGACCAACGGGGCTTCCATCGCCGCGTCGCCCTCGCGCTTCGGGGCGTTGGCGGCGCGATAGCCGGGGACGAACTCCATCGCCAGGTAGCGGAAGATGTAGTCCGTCAGCGACTTGGCGAAGGGGATGTCGCGGTTGCGGGTCATGCCGTTGGGCTCGAAGCGGACGTGCTCGAACTTGCGCACGAGGGACTCGATCGGCACGCCGTACTGCAGCGAGACGCTGACGAGCGTGGCGATGGTGTCCATCAGGCCGCCGATGGTGCTCCCCTCCTTCGCCATCGTGATGAAGACCTCGCCGGGCGCGCCGTCGGGGTAAAGGCCGACGGTGACGTACCCCTCGTGGCCCGCGACATCGAACTTGTGCGTCAGGGCGCGGCGGGTGTCGGGCAGGCGGCGGCGCATCGGCCGGTTGACGATCCGCTCGACCACCTTCTCGATGACCCGCGGCTCGGCCGCGTCCTTCGTTTCGGCAAGGACGGCGGCGACGACTTCGGCGGCGACCTCCTGCTTGGCGGCCGCGACGTTCTCCTCGTCGTCCGGCTCCTCGTCGGCGTCGCTCTTGACGTTCAGCGGCTGGCTGAGCTTGCTGCCGTCGCGGTAGAGGGCGTTGGCCTTCAGGCCGAGCTCCCAACTGAGGCGGTAGCTCTCCTTGATGTCCTCGACGCTGGCGTCGTTCGGCAGGTTAATCGTCTTGGAAATCGCCCCGCTGATGAACGGCTGGGCGGCGGCCATCATGCGGATGTGGCCGGCGGCGGCGATGTACCGCGTGCCGTGCCGGCCGCACTTGTTGGCGCAGTCGAACACCGGGTAGTCCGACGCCTTGAGGTGCGGCGCGCCCTCCACCGTGCCGCGGCCGCAGATGACGTCGTTCGCCTCGTCGACCTGCTTCTTCGTGAACCCGAGGTGCCGCAGCAGCGAGAAGCCGGCCGACGCCTTCACCTCCTCGCTCACGCCGAGGCGCCGCAGCGTCTCGTCCGACAGCGACCACGGGCTGAAGGCGAAGCCGAGCTCGAACTGCGCCGGCAGACTCTTCGTGATCTTCTCCAACTCCACGTCGGTGAAGCCCTTGGCCTTCAGCGACTCGTAGTTGACGTGCGGCGCGCCGTGCAGCGTGAGCGTGCCCATGACGTAGTGCAGGATCTCCGCCACCTGCTTGTCGGCATAGCCGAGGTTCGAGAGGGCCGGGCGGAGGGATTGGTTGGCGATCTTGAAGTAGCCGCCGCCGGAGAGTTTCTTGAACTTGACGAGGGCGAAGTCGGGTTCGACGCCGGTGGTGTCGCAGTCCATGAGCAGGCCGATGGTGCCGGTGGGGGCGATGACGGTGGCCTGGGCGTTGCGGTAGCCGTGGGCCTCGCCGCCGACGAGGGCGCGGTCCCACCCGTCGCGGGCGGCGGCGAGGAGCGTGCGGTTCAGCAGCGGCCCGTCGGCGGCGAAGCGGTCGGCGTCGATGCCGACGGGCGCGATGTCCAACTGCTCGAAGTCGCCGAGGTCGCCGGGCGAGAGGTTGCCCGCTACGTCGTAGGCCGCCCGGCGGTGGTTGCGGATCACGCGCAGCATCGACTTGGTATTCTGCGCGTAGCCGGGGAAGGCCCCGAGCTCGCCGGCAATCTCCGCGCTGGCGGCGTAACTCTCGCCGGTGAGGATCGACGAGAGGGCCGCGCACACCGCCCGGCCGTCCTCACTGTCGTAGGGCACGCCGGCCTGCATGAGCATCGCGCCGAGGTTGGCGTAGCCGAGGCCGAGCGTGCGGAACTTGTACGACAGCCGGGCGATCTCCTCGCTCGGGAAGCTGGCCATCAGCACGCTGATTTCGAGCACGACCGTCCAGATGCGGATCGCGTGGCGGTAGCCGTCGAGGTTGAACGTCTGGCTCTCGGCGTCGAAGAACTTCATGACGTTCAAGCTAGCCAAGTTGCAAGCGGTATCATCCAAAAACATATACTCAGAGCAATTATGCACCGTCAGCCCGTTGGCGATGAAGCTGCTGGTGGTCGGCTCGGTCAAATCGAACACCTGTTGCTTGCCGAGGGGCGCGAGCGAGGCGAAGCGGTCGGTCTGCCGGGCGGCCTGCTGCACCGGCGAGCGGCCGATGAGGTCGGCCAGCGCGTCGAGCTTCGCGCCCGGCAGCAGGGCGACGTGGCGGGCGAAGTGGTGCAAGCTCGACGGGTCGATCTCCAGCGCGTCGGCCGTGCGCGAGGACTTCACGCCGAAGCCCAGCAGCAGCAGTTGCACGTCGGCCAGCAGCGGGGCGGAGACGTGGGGCAGCGTGATCGTGCGGTCGGTCACGAGGCCGTCGGCGGTGAACAGGCCGCGCAGCAGGTGCTTCTGGGCGGCCAAGCCGGCGGTGAAGGCGTCGTCGCTCAACCGCTGGACGGTGCGGCCGTTGGCGCGGTCGGTGCGGATGAAGGCGCCGAGCCGTGAGAGCATCCGGCGGTCGGTGAAGGTGGCCGCGACCTCGCGCGTGGCGACCATCGTGCCGCCACCATTTTGCGAAGCCGACGAGCGGCCTTCGGGCTCGCGCGCCCACGTCGCGGCGATGTAGGTGCCGTACTGCCGGGCGAGGTCGGTGCCGGCCATCGCGGCGTCGAGGTGCAACGCGGCCGGGTCGCCGTTGGCGTCGCTCAGCAGCAGGCCGGCGAGGTGGAACAGCCGCGCGTCCTGCGGCTCGCCGACCTCATTGACACAAGCGGGGCGGGCGGGGAGTTTCACCTCGTCGCCGGGGGCCAGGTCGCGGGCCTCGGTCCAGCCGCGGTTGGCGGTCCAGACCTTGTGGTCGGCGGTGAGTTTCACGCTGTAGCCGGCCTCGGTGGTGAGCTCGAAGACCTCCTTCGTGCCGGTGGGGAAGCTGCCCTCGGTGACGTGGATTTCCTGGCCGTCGAGGTTGGTGACGACGCGGCTGGGCAGGTGGATCATCTGGTCGATCCGCCGCCAGATGCCGCCGGGCGTCAGCACGCGGGTGTCGCCGGTGACGCAGGGGTTGGAGGCGTTGATCCGGCCGCTCTCGGGGCAGGTGTGCCACTGGTTAATGGTGGTGTCATACTGCACGCCGGGGTCGGCGCAGCGCCACGCGGCGAAGGCGATCTGGTCCCACAAGTCGCGGGCCTTGATCGTCTTGCTGACCTCGCCACCGACGCGGTTGGTCAGCGTCCAATCGCCGTCGGTTTCGACCGCCTCGAAGAACGAGTTGGGGATGCGGACGGAGTTGTTCGAGTTCTGGCCGCTGACGGTGGCGTAGGCCTCGCCGTTGAAGTCGTAATCGAGCTTCAGCCCCAGCCGCTCGGCGACGGCCTTCTGGTCGCCGGGCAGGGTCTTGAACCCCTCGGCCAGGCAGGCGACCTTGATCTCCTCGCGCACCTTCCAGTTGACGAAGTCCTCAATGTCCGGGTGGTCCAGATCGAGGCAGCACATCTTGGCCGCCCGGCGGGTGGTGCCGCCGCTCTTGATCGCCCCGGCGGCGCGATCGCCGATCTTGAGAAAGCTCATGAGGCCGGAGGATTTGCCGCCGCCGGAGAGGCGCTCGTCATCGCCGCGGATTTTGCTGAAGTTCGTGCCGGTGTTGTGAATCGCCACGAAGCCGTTTTCGCCGGCGAGGTAATTGCTGTGCTTCTCGACCGTCAGATCATAAAAATCGGGATTCTCCGCGCACGGCTCGACGCTGGTGACGAAGGCGGCAGAGCGGGCGATTCGGGCGAGTCGCTTGCCCAGCACGTCGTCCCGGTCCAGCAGGGCGAGGCCGCGTTCCAACTTGGTCGGGTTGACCAGCCCCTCGTACTGCAGTCGGCCGAGGTGCAGCGTCTCGCCACCGACCGGGAGGCGCAGCCAATCCGCCGGCGCGTGGCCTTCGCCGAAAACCGCCGTCGCGAGGTCATCGCTCAGGGGCATGCAGAACTTGCGCTCGTGGGCCGACGGCTGATAGGTGAGCAGGCGCGCCCTGCGATTCGGATGCGCCAGGTGCTTGGCGAGCGAGTGGCGGATCGCGTCGCCACTGGTCCGGCGGACGATGGCGACCTTGCTGACGGATCGGTCGCGGGTCACGCCGCCGCCGAAGCCGTAGATGCCCGCCAGTGCCGCGACCTCGCCGGCGAAGGCGTGGCTGGCGGTTGAATAGATCGCCCGCCCGTCGCGCACCCAGCCGTCGGAGTCGACCAGCCCGGCGAGGAACGCGGCGACGTGGTCCGGCCCGCTCTCCCACACGAATTGCGGCATCTTCAAGCGGTGGGCCTTGGCCCCGACCCCAAACAGTGCGGCGAAAAAACCGGTCGCCTTGCGGCCCGTGTAGGCCAGGTGCCGGCCGTTGCTCCCCCGGCCGTCCTCGTGAACGGCGGAGGACTCGCCGAACGTGCGTTCGATGATCGACCGCACGCGGTCCAGCACCTCGACCGTCTCGTCGTGGAAGCGCAGCCGCAGCCCGCCGTACTCGTAGGTCGTGCCGTACTTGTTGGTCGTCCGAAGCCGCCGCGTGCCCAAGCTGCCGTCGCCCATGAAGTAGCCGCAGAGCCACGCCAGGTCGGCGTCGATTCGCACGCGGTGAGATTCGGCCCGGCGGAAGTGGGTGGTCTCGTAAACAACCTCCGCCTCCCGGACGGCCATGCTGGCGACGGCCGTCTCGTTGGGGCCGATCACGGTGTCGCCCCGCCCGAGTTGGTCGGCCCGCCGCTCGACGATGGCCGAGCCGTCCCAGACGAGGAACGGGTGCCACGCCGAGACGGTCGCCTTCGCGCCGGTATCGAAACGGACGGTCAACTTGTCGTCGCCCGCCACGTCGTACTGCCATACCCGCTCGATGCGGTCGGTGGCGTAGACGCCGGTCTCGGGGTCGACCGACAGCGTGCGGAGGCCGAGGTCGCCGACCTCCATGTACCGACCCTTGCCGTCGAACTCCTGAACGGGCCGCCCCTGCTTCTCGAAGCGGCGGTAGAGGTCGCGCAGCGGCAGGAATCCCTCCCCCTCGACGTAGACGCGCGAGTCGCCGGAGGTGCAGCCGCTGCCGTACTTGAACAGCCGGGCCTCCCGCGTCCAGAGGTCCATGATGCCGCCGGGGTTCACCAGATCGTCGGAGCAAGATTGTATAAAGCAAGCGTGCGGTTGCGGGTGCTCGTAGGCGTTCTCGCTCGTCGTCAGCTCGCCGGTGGCGGGGTCGCAGTAGAAGTGGCCCTGCGCCGGGCCGGTGATGCCGTAGGCCCAGTTCAGGCCGGTGTTGAACCACTGGGGGCTGTTCGGGGCGGCCATCTGGTGCAGCAGCATGTGGCACAATTCGTCGTAGAACGCCCCGGCGTCCTCGGGCGAGTCGAAGTAGCCGTGCGTCTCGCCCCAGTGCCGCCAGCAGCCGGCGAGGCGGTGGATCACCTGCTTGGCCGAGCGCTCGGGACCGGTCACGACGCTGCCGCCCTCGTCGAGCACGGGCCGGCCGGCGGCGTCATACTGCGGCACGCCCGCCTTGCGGAAGTACTTGCTCACCATGATGTCCGTGGCGAGCTGGCTCCACGATTTCGGTATCTGCGCGTCGGTCATCTCGAAGACCACGCTGCCGTCGTGATTGCTAATGCGGCTGGTGCGGCTCTCGAATTTGACGGTCGAGAAGACGTCGGTGCCGGCGGTGGTGAAGTGGCGGTCGATTTTCATGGGGTGTCCTTCCCAAAGGGCGTTGCGGGAGTCGGGATTGATTGGTGAAAAGTCGATTCTATTTATCGGGCGTCAGGCGGCCCGACGGTGCCGGTGCGGAACTGCCCGCCGGCGTCGGGGTTCAGGTACAAATCGAAGGTCGCCCCGGCCGGCAGCGGGCCGGGCAGGACGGGCCGGCCCGCGACGCGGATGCCGGCGTCGGGGTCGAGCAGGATGATCTCGCCGCCCCGCACGGGGCCGTCAAAAAACACCTTCCCGCCGCCGGTGATGCGGACCGGCGAATCGGCGGGCACGAGGTAGGCGACCGTCCGGCCGTCGTAATGGGCGGCGGGGAGGCTGCTGGCGTCGAGCGGGGCGTCGGCGAACGACTCGGTGGTCGGCGCGGGCTTGCGGAGTTGGGCGAAGTCGGCGGCCGCCAGCGGCCGAACTTCGGGCGCGTCCGGCGGCGGCGGGGCGACCCTGTTGGCGCAGCCGACCGCCAGCGCGGGCAGCAGAAGATGGAGTAGAAATTGGCGCATCAATGCCTCGGCCGCTCGGGCGGCGGGTTCGGAGTCAATCGACTCGCGGCAGGGTCAGGCCCGCCTGGTGCTGGTACTTGCCGCCCTTGTCCGCGTAGCTCGTCTCGCACACGCGGTCGGCCTTGAAGAAGAGCATCTGGGCGATGCCCTCGTTCGCGTACACCTTCGCCGGCAGGGGGGTGGTGTTGCTGATCTCCAGCGTGACCTTCCCCTCCCACTCGGGCTCCAAAGGCGTCACGTTTACTATTAACCCGCAACGTGCGTATGTAGAATTATGAATGTATAGGCCATTGGCAAGGAAATTGTGGGCGTCCGGCACCGTCAGGTCGTAAGTCTCCTCGTACCCGACGGCCTCGATCGACTCCACCACGTCCCACAGCGGGCCGTGGTCGGCCAACTCCGCCAGTTTGGCGTGGCCCAGCAGGGTGCCGGCCTGGCGGGCGAAGGTCAGTGGCACCGACTGGGAGAGCGTCGGGCGGATGCCGACCGACGCGAGCGACCGGCCGGCCCCACGCGACGCGACCCGGAGCAGCCCCCACGCCTCCGGCGGCAGCGTGTCGAAGTTCGAGCGGCCCCGGCCGCGTGCCAGCAGGCCGGGCGTCAGCGACTCCAGCCGCACCTGCTTCTTCGAGCCGGGCCAGAATCCGACGCGCTCGGCGAAACGCAGCACCTCCTGCCGGTCGGTGATCTGCACGCGGTGGGCGGTGGTCCCGATGGCGGTGATTTTCGAGCGGATCAACGAGATAATCCCGAAGCGCAGCAGCAGGTGATGCACGTCCTCGACCAGCCGGCGCGAGTTGGAGTAGTACTCGACGCGCGGCCCCTCCTCCCCCTTGTGCTTCTGCGACTGCACCGACCCGTCGCCGGCGAAGAGCGCCTGCAGGAAGTGCCGCGCCCCTTCGGCCGGTGCCTTGAAGATCGCCTGCGGGACGAACTTCTTGGCCGCCCCGACGGCCATCCCGTGACCCTCCAGCCAAACGGTGGCGCGGTTGCGTTTCGGGATGCCACCCCGGCCGGCGTGGTTCACAAGTCGGTAGCCGAGGTTGCCGTTATGCGTGACCTCGCAGTCCAGCCCCTCGCGCACCGAGCGCCGGAGCAGGTCGATGAGCACGGGGTCTTCAGAAGTGAAGACGGGGCTGTGGCCGGGGGTGCGGCACTGGCCCTCCGAGATCATCAGGCCCAGCAGCGCCGCCTCCCACTCCGCGAGCGGAGTGCGGCCGAACACCGGCACCTCGCGGGCGGCGGCGATGCGGTCGCCCGGCCGCAACTGCCACATCGGCGTCCACCCCTCGAACTGCCGGAACGGGTGGTTCGGCGTGGCCTTGATCCGCAGGCCGGCGCGGGTCCGGAGCTCGTACACCTTCTGCCGCCCCTGGGGCACGAAGTCGGCCACCGCCGGCGTGGCGGCACGCCACCCGTCGAGCCCGACCGTTCGCCCCCGGCCCGCGAACTCTCGGATCGGCAGGTACTCGCCCGTCTCGGCGTCCACCACGCGCGTGTCGCCCGTGACGCACTTCCCGAGGCACACCGCCAGCACGTCGCGCGGGATCCGCATCACCTCCACCGTCGCGGCCAGGGCGAAGCTGTTGGGCGGGATGATGACGTGGTCGCGGCCGGTCTTGTCGGTGTCGACCGTCACGAACATGTCCTCGCCGAAGGCCTTCGGGTCGACGACGGTTTGGCCGCCGGTGGGGCTGGCGTTGGTGAAGATCTTGAAGATCGGGCCGACCCGCACGTCGTAGCCGTAGCTGCTCACGCCGTAGCTGACGCGGCCGGGGCGTTTGACGTTCTCCTCGAACGGCTCGATGCCGACGAGTTCGCGGATCTGCGTGTCGCAGAGGATGCTCATGGCGGACCCCGGCGCGGCCGCTGGGGCCACGCCTTTCTCTCGATCCCCCGATCCGTGTCGCCACCTCTCCGAGGCGGCGGGGCGGGCGGGGGGTCGGCTGGTTCGGTCGCCGTCCTCCTGACGACGGGCAGTGCTATCTTCAATCTGTCGGCACAGGCAACGGGCGCGCCACCAACTTTCATTTGACCCGAACAGATTTACCGGACGTTCCTTGAAGGCATTTCTCCGGCGGGACAATGCCCTACCACATCTGGTGGCTGAGGGAGGGGCGACCCACGATGTTGTAAATGTTCATCGGCCACCTCACCGGCGGCCCCTTGCACGGGTGTTAGGGTAGCAACCCGCCCCCGACTGGCACCATCGGCACGCCGGTCGCGCCAACTTTTCCACGGCGCGGGCGACAGGTGAGCGTCGCGTTAGCAAGTTTCCGGGGGCGGCGGACCATTCTGCGCCCGCCGATCCGGTTGCCGCAACCGGTGCCAATTTGGCCCGACTCGGACGCGCCGCCGGACATCGTGGCACGGGCGTCCCGCCCGGATTCGGCTCCCGAAGTCCGCCCCCTTGCCTTTCGCCCGGCCATCGGAACAATCCGGCCCCCGGACCCGCTCACCGAAAGGCCTCCCCTTGCTCCGCCACGCCGATTACACCCGCACCCGCATCCGCCAGTTCGCCGACCGCCTCCGCAAGAAGATTTACCCGGCCACCGTGCCGCTCGCGGAGATGTCGATCTCCGGCCCGCACGGCCGGATCAGCCGGGCGGAGGCGCAAAATCTGTCGGACTTCCGCCCGGCGGCCTTGGGCGACCAACTCGGGCCGAAGTGGGCCACGTTCTGGTTCCGCCTCAAGGCCGCCGTCCCTGCCGAGTGGAAGGGCCGCCGCGTCGACCTGCGGTGGGCCACGCACTCCGAGGGCACGCTGTGGATCGCCGGCGTCAGCACGCAGGGCCTCAACCCCCAGGGCGGCCGAAACCCGTGGAACCCGCGCGACACCGCCGTCCTCGTCGAGAAGGCGGCCGGCGGCGAGACGGTCGACTTTCAGATCGAAACCGCCTGCAACGACCTCTTCGGCGTGAACGCCGGCCCGTTCGAGCACGTCAGTTCCTACGTCCTGGACCGCGCCGAAATCGCCCTGTACGACGCCGACGCCTGGACGCTGTACCACGACTTTTACATCCTCGCCGAGCTCGAGGCCGAGTCGACCCGCAAGGGCGAGCGCGGCGACCTCGACCAAGCCTTCGGCGGCGAACTGCTGGCCGGGCTGAACGAGTTCTGCAACGTGGTCGATGCCGAAGATAAATCGACCTGGCCCGCCGGCGAGGCGATCCTGAAGCGGCTTTACAAGAATCACAACGCCACCACCGTCCACGAGCTCAGCGCGATCGGCCACGCGCATATCGACACGGCGTGGCTCTGGCCGCTCGCCGAGACGTGGCGGAAGTGCGACCGCTCCTTCAGCAGCGCCGCGACGTACATGGACCGCTACCCGGAGTTCAAGTTCTCCTGCTCGCAGGCCTACCAGTACGAGGTCGTGAAGGAGAAAAACCCCGATTTGTACGGGCGGATCGAGACGTATGAAAAGAAGGGCCAGTGGGTGCCGGTCGGCGGGACGTGGATCGAGCCGGACTGCAACCTGCCGTCGGGCGAGAGCCTGATCCGCCAGTTCCTCTACGGCCAGCGGTTCTTCGAGAGTGCGTTCGGCAAGCGGTGCAAGGAGTTCTGGAACCCCGACGTGTTCGGCTACAACGGCCAGCTCCCGCAGATCATGCAACTGTGCGGCGCGACGCGGTTTCTGACGCAAAAGTTGAGTTGGAACAAGTTCACCCAGCCGATGCACCACACGTTTGACTGGGAGGGAATCGACGGCAGCAAGGTGCTGGCGCACTTCCCGCCGGCCGACACTTACAACGCCGACGCGAGCGTGAAGCTGATCCGCGACAACGGCCGGCACTACAAGGACCACGACCGCGGCAAGCACAGCCTGATGCTCTACGGCTGGGGCGACGGCGGCGGCGGGCCGACGCCGCACATGATCGAAACCTTGCTCCGCTGCCGCGATTTGGAGGGCGTGCCGCGCGTCACCCTGCGATCCAGCGACGAGTTCTTTACGCTGCTGGAGAAGGACGTCACCGACCGCCCGAAGATGATCGGCGAGCTCTACTTCGAGCTGCACCGCGGCACCTACACCACCCAGGCGCGGGTGAAGCGCGACAACCGCCGGGCGGAAGATCTGCTGCACGACGTCGAGTTCCTCTCCGCCGCCGCGGCGAAGAAGGGCGGGTTCGCCTACCCGCAGGCGGAGATCGACAAGCTGTGGAAGGTGGTGCTGTTGAACCAGTTCCACGACATTCTGCCGGGCAGCTCGATCACGCTGGTTTACGAGGACACGCACCGGCAGATGGCCGAGGTGCTGGCCGAGGGGGAGAAATTGCGGCGGTCGGCCCTCGCCGCGCTCGGGGGCGGGGCGGGACCGGTCAACACGCTCGACTTCCCCCGCCGCGAGGTCGCCACCGCGCCGGACGGCACGCCGGTTTTCGTCGAGGCCCCGGCCTACGGCATCGGCCGGGTCGCCGAGGCGGCCGACCAAGTGACGCTGGCCGAGGAGGGCGATCAAATCGTCCTGAAGAACAAGCACCTGACGGCAAAGCTCACCACCGGCGGCCGACTCGTCAGCCTGGTCGACGCCGCCACCGGCCGCGAGGCGGTCGACGGCGAGGCGAACGTGCTGGAGATGTACGACGACAAGCCGACCAACTGGGACGCCTGGGACGTCGACCCCTACCACCTCGAAACCGGCAAGCCCGTCGCGCCGGCCGAAACGCACCAGGTCTTGCCGACCAATTCGCCGCTGCGGGCGGAGGTGCAGTTCGAGTATGCCCTCAGTCCCAAGAGCAAACTGACGATGACCGCCCGGCTCGACGCCGCGAGTGAGCGGATCGAGTTCCACTGCCACGCCGACTGGCGCGAGGCCGAGCGGCTGCTGAAGGTCGCCCACGCGGTGAATGTGCGGAGCATGACCGCCACCTACGAGATGCAGTTCGGCGTCGCCGAGCGGCCGACGCACTTCAACATGCCCGCCGACGTCGCCCGCTTCGAGGTGCCCGGCCACCGCTGGGCCGACCTGTCGGAGTTCGGCTACGGCGTTTCACTCCTCAGCGAGAGCAAGTACGGCTTCAGCACCCTCGCCAACGTGATGCACATGACCCTGCTGCGTGCCCCGATGAGCCCCGACCCCACCGCCGACCGCGGCGAACACCGCTTCGCCTGGGCCCTCTACCCCCACGCCGGCGGATGGGCGGACTCGGACGTCGTCCGGCAGGGGGCGGCGTTCAACCGGCCGATCCTGTTCGGCGCGTCCGGCGGCGTCGGCGAGTCGCTGTTCGAGTCGGCCGACCGCAACCTGGTCCTCGACACGGTGAAGAAGGCCGAGGATTCGGACGCCACGATCCTGCGCTTCTACGAGTGCCACGGCGGCCGCGGCACGGCGAACGTCAAGGTCAGCCTGCCCTACACCAAGGCGGTTTACACCAACGGCCTCGAGGACGAGGGCGGGCCGGCCGAGTTCGCCGGCGGCGCCCTGACCGTGCCGTACACGCCGTACCAGGTGGTGACGGTGAAGCTGACGTGAACCGCCGCGCCTTCGCCGGCCCGTGCCGGCACGTCACTTGCACGTCACGAAAGGGTTGCTAGAATTGTGGCAGTCCCGCCGGAGGGCTGTGGCACGCGCGGGTGGCACGCGGAGGTCTTTCAATGTCCGACTCCAGTTCCGTCGCTAAAACCCGAAAAGTCTGCGTCAAGTGCGGCACGGACGTCTCCAACGCCAAGCGCATGAAGGGTAGCAAGGGCGAGTATTGGTGCTACGACTGCGGCACCAAGGATCAGATGAGCAAGGGGGGCGGGATGCTCACCCCCTGCGCCGACTGCGGCAAGCCCTGCGTCCCCACCAGCCTCTACCGCCGCGACGGCGATTACGTCTGCTCCAGTTGCTCGCGGAAGGAGCCGAAAACCGGCCTCTTCAGCGGCGGGGGCGGGGGCGGCGAATCGACCCCCGAGGCGCGCAGCGCGCGGATGAAGTTGATCGCCGCCGTCTGCATCTTCGCCATCGCGGTGCCGCTGCTGGTGCTCAACTATTACGGCATGCTGTGGTAGGGCCGACCGTGGAAGCCGGCTTCGGCAACTAATCGGCGGCGGGCGCGTCCGATATAAGGTAAGATGGATGTGGGCACGCCGCCCCCGACGCCCGCCCGCACTGTTCGCCGACCGCCCCGACCCCAGCCGAAAGGCCGCCATGATGACCGTCCGACGCGCCAAGTTCGCCCTCCTCGCCGCCGCCGCGGCCGTCCCGCTCGCCTTGGCCGGGCCGGTGCAGGCGCAGTACCGCGTCGACACCAGCCACGCCAATGACGCCAACCCCCGCGTCGGCTCCGGCGGCTACAACGGCGGCGGGCGGACCTACAACCCGGGCCAGTACGGCAACGACATCGTCTACGGCAACGTCAGCGGCGGAAAGCAGTTCCGCGGCGCGATCAGCAGCTTCAACCCCTACAACTTCCAGGCCACCACCTCCGGCCTCGCCACCGACCGCTTCATCCGCGAGTCCTCCGGCACCACCACCGGCGGCAATACCTCCTACAACGCCGAGATCACGCGGCCCTACTACTCGCCCAGCCAGACCGCAGTGCCGCCCCAGGGCTACGCCCGCCAGCCCTACGCCGGCGGCTACGTCCCGCAGCGCGGCGCCGCGCCGGTCGCGTCGGACCTGCGCATCGACGCCGGCACGAACTTCCAGATCGACCAGGCCCAAGCCCCCGCCGGCACCTACAACCTGCCCGGCCCGGCCAACCCCGATGGGGCCGACAGCACCATCGACCCGAACGCCACCGCCCCCGGCTTCCGCCCCGGCGAGACCGCCGCCGGCGGCCGAATCGACCTCCGCGACCGCACCGCCGCCGACATCCTCTCCCCCTACACCACCCTCTACCGGCAAGACCCGGCCCTCGGGGCCGACGATCTGAGGCCCGGCAACCTGCCGCTGAACCAGGGCCCGCTCGACCGCGGCCAGCGCGTGCCGGGGCAGGACGTGCCACGCGACGGGTCGCAGAACGACCCGAATAATCCAAACGGCCAAGGCGACCCTAACGACAGAGGCAACTCCGGCCAGTCGGCCGACGCGCCGTCGGACCTTCGGCTCGGGCAGTCGATTGTTAAGGGGGCCGCCCTCGACCCGCTGCGGACCGGCACCGACCTCAACGTCCGCAACACGCCCCGGACCGAGCGGGCATCATTGGGGGCGGGCAGTTCGCAGTACGCCGCCATGCAGGAGCGGCTCAATCGGTTCCGCGCCGGCGGCCAACAAGGGCCGGACGACGGCACCATCCGCCCCGGCACCACCGTCCGCAGATTCGGCGGCGACCAAGTGCCCGACCGCGCCGCGAACGGCATCACCGACGGCACCCCCGCCCGGCCCGGCATGACCGACCCCACCGCCCGGCCGACGCGCGGCGGCACGATCCGGCCCGAGAACCCGGCCGACGCCGGCCTGCCGGGGGGCCAGCCCGATCAGCCCGACCTCTCCGCCCCGCCCGCCGTCATGCGGCCGCAGGCGAGCAACCCCGCCCAGCCGGTGAAGGTCTCCAGCCTCGGCATGGGCGTCGACTCCAAGGCGCTCAAGGGCCAGCTCGACAAGGCCGAGAAGCAGATGCAGGCCGGCAAGTTCACCTCCGCCGTCGACACCTACGACGCGGCCGAACAGGTCTCGCCGAACAACCCCCTCGTGCTCCTCGGGCGGGCCAACGCCGAGCTGGGCTCCGGCTATTACCGCCGGGCCGAGCAGCACTTGCGCGACGCCTACGCCCAGGATCAGGCCCTGCTGATGGGCCAGTACGACCTCAAGTCGATGATCGGCACCGACCGGCTGAACCTGCTCGTCAAGGAGCTCCGCGACCAGGTCAAGAGCGACCCGGACCAGGCCGGCCCCGTCTTCCTGCTCGCCTACATCGACTACAACACCGGCAACGAGCGGCGGGCGGGCGCCTACCTCGACCTCGCCCAGAAACGCAGCCCGAAGGACCTGTTCTACGCGGCGGTGAAGAAGTACTGGTCGCTGCCGGACGACAAGTCCGCGGGCGACGAGGCGAACAAGTAGTGTAGCGGCAAGACCTTACGCACCAGGAGCAGCCATGCGCGTCCCGTTCCGCCCCGCGTTGATCGTCGCCCTCGCCCTCGCCCTCGCGGCCCTGCCCGCGCTGGTGAGGGCCGAGGCCCCGGCCACCGCCCCCGCCACCCGGCCGGTGGCGGAGCAGGTTGAGGCGCAAGCCGCCGAGCACAAGTTCCTGAAGTTCGCCCCCGACGGCAAGGGGGGCGGCGCGCTCGAGACCGCCATCGCCCACTACGAAAATGCCGCCGGCATCCGCGTCGACCTGATCGGCGCGGTCCACATCGCCGACCCCGCCTACTACAAGAAGTTGGGCGAGCGGTTCGACGGCTACGACGCGGTGCTGTACGAACTCGTCTCGCCCCCCAAGGGCCAGACCCGCCAGGAAGCCCTCGACGAACACCCGGTGATGGGCCTCATCGGCACCCTCCAGCAGGCGATGAAGAACGCACTCGGCCTCAGCTTCCAGCTCCAGGCGATCGACTACAAGCGGAAAAACTTCGTCCACGCCGACATGGACCTCGACACCTTCACCAAAATGCAGGCCGACCGCGGCGAGGGCTTTTTGGAGATGCTGCTCCAGTCGATGCTGACGCAGATGAATCAGCCGGAGTCGGAGAATGCGCCGACGATGGTCGACCTCGTCGACGCCCTGAACAGCCCCGACCCGCAGCGGGCGTTCAAGTTGATCCTTGCCAAGCAGTTTCAGGATGTGGACAAGATCATGGCCGCAATGGAGGGGCCGAACGGGTCGGTCATTTTGACCGAGCGGAACAAGGTCGCCCTCGGCGTGCTGAAGGACGAGCTGAAGGACCCGACCAAGCGAAAGATCGGCATCTTCTTCGGCGCGGCCCACCTCAAGGGGATGGAGAAAATCCTGACGACCGAGATGGGTTTCCACCCCATCGGCCAGCCGGACTGGCTGGTGGCGTGGGATCTGACCAGCAAGTGAGCCGCGCCCGCCGCTAGTCCTCGACCCGCTTGCGGAGGTGGGCGAGGACGTTCATGAAGTTGATGTAGGCGTCGTAAGGGCTTTCGTAGGGCAAGCACCGCTTCGGCCCGCCGGGCAGGATAGGGGGTTTGGTGCCCATGCGGTAGACGTGCGCGGCGGCGGTGAGGGACCGCCAATTCTCCCGTAGGGCCGGGTCGCCGGCGCGGCGGATCGGCCCCTCCAGGTTATAGAGTTCGTGCGAGGCGTTGGACTGCATCGCGTTGCCGAGCCAGGCGGAGAGGTCGAGCTCGGCGTCGGTGCCGCTAACGGGGTAGGGCACGTCGAGCGGCTGGAGGTGGTCGGCCGGCCCCGCCTCGTTCGCCGCCTCGGCGGGGGTGAGGAATCGGCCGCCGCCGGCGAGAATCTTTTCCGGCAACTCGGCGAGGAAGTCGAACAGCCCGTCTGCCGGCGGGTGGGGGCGGCCGAAGGTGGTGGCGGCGAGGCCGAGCAGGCAGGTGCCGCCGTCGCTGCCGTTGACCCAGCCGGCGAAGGTGTCGGCCGCCAGCGGGTGGGCGGGCCACGCCGGGTCGCCGAAGCGCAGGGCGAGGTCGTTGGTCAACTGCCGGTGGCGGACGAGAATCTTCACGCCCGCTGCCGTCGGCGGCCGGTAGGCGTCGTTCAAGCCGCGGCCGGCGAGGAAGGGGTCGACCCCGTCCGCCAGCACCGCCGCGTAGCCCAGCCCGCCCAACTCCTCCGCCACGCCGTTGCTGTAGGCGTAGCCCGCGGGCATGAACACGCTCGGGCGGCGGCCGAAATCGCGCTCGATACGGCCTCGCTGTCGGTTCACCTGCTCGGCGAACTCGCCGCCGGAGTAGAGGAACGCCAGCGACCCCTCCGCGGTGCGGCCGGCGAAGTCGACGCAGTCGGTGGCGTTCAACCCGTGCAGGCGGTCGATCACGTCCGGGGCGAATTGGCCGATCAGGTCGAGCGCCGACGCCGTGACGGCCAACCCGAGGCGGAACCGCCCCTCGTGCCGCTTGGCCTGCTCGGTCAGCACCTCCAGCAGCGGGCGGTAGGACCGCTCCGCCGCCCCGCGCACCTCGGCGGCGGTGGCGTCGTCATCGAAAAAGTCGCCCGACTCGTCGAAGACGGTGTACCGCCGGAGCAGGCGGGCGTGGTGGATCGAGAGCAGCAGGCAGGTCGCGGGCATGTGCCGACAGTGTAGGGCGAACGTCCCTACCGCCGGCGGCTGGTGGCGAAGCGGATGGTGAGGTTCAGCACGAAGATCAGCCCGATCAACACGATCGCGCCCGCCCACGCCATCTTCCGCAGCTCCGGCTCGGGGCGTTGGGCGAGCATGTAGATCGTGTACGTCAGCGACGGGAACGGCTGGTCGAGCCCGCTCAGCGACTGCGCCCCGCCGGCGGTGAACAGCAGCGGGGCGGTCTCGCCGGCGACGCGGGCGATGGCGAGCATCACCCCCGTCACCACGCTCCCCGTCGCGGTCGGCAGCACGACCGACAGGATCGTGCGCGCCTTGCTCGCCCCCAGCGCGATGCTCGCCTCGCGGTAGCTGTTGGGCACCAGCCGCAGCATCTCCTCGGTGGTGCGGCTGACGATCGGCACCATGATGAACGCCAGCGCCGCCGCGCCGGCCCAGGCGTTCTTGCCCCCCAGGGGCACGACCAGCAGCTCGTACCCGACCATGCCGACCACGATGCTCGGCACGCCCGCCAGCACGTCGGAGATGAACCGCACCGGCACCGCCAGCCAACTGCCCACGTCGTACTCCGACAAATAGACGCCCGTGAGCATCCCCAGCGGGATGCCGACCGCCGACGCCATGCCGACGAGGATGATCGACCCGAGGATCGCGTGCCGCACGCCGCCGGGGTAGTCCGGGGCGTCGGGGTCCGCCTGCGGATTGTGGATGAAAAAGTCGAGGCTCAGCGAGCGGATACCGACCGACACGAGGTAGCCGATGACCAGCCCGAGCAGCACCAGGATGAGGACCGCCGCCGCGGCGCACAGGGCGTACATCAGCCCGCTGCGGAACCGCGAGAAGCGGTCGTGGAAGGTTTTGCCGCCGGCGCTGTAATCGAGGATGAGGGGGTCGGCTTGGGTCATCTTCGTGGCACGGGCGTCCCGCCCGCGTCTTCGCTTCGAGTGATTTCAGATGAAGACGCGGGCGGGACGCCCGTGCCACGTCAATGCCACGTTAGTGCCACGTTAGTGCGCCGCCGCCGAGCGGCTGCCCTTGCCGACGACCAAATATCGCGCCACCACGTTGAACAGCAAACTCATCACCAGCAGGATCAGCGCGACTTCCGCCAGGGCCGACAGTTGCAATTCCGACGCCTCGCCGAACTGGCTCGCCAGCAAACTGCTCATCGTCTGGGCGGGCTGGAACGGCGAGGCCTGCACCTGCATCACCCCGCCGATGACCAGCGTGATCGCCATCGTCTCGCCGGCGGCGCGGGCGAGGCCGAGCATCACCGCACCGAACAACGCCGACCGGCTGAACAGCAGCGTCTCCTTCACGCTCTGCCACCACGTCGCGCCCAGGGCGATGCTGCCGTCGACCTGCTCGCGCGGCACCTGCCGCAGCACGTCGCGGCTGATGGCGGTGATGATCGGCACGATCATGATCGCCAGGATCAGCCCCCCGCACAGCATGTCGCGGCCGGTGAAGAAGACCTTTTCGCGCCCGTAATACCCCTGCGTGTAGAACAGCCAGTCCGTGAACGGCAGCCTGCCGAGGGTCGCCTTCAGCACCGGCTCGATTCCGACGAACCGGTCCGCCGCGGGCTGGTCGAGCGTCGGGTAGTTCGTGAACAGCCACCCGAGGCCCGGCACCTTCGGCAGCCACGCCAGAAAGCCCCACAATCGCACCCCGCCGCCCAGGAACGGCGCCAGCACGAACAGCCCCCAGATGCCGTAGGCGATGCTGGGAATGGCGGCCAGAAACTCGATTAAAAACGACACCGGCGGCACCAGCACCCGCGGCGCGATGCGGGTCAGGAAGATCGCCGCCCCGAAGCTCAGCGGCACCGCGAACAGCAGGGCGATCGCGCTGGTGACGGCGGTGCCGTAAATCGCGGGCAGCGCGCCGAACTTCGGCGGGATGTCGCCGGTGATCGGGTCGCCGTCCTCATCCCGCAGGATCTTGCCGTCGGGGCCGCGGAGGGTCACGTCGGACTGGTAGTTCGGCTTCCAGTCGCTCCGGGCGAGGAAGGAAACGCCGTACTCGCGGATCGTCGGCACGCTCGCCCCGACCAGCACGAACAGCAGCGTGCCGAGCAGCAGCAGCGTGACCACGCCGGCGGAGGCGGTCACGAATCGCAGAACCTTGTCGCCGGAGAGCGCCGCGCCCCCCTCGCGCGAGAAGGGCTGGGCCTCCTCGTGCGCCTGCGGGCCGGTGTAGGCGACCACCGGCGAATTGGGCGGCGGGGTGGGGTCCGGCATGGTCGCGTGCTCCGTCGGGGCGATTGCGTTCGGGCGGGGGAAGGCTCGACGCCGGCGTTCGGGCGTCGCTACGGGAGAAGATCCGGATGCTACGGGAAAACCTCCGGGCGCTACGGGAGAAAGTTCGGGCGCTACGGGAAAACCTCCGGGCGCTACGGGAGAAAGTTTGGGTGCTACGGGAGAAAGTTCGGGCGCTACGGGAAAACCTCCGGGCGCTACGGGAGGAATTCCGGGCGCTACGGGAAAAGGGTCCGTAGCGCCCGACGCTCCGCAACGGGCGACTCGGTCCCCGCGCGGGCGGAACTGCTGGAACTACTGCCCCAGCTTCTGCCCGCCGTAGGTCAGGCTGTCGATGGCGGCGGTGTCCTTCTCCTGCACGCCCTTGCTGAGCGGGGCGTAGTTCATGTCGGCGGCCATCTTCTGGGCCTTCTCGCCGGTGGTGGCCCACTTCAGGTACTTGACCATCGCTTGCGCCTTCTCCTTGCTGCCGAGGTAGTCCAGGTCGCGGTAGACGATGATGTAGGTGAAGGCGGCGATGGGGTAGGCGTCGGCGCCGGGCTGGTTCCAGATGTCCACGTCCATGCCGTCGACGGTCATTTGCTTGACCGCGCCCTCGCCGGCGTCGCTGACGGTCTTGGGGCTGGCCTTGACGAACTTGCCGTCCTTGTTCTTCATCAGGGCGAAGGGGATTTTGTTCTCGGTGGCGTACGTCAGCTCGATGTAGCCGATCGCGCCGCGGGTGGCCTTGACGGCGGCGGTAACGCCGGGGTTCTTCTGCGCGCCCTGGCCGCGGGGGAAGTCGACGCTCTTGCCGGCGCCGATGCGGTCCTTGAACTCCCCGCTCTGCGTGGCGAGGTAGCTGGTGAAGACGTAGGACGTGCCGCTGCCGTCGGAGCGGTAGACGGGGGTGATCGGCAGGTCCGGCAGGTTCGCGCCGGGGTTGAGGGCGGCGATGGCGGGGTCGCTCCACGTGCGGACCTTGCCGAGGTAGATGTCCGCCAGCGTCGGGCCGTCGAGTTTGAGGTCGCCGTTGAAGCCCGGCAGGTTGTACGCCGCCACCACCGCGCCCGCGACGGTGGGCAGGTGCATCAGCGGGGCGGGGGCCTTGTCCTTCTCCTTCTTGCTCAGCGGGGCGTCGGAGCCGGCGAAGTCGTAGGTCTTGTCGGTGATCCCGCGGATGCCCCCGCCCGAGCCGACGCTTTCGTAGTTGATCGTGACGTCGGGGTTCTGCTGGTGGTAGGCGGCGACCCAGCGCTGGTAGACGGGGTCGGGGAAGCTCGCGCCGCCGGCGTTGATCTTGGTCTCGCCGAGCAGCGTGCCGGCGGCGCACCCGAGGGTGAGCAGGGCGGCGGCGAAGGTTTTGATGGTCGGGGTCATGGTCGTCTCCTCTTGATTCCTGCCAATCCCGGCCGGCGGGGTGCCGACCGTTTCGGGGGGAGTAGACGGCACCACCGTTAAGGAATGATGAGGCGGCGGTGTGAGGTACGGTAATTCTGAGTTGGCTTCCTTAATAGCCGGAAGCGGAAGCTCCGGTCTTGGGGCGAGTGCTCACGAGAACGCAGGATGTCTGCCGCGACAGGAAACCGGGGCTTCCGCCTCCGGCTATTAAGGACCGGACGCAGATTTGAGAGTCGGCAGCCCGCCCTCGAGCAGCAGTTCCAGCACGCCGAAGAGTTGATCGGTGTCGATCGGCTTGAGCAGCAGCGGGGGCAGCTCGGGCGTGGTCATCCGTCGCATGCCGGACTGGATCTGGTCGAACGGCAGGCCGCTGAGCAGGATCACGGGCATGGCGCGGCGGTGCTCCTGCAGGTAGCTCAGCACGTCGAAGCCGTCGACGCCGGGCATTTGCAAATCGAGGAGGACGGCGTCGATGCGGCCGTTCTTGAGCAGGTCCATCGCCGCCCCGCCGTCGCCGGCCTCGCAGGGGTCGTAGCCCTGGTTTTTGAGGAGTCGGCCGAGGGCCCGGCGTTCGGTGGGGGAGTCATCGACGACGAGCACGCGCGGACCCGGAGGGGCCGCGGCGAAGGGGCCGATGTCGCCGCCTCGCGCGATGCTCATGGCGAGAGTTTAGGGAATTGGCGGGGCCGTGTAAAGACGCACGGGGCCGAAATTCGGTCGGCAAAGCGGATTTTTCCTCCCGCCGCCGACTTGTGAATTGACAAGGGCGGGTCCGCGCCTACGGTTGGGGCACAACTAAGCGTCCTTGCGGACGTGCGATTCGACTTATCCAGAGTGGTCGAGGGTTCAGGCCCGACGACGCCACAGCAACCGGCCGACCGCAGCAATGCGGGACGCAGAAGGTGCTAAGTCCTGCCCGGAACGGTTCTTGCGAACGGTTGCCGGGGGAGATAAGGAGGAGCCCAGCGACGGTCGCCAAGCCTCTCCTTTTCGGGAAGAGGCTTTTTTCGTCCTTTGTTATTGGTCCTTTGTCATTTGCAAGAGCGGCATTGCCCTCGCAACGGACAACGGACAACGGACAAGGGACAAGGGACAAGTGACCATGAGCTACGTCAACGGACTCAAGTGTAAAGCGTGCGGCCACCGCGTCGAGGCGGGGCCGGCGACGGTTTGCACCGAGTGTTTCGGGCCTTACGAGGTCGATTACGATTACGACGCGATGCGCGGCAACGTGACCCGCGCCTCCATCGAGGCCGGGCCGCTTTCGCTGTGGCGGTACAAGGATTTGCTGCCGGTGAACGGCGAGCCGGTGACGGGGCACCACAGCGGGTTCACGCCGCTCAAGCGGGCGGACCGGCTCGCTAAACTGCTGGGGTGCAGCGAGTTGTGGATTAAGGACGACTCGTGCAACTCGCCGACGTTCAGCTACAAGGAGCGGGTCGTCTCGGTGGCGATCAGCAAGGCGGTGGAGTTCGGGTTCAAGACCATCGCCTGCGCCAGCACGGGCAATTTGGCGAACAGCACCGCCGCCCACGCCGCGACGGCGGGGCTGCCGTGCTACGTGCTGATCCCGCACGACCTGGAGCGCGGCAAGGTGCTGGGCAGCCTGATCTTCGGGCCGAAGGTGGTGCGGTGCGTCGGGAACTATGACGACGTGAACCGCCTGTGCAGCCAGATCGCCGACGAGTACGGCTGGGCCATCGTCAACGTGAACCTGCGGCCGTACTACACCGAGGGGGCGAAAACCTTCGGCTTCGAGATCGCCGAACAGCTCGGCTGGCGGCTGCCGCAGCACACCGTCTGCCCGACGGCGGGCGGGACGATTTTGCCGAAGATTCACAAGGCGTACCAAGAGTTCGTCAAGCTCGGATTGGTCGCCGACACGCCCGCCAAACTTTACAGTGCCCAGGCGGCGGGGTGCAACCCGGTGGTGAAGGCGATCCACGCGGGCGACGACGACATCATCCCGCAAAAGCCCAAGACCATCGCCAAGAGCATCGCCATCGGCAACCCCGCCGACGGGCTGTACGTCTACGAGGCGGTCAAAGAATCCGGCGGCTGGGGCGAGAGCGTCAGCGACCGCGAGATCGTCGACGCCATCCGCCTGCTGGCGAAAACCGAGGGCATCTGGACCGAGCCCGCCGGCGGCGCGACCCTCGCCGCGGCGATGAAGCTCATCGAGTCCGGCCGCATCCCGCGCGACGAGAGCATCGTCGTCTGCATCACCGGCAACGGGCTGAAGACGATCGAGGCGGTCGAGGCCGATCTGCCCGCGCCGGACGCCATCGAGCCGACGCTGAAGGCGTTCAACGCCTTCTTCCACGACCAGGATGAGGTCACGGCCGAGGAGCTCGCCGCCGAACCCCTCGAGCTCGCCGGCGTCTAACTGATTCAACGCCTTGCTTTTAGAAGAAAGAGACCCGCCATGTCCGTGAAACTCCGCATCCCTTCGCCGCTCCGCACCTACACCGACGGGGCCGACGTGCTCGACCTCGACGGCGCGAATGTGGGAGAACTGCTGAACACCCTGACCGCCCGCGCCGGCGGCATCGAGAGCCGCCTGTTCAAGGGCGAGGGGGCCGCCCGCAAACTCAACCGCTTCGTCAACGTGTATGTGAACGACGAGGACATCCGCTTCCTCGACCACCTCAACACGCCGGTGAAGGCCGGCGACGAGGTGAGCATCGTCCCCGCCATCGCGGGCGGCTGATCGCCCTGCCGGCCGCTCGAGGCTTCGCAAGGAAAAAACTTCGGCTATACTCCCCTCAATGTCCGCGATTCTCTCGCCCCCCGCACCGCCCGCTCAATCGCCGCGCAAAAGGTCCGTGCCGCCTTTATGCAACGGCGATCGCCTGAACCGTCTAGAGTTCGAGCGGCGGTACGAGGCGATGCCGGATTCGGTTACGGCCGAACTTGTGGAAGGAGTCGTCTACATGACCCCGCCGCCGGTGTCCCACACCTACCACAGTTCGCCGCACATGAAGTTCAATTTCTGGCTTGGCACTTACCTTGAGCACACGCCGGGCTTGGAGTCGGGCGATAACGGCACCTTGCGGATGGACCTCGACAACGCGCCGCAACCGGACCTATACCTGATGATTCCGGCTGACAGGGGCGGGCAGGCACGCATCGACGAAGAGAATTATGTAGAAGGTGCCCCGGAATGGATCGGCGAAGTCTCCGCAAGCAGTGCCAGCTACGATTTGCACGCGAAGCTCAACGCTTACCGGCGAAACGGCGTCCGCGAGTATGTCGTTTGGCGCACGTTCGACAGCGAGATTGACTACTTCATCTTCCGCGCCGGTCGGTTCGACCGTCTCCCACCCGGCCCCGACGGAATCTACCGCAGCGAGCTCTTCCCCGGCCTGTGGCTAGACCCTTCCGCCTTTCTGGCAGGACTGCACGCCGGCATCGCCAACACCGTCCGTCAGGGCGTGGCCGCCACCCCCGAACACGCCGCTTTCGCCGCCCGCGTCAAGCCCCCAATGCTTCCCTGACGCACGTTCCTACTATAATCTACATGCCCGACCCCCTCCAAGACCGCATCCTCGGCCTCCTCAAGACCGACGGCTACAGCCCCCAGCACCCCCGCGAGCTCGCCCGCGCCCTCGACCTCGTCGAGGGCCACCAGTACGACACCTTCCGATCCGCCCTCCGCCAACTCATGGACGAGGGCCGCATCGTCACCGGCAGCAGCGGGGCGGTCGTCCTGCCCGGCAGCCACGGGCAGGACGAGATCGTCGGCTCCTACCGCCACAACCGCCGCGGCTTCGGCTTCGTCGTCCCCTCCGACCCCACCGCCAAGGAAGACCTCTTCATCCCGCCCAACCACAACATGGACGCCATCACCGGCGACATCGTGCGGGCGAAAATCGTCAACCGCGGCTTCAAGGAGGGCAAGGCCATCGCCGACGGCAGGATCGTCGAGGTCATCGAGCGCAAGCACACCAAGTTCGCCGGCACCCTCGCCAAAATCCAGAACGACTGGATCGTCCAGCCCGACGGCAACACCTTCACCGACCCCATCCTCGTGCCCGACGCCGCCGGCAAGCACCTGCTGCCCGGCACGAAGGTCGTGGTCGAGCTGACCCAATTTCCGGCCGACGGCAAGGCCGTCCAGGGGGTGATCGCCGAGGTCCTCGGGCAGGAGGGGGAGAAGGACGTCGACCTCAAGAGCGTCATCATCCAGCACAACCTGCCCGGCCCCTTCCCCGAGGCCGTCAAGCAGGCCGCCAGCGAGGCCAACGCCACCTTCGACCCGCACGACGAAAAGGCGCGCCGCCTCGACCTCACCGACGCGATCATCTGCACCATCGACCCGACCGACGCCAAGGACTTCGACGACGCCATCAGCCTCGCCAAAACCCCCGACGGCTACTGGGAGCTCGGCGTCCACATCGCCGACGTCTCGCACTTCGTCAAAAAGGGCTCCCCCCTCGACGAGGAGGCCGCCGAGCGCGGCAACAGTTGCTACTTCCCCGGCCACGTCATCCCCATGCTGCCGGAGATTCTGTCCAACGGCGTCTGCTCGCTGCAAGAGGGCGTCCCGCGACTCGTCAAGAGCGCCTTCATCGTCCTCGATGACCAGGCCAAGCCCTACCGCACCCGCTTCGCCAACAGCGTGATCCACAGCTCCCAACGCTTCCGCTACGAGGAGGCCCAGGCCATCATTGACGGCGCCGACGAAATCCCCCACCCCGACGGCCCCAAGAAACTGTCGGACTACAGGCCGGAGATCGTCGACCTGCTCGGCGACATGAACCGCCTCGCCAAGCGGATGAAGCGCCGCCGCTACGACGCCGGCCAACTCAACCTCAACCTGCCGGAGGTGGAGTTGGTGCTGGACGACGCGGGCAAGGTCGTCGGCACCGCGAAGGAGGATGACTCCTTCACCCACACCCTGATCGAGATGTTCATGGTCGAGGCGAACGAGGCCGTCGCCCGGCTGCTCGACAAGCTCGATGTGCCGTTCCTCCGCCGCACCCACCCCACGCCCGAGGCGAAGGACGCCGAGCGGCTGGGGCACTTCATGAGCGTCTCGGGCCACCCCCTGCCCGACCCGACCGACCGCAAGGCGATCCAGCAACTCCTCGAGCGCGTCAAGGGAAAGCCCGAGGAGCACGCGATCAACCTCGCCGTCCTCAAGAGCCTCACCCGCGCCGAATACTCGCCCAAAAAGATCGGCCACTTCGCCCTCGCCTCCGACAACTACGGCCACTTCACCAGCCCCATCCGCCGCTACGCCGACCTCACCGTCCACCGCCTGCTCGACGCCTACTTCGACGCCGCAAACGCCGACTTCCCCCGCGACGGCGCCATCGGCCCCACCGGCGGCAAGCGACCGGTGCTCAAGGACATCCCCACCTACAACGACCTCGTCGAGCTCGGCCGGCACATCTCCTTCACCGAACGCCGCGCCGAGGACGCCGAGCGCGAGCTCCGCCAGGTCAAGCTCCTCACCCTCATGGAGCAGCACGTCGGCGAGGAGTTCAACGGCGTCGTCACCGGCATGACGAACTTCGGCCTGTTCGTCCAACTCGAAACCTACCTCATCGACGGCCTGATCCGCTACGAAAACCTCCTCGACGACTGGTGGGAGGTCGACGCCAAGGGCGGCGTGATCCGCGGCGAACGCACCGGCCAACGCATCCAGATCGGCGACGTGGTCAAAACCCGCATCGCCCGCGTCGACCTCGCCCGCCGCGAATTGGACCTCACCGTCCTGGAAGTGTTGAGTCGCGGCACCAGCGGCGCGCCGATCAAAAAGCCCTCGGGTTCATCCGACGGCGGCAAGTCGGGCGAGAAGCGCAAGGGCCGCCGCCCCGAGCACAAGAAGGGCGTCCAGCAGAAGCACGCCACCGGCGCCGACCGCCGCGGCCAGCGCAGCCGCCAGCGCGACAAGGCCAAGGGCGGCGGCCGCGGCAAGTAACGTGGCAACTCATGTGGCAACTCATGTGGCAACTCATGTGGCACGGGCGTCCCGCCCGGATTTGCCATGAAAAGATTCGCCGCGAAGAGAATGACGAATGACCAAACCAGAATGACCAAGGAACAACCAATTTCCAAGTCCCAATTCGTCATTGGACGTTGAGCATTGATTGGTCATTCGGGTTTGGTCATCGGTCATTCCACCTTGGTCATTCGCCATTGCACCTAGGCCGCGATCTTCATCCCGCCCTCGTCGGACGCCTCGTCCGCCGCCGGCATCATGCCGTTGCCCGGCAGCCGAACGGATATCGGCTGGCTGAACCCGCCGCACTCGTTCCGCGTGCTCACCCAGCAGCAACTGATCCACACCGTCGCGTCGGCGGCGAGGTCCGGCCAGACCAGGTCCACCGTCGTCCGGCCCGACAGCGTGTAGAGCGGCCATTGCCCCACCCCGCCGGGCGCGGTCTGCCCAAAGCAGACGTGGACCGCGAGCGATTTGATGCCCGCCGGCCTGCCGCGCCGGTGCGGGTCGAGCGGGTCGCTGGCGATCGCGCGCAGCGACTGCGGCCCGGTCAGCGACGCCACGACCGACGGGGGCATCGCCGGCACCGTCGCGGCCGTGGCCTTCCGGTCCCGCACGCCCAGGCCGAGCTCGGCGCGCTGCTCATTCGTGACCAGTCCATTCGCTTGAATGGTCGCCACGACGGGTCGGATGGCCGTCTTGAACGCGGCGAGCGCGTCGTTTTTCGCCCGCACGCGGGGGGTGCTGCGGGTGAGCGGCTCGACCGCCGCGTCGTAGGCGCGGCTGTAGGCGTCGAACGCCGCCTGCGCCGCGGCCGCCGCGGCGGGGGTGATGCCCAGCCCGCTGGCGTTTTCACTGATCTGGGAGGTCGCATTGCGCCCCCACTTCTGCCACCCGGCGTTGTTGAGGTTTGGGAAGATGAGGTCCACGGTCCGCCCTTTCTCCGGCGGCGTCCGCCGGTCGCTGGTCCGCCGCCCGGCCCCGGCGGCCAACACCCGGCCCGTCCCGCGACCACGGTCGGTCTGCCCCCAGCATCGGCCCCGTCGCCCCCCGCCTGAACCGCCCCGCCCCCGCCGCGACCGCGACCGCGACCGCGACCGATAATCCCGCCCCTCCCAACGCCGCCCCACCCGCCGCCCCCCCCGCCGCGCGGAAAAAAAGGTGCCCCTGGTGGCCCCGAGCCGCCACCATCGCGTTCCGAACCGGTGCCGGCGCGCGGCAAATCGGTGCCGACGCGTTACGAATCGGCACCGGCGCGCGGCGAATCGAAGCCGGCGCGCGGCGAATCGAAGCCGGCGCGCCTCGAACCGGCACCGGCGCGCGTCGAATCGAAGCCGGCGCGCCTCGAACCGGCACCGGCGCGCGCCGAATCGGCACCGGCGCGGCTCGAATCGGCACGCGCGCACATTCGGGTGCCACGGCTCGGCGTACCCGCCAACCCGTCCCGAGCGGCCCACGAAGGCCCTGCGGCGCGGGTTGGCGAGTACGCCACCCCTTAAACGATCGAGTATGAATCCGCCGCCCGCGCCGCCACGCGGGCATTTTCCCGCCGCGGGGTTCCGTGGCATGGGCATCCTGCCCACGGGTCGCGTGGGCGGGACGCCCATGCCACGGCACGGCGCCGACGGCCCGCCCGCTTCACCAAATGGGTGGGCTTGCCGCCCGAAGCATCCACGGGCCTACCGCGGCAACGCAAACTCGGGATTAGAGGGACACAGAGGTTCGTCCGAGCCCAGACAGCTAGATGGGCACGACGTTTCCGCCCCTATGGCAGCGGTCGTTCCACGGCCCGCTCGACCGCCTCAACTTTGGCAAGAGCCTCACGCGCCGGGACGTGCAGGTACATCCACTGCTCCCGAGCTATGCTTTCCAAGCTGGCCTTGTGGTGAACCAACATTGCCCCAGGATACTTTGCGATGGTGTTGGCCGCTGCCCAAGGCGCGTCGCCGGCATCCTCTCCTTCTAGGGCGATGGCGACCAAAGAGTTCAGTAATTCCGGGTCGGTTCGGTGCCGTGCAAGGTATATCTCGGCCGCCTGGGCCGTGACCCTGCATGTGGTCCAGACAAGGATCTCCCGGAGGTCTGCCGGGTCGGAATGGCCCTTCGCAATGGCGTCGGCCACCCATCGGCGACAATCTTCGTCATAGCTCATGACCTACTCCTAATGCCACAGGGTCGGGTGAGACTTATTGCCTACTCGCACCCGTGCCTTCCTCTTGTTCCGGCGGCCCATTCTGCACGGATTGGGAATACCCAAACCTTTGGGCGAAAGAGGGGACGCGAGGAATTGAAGTCTTGAGAGTACTCCTCCCTTCTTCCGCTCTCAAGGGGCGATGCCCCTGCCACGATCACGGGCGGGACGCCCATGCCACGGCACGGCGCCGACGGGCGGCCCGCTGCGGCTGGTCAGGCAGGTCCGTCCTCATCAAGCTCGCCCAGCGCTTCGCCCAGACCGGAGAACGCCTCAACCTGGGACAGTGCGTTCGGGTCGGCCGCACCGGCGCGGATGAAGCCGAACGCGCCGAAATCGTGCATCAACTCCCAATCGACGGCGTGGGTGGCTGACAACTGCGCGAGGATGGTCACGACGTCGATCAACGTCCCGTCCGGCAATCCGAGCCGGGCCGGTGCGTCCTTGTCGCCGGGACCGGGCGAGACGTTCCGCTTGCTGCCGCCGACCAATTTCCCGTCATGCAGGCCGGGGAAGAACGCGACCGGCTCGGAACTGCGCCACGCCCGGCCGGCGTTCGCCCGACCCGCCGCCGACCGGATCGCGTCCGCCTCCTCAAGGGTCACGGGGCGGGTTGAGGTGTAGTAGATCGTTAGGCTCATGCCGTCCGCCGAGCTTGCATCACTTTGATTCTTGCGCGGTGCGTGGATTGTATAGGTCAACAGGGCAAGTGAAAGGCGGGGAGCGGAAAAAGGGAAGGCGGACCATGAGCGTCTTGATCCGGCGTCGCCAGGTGCCGCCAACTAGACTTCCCCCGACTGCCGCAGGTACGCGACGGCCGCCCCGAGGTTTCGCGCGTGTTGCTCGGGGCCGCCGGACAGTTGAAGCGAGGGAATACCCGTGTCGCCGAGGGCGATCAACGCCTGCCAGATGCCGTTGCTGGTGCCGTCGAACTGACGGACAGACCGGGCCAGAAACCGCGTGAACACGGGACGCAGGCGAACGTCGCCGGTTTTGCCCAGCGCCCAGACGGCGGCCGCGGCGGACGGGTGCGGGGGCTCTCGGTCCACGAGGTCTACCAGCGCCGCGACGAGGAGGGCGACGTCGGCGTCCGCGCCTTCGCCGCGGCCCAACCAGGCGTCGGCTTCGACGATGCCGTCGTTGAGCTCCGAGGGGTCGGTGGACGCTAGGAGGCGCAGAATGGCAGTCATGCCGCAAGGGTAGGAAGTGAGGAGGCGTGCAGTTTGCGAGGGGGCTTTCGCGCGACCCTCACCCGCCGCGCATCGGGCCCGGCGGGAGCGCGAAGGGAGTCCGCCGCCGCACCGGCTGGCCGTTCAGGCGGACGCCGGGGAGGGTCCGAATCTGCGCCGCGAGGCTTTCGGAGAGCGCGGCGAACGCGGGCGTGATCGGCAAACCGGCGGACTTGAGGGCGGCGGCGGTCCACTGGTTGCAGGTGTGGTTCCAGGCGTACCGGCCGGTGCCGAGGTAGAACCGCCCGCCGTCGAGGCCGGGGCCGGCGTCGATCAATTGGCCCGCGCCGTCGCGCCGGACGCTGCGGGCGAGGTGCCCCATCAGCCGCCCCAGCCCGGCGCGGCTGGCGGGGATACGGTAGACGTCGATGCCCCCGCCGAACGCCCCCTCCGGCGGCGCGTCCAGCCCGAGCACCAGCACGACCGTGCCGCGGCTGAAGAACAGCGCCTGCGGGATCAGCCCGCTGGTGATCTTCGACGCGCGGTAAAACCCCTCGTCCCCCCACCCCACCGCGAGGTAGCGGTGCCCCGCGAACGCCGAGAGTTCATCGCGCAGCGGCGTCGGCAGATCGGCGTAGCGGACGACCAGCCCGGTGTGCCAGTGGTTGTCGAGCACCACGAGGTCCGCCCGCGCCATCCCCGCCCGCGCCGGGTAAAGCGCCGGGTCGGCCGACGCGCAGCCGGCGAGGAGGAGGCAGAGGATCAACAGGCACGGCGGGCGGAGGGCGGGCATCGACGGGTGAGTGCGCCGCGACCCGAAAAGGTTCAACCCACCCCGTGGCACGGGCGTCCCGCCCGGATTCCGTGCGAAGGGCGTCCCACTCACCGCCCCGGCACGAGCTTCGCGGCGAGGTCGGGCTTACTGACGACGACCAGAACCGTCGACGGCGTTTGCATTCTCACCGATTCCACGCCGTCGACCGACACGCGCTTCTCGCGGTACTTGAACACGACGTCCCACTGCCCCGGCCGCTCGGTGGCCGAGATGGGCTCGGGCCAGAGGGTCTCGACGTAGGGCGCGACGGCGTGCTTGGCGCTGTCGATCGCGGGATCGGCGTTCGCCATCGCGCCGCCGTGGAGGGGAGTCACTTCCGTCGCGGGTTGGGTTCCGTAATCGCCGAGGAGGGTTTCGACGCCGGTGCGGTTGCACCCGTCGCCGAGTAGGAAGGCGGCGGACAGGGCGAGGGCGAGGGCGAGGAGGGTTGGGACTCGGGTCATCGGTTGTTCCAAAGCCGGCTGGGGCAGGACCGTTTCGCCGCGGCAGTCTACCCCAACCCGGCCGTTGGCGGTACCGTCCCGCCGGTGTTGACCGACGATCTGGACCATGACCCGCGCGCCGACGCCGACCTCGTGGCGGCCGCCAACGCGGGGGAGGCGGGGGCGTTCGAGGCGCTCTACCGCCGCTACCGCGACCGCGTGGCGCGGCTGGCGGCGCGGCTGGTCGGCGACGAGTCGGACGCGGCGGACGTGGCGCAGGAGGCGTTCCTCTACTGGCTCGGCAAGTTCCCCGGCTTCGAGCTGCGGGCGTCGGTGATGACGTTCCTCTACCCCGCCGTCAAGCACCTGGCCGTCGCGGCGCGCAGGCGGCGGGCGACGTCGGGCGACGCGGCGGCGGGGGAGTTGATCGCGCCGCCGGTGGATCGGTCGGCGGACTCGCTGCGCGAGGTGGTCGGCGGGTTGCCCGAGGCGCAGCGCGAGGCGCTGCTGCTGCGGGTGGTCGACGGGTTCTCCCTGGAGGAGATCGCGACGGCGACGAACGTGCCGCTCGGCACGGTCAAGAGCCGGCTGCACCACGCGGTGGCGAAGCTGCGGGAGGACCCGAAGGTGCGGGCGTACTTCGGGCGGGCGTGAGGCGCGCAAAGGTCGGAACAAGCCGGCGTCTGAGCCGTCAGGCGAAGACCCGGGTGCTTTGCGAATCCGCAAGCGGTGAAGCACCCGGGCCTTCGCCTTCGGCTCAGACGCCGGCTTGTTCCGGCCGATCAAGATTTCTTCGCGGTCGGTTGAACCTTCCCCCGCCCCCGCCCCCTTCACCGTTGTGACCGATCCGACCGACGACCTTCCCGAGGAACTGATCCGCGACCTGCGGGCGGCGCATTCGCGGCGCGTCGAGGTGCCGGCGACCGTTGACGCGACGATTGCAATCGCGGCCCGGCGGCGGCTGGGGCGGTCGCGGTGGCGGCGGTTCGCGCCGCTCGCCGGCCTCGCGGCGGCGGCGGCGGTGGGGGTCGGGGTGTGGGTGAATCTCCCGCGACCGACGCCCGCCGTCGCGTCGGCGGGGCCGATGGACCTCAACCGGGACGGCCGGGTCGACGTGCTCGACGCCTTCCGCCTGGCGCGGGAGGTGCAGCGTGGTGAGGGGTCGGACCTGACCGCCGACCGCGCCGCCGACCGGGCGCGGGTGGATGAAATCGCGGGGGCGGCGGTCGCGCTGCGGGCGGGGGGGAAGTCGTGAACGCCTCCGCCCGACACCTGGCACGGGGGTTCGTCGCGCTCGCGCTGCTGGCGACTGTGGCGCTGCTGTCCGCCGCGAAGCCGCAGGCGGCGGGCGCGCCGGCGGCGCGGTTCGTCGCGCTCGACTTGTACGTCGACGCCGGCCCGACGCCGCTGGGGGCGTATCAACTCTCGTTCGACTCTAAAGACGCCACGCTCGTCGGCGTGGAGGGGGGCGAGTCGGCCGCGTTCGCCGACCCGCCGTTCTACGACCCCAAGGCGCTGGCCGGCGGGCGGGTGATCCTCGCCGCCTTCCACGTCGCCCCCGACCGCCCCGACGGCCCGACCGGCCGGACCCGCGTCGCCCGCCTCCACCTGCGGGTGGTCGGCGACCGTGAACCGATCTACACGACCAAGTTGACCGTCGCCGCCGACGCGGCGGGTGAGAAATATCACGCCACGCTCACCGCGCAATTCGTCCAACCCGAAGGAGACGCCCCGTGAACCGAAGAATCCTCCGCCGCCTGTTCCTGACGGCCGCCGTGGTCGGGTTGGTCGCGTGTGCGACGCTGCCATTTATCCCTGGGTGCGCCGCGCAACGCCCGTCGCCGCGGAATGCGGACCAAGCCGCTGCCAGCAACGCTCCCGTGAGCGTCGATCGGGAAATCACCGGATCGCACTTTCCGCAACTTCAAACCGGAAGAGGCATGTCGCAAGACGCGTCGGCGGGTGCGGCTGCGGCGGGTAGCGTTGAGAAGAACAAGTATCGTGGTGAGTTGCAGGAACAGCTCCTTGAGCGTGGACCGACCTCCGACCTCTCCCGCAGCCTCCCCGCCCAGTCCCTCCCCGCCGCCGACGAGGAACTCTGGGTCATCGAAAAACCCGCCGCCGATCCGCCCGCCGCACCCGCCGACGACGTGCCCGGCAGCGGCGCGTTGATGACGCGCCGGCCCGGCAGCGATCAGCCCGTGCCGATCCCGCTGGCGCACACCGACGTGCGGGCCGACGTCGCGGGGTTCATCGCCACCACCACCGTGCGGCAGACCTACCGCAACCCGTTCGACGGCAAGATCGAGGCCGTCTACGTCTTCCCCCTGCCGCAGGACGCGGCCGTCAACGAGTTCCTGATGACCGTCGGCACCCGCACCATCCGTGGCGTGATCCGCGAGCGCGCGGAGGCGGAGCAGATCTACAAGGAGGCCAAGGCCGCCGGCCAGGTCGCGTCGCTGATGACGCAGGAGCGGCCCAACGTCTTCATGCAGGCGGTGGCGAACATCGAGCCGGGCAAGCAGATCGACATCACGATTCGCTACTTCGGCACGCTCGGGTGGGTCGACGGCGGATACGAATACGTCTTCCCGATGGTGGTGGGGCCGCGGTTTAATCCGCCGGGTTCTATGGATGGAATTGGAGCGGTTTCTAGTGATGCTGCGAAGCCGCAAGCGGCGGGCGGGAAGCGGATCAATGTTGCTTATTTGAAGCCGGGGCAGCGGAGCGGACATGATATTTCGCTTGTCGTGAACATCGACGCGGGCGTGCCGATCGAGTCGGTTTCGGCGCGGGATCATCAGATCAGCGTGGACCGGCCGGAGGAGGGTTTAGTTCGCGTCACGCTCTCGTCGGAAGACGCAATTCCGAACAAGGATTTCGTGCTGCGGTACAAGGTCGTTGGCCAGACCACCCGCACGGCGATGATGGTGCAGCCCGACAAGGACGGCCCCGGCGGCTACTTCGCGCTAATGCTCTTCCCGCCGGCCGACCAGACGGACCTACCCGAGACGCCGCTGGAGCTCATCTTCACCCTCGACGTCAGCGGCAGCATGAGCGGCCAACCGCTCGACCAGTCCAAGCAAGCGGTGCGGTACGCGCTGAACCGCCTGCGGCCGACGGACACCTTCAACATCGTCCGCTTCGCCAGCGGGGCCGACCGCATGGCGAGTCGGCCGGTGCCCGCGACGCCGGCGAATGTGCGCGAGGGCTTGCAGTTTCTTGACGGCACCGAATCCGGCGGCGGGACGATGATGGAGCAGGGCGTGAACCAGTCGCTGGCCGGGCCGTTCGACCCGAACCGCGTTCGGTTCGTCAGCTTCCTGACCGACGGCTTCATCGGCAACGAGGCGGACATCCTGCGGGCGATCCGCGCCGCCGACGCGCCGGCCAAGATTTTCAGCGTCGGCGTCGGCTCCTCGCCGAACCGATTCCTGATGGACCGCATGGCGAAGTTCGGCGGCGGGGCGGCGGCGTATTTGGGGCTGAAGGACTCGGGCGACGACCTGATGAAGCAGTTTCTGGACGTGGTCCGCCGGCCGGCCCTCACGAACGTCGCGCTCGACTTCGGCGGGGCGGCCGTGACCGACGTTTATCCCGCGAAGTTGCCGGACCTGTTCGTCGGCCGGCCGATCACGGTGGTCGGCCGGTATTCAGATGCCGCGCCGAAGAACGTCAGAATTCGCGGCCGGACCGGCGGCGAGCAGCGGAGCCTCCCCGTCACCGTCGACGCCGGCCGCCGGCACGGCGGGATCGAAACCGTCTGGGCGCGGCGCGAAATCGCCGACGTCGCCGACCGCTCGATCTACGAGACCGGCACCGGTCTGCCCGCGGCCATCCGCACCGTCGCGCTCGAGCACAACCTGATGAGCGCCTACACCGCCTTCGTCGCGGTCGACTCGATGACCAAAACCACCGGCGACCACGGCGTGACCGTCGCGGTCCCCGTCCCGGTGCCGGACGGGGTGCGGTACGAGACGACCGTCAGCGAGTGACCCCGTGGCACGGGCGTCCCGCCCGCGTCTGCCGCTTGCGCCTTGCGGCTTCGCAAAGAAAACGGTTTGAGAAAATGTTTCTTTGCGAGGCCGCAAGCGGCGAATCCGGGCGGGACGCCCGTGCCACGGGTTTGCTTCGCGCCTTGGCCGGTCACGCTGATGAGGACCGGAATGGCGGACGACTTGGCACCGACCAAATCGACCGCCCTGATCGGCTCGTCCGGCCGCGGGTTCACCCACCGCACGGCGTACACAAAGCGGTCATCGCGTTGAAGTAGTGCTGGTACACCGCCTTCGCCGATGGGTCGGCAGCCCGGACGGCGTTGATGCCGGCGTCCACCGGCCGGGCATAGTCGGCGTAGGTCTTGGACTTTCGCAGCTCGGTATAATTATCCGACCACCCCGGCTCGTTCCATAGTTCATACCGAGTGATTTTGCCCTAGTAGTGATCAACGATTTTGCCGACCGCCGCGCCACAGGCGGAGAGGTCTTTGGCGAAGTCGTGGACGTTCGCGTCGCCGGGCACCTCGTTCTGCCACTCGGGCGCGCCGGCGAGGGTGAGCATCGGCGAGATTCCCTCCCGCTTCAGGGCGGCGATCCGCTCGTCGAAGTCGGCGCGGTCGCCCGTGTCGCGGTGGAAGGGCAGGCGGCGGACCAGGGCCGGCGTGGTGCCCCACGTTCGGTCGCCGGGCGCGGCCTCGACCGCCGGCCGGAGGCCGTAGCCGCCGCCGATGGTTATCAGCTTGATCGAGCGGATGCCCGTGCGGCGCGCGGGGGCGTTGGCCGACCAACCGTCGCGCCGGTGCGGGCGACGCTCACCTTCACCGGCACCGGCCGGTCGACGGTCGCCAGGCCGAACGACGCGCCGGCAACCTCCACCGCCGCCTTGTGGGGGTGCCGGCGTTCGACCATCTCGCCGGCAGCACGCTTGGCCCCGCGTGCAGCGTGGGGGCGCGACGGGTCGTCCGACAGCCAGTCGGGCCGGGCGGCGTCCAGTTTCAGCCCCTGCAGCTCCAACGATGCGTCGGCGGTGTCGGACAGGAGGCAGGTGCCGTCGCGCGCCGCCGGCCGGGCCGCGACGAGCTGGCGCGTGCGGGTCAACATGAACGAGTTTCGTCTGCCGCTTGCGTCTTCGCAAAGGAATGAAGCTGACAAGCCGTTTCTTCGCGAAGCCGCGAGCGGCGCATCCTGGCGGGACGCCCGTGCCACAAGCGGAGGAGGAGGGATTCGAACCCCCGGAACCTTTCGGCTCGCCCGTTTTCAAGACGGGTGCAATCGACCGCTCTGCCACTCCTCCGGCGAGCCATTGAGCCTATCCTGCGGCGGGGGCCGAATCAAAGGGGGTCGGAGGGTTGTGCTGCTCACGCCGTACCCTTGGGGCCCCAACGTTCCGCACATCTTTTAAGGTCTCCTAATTAGGCAGATTTGCCCCGATGCCAGCCCGTCGCGCACGGAATCGGGCAGGCGGGGCCTTCGGCTTTAAACAGATCGTCTTTCTATTCGCTGGATTTCGATACTTAATCCCTCTCATTCCCCAGAAACGGTGATTTGGAAAGTCTGGTTTATTCTGCCTGCAGTTCTAGCAGCGTGGCACGAGTTTTGATCCCGTAGTTCCGAGCGGTGCCCGACGGACCGGATACCGCCATTCGTCACGACTGCACGATTTGCAAGCACGGGGTTAATTCACCATGAAGTTCTTTTCCACTGAGGCGGCCCGCCGGGCCGCATTTACGGGCGTCGCGGTCCTCATCGCCGGGTTCCTGATCTGGCGCGGCAATACGCTGCCGCCCAATTTCTCGGGCGACCCGACGGCGGCCGTGATGATGATCCTCACCGGGGCGATGGTCCTCATCACCGGCCTCGCCGCCGCGCTGCGCGGGCCCGAGGAGCGGGCGTAGCGGGCGATCGCGCGTCGGCGGGGGGCGGCGGAGGGCGGCGGAGGGCGGCGGGGGGCTTTTCGCGGTCGGGCGCGATATGCTTCCGTTCCGCGGCCCTGCCGCCCGGCCCGTGGGGGTCGGGCGGGCGGGGCCGGTCCGTGCCGGAAGCGAGAGTCCCATGCCCGCGATCAAACTCCCCGACGGGAGCGAAAAGGTCCTGCCCGAGGGGGCCACCGCCCTCGACCTCGCCGAGTCCATCGGCCGGCGCCTCGCCAAGGCCGCCATCGCCGCGACGGTGAACGGCAGGCTCGCCGACCTCTCCGCCCCGCTGCCCGACGGCGCGACCGTCAGCCTGCTGACCGACCGCGACGCCGACGCCCTGTTCGTCATGCGACACAGCACCGCCCACGTGCTGGCCCAGGCGCTGCGCCGCCTCTACGGCGGGTCGGTCCAATACACCATCGGCCCGGTGATCGAGAACGGATTTTACTACGACTTCGAGCTCCCCAAATCCTTCAGCGCCGAGGACTTGCCGGCCGTCGAGGCGGAGATGAAGAAGATCGTCGGCGAGAAGCAGCCGTTCGACTGCCGCCGCGTCGGCACCGACGAGGCGAAGGCCGCCCTGCACGCCGAGGGGCAGCACTTCAAGGACGAGATCATCGACGACCTCGCCGCCAAGGGCGAGTCGACCGTCACGCTCTATTCGCAGGGCGAGTTTCTCGACCTCTGCCGCGGCCCGCACGTGCCGGACACCGGGAAGATCGGCGCGTTCAAGCTCCAATCCGTCGCCGGCGCCTACTGGCGCGGCGACTCGAACCGCGAGCAGCTCACCCGCATCTACGGCACCGCCTTCTTCGACCAGAAGAGCCTCGACGAGCACCTCGCCCGCCTGGAGGAGGCGAAGAAGCGCGACCACCGCATCCTCGGCCCCAAGCTCGGCCTCTACACCATCGACGAGACCGTCGGCCAAGGCCTAATTCTGTGGAAGCCGAAGGGGGCCGTCGTCCGCCAGGAATTGCAGAACTTCATCAGCGACCACCTGAAACAGCAGGGCTACCACCAGGTCTTCACCCCCCACGTCGGCCGGCTGGAACTCTACAAGACCAGCGGGCACTACCCGTACTACGCCGAGAGCCAATACCCGCCGCTGATCGACCGCGAGGAGATCGTCAAGCTGGGCGCGGAGGGCGTCGGCTGCGCGGAGCTCGCCAACCGTATGGAGAAGGGGGAGATCGACGGCTACCTGCTCAAGCCGATGAATTGCCCGCACCACATCGCCATCTTCAAGAGCGACCCGCACAGCTACCGCGACCTGCCGGTCCGCCTCGCCGAGTTCGGAACCGTCTACCGCTGGGAGCAGTCCGGCGAATTGGGCGGCATGACCCGCGTCCGCGGCTTCACGCAGGATGATGCCCACCTGTTCTGCACCGAGGATCAAGTCGCGGCGGAGGTCGCCGGCTGTTTGGAGTTGGTGAAGATCGTCTTCAACACGCTGGGCATGACCGACTACCGCGTGCGGGTCGGCCTGCGCGACCCGGACGCGAAGAAGTTCGTCGGCGACCCGGCGAAGTGGGACAAGGCCGAGGCCGCGTGCATTAGCGCCGCCGAGAGCTTGGGCGTGCCGTTCGTGGCCGAGCCGGGCGAGGGTGCCTTTTACGGCCCGAAAATTGACTTCGTCGTCCGCGACACCATCGGCCGCGAGTGGCAGTTGGGCACCGTGCAGATCGACTACGTCCTGCCCGAACGCTTCGACCTGACCTACACCGGCGCCGATAACAAGCCGCACCGCCCGGTGATGATCCACCGCGCCCCCTTCGGCAGCATGGAGCGGTTCGTGGGCGTGCTGACCGAGCACTTCGCCGGCGCCTTCCCCCTGTGGCTCGCCCCGGTGCAGGTGGCGGTGCTGCCGATCAGCGAGAAGTTCGTGGAGTACGCGACGGCCGTCCGCGACCAACTCAAGGCCGCCGGACTGCGGGTGGAATTGAACGCTGGCGATGAAAAGATTGGCTCAAAAATCCGCGCCGCCAGCGTGGAGAAGGTGCCCTACATGCTGATCCTCGGCGAGAAGGAGCAGTCCGCCGGCGTCGTGAGCGTGCGCGACCGGACCACCGGCGAATCGACCTCGATGCCGGCCGCCGAACTCGTCGAAACGCTCGCGCGCGAGGTTGCGGAGAAGCGGCTGCACGCGAACCCGTAACGAAACGGGGGGGAGACCACCTGTCTGGGTGCCAGGGATTGGCGTACTCGCCAACCCGTGCCGAATTTGGTTCGAGCACCATCCGGCACGGGTTGGCGAGTACGCCAACCCGTGGAGGATTTCGCATGAAGAACCTCGAGGCGACCCGAACGCCGGAACAAGCCGGCGTCGAGTTCGCAGCGGGAGCACCGCGATCTAACCCGCTGACCCGAGGCTGGTTAACCCGACCCTTCATGCGAAATCCTCCGTGGCACCCAGATCTACCACCGTCAGAATCACCCGGGTTCTTCGGCGCGGCGGGTCGGTTAAGATTCGTTTCTTTGCGAAGCCGCAAGCGGCAGAACGGCTCAGCCCGGCAGCGCGATGCGGCCCGGCGTCAGCAGCTCCGCCCGGCGCGGGTCGCGGACGGCGTACTGGAAGCCCGGCCGCAGGCTGGCGGCGGCGTGGGTGCCGTCGGGGGCGAGGACGATCACGCCGATCTGGTCGCGGTCGGTCAATGAAAAACTGGCGAGGACGCGGTCGATCACGGCGTCGGCGGCGGCCTGGGGGGAGCCGCCGCGGCGGAGGGTGTCGACGGCGAGGAACGCGCCGCAGACGGCGCTGACGAGCTCGCCGTGGCCGGTGCAGACGGCGGCGCCGGCGGCGGGGTCGCAGTAGAGGCCGTGGCCGACGACCGGCGAGTCGCCGACGCGGCCGGGGCGCTTCCAGGGCATGCCGCTGGTCGAGCAGGTGGCGGCGAGGGTGCCGGCGGCGTCGCGGGCGAGCACGCCGATGGTGTCGTGCGCGGCGTTCGGGTCGCCCGCCGCCGCCGCGGATTTCGGGTTCTCCTCGAAGTTCGCCACCGGCAGCCCCGCGGCGTCGGCGGGGGCGTCAGGCGCGGCGTCGCGGCGGTCGCGCCACGCCTCCCACAGCCGGCGGGAGTCGGGCGTGAGCAGCTCGGCGGGCGCGAAGCCCTCGGCTCGCGCGAACGCCTCGGCCCCGCGGCCCGACAGCAGCGTGTGCGGCGTCCGCTCGGCCACCCGGCGGGCGATCAGCACGGGGTTCGGGAAGGCCCGCACGTCGCACACCGCGCCGCGGAAGGCGGGCGAAACTATCACGGCGGCGTCGAGCGAGACGGTGCCGTCGCGGTCGGGCAGCCCACCGACGCCGACGGACGGGTTCGCCAGATCGTCCTCCGCGTGCAGGGCGGCGGCCACGGCGGCGTCGAGCGCGCCGCCGCCGGGCGCGGCGAGGGCCGGCCAGGCGGATTCGATTGCGGCGAGTCCGAACGTCCAGGTGGCGAGCAGGATCGGGTCGTGGGTCACGCGGCGGATGATACCGATTTTCGCGGCGTCAGCGCGTCTGGAAACTGTCCGAGAATCGGTATCATCCGCACCGTCCCGCGCCGCACGATTCGACGGAGGACTCATGAACCCCATCGCCCTTCTCGCCGCCGTCCTGATCGTCAGTCTTTTCGCCGCTCCCATGCGCGCCGGCGGGTCGGCCGGAACGCTGGCCGCCGGGCGGTTGCGGTGCGAGCACCGGGAGAACCCGGTCGGCATCGACGTGGCGACGCCGCGGCTGGGGTGGGAGCTCGACTCGTCGGCGCGCGGCGGGATGCAGTCGGCGTACCAGATCGTCGTGGGCGACGACGCGGCGGCGGTCGGCAAGGGCGTCGGATTGCTCTGGGACAGCGGCCGGGTGGCGTCGGATCGGACGATCGACGTGGCCTACGCCGGCGCTGGATTGAAGTCGCACCGGCAGGTGTATTGGTCGGTTCGGGCGTGGGATGCGGCGGGCAACCCGTCGGCGTGGGCGCCGCCGGCGGCGTTTTCGACCGGGTTCCTCACCCCGCCGGAGTGGACGGCGGCGTGGGTCGGGTTCGACGCGCCGCGGGATCAGTTGCAGCAGTCCGACGGCCCGCTGGCCGACGCGCGGTGGATCGGCTTCGCCGGCGACGCCCACGGCACCGCGCCGGCCGGCGACCGCTTCTACGCCCGCGCGTTCGACCTGCCCGCCGGCGCGGCAATCGCGTCGGCGACGCTGCACGTCACGGCCGACGACCACTACACCTTCGAGGTCAACGGCGTCGAGGTCGGCCGCAGCGCGGGGGAGGACTCGTGGAAGGCCGTGCAGGCGCTGGACGTAAAGGCCGCGCTGAGGCAGGGGCGGAACGCGCTGCGCGTGCGGGTCGAGAACGTGAAGGTCGGGTACGCCGGTTTGCTGGCGCGGCTGGTCGTGACGCTCGCCGACGGGCGGACGGTGGAGGTTCCTACCGACGCGCGGTGGACTTGCTCGGATCGCCCCGGCGCGGCCGGCGCGGCGGCGAAGGTTATCGGGCCGAACGGCGTCGCGCCGTGGGGCAAGCTCGGCGCGTCGGCCAACTTCCTGCCCCCGGCGGTGGAGGTGCGGACGGACTTCGAGGTTGCCAAGCCCGTCCGCCGGGCCGTGCTCTACGCAACGGCGCTGGGCATCGCGGACTCGTACCTCAACGGCGAGCGGGTGAGCGAGGACTCATTCACCCCCGGCTGGACGGACTACGCCAAGCGCGTCTACTACCGCGCCTACGACGTGACCGACCGGATCAGACAGGGGCCGAACGCGATGGGGGCGGAATTGGCCGACGGGTGGTTCAGCGGCTACGTCGGCTACGGCCACGTCCGCGACTCCTACGGCACCCACCCGCGCTACGCGGCGGAGCTGCTCATCGAGTTCGCCGACGGATCGGTACAGTCGGTCAAGACCGGCCCCGGCTGGCGGGCGGCGGTTAGCCCGACGCGCGAGGCGGACCTGCTGATGGGCGAGACCTACGACGCGCGGCGGGCGCACGACGGCTGGTCGGCCGCGGGATATGCCGACGGGGCGTGGGCGGCGGTGAATGTCGGCGCGGCGGTGAGGCCGGCGGTGCAGTGGCACCCGTCGCAGCCGGTGGTGGCCTACGAGGCGTTCAAGGCGATCAAGACGACCGAGCCGACGCCGGGCGTGTACGTCCTGGACCTCGGCCAGAACTTCGCCGGCGTGGCGCGGCTGAAGGTCGAGGGTGCGGCGGCGGGGCAGACCATCACGCTCCGTTACGCCGAGCGGCTGAACCCCGACGGCACGATCTACACGACGAACCTCCGCGCCGCCCGCGCGACCGACGCCTACACCTGCCGCGGCGGCGGGGTCGAGGCGTGGGAGCCGCGGTTCACTTTCCACGGCTTTCAGTACGTCGAAGTCACCGGCCTGACGTCGCCGCCTAGTGCCGACACGATCACCGGCGTCGCGCTGGGCAGCGCGACGCCGATCGTCGGCACGTTCGAGACGAGCGACCCGATGCTCAACCGGCTGCGGAGCAACATCTACTACACGCAGCGGTCGAACTTCATCGACGTGCCGACCGACTGCCCGCAGCGCGACGAGCGGCTGGGGTGGACGGCCGACGCGCAGGTGTACCTCAACGCCGCGATCCTGGTGGCGGACGTGCAGCCGTTCTTCGACAAGTGGCTGGTCGATTTGGCCGACGCGCAGCGGGCGGACGGGCAGTTCCCGCGCGTGGCGCCGATGAAGGCGGGCGAGGACGACGGCGGCCCGGCGTGGGCGGACGCGGGCGTGATCTGCCCGTGGGTCGTCTACGACGCCTACGGCGACGCAAAAATGCTCGCGCGGCAGTACCCGTCGATGCGCAAGTTCATCGACTTCTGCACCGAGCGCTCCGGCCCGGACCTCAAGCCGCCGGCGCAGTTCCACGCCTTCGGCGACTGGCTGAACGTGGGCGACGACACGCCCAAGGACGTGATCTACCTGCTCTACTACGGGTACAGCACCGACCTCTGCTCGAGGGCGGCGCGGGCGCTGGGCAAGGACGCCGAGGCCGACGAATTGCACGCGCTCTTCTTGCGGATCAAGCAATCGTTTCACGAATCGTTCGTCGCGCCCGACGGGCGGATCAAGGGCGATTCGCAGGCGGTTTACGTTATGGCGATCAAGTACGGCCTAATCGACGGGGCCGACCGGGAGGCGGCGGCGAAGTACCTCGTCGAGAACATCGAGCGCCGCGGCATGCACCTCTCCACCGGCTTCCTCGGCACCAAGGAGCTGATGCTGGTGCTCTCGGACATCGGCCGGCAGGACGTGGCCTTCAAGCTGCTGCACCAGACGACCTACCCGTCGTGGGGGTTTGAGATCAAGAACGGCGCGACCAGCATCTGGGAGCGGTGGGACGGCTGGACGCCGGAGAAGGGGTTTCAGGACCCCGGCATGAACTCGTTCGCGCACTACTCGTTCGGCGCGGTCTACCAGTGGATGGCCGAAAATATCGGCGGCATCCACGCCTCGACCGGTGCGGCGAAAACGGTGCGGATCGCGCCGCAGATCGACCCGAATCTAGAGTGGGCGAAGGTCGGCTACCACTCGCCGCGCGGGGAGATCGCCACGTCGTGGAAAGTCGCCGGCGGCCGGCTGGCGCTGCAGGTTACGGTGCCGGCGAACGTGCGGGCGACCGTCCGCGTGCCGGCGAAGCGCGGCGACGCCACCGAGGGCGGCGTGCCGCTGGAGAAGGCGGACGGCGTGACCGTCGGGAACTCGTCGGCCGACGCGGTGGAGGTGCAAGTCGGCTCGGGCGTTTACGCCTTCGACAGCGCGTGGGAGTAGGTTCAGGTTCGCCCCGCCGCGCCCGGTGACGTATTCTGCGGCCGATGCACGTCGAGACCGACACCTACTGCGACGGCTGCGCCTACAACCTGCACGGCCAGACGGTGACGCGGGATGAGCGGCTGGGCATCCTCGTCTGCCGCTGCCCCGAGTGCGGCAAGTGGCACGCGGCGGGCCGGGAGACGTCGGCGACGCGCGACTGGCAGCGGCGGCTGGGGGTGGGGCTGCTGGCGGGGTGGGTGCTGCTGTGCCTTTACCTGTTCGGGATGATGCTGTTCGGGATCGGCGCGTGCGTGATGGGGCACGTCGGTATTTACAGTGAGCCGTACTGGCTGAGCCGGGCGGGTCCGGGCGGCATTGGTGCAGCGGTCTACCGGCATTACGTCACGGACGCGCAAATGCGACGGCTGCCGAACGGCACGGGCGCGGCCGGCCTCGACGAGATCATCGAAGGGTCCGACGCTTACGATGCCGAACGCACGGAGTTGGGGTGGCCCGCGCCGATGCTCGCCATGCTGGCCGCGGCCGGCGGGTTGTCGGTCCTGTTCGGCGGCACCGTTGCGATCGCGCTGTCGCACCTGCGGCGGCCGGGCTGGGCGGTGCTGCTGCCGGCGGCCGCGTGCGTCGGGTGCGGGTGCTTTCTTGCGTCCACGGATTTGTATAGCCTGATGCGGGGCTGGATTCTTGTCCGCGCCGCCGGTTACGCCGTCTGGGCGGCGGGCTTCGCGTATCTGGGCCTGCTGATCGGCCGGCGGGTCGTGCGGGGGATTCTGACGGTTTTGCTCCCGCCAAGGGCGCGGCGGGCCTTCGAGTTTCTGTGGGCGGTGGATGGGAAGCCGACGCAGGCGGTGCCGACGGTCTGACCGTTCACGGAAACAAGAACCTCCCCGTTTAGCCGCCTCCGCTTGCGGGGCGCGTCGGGTGATGTAGATCGCTCGACGCGCCCCGCAAGCGGAGGCGGCTAAACGGGGAGCGAGGATCTAAACAGCTCAATTCCCACTTCGCCGGTTACCCCGCTGCCCGATCCCGTCGGGTGCGGTAGGATGTGCCGATGGCGACGCCGAACCAGACCCGCCGACGCAGCGCCGCCCTGTGGGCGGTCGGCGTGCTGCTGGTCGTCGGCGCGGCCGCGGGCGGCGGGTGGTGGGTTCTGCACCGGAGCGAGGCCGGAACCGGCGGAACCGGCGGCGGCGGCAGTCCGGCCGTCGCCTCCACCGAGCCCGCCTACCTGCCGACCGGCCACGATTACTACGTCCTCGTCAAACTCGTCGAGCTCGCCCCCGAGCGGCCCGGCGGCGGGAAGTGGGACCGCGCCGGCTACGCCGCCCCGGACATCACCTACAACCTCATCTGGCAGAAGCAGACCGTCTACTCGTCGTCCGTGCGCGAGGACACCCTCATCGGCAGTTGGGACCTGATGGCCGTCGACCTCAAGCAGGTGCTCGCCAGCGGCGGGAAGGTCGAGGCCGAGGGCTTGCTCAAGGCGCCGATCATCCGCGTCGACCCCGGCACGATCGTCACGCTGGAGGTGTGGGACAAGGACCCGATGAACAGCGACCTCGCCGGCCGGATTCCGCTGCACCTCGACCGAATGCGGGCGGGCGATAATGTGATCCGACCAAAGCAGGACAAGACGCACGCGGTGGTGCGGGCGGTGGTGCAACTGATCGACCGCCGCACGCCGGTGCCGGATTTGTTGGAGCTTCTCAGCAAGCGATGAACCATGCGGGCCGGCTCAACCTCGCCCGCGCGATGCTGCTCCCGGCGGCGGGGCTGCTGGGCGTGGGGCTGGTCGGCCCGACGCTGACGATCACGCCCGGCTTCGGCCGGTGGGAGGGGTGGGTCCGCCTGCTCGACCCGTCGCAAACGCGGCCGACGAGCTACTCGGTCCTCACCGGCATCCTCGCCCTGTTCCGCCACGACGCCGCGGGGCTGGGGGCGCTGCTGTTCGGATTCTCGGTGATTTTCCCAATAGCCAAATTGGCCCTGCTGGCCGCCGCCACCGCGACGGGCGGGCGGGGCGGGTGGCTGCTGCGGCTGACGCACCACGCGGGAAAGTTCTCGATGCTCGACGTGTTCGTGGTCGCCCTGCTGGTGCTGGCGATCAAGGGCCTGCCGGGCGACTCGACGGCGGCCCTCGGGTGGGGCATCTACGCCTTCGCCGCGTCGGTGGTGCTGGGCATCCTCGCCGGCTGGCTGATCGAAACGGCCGGCGACGCGGCAGATGCCGGGCCGGACGGTAGGATGCCCGGATGAAGCGACGACTCGACGGGATGGTGATGGTCATCACCGGCGCCAGCGCCGGCATCGGAAAGGCCTTGGCCGAGGCGGCGGCGGGGCGGGGGGCGAGACTGGTCTTGGCGGCGCGGCGGGAGGAAAAGCTCGATTCCCTCAACGAATCGCTCGGCGGCGGCCACCTGGTCGTGCAGGCCGACGTAAGCATCACCGACGAGTGCCGGCACCTGATCGACCGGTCGTTCGATCACTTCGGCCGGATCGACACGCTGGTCTGCAACGCCGGCTACGGCCTGGTGCGCGGGGTGGCGGAGATGGCCGCCGACGAGGTGCGCGACATTTTCCGCACCAACGTCTTCGGCACCACCGACTGCATCGCCGCCGCCGTGCCGCGGATGAGGCGGCAGCCCGAGCGCGACGGGTTCCGCGGGCAGGTGGTGATCGTCTCGTCGGCCGCGGCGCGGCGGGGGCTGCCGTTCTTCGGGGCGTACAGCGCGACGAAGGCGGCGCAGCTCTCGCTGGCCGAGGCGCTGCGGGTCGAGCTCAAGCCGGCGAAGATCGCGGTGACGAGCATTCATCCGGTCGGCACGAAAACCGACTTTTTCGACGCCGCCGAGGAGCGGAGTGGCAAGAAGATCAACCTGCCCGGCCGCTCGCCGTTCCAGCAGACCGCGGCGCAGGTGGCGGCGGCGATGCTGAAGTCGATCGAAAAGCCCCGGCCCGAAGTGTGGCCGCTGCGGATCGCGCGGTACGGCCTGAGCTTTTCGACGCTGTTTCCCGGCATGACCGACCGGGCGATGCGCAAGGCGCGGGACCAGATCGAGGCGCAGAATCAGGGGCAAGCGGTCGGCGAGGCGGAACACGCCGGTGCCTGAGCCTGGGCGAAATGGCGAAGGACACTACTTGGAGGAGAGGAATCCCCCCGCGATCACCTGCTGGTTGCCGAGGCCCGGCAGGCTCCACGCGACCGCGACGTTGCCGTTCCCGCCGCCGCCCTGTTGCAGGACTTCGACGTAGTATTTTTTGCCGGCCTCGAGCGAGATCGGTTCGGAAGACTGCTCGGGGTACTTGCCGAACTCTTTGACCATCGCCCAGCCGGGGGACTTGCAGATCAGGCGCTTGTTCGACGGATCGGCGTCGGTGGAGAGGTAGAGTTCGCCGTAGCCGTCGGCGGCGATGCTGAAGCGGTACGCGCCGCTGACATTTGGGGCGAGCAGGCCGCTGAGGCGCGTGACGGCACCCGCCTTGATGCCGCTGTCGCGGTCGCTGGTGATGAGGGCGTTCAGCGTGGCGGTGCCGGTCGGGTGGTCGGGGAAGCGCGGGTCTTCCGTCAGGCCCTTGATCCCGCCGGTCACGTCCGTCCAATACTGCTTGGCGATCTTCCCATCGCCCGTCGGGGCCGCCTGCGGGCCGTCCACCGCCGGGGGGGCGGCGGGGGGCAGGGCGCTCTTGCCCAAATCGGCGGCGAAGGTGTAGGTCGCCACCGACCCCGCCGGCACCCGCGCCGTGATCTGGTTGCTTTCGCACAGCAAATCGCACCGCTTCGCCCAGGCATTTTGGTTGACTACCACCACCGCGATGGTGCCGTCGGGATTCTTGAACGCGACGTTGGTCAGCCCCGCGCCGGCGGTTTCGGGCGTGTCGATCCGCACCGCGCCGGGCCGCACGAAACGGGCGATCTGGCCGATCAGCCCGACCTCCGGCGTGCGACTCCACCCCGGCCCCACCTCGTCCGACACCAGCAGCGTCGGGCTGAGGGTGCCCGGCGCGTTGTACGGCCCCTGAATGTGCTCGCGCGTTTTCCGCGTCACCATCGGCACCCAATAGACATAACTCTTCGACCCGTTCCGAAAAATCTCCGCGATCTCCGCCGCCCCCGCCGCGCCCCAGACGGAGCCCTCGGTGAACTGCAAATCGACGCCGGGGAAGCGCGCGTGGAGCTTCGCCATGTCCGCCACCTTGCCGCCGTAGTGGTGAAACGCGACGGCCCCGGCGAGGTTCAGCTTGCCCGCCGCCTTCAGCGCATCGAGCGACTTCGCCGCCTCCGGCCAAATGTCAAAATTGTGGTCGAGCAGCCAGATCTGCGCCTTCACCCCATTCGCGGCGAACTCCCGGCCCATCGCCTCCACCAGCCGCGCCTCGGTCGCGGCGTCGAAGAAGCAGCCGGGGTACTCGCCGGAGGTGAAGTAATGTTCGTTGTTCGTCGTCACCGCGAGCATCGGGATGCCCTCGGCCGCGTACGCCTGCACGGCCTTGCGCAGGTAGGCGGCGTAGGCGTCCACCGCGTCCGGCTTCAGCGTGCCGCCGACCATCTGGCCCGAGTCCTTCATCCACCCCGGCGGGCTCCACGCGCTGCCGAAGAATTGCAGCGTCGTGCCGCTCTCGGCCGCCACGGCTTGGGCAAGTTTGATGACGCGGAGGATGCCCAATTTCCGGTCGTTCTCGATGGAGAACGGCCCGTCGCGCTTCGGCTGATAGTTGTACCAGCCCTTGGGGTCGTCCGACACGCTCCGGGCGTCGGAGAAGTCGGACGTACCGAAGCAGACGCGGAAGAGGGTCAGGCCCATGCCGGTCTTCGGGTCGATCAACTCGCGCAGCACGGCCTTGATCTGCGCCTCGTCCCGGTTCTTCTGGATCGCGTAGCAGGACGTCTCATCGAATGACGCGCCGATGCCCGTGACCGACTGGTAGGTTTTCGACGGGTCGATTGCGATCCGCACCGCATCATCAACCGCGCCGGGTTGGGTAATCGGCAGGTCCGGCTGCGGGGCGAGGGCGTAGGGGATCGCCGACGCCGGCGGGGGGTCGGTGAACCACCGGGCGCTCTTGGGATAGAACTCGGAACTGAACGCCGCGTGCGCCGCGAACGCCGCCCCCCGCACGTTGGGCGCGGCGAAAATGAGGGCGAGCAGCAGCGAAACGGCGAGTCGGACGCGGGTCATGGCCCCTCCTGAGTTTTCGCAAGAATACCCGCTTTCACATTTGCTTGCACGCGCTGGAGCCCGTCGGGTATCGTGCGGGCCACCGGAGAAGTGCAAATGGTCCGATTGTTGACGTGTTCGCTCGCCCTGACCGCCTGCCTGCTCGTGATGGCCTCCGCCGGGGCCGCCCCCGCCGCCCCCGTTTCGCCGGCGTCGCGGCCGGTGGTGACGACCGCCGCGGCGCCGGGCGGGAAGCCGAACGTCGAGATCGACTGGCTGGCCGAGTGCCTCAAGGGCGGCTGGACGATGGTCGCCCTCGCGGCCCTGTCCGTCGCGGGACTGGCCTTCATCATCGAGCGGCTGGTGACCGTCCGCCGCGCCCGGTTCGCGCCGGCGGCGCTGGCGGGCAAGCTCGCGCCGCTGCTGAAGCAGGGGGCGTTCGAGCAGGCGATGAAGGTGAGCCGCCAGAGCCGCAGCGCGCTGGGGCGGGTGGCCGAGGCGATGGTGCTGCACCGCGGCGAGGGCCGGGCCGACGTCTCGGCCGCCGCCGCCGACGTCGGGGCGCGCGAGATCTCCAACCAGTTCCAGCGCAACGCCCCGCTGGCGGTCATCGCCGGCCTCGCGCCGCTGCTGGGCCTGCTCGGCACGATGATCGGCATGATCGAGGCGTTCCAGCTCGTCGCCATCTACGGCGACGAGGGGGGCGCGTCGATGCTCGCCGACAGCATCGCCAAGGCCCTCATCACCACCGCCGCCGGCCTGGTGATCGCCATTCCCGCGCTCGCCGCCTACCATGTTTTCAAGGCCCGCGTCCACAATCTGGCGCAGGAGGTCGAGGAGCGCGCCGAAGCCCTGCTGCTGGCGATGCCGACCCCGCGCACCGAGCCGACGGCGCACCCGCACGCCCGCCCCGAGGAAGACGCGCCCGCCCGCTACCCCGACCCCGTCGCGGCACACTGACCGAAGCAACGGACCACGGACCACGGACCACGGACCACTGACAACGGACGAGCATGCGCTTCCGACGCCCCGCCGATGAGGACGACGCCGAGGTGCCGCTGTCGCCGCTGATCGACTGCGTCTTCCTGCTGTTGATCTTCTTCCTCGTCACCACGATGTTCAAGCGGTACGAGAAGCAGATCCCCGTGAGGCTGCCGAGCATGAACAGCAGCGTCGCCCCCGTCGGCGAGGAGGACGTGGCGATTTTGGGCCTCAACCGCGACGGCACGATCTTGCGCGACGCCGGCCGCCGCGACCAGTTCGGTGCGGTCCAGTACGAGCCGGTGAAGGACCTGGCCCTCTACCTGCTCGAGCTCCGCCGGACGCGCGACCCGACGCTCGCCCTGCGGTTCGCCGCCGAGCGCGACACGCCGTTCCAGACGGTGATCGACGCGCTGGACGTGGCGCAGCTTCAGGGGTTTACGAACGTCGAGGTCCGCACCCGGCCGGAGTCGGGCATGGGGCCGCAGGATAATTACTGAGGTGCCGCCGTGCGATTCAACCGCCGCGACGAGGACAAGGCCGAGGTGTCGATGAGCCCCCTTATCGACTGCGTCTTTTTGCTCTTGATCTTCTTCCTCGTCGCCACGATGCTGAAGAAGAAGGACAAGGACATTTCGATCAGTCTGCCCGACAGCGCCAGCGCGGTGAAGGTGCTGCCGAGCGATGACGTGCTGGTGGTGGGGATCAACGGGGCCGGCGATTTGTATTGGGAGGGCGTGCCGAGCTCGCTCGACGAGATGCACAACCGCCTGCGGCTGCTGGCCGTCGCCACGCCGGGCCGGCGGGTGCGGCTGGACGTGGACAAGCTCGCCCCGTTCCACCGCGTCGCCGAGGTGCTCGACGCGCTGCAGTTCCGGGGCCTCAACAATGTGGGAATCCGAACCTATGACCGCTACTACAACCGAAAACGGTAAGCCGGCACGGCGGTGGGGGCTGTTCACTGCGGTGCTGGTCGCATCGCTCGCGGCGCACGCCGCGCTGGTGGGGCTGGCGTGGCACTACGGGTGGCTGCGCTACGACAAGCACGTCGACGTGGCTGCCGAGCAGGCGAAGGCCGAGCAGGTCGACCGCAGGCAGCAGGAGCGCGAGAAGCAGGAGCGCGCCGAGCGGGCGGAATTGCCGATCCCGCCCGCATATCAGCAGAAATTGCGGGAGGAGGAGGAGCTCAAGCGGCGGCAGACGCTGGTGAAGCGCGTGCAGGACATCCGCCGCGACCGCGACGACTTGCGCGAGGTCCGCGACCGCCGGCTGGAGGAATTGAACCGCCAACCGAAGGCGCCGCTGCGGCAGAAGTTGGCGGAGGAGTTGGTCAAGCGGGCGGAGGAGGCGCGGACCAAGGCGTATGAGGCGGAGAACGCCAAGCGGGACGAGGCGCGGGCGCGGCAGTCGCGCAAGGCCGAGGCGCTGGTGAAGTCGGCCGAGCAGGCGACGCGCGACGCCGACGCCGCGGCCGAGGCGGCGAAGCGGGCGGCAGAACTGTCGAAGCAGATGGCCGACGCGGCGGCGAAGGATGCGGCGCTGCGCGAGGCGCTGCGTCACGCGGAGGCGAAGCGGGCGGACGCGGGCCAGAACAAGCCGGCGGATTTGACGCAAGGTAAGCCAGTGGAGCCGGCAAACCCTACGGCGGCCGAGGCGCGGGCCGAGGCGATGGCGGCCGACGCGGGCAAGGCCAAGGCCGCCGCCGCCCAAGCCGCCGCCGCCGCCCAGGCCGCCGCGGCGGAGGTCGCCAAGCAGGCCGCCGATCTCGCCAAGGGGTACGCGCCGGAGAAGGTCGATGCGGGCGGGTCCGCCGACGCCGCCGAGCGCGCCGCCGCCGCCAAGACTGCCGCTCAGCAGGCGGCGGACCTCGCGGCGCGGCTGGCGACGCCGGGCGGGCTGAACCCCAAGAACTCGCCCGCCCTGCACCGCGACGGCGTCGGCGCCGAGCAGTTGGCGAACCTCGATCATAAGCCCGCCGCCGCGTTGTACGACACCGCCAAGGCGCTGGAGCGCGACGCCGACGGCACCTACGCCGACGCCCGCGCCGCCGAGCTCGCCGCCGTGCAGGGCATCGGGTTCGAGGAGGCCAAGGCGAAGTTGGCGGGCGAGTCGCCGAGCCGGCCGGACCTCGCCGCCGGGGTCGCCGCGCCGTCGCTGGGGACGGTCGCGGGCCTCAATGCCTTCCGTGAGGCGTTGAACGCGGTGGTGAACGAGGTCGACGCCATCGGCGTTCGCACCAACAGTCTGGTCGCGCAGGCGGGTGGGTCGGGGCCGTCGAACGTCGGGGCCGAAACCGCGCTGGCGCGGGCCGTGGCGTCGGCCGGGGGCGGCGGGGGGGTCGACCTCTCGGGCCTGATGCGCCGCCGGGCGGGCGTCAGCGACGGCAACAGCCGCGTCCGCGGGCAGGCGGAAAATGAGGCGCTCAACAACACGCAGGACGACGGCGGGGCGATGTTCAATGCCAACCCCGAGCCGCTGCCCGAGCTCCGCGTGCCGCCCGAGCAGGTGATCGCCAAGGCCCTGCCCGGCCGGCGTTTCACCAAGGACCTCGCCGACGGCGGCCGAAAGGGGTGGCTGTTCATCGACACCTGGTACGTCATCGGCCCGTGGGACAACGGCGGGAAGTACGACTTCACCCAAACCTTCCCGCCCGAGCGCGTGGTCGACTTCGACGCCAGCTACCCCGGCAAAGTCGACCGGCAGGGCAAGGCGCGGCAGCTCAAGTGGCAGTTCCAGCAGACCGACATCATCCGCATGTCGCCGCCGGAAGTCACCGGCGGCAGCACCTACTACGCCTACACCGAGGTGTGGTGCGAGCAGGACCAGGACCTGCTGATCGCCTGCGCCACCGACGACGCCGGCGAGCTGTGGGTGAACGGCGAGCTCGTCTGGCAGGACACCGGCTGGAGCGAGTGGCGGCTGGACGAGGGCTACCGCAAGGTCTTCTTCCACAAGGGCTTCAACACGCTGCTGCTGCGGGTGGATAACGGGCCGGGCTACTGCCGCTGGTCGCTGCTGCTCTGCCCGCCGGAGGCGCTGAAGAAGCCTTGAGGGGGCGCGGACCTCGTGGAACGGGCGTCCCGCCCGGATCCGCCTGCCGCGCGGCGACCCGTACCAAATCCGGGCGGGACGCCCGTTCCACGGTCGGCCTCAGGTCTCCTCGTCGACGAACAGGACGCCGCGGATCAGGTCGCGGCTGTCGGACCGGCCGCCGAGGGAGCCGGCCAGCGTGCCAAGGGCGGCGACGAACAACCCGAGCTTCAGGTGGTCGATCGGCCGCACGGCGGGGTCGACCGTCGGCCACGTCTCCATCAGCTTGCGCGGGAAGATCGTGATCGTCGCCAGGTAAACCGAGCCGACGAACAGCGAGAAGAGCAGCAGCACCGTCAGCAGCAAACTAAGCATCGTGGCGGCGGCGGTCACGACGGTCGACTCCGCCAGCAGCCGGCCGCGCCCCAGCACGCCGGCGAACGCGAAGGCCCGGTAGAGCACCACCGACGCCCCGGCCACCGCAATCGCGGCGAAAATGGCGAGTTGGTACAAATCCACCGTGCTCGCCACGTCCCACATCTCGGGGCTGAAGAAGATCAGGATGATGACCGACAGGGCGGCGGTGATCATCGTCGGCAGCCGGGCCAGCAGCCGCAGCGGGTTCGCCCGCAGCACGGCGCGGCCGATGCTCCGCCAGTCGCGCGCCAGCGTCAGCAGCGCGAACTTCCAGTGGGGGCCGTCGCTGACGCGCTCGTGCGCCTCCTGCGGCAGGACGCGGCGCATCCGCGCGCACTGGGCGTCGGTGAGGGCGTCCATCGCGGGCAGGTCGTCGACGCCGGCGAAGTCGCGCATGACGTTGGCCGGGTCGGGGTCGTGCGGCAGGTTCAGCAGGTGGCCGAAGCAGTGCAGCAGCAGGGTGGTGAGGTTGCCGACGGCGAGGTCCTCGTCGGCCGGCTCGCCCCAGAAGGTGGGGTCGAGGCGTTTGGTCGAGACGACCGCGACGTTGGTCAACTGGCTCGGCAGCGCGAGGGTGTAGGAGAGCGTGGCGGCGGCGAGGTCGACCTCGGTGGCGATCAGCAGGAACTGGATGCCGCGCTCGAGCTTCTCGGTCATGCCGATGCGGAGGAAGTCCAGCGGGCTGTACGCCCCGGCGGCGGGGGTCATGTGCGGGCCCTCGAAGCTGTCGAGCTCGACCCGCACGCCGAGGGCGGCGGTGATGCGGTCGCGGAAGACTTCGGTTGCCCGCCCGACGCGGCGGTGGAAGCGGGAGGAATCTTTCCCCTCGACCTCCATGGTCATCACGCCGATCACGTACTCGTCGGCGGCTGGGGCGATGCGGGGCATGACTTGAGCCTACCCGATTCTTAGTGGGCGTGGCCGTTGCCGTTGCCATTCCCGTTGCCGTTGCCGTCCGCGCCGGCGTAGGCCGGCTCCAGCACGCCGCGATCGGCGGCGGGCTCATCGGCGGGGCGGTCGTCGGCCTCGTCGGCGTCCTCGCCCAGCTCGTGCTGCACGCGGCGGCTGCGGGTGAAGGCGTACTTGTCCAGCACGTTCTCCTGCAGCGCCTCCATGTAGAGGTAAATCGCCGGCACGACGTACAGCGTGATGAGCTGGCTCACGATCAGCCCGCCGACGATCACCAGCCCCAGCGGCCGGCGGCTGGCGGCGTCGGCGCCGAAGCCCAGCGCGATCGGCACCGCGCCGAACAGGGCGGCGAGGGTGGTCATCATGATCGGGCGGAACCGCTCCATGCTCGCCTCGTGCACGGCCGCCACGCGGTCCAGGCCGTCGTCCTGCCGCTGCAGGGCGAAGTCGATCATCATGATGCCGTTCTTCTTCACGATGCCCATCAGCATGAACATCCCGATGAAGGCGTACAGCGACGCCTCGGCCCCGAAGATCAGCAGCGTCGCCAGCCCGCCCACCAGCGCCACCGGCAGGGCCGACAGCACCGTGATCGGGTGCAGGTAGCTTTCGTACAAAATCGCCAGGATGACGTACATCACGAACACCGCCAGCGCCGCGAGCACGATGAACTGGCTGATCGTCTGGCTGAACAGCAGCGCCTCGCCCTGCAGCCCCCCGCGGAGGCCGGCCGGCACCACCTCGTCGGCGACCTTTTGCACATAGTCGGTCGCGGTGCCGATGCTCACGCCCGGCTTGAGGTTGAAGAAGATCGTCACGCTCGTGAACGAGTCGATATGGTTCACCACCTGCGGCCCCAGGTCCTCGTGCCAATCCGCCACGGCGTTGAGCGGCACCAGCGTTTTGCCGTCGTCACTCTTGAGGTACAGCAGCCCGAGGTCCGCCGGCGTCGACCGCTCCTTGTCCTGCACCTCGACGATCACTTGGTACTGGTCGGTCGGCGTTTTGATGAGGTAAACGTAGTTCTGGCTGTACGCCTGGCGGAGCAGGTTGAGGATGCGCTGCGGCGTGACGTTGTACGCCGCCGCTTGGTCGCGGCGGATGTCGATCTGCAGGTTCGGCGTGTGGTTGAACAGGTCGCTGCTGACGGTGGCGAAGCCGTCGAACTCCCCCTTCTTCGGGCTCTTCAGCCGGCCCATCATCTTCTGCGCCGCGTCGTAGACCTGCTTGGGGTCGATGCCGCTGAGGGCGTAGGCGAACTGGCCCTGCTGGTTGCTGGTCGCGCCGGTGCTGATCTCCAGCACGGGGTTGGGGTTCATGATCGGGATGATGCCGGGGATGGTCTGCATCATCTTGGCGGTGAGGCGCTGGCCGACCTGCTCGATGCCCTCGCGCTCGCCGACGGGCTTGAGGAAGCCCAGCGCCAGCCCCTGGTTGCTGTTGAACCGCCCGGCGAAGCCGGTGAGCGTGAACGCGAGGTCCACCGCGGGGTCGGCCCGCATGACGGTGTTCACCTTGTCCTGAATCGCGTACATCTCCTTGGGGCTGCTCCCCTCCTTGGCGATGAACAGGCCGAACAGGAACCCGCTGTCGCCCTTGGGCAGGAACGCCTTGGGCACCGCCGTGAACATCCACCCGGTGCCGACGAGGCAGACGATCCAGATCAGCGCCGAGACCCACTTGTGGTGCAGGAAGAAGTAAAGGGACCGGCCGTAAAGGTCGAGGATGGGCCGCTCGATTTTGCCGAAGGCGCGCTCCATCAGCGTCTTCTTCTGCCCCTCGCCGCGCCGCGCCAGCATCCGGCTGCACATCAGCGGCGTGAGCGTCAGCGACACCAGCCCGCTGACCAGGATGCTGACGATGATGACCACGCCGAACTCGCGGAAGATCCGCCCGATCAGCCCCGGCATGAACACCAGCGGCAGGAACACCGCCGCCAGCGACAGGGTCATCGCCAGGATGGTGAAGGCGATCTCCGTCGCGCTGTTGATCGTCGCCTGCATCGCCGACTGGCCCTGCTCCATCAGCCGCACGGTGTTCTCAAGGAACACGATCGCGTCGTCGACCAGGAAGCCGATGGCGAGCGTGAGGGCCAGCAGCGAGAGGTTGTCCAGGCTGTAGCCGAGCACCTGCATCGCGCAGAACGTCAGCAGCAGCGACAGCGGCAGGGCGACCAGCGGGATCAGCGTGTCCACCGCCCGGCCGAGGAAAACGTAGATCACGCCGATCACCAGCACGAACGCGATGAACAGCGTCGTCTCGACCTCGTGGACCGAGTCGACGATCGTCTTCGAGCGGTCGTACACCGGGATCAGCGTGATCGACCCCGGCAGCGTCTGCTTCAACTGCGGCAGCAGGCCCTTCACCGTGTCGGCCACCTCCACGGCATTCGCGCCGTTCTGGCGGCTCACCGGCAGCACCACCGTCGCCGGCGGCTCGCCGGTGCCCCGCACCCAGAAGCTCCGCCGGATCCGCTCGTCCGCCACGCTGTTGACCACCTCCGCCACGTCCCGCAGGTAGACCGGCCCCGCGGGCGTGTTCCGCAGGATCTGGTTGCGGTACTGCTCGGCCGTCTCCAACTGCCCCTTGGGCTGCAGCAGGAACGTGGTGTTCGGCCCGTCGAACTGCCCCGACCCCTGGTAGCTCGTGGTCGCCTTGATCTGCGACGCCACGTCGTCCACCGTCAGCCCCCGCGCCGCCAGCTTCGACGGGTCGACCTTGATCCGCACCGCCGACTTCGCCCCGAAAATGTCGACCTTGCTCACCCCCGGCACCAGGCTGATCCGCTGCGCCACCTCCGTGTACGCATAGTCGTACAACTGCCCGTCGGTCAGCGTGTCGCTGCTCAGGGCGATGTACAAAATCGGCTTGTCGTTCGGGTTGTTTTTCGTGAACGACGGCGGGCTGGGCAGGTCGATCGGGAGCTGCCCCTGCGCCTGGTTGATCGCCGCCTGCACGTCCGTCGCGGCGCTGTCGACCGTCTTGTTCAGCGCGAACTGCAGGGTGAGGCTCGTCTGCCCCTGGTTGCTCTTGCTGGTGATGAGCTCCAGCCCCGGAATCTGGCTGAACTGCCGCTCGAGCGGGGTGGCGACGTTGCTTGCCATCGTCTCGGGCGTCGCGCCGGGGTAGTTCACGGTCACTTGGATGACCGGGTAGTCCACCGCCGGCAGGTCGTTCACCGGCAGCGCGCGGTAGGCGAGCACGCCGAACAGGATCGCGCTGACGGTGAGGACCACGGTCATCGCCGGCCGGCGGACGAAGGGCTCGGAGAGGTTCTTCATGCGGCTCCGTGAAAACGAATGAGGCGGCGTCAGGGTCCGCGAGTGGGGGCGGTTGATTTATAGGTCCGTCCCGGCCCGCCGTCGCGGTCAAGCGGCCGCCGGCGGGTGCCGATGGAAGGGGTGCGACGAAGTTTTCGCCCTTTCTGAAAGCACACGCCGAGGCCAATTTGTTCAAGCTGCCACCCCCACCTGACGAGGCGCGCCGCCTCGCCGCCCTCCGGCGGTACGACATTCTCGACACCCCGCACGAGCGCGCCTTTGACGACCTCGCCTCCGTCGCCGCCGGCGTCTGCGCCGCCCCCGTCGCGCTGGTCAGCCTTGTCGACGAGGCCCGCCAGTGGTTCAAGGCCGCCGTCGGCATCGACCTGGCCGAAACCTGCCGCGGCGACTCCTTCTGCGACCACGCCATCCGCCGGCCCGGCCTCACCGTCGTGCCCGACGCCCGCCTCGACCCCCGCTTCGCCGCCAACCCCTTCGTGACCGGCCCGCCGAACATCCGCTTCTACGCCGGCGCGCCGCTGATCGACCCCGACGGCTTCGCCCTCGGAACCCTCTGCGTCATCGACACCGCCCCGCGCGACCTGACCGACCTGCAGCGGTCCACCCTCGCCGCCCTCGCCCGCCAGGCGGTCGACCAGCTCCTGCTCCGCCGAACCGCCGCCGACCTCCGCCGGCAGGTCGACCGCCGCGCCGCCGCCGAGCGCCGCGTCCGCCACCAGTCGCTGCACGACGCGCTCACCGGCCTGCCGAACCGCCTGCTGTTCCTCGACCGCCTCGACGCCTGCCTCGCCCGCTCGCGCCGCGAGCCGGGCCACCACTTCGCCGTGCTGTTCCTCGACCTCGACCGCTTCAAGGTCGTCAACGACTCGCTCGGCCACGCCGCCGGCGACGCGGTCCTCCGCGAGGTCGCCGCCCGCCTCCGCCGCGGCCTGCGGTCGGGCGACGGCGTTTACCGCGAATCCCTCCGCGAGGATTGCCGCCAGGCCCACACCGTCGCGCGGCTCGGGGGCGACGAGTTCACCGTCCTGCTCGACTGCCTGCGCCACCCGACCGACGCCGTCCGCGTCGCCGACCGCCTGCGGCTCGCCCTCGCCAAGCCCGTCTCGGTCCCCACCCCCGCCGGCGGCTTGCGCGAGGTCGCCTGCGCCGCCAGCATCGGCATCGCCAACGGCACGCCCCTCACCGGCACGATCGCCGGCCCCGCCTACGCCCGCGCCGCCGACCTCCTCCGCGACGCCGACGCCGCCATGTACCGCGCCAAGTCCGCCGGCCCCGGCACCATCGCCACCTTCGAGCCCGCCCTCCACGACGCCGCCATTGCCGCCCTCACCCTGGAATCCGACCTCCGCGCCGCCCTCGACGCCGCCCGCTCCACCCTCGACGCCGGCCTCGACGCCGCCCCGAATGCCCCCGGCCTCGCCCTCGCCTACCAGCCCGTCGTCACGCTCCCCCACGGCCGACTCGTCGGCTTCGAGGCGCTCGCCCGCTGGACCCACCCCGACCGCGGCCCGATCTCCCCCGCCCAGTTCATCCCCCTCGCCGAGGAGAGCGGCCTGATCGAGCCCCTCGGCCACTGGGCCGCCCGCGCCGCCTGCCGGCAGATGCGCGCCTGGCTCGACGAGTTCGGCGACCGCCTCCCGAATCCCACTTCGCACCCAACCGCCGCGCCGCTGACGGTCGCGGTCAACGTCTCGCCGGTGCAGCTCCGCAGCGCCGGCCTGCCGGACGCGATCGCCGCCGCCCTCGCCGACGCCCGGCTGCCCGCGGCGCACCTGACGCTGGAGGTGACCGAGACCGCCGCCGTCGACGCCGACGCCGCCGGCGTGCTGGCCCGCCTGCGGGCGATGGGCCTGCGGCTGGCGCTGGACGACTTCGGCACCGGCCACTCGTCGCTCAGCAGCCTGCACCGCCTGCCGGTCCACACCGTGAAAATCGACCGGTCGTTCGTCTCGGCTTTGGACCAACCCGCCGACGGTCGGGGCGACGGTCCGGCCGACGGTCCGGCCGACGGGTCCGACCGCCGCCAGTCAGACCCCGCCGCGGTGATCGACGCGATCGTGGCCCTCGCCCACAGCCACGGCCTGACGGTGGTGGCCGAGGGCGTCGAGACCGCCCCCCAGGCCGCCCGCCTCGCCGCCGCCGGCTGCGAGCTCGCCCAGGGCTACCTCTACGCCCGCCCCCTCCCCGCCGCCGCCGCCACCGCCCACCTCGCGCGGTCCGCCGCTCAACCCGCCCGCCGCGCCGCCTGATCCTCCGCGCCGCTTCCGAAAGTAGCCGGGAGCGGAAGCCTCGGTTTCCCCTCGCGCCGCAGGCAGAGTTTGGGCGATGCGGCTTTGGCCGTAGCGGCTTCCCTCCGGGTGCCACGGGTTGGGCGTACCCGACCCGTGGCACCCGGAGGGAAGCCGCTAGGAGCAAACACGCTCCGCCCTAGGGCCGGCGGGCGGCGCGGGCGAGGGTGGCGCGGTCCAGCAGGCCCGAGGCGGCGGCGCGGCAGGCGGTCAGGGCGGACCAGTAGTCGGCCATGCCGATGTCGCCGGGCGCGGCGGCGGGGTCGACCACTTGAAACTCCGGCGAGCCGGCGGCGGCGTAGGCGAGGGTGAAGCCCAGTGCCGACGCGGCCGTCTCCTTGCCGTCGGGTGCGGCGGCGTAGGCTCGGGTGACGGTGCGTCGGCCGTCGGCGGTCAGGCGGCGGTACTCGGCGGCGCGGCCGGCCCGCAGGTGGTCGCCGGCGAGGTCGGCCAGCGCCCGGCCGGCGGCGGTGGGGTCGGTGATGCGGCGGGCGATTTGCTCCGCCCGGCCGGTGTCGTCCAGCGAGCCCAGCAGCGACGTGGTCGCCTCGCGGGCCGCGTCGATGGGGTCGGAGAAGGACGGCGGTTCGGCGGGGTTGGGCGGGGGCGGGGCGGCGGGGAGTGTTTCGGTTTCGGACGCCGCCGCCTCGGCCCAGGGTCGGGCGGCGGCGGGGGAGAGGTCCAGGTGGTAGAGCCGGTCGAAGCCGACGAACGCGAAGGCCGCCGCCCGCTCGGCGGGGTCCTTCAACGGCGGCGGGGCGAGGCCGTCGCCGGGCTCGGCCGACCCGGCGGCCAGGGCGGCGCGGGCCCACTGCCACGACCGGGCGTAGGCGGCCGCCGGGCCGGTCAGCGTGCCGTCGGCGAGCTCGCGCGACAGTTGCTTCTCGATCTCGCCCCGCACCGCCGGCCCCTCGCCCGCCGCGGCGGGGCCGTCATCGACGATGTACTCGGCAATGGCGCCCAACGTCCGGGACCGCCCGTCGGCCTCCTCCAGCCGGCCGGCCACCTCGAACGCCCGGCGGTACAATCCCCCCGCGGCCAGGGCGTAGGCGAGGCTGTCCTGCAGCGCGGCCCGGTCGTCGGCGGGTAGGGTGGCGACGACGCGGTCCATCTGCTCCGCCTCGCGCCGGGCGGCGTCGCGGTGGCCGAGCTCCCGCAGCAAAGCGGCGAGATCCGACCGGCCGACGCCGCGCTCGAACTCGTCCTGCGGCGCGCACTGCGGATTCTTCCCCTGCGTCAGCCCGCGGATCAGATCGGCGAGCCGGTCGGCGTCCGGCACCGACGGCAGCGCGGCGACGGCGATCGCCGGCCGCGTCGCGGGGGCCGGGTCCGCCGCGCGCGTCGGCGGCGTCAGCGCGAGGCAGGTGCCGAGCAGCACCGCGAGCGGCAGGGCGTGGGGGCGCATTGCAGGACTTTAATCGTCGGCGGATTGGGGGTCAACCGGATGTTGCTTCTTAAGCCGTTAGCAGCCCCTTAGGGGCAGGCTGAGGATGCGCAGCACGTCGCCCACCACCGCCGCCACCGGCGTGAGGGCGGCGAACCGGGTGTAGGGCGTTACCGACGCCCCGCCCGCCAGACGGCGGCGTTCGACGGCGGCCGCGTGGCGGAGCGGGGGCGGTAGTCGAGCACGGGCGGGGCGTCGGCGGTGGGGTCCATCGGTGCCTTTCGGTTGCGGAACGTGCAACAGGTTAGCGCGGCCGGACCCGGTCCGCCTCGCGGCGCTGCCGGTCCTGCTTGCGGGCGAGCGTCCCGGCGTCGTAAGTGGGGAAATCGAGCGGCACGGCATCGGCGGGGCCGTCGGCGCGGAGGGTGCCCGCCTCCAGCGCGTCGAGGGCTTGGTCGACGGTGAGCGGGGCCGGCAGGGTGGCGACCGCGAGTTTCACCTTCCGCCAGCCGTCGGGGCCGCCCGCCCAGGCGGGGTCGCGCCAGAAGGTGTCGGGGAAGAAGGCGACGCGGGCGAGGGGCTGGGCGAGTTCGGCTCCGACGGCGAAGCGGTCGAGGAAGGCGTCGAGCGGCGAGAACCGCTCGGGGTGGACCACGCCGGTCTCGGAGGCGGCATACTCGCGCCAGGTGCGGCGGGGGTCGCCGGCGGCGAGGCCGAGGATCAGCGGGTCGGTGCCGAGGATCCAGATCGCCCGGTCGCCGAAGCGCAGGCGGGCGAGGTCGGCGAAGCGCTCGAGGTTGTACGGCCCGCGGTAGTCCGGCAGGTCGACGTAGTTGAGGATGGTCTGGCGGTCGGGCCGGGGGCCGGTCCAGCGGGGGCCCCCGGTCGGGCTGTGGGGCGTCGGGACGAGCACCGTGCGCCAGCCGACCTGGAAGGCGCTCTTGCCGCCGGCCGTCACGGCGATGAACGCGCCGGTGCCGCGTCGGCCGCGCTCGACGAAGGCGACGTCGCCGCGGGGTTCGGGGAAGTTCGCCAGGTATCCGGTGCGGGCGGCGGTCGGATTCATCCCACCGAGGCAGCCGCCGCAGGTGAGGGTGAGGGTGAAGAGGGCGAGCAGGCGGGCGAGGGCGGGCACCGGTGGAGGCTAATGAGCGGTGGGTTGGGCGTCAACCGGTGACGGTGGGTGGCGCGTCATGGGAAGGTTCCCGTACATATCGGAGGTCGGCCCGCGGATAATGGAATGGGGTCTGCGGGGGAATCCGGGCGGGACGCCCGTTCCACGGGCCGGGCGTCAGGCCTCGCCGCCGGAGGGGCCTTTAGGCTTGTCCGAATCGGTCGCGGCGGGGCCGGTGGTGGGGGCCTTGTTGCCGAGGTCTTTCACCTTCGCGCCGGGGCTGAGCATGAGTTGGCCCTGGGTCACGACGGTCTGGCCGGCGGTGAGGCCGGTTTCGACCACGGTGTCGCTTCCCTGCTTTTGGCCGGGGGTGATGGGGATTTTGTCGACGGTCTGGTCGTCCTTGACGACGAAGACGAATTGGCCGTCCTGGCCGACCTGCACGGCGTCGGTGGGGACGAGCACGGCGTCGGGCACGGTGCGCAGGATCAGGCGGACCTGCACGAACTGGCCGGGCCAGAAGTGGCGGTCGGCGTTCGGCAGGGTCCCGCGGAGCGCGACGGTGCCGGACTGGGCGCCGACGCTGTTGTTGAGGAAGTCGAGGCGCCCGTCGCGGCGGGCGTCGGGCTGGGCGGGGAGCCACGCCTGGACGGTGAGGCCGGCGGGTTGAGTGGCGGGTTGAGACGTGGCTCGAGTGGTCGGTTGGGTGGTGGCGCGCTCGCGCATGTCGCGGACGCGGGCGATCTGGTCCTCGGGGACGGTGAAGTCGACGTAGATCGGGTCGAAGCGGCGGACCTCGGCCATGACGGTGCTGCTGTCGGCGGTGACGATGTTGCCGACGTCGACGAGGCGCTGGCCGATGCGGCCGGCGATGGGGGAGCGGATCTCCGTGTAGCCGAGGTCGACCTCGGCGGTCTCGACGGCGGCCTGGGCGGCCTGGACCTGGGCGGTTTGCGACTGGAAGGCGGTGCGGTCGTTCTCGAACTCCTGCTGGCCGATGGCGTCGGTTTTGCGCAGCTTCGTGGAGCGGTCGAAGTCGATTTTGGCCTTGGCGACCTGGGCCTCGGCCTGGGCGAGCGAGGCCTTGGCGCTGTCGAGGGCCGCCTTGTACGGGCGGGCGTCGATGTCGAACAAGCGGTCGCCGGCCTTCACGTCCTGGCCGTCCTCGAAGTAGCGCTTGGTGATCTGGCCCGACGCCTGGGGGCGGATCTGCACCGACTCGCTGGCGCGGGCGGTGCCGATCTGGTCGATGTAGACCGGCACCGCGCGGGTGACGGCCGTAGCGGTCTCGACCGCGACCGGCGGGCGGCCCTGGGGCGCCTCGTCCTTTTTCCCGCAGCCGGGGGCGAGCATCGCTAGCAGCAGCAGGGCGGCGGGGGGCGTGCGCTTCATGCCAAACCAATAGCGCGGCGGGCCCGAATAGTCGAGCGGTCCGAGGGTCTAGGCGTCGACGGACACGAACTTTCGCAGGCGTGAGACGAGGTCGGGCATGTCGTAGTCTTTGACGAGGTCCAGCGGCAGGAAGACGCCCTGGGAGTGGTCGCTGGCGAGGATCAGGTGGCGGTCGCCGTTGACCTTAAAGCCCGCCTCTTGGGGCTGGTGGCCGGTGACGATCATTTTCGCGTCCATTTTCTCGGCGAACTTGTCGACGCCGTCCGGCGTGACGCCGCGGCCCCAGATGAGTTGGTAAACCGGGCCGACCTTCCGCTTGTAGTCAGAGCCTTGCAGCGGCATGCGGTCGAAGACGGTGAAGTCGAAGGCGTCGATCTCGTCGTCCTTGGGCAGGCTGTGGGTGAACAGCAGGCCGGCGGGGGTGCGGATGGCGAGGGGGAGGCTGAGCAGGAACTCGGTGATGGCGACCTGGACCATCGTGCCGCCGGCGCCGAAGTCGCGCTTGACGGCGGCGTTGAAGGCCTCGCAGACGCTGAGTCCGGCCTTCATGATGCCCTCGCCGTGGATCTGGGCGAGGTCGTGGTTGGCCATGAGGAAGTGGACCTGCTCGGGGAAGTCGAGCTTGAGTTCGCAGGCCTCGTAGAGGATCTTCCACGAGTCTTCCGCGCCGGTTTCGTCGAAGTGGTCGCCGTGGATCAGCTCGTGGAGGATCAGGTGGCGGTCGGGGTGCTCGGGCAAATCGGCGGCGGCGACGAGTTTTCGCCAGTTGGTGCGGTGGTCGTGGAGGTCGCCGGTCATGTAGACTTCGCCGTGGTCGGGGAGGGTGATGACCTGCCCGGTGCGGCCGGCCTCCAGGACGTTTTCCTCCTTGGCGGCCTCGAAGGTTTCGACGGCGCGGTCGCTGCCGACGGATGCCACGTTGATTTCGTCCATCGGCCCAGTGTGGTCGTGACGCGGCCGGCCGTCAATGGATATGATGGCGGCGGGAAGCGGCGAGTTGAGGGAGTGGACGAGAGGGAAGGGAGCCGGGGCACGATGACGCTAGTGGAGACCGAGCCGCCGCAGCAGCCGCCGGCGGCGATGCAGCCGTCGCCGCAGATCGTCGCCGCCACCCCGCCTCCCGCGGCGGGGCGGTCGCGGGCGGTGCTGCCGCGCACCAACCGGGTGCGGCGCGACGGCAAGTTCTTCCGCCTCGGCGACGAGAAGTTCTACGTCAAGGGCGTGACCTACGGCCCGTTCAAGCCCGCGACGCCCGACGGCGAGCCGCTGCCCTCGCGCGAGCGCGTCGCGGCGGACTTCGACCTGATCCGCGACCTCGGGGCGAACTGCCTGCGCATCTACCACACCCCGCCGGTCTGGTTCCTGGAGCTGGCGCAGGACAAGGGGCTGAAGATTTTCCTCGATGTGGCGTGGCCGAAGAACCTCGTTTTCACCGAGAGCGAGGAGATCAGGGAGCAGGCCTGCGCCGCCGTGCGCGACGCCGCCAAGCGGGCCGGCAACCACCCGGCGGTGTTCGCCATCAGCGTCGTCAACGAGGTGCCGGCCGACCTGGTCCGCTTCGTCGGCCACGGGGCGGTGGCGGACTTCATCGACGAGCTGGTCGCGGTGGCGAAGCGCGAGGCGCCGGACTGCCTTGTCACGTTCGCCAACTTCCCGACCACCGAATATCTCCAGCCGCGCGAGGTCGATTTCGTCTGCTTCAACGTCTACCTGCACGACGAGACGGCGTTCCGAAATTACGCCGTCCGGCTGCAGCACATTGCCGGCGAGAAGCCGCTGATGCTGGGCGAGTACGGCATCGACACGTTCCAGGAATACTCCGAGGAGCGGCAGGCGGAGATCCTGACCACGCACGTCAAGGCGGTGTTCGAGGAGGGGCTGGCCGGCACGTTCATCTTCGCCTTCACCGACGACTGGTACACGCACGGCTGGCAGATCGAGGACTGGGCGTTCGGCGTGGTGCGGAAGGACCGCTCGCCCAAGCCGGCGTTCGCGGCGCTGCGGAAGATGTTCGCCCGCGTGCCGCAGACCACCGACGTGCCGCTGCCGCGGGTGAGCGTGATCATCTGCTCGTACAACGGGGCGAGCACGGTGGAGAGTTGCCTGCGGTCGATGGGGAAGATCAATTACCCGGATTTCGAGGTCGTCTTCGTCGACGACGGCAGCACCGACCGGACGCAGGAGATCGTGGCGCAGTTCCCGTGGGTGCGGAACATCGTGCAGGAAAACAAGGGGCTGAGCGTCGCCCGGAACGTCGGCATGGAAGCGGCCACCGGCGAGGTGATCGTCTACACCGACTCGGACTGCGAGGCGGACGAGGACTGGCTGTATTACATGGCCTTGAACCTGGTGCGCGGCGGCCACGTCGGGGTGGGGGGGCCGAACTTCATCCCCGACGAGGGGAGTTGGGTGGCGGACTGCGTGGGGCTCTCGCCCGGCGGGCCGACGCACGTGATGCTCGACGACCGCACCGCCGAGCACGTGCCGGGCTGCAACATGGGGTTTTTCCGCCACGCGGCGATGGGGATCAACGGCTTCGACGGGCAGTTCCGCAAGGCGGGCGACGACGTCGACTTCATCTGGCGGCTGCAGCACGCCGGCGGCACCATCGGCTTCGCCCCCGCCGGGCAGGTCTGGCACTACCGGCGGAACACCGTCAAGGCCTACCTCAAGCAGCAGCGCGGCTACGGCGAGGCCGAGGCGCTGCTGAAGTACAAGCACCCCGACCACTTCAACACCCTGGGCGCGAGCCACTGGCGCGGCAAGATTTACGGCGGCGAGAGCGTCGGCGTCCACGTCGGCCGCGACGTGGTCTACCACGGCGTCTTCGGCACCGGGCTGTTCCAGACGATGTACCGCCGCCGCGCGTCGCTCACGGCGGCGATGCTGATGAGCGTGGAGTGGCAGTTGCTGGCGCTGTTCGTCGGGCTGCTGGGGCTGGCCTTCCCGGTGCTGTTCTGGGTGGCCGGCGGGATGCTGGGGGTGCCGATCCTGCTGGCGTGCGTGGCCGCGGCGCAGGCGCCCGCGCCGGAGCACCCCTCCCCCTGGAGCCGGCCGCTGATCGCCTACCTGCACTGGCGGCAGCCGATCACGCGGGGGCTGGCGCGGTACACCGAGCGGCTCAAGGCGAAAACGCTCCGCCCCGAGCTCCGCGCCTACCGCCGCAAGGGGCCGCTGCCGTTCGACCCCGACGACCGCAGCCTGCTCCGCTACTGGCACCACGCGATGGACCGCGACGCGCTGATTCCGGCCCTCGTCGCCGAGGCCAAGTCGGCCGGCCTGCGCATCCGCCCCGACAGCGGCTGGCAGCCGTGGGACCTGGAGCTCTACGGCAGCCGGTACGTGAAGGTCCGCGTCACGAGCGTCACCGAGAAGCACGCCGACGGGAAGATGACGAAGTTGCGCGTCGAGATGACCCCCAGCACGTTCTGCCTGGTGCTGATCGGCGCGGCGCTGATCCTCGCCGGCCTGCTGCTGGCGAATCTCTGGCCCTTCAGCCGCCCGGCGGTGCTGATCCCGGTGGCGTGGTGGGCGCTCTACCTGGTGAACAAGTACCGCCTGACCCTGCCGGTGCTGGGCCTGATCGACGCCGCGGCTGAAAAGGCGGGCTTCTGGCCGGTGGCGACGAAGAAAGAATCGTCCACGAATGGACACGAATAAGACACGAATGCAGAGAAGGCCGGAAGAACCAAACCCAAACCCTTTTCTTCTCTTCATTCGTGTCTTATTCGTGTAGATTCGTGGACCTCCCTCCCCATGCCCCTTTACCGACGAGCCCTCGCCTACTTCCGCCCGGACCTCGGGAAAATCCTCGCCTCCCTGGCGATGATCGCGGTGCTGACGTTCCTGAGCGTCCTCGCCCCCTGGCCGTTCGCCATCCTCATCGACTTCCTCGACCCGACCAAGCAGGGAGACGCCACCTGGCAGAAGCGCCTGCTGCTGCTGTTCGTCCCGCAAGGATCGCCCGCCTGGACCGTCGGCGGCCTCGCGGGCGTCGCCCTCGGCATCGCGCTGCTCAAGGAGGGGCTGCAGATGGTGCAGACCTTCCTCTCCATCCAGATCGGCTACCACGGCGAACTCCGCGTGCGCGGCGAGCTCTACCAGAAGCTGCAGGCGATGAGTTTGATGTTCCACAAGTCCCAGCCGCAGGGCGATCTGATCTACCGCCTGACCAAGGACACCGGCGGCTTCGGCGGCTTGTATAAAGTCTTCACCGGCGTGCTGGTCAACGGCCTGACGCTCGGCTTCATGCTCTGGTTTATGCTCACGATCAACTGGAAACTCACGCTCATCGCCCTGGGCGTCGTGCCGGTGCTGCTCTGGGCGATCCGCCACTTCGGCCAGCGCATGCACGACCGCTCGATGGCCGCGTATGAGGCCGACGCCGGGTTTTATACCAACGTCCAACGCTCCGTCGGCAGCATCGGCCTGGTGCAGGCGTTCGGCCGCGAGCGCGACGAGTTTTTGCGCTTCCACGGCTCGGCCCGCGGGTCGGTCGCGGCCTACCTCAAGCTGCACTGGCAGGAGGTGCTCTACTGGTTCACCCTCGGCACCACCATTGCCACCGGCAGCGCGGTCATCCTCGGCGTCGGCGGGTGGTTCGCCTACCAGAAAATCATCACCCCCGGCCAACTCTTCGTCTTCATCAGCTACCTCGGCATGCTCTACGGCCCGCTCTCGAGTTTGGCCGGGTCGAACAGCGGGCTGCAGGGGAGCAAGGCGAGCGCGCAGCGCGTGATGGAGGTGCTCGACCGCGACCCGGTGATCCAGGACGCGCCCGACGCCGCGGCCCTGCCCAAGCAGCCGCGCACCTTCGAGCTCGACGGCGTCGGCTTCGCCTACCAAGCGGGCCGGCCGGTGTTGCAGGACGTGTCGGTGAAGATCGAGCCCGGCCGGATGGTCGCCTTCGTCGGCAGCAGCGGGGTCGGCAAGACCACGCTCTTAAATCTCCTGCCGCGTTTTTTTGACCCGACCGAGGGCGCGTTGAAGCTCGACGGCCGCGACGTGCGCGGCATCAAAATCGCCGACTTGCGCAAGCACATCGCGCTGGTCCTTCAGGAGTCGGTCGTGCTGCCCGGCAGCGTGGCGGAGAACATCGCCTACGGCCGGCCCGACGCGACCGACGCCCAGATCGCCCGCGCCGCCGAGTTGGCCGGGGCCGCGAAATTTATCGACCAACTGCCGGCCAAGTACGACGAGCCCGTGAGCGAGCACGGCGGCAACCTCTCCGGCGGCCAACGCCAGCGCCTCGCCATCGCCCGCGCCCTGCTGACCGAGGCGCCGATCTTGGTGCTCGACGAGCCGACCAGCGCCCTCGACGCCCAGCACGAGCAGCAGATCACCGAAACCCTGGCCGACCTCAAACGCCGCCGGACGATCATCCTCGTCAGCCACCGCCTGAGCACGGTGCTCGACTGCGACGAAATCTACGTCATGGACGAGGGCCGCATCGTCGAGCGCGGCACGCATGAGGAATTGGTGGCGATGGGCGGCGTCTACTACCGCATGGCGAAGCACCAACTGCGGCTTGAGGAAGTCGGGGAAGAAGTCTCCACGAATTGACACGAATCAACACGAATGGCAAACAAATCCATTCTTCATTTGTGTCTTCTTCGTGTTCATTCGTGGACAAAAGGCATGCCCGAAAAGCTCAACATCATCGTCGGCGGCATGGTCGGCCAATTCCCCCTCGGCGGCGTCGCGTGGGACTATTTTCACTACGTCCTGGGCCTCGCCGAACTCGGGCACGACGTCGTCTACCACGAGGACACCGGCGAGTGGCCCGGCGACCCGGTCTCCGGCGGCGGGCAGCTCATCGGCGCGCCCTACACCCGCCAATTCATTCAAGACTTTTTCGACGCCTACGCCCCGCACCTGGCCGACCGCTGGCACTTCGTCCTCAGCCGCGGCGAAAGTTACGGCATGACCCGCGCCGCGTTCGACGCCTTCGCCGCGTCGGCCGACGTCTTCCTGAACGTCAGCGGGGCGTGCCAGATTCCCGACGTCCTCGGGCGGCGCTGCGTGAAGGTCTTCCTCGACACCGACCCCGGCTGCAACCAGATCCCGCTGGTGGGCCACCCCGACTCGGACTTCGGCCAGCTCATCGCCGCCCACGACCGGCACCTGACCTACGCCGAGAACATCCGCGCCGCCGACTGCCGCGTGCCCACGCTGGGGCACGACTGGATCACCACGCGCTGCATCGCCACCGCCGCGCCGTGGGATCGATATATTGATCAGCCGCCGGGTGCCGACGCGCGGTTCACGACGATCATGGGGTGGGACTACTTCCACCCACCGCTGATCCTCGACGGCGTGGAGTACCGCACGAAGGTGCCGGAGTTCGAGCGGTTCTACGACGTGGTGCGGCGGTCGGACCAGACGTTCAAGATCGCCGTCGGCGGGGCGAAGGCGCCGTTGGAGCAGTTGCGCAAGGACGGCTGGGACGTGGTCGAGGGCCGGCCCGCGACGCTGACGCCGGCCATCTACGCCGACTTTATCGGCCGCAGCCGGGGCGAGTGGAGCGTGGCGAAGAACGTCTACGTCGACACGGCGAGCGGCTGGTTCAGTTGCCGCACCGCGTGCTACCTCGCCGCGGGCCGGCCGGCGGTGGTGCAGGAGACGGGGTGGAGCCGGTTCGTGCCGTCGGGGGCGGGGGTGTTCGCCTTCTCGACCACGGACGAGGCGGTCGCGGCGCTGGACCAAATCGCCGCCGACCCAGAGAAGCACCGGCGGGCGGCGGTGGAGGTGTGGCGGCAATACCTCTCCCCGAAGGCGGTGCTTCCGAAGATGCTGGAAGAGATCTTCAATGGGCCGGAACAAGCCGGCGTCTGAGCCGAAGGCGAAGATCCGGATCCTGCCGCTTGCGGCTTCGCACGGAACCGTTTCTTTGCGAAGCCGCAAGCGGCAGGATCCGGGTCTTCGCCTTCGGCTCAGACGCCGGCTTGTTCCGGCCCATCACGCAAATGTCCGTTCCGTGGCGTGAGGTCGCGTTGTAAAATCTCGCCCATGTCCGACACCACCGCCAAAATCGTCGATCTTCTTGGCTCCGACGCCGACGACCTCCTGACCTACCGCGCCACCGGCTTCGACAAGTCGATGCTCCACCTGCCCGGCGGGGACTTCGTGGACCGCATCCTGATGCCGTCGGACCGCCCGATCGGCGTGCTGCGGAACTTCGAGGCCATCCTGAACCACGGGCGGCTCGCGGGCACCGGGCACGTCAGCATCCTGCCGGTGGACCAGGGAATCGAGCACTCGGCCGGGGCGAGCTTCGCGCCCAACCCGGTCTACTTCGATTCGGAAAACATCGTGAAGCTCGCGGTCGACGGCGGGTGCAACGCCGTCGCCAGCACGCTCGGCGTGCTCGGGTCGGTCGGGCGGAAGTATGCCCACAAGATTCCCTTCATCGTGAAGCTGAATCACAACGAATTGCTGACGTACCCGAACCACTACGACCAGATCATGTTCGCCAATGTCGAGCAGGCGTTCGACATGGGCGCCGCCGCCGTGGGGGCGACGATCTACTTCGGCTCGGAGCAGAGCGACCGGCAGTTGCAGGAGGTTTCTGAGGCGTTTTCGCGCGCCCATGAGCTCGGCATGGTCACGGTACTCTGGTGCTACCTGCGGAACGAGGCGTTCGAGGTGAAGGGGACGAACTACGAAACCTCGGCCGACCTGACGGGGCAGGCGAACCACCTCGGCACCACCATTCAGGCGGACATCATCAAGCAGAAGCAGGCGACCAATAACGGCGGGTTCAGGGCGGTGGACTTCGGCGAAACCGACCCGAAGGTGTATGGCGAATTGACGCCCGGCGATCACCCGATCGAGCTGTGCCGGTACCAGATTGCGAATTGTTTCATGGGCCGCAGCCCGCTGATCAACAGCGGCGGGGCGAGCGGGTCGGATGACTTCGCCGCCGCCGCCCGGACGGCGGTGATCAACAAGCGCGCCGGCGGGATGGGGCTGATCACCGGGCGAAAGGCGTTCCAGCGGCCGACGGCGGAGGGGATCAAGCTGCTGAACCTGGTGCAGGACATCTATTTGGATGAGGCGATCACGGTGGCGTGAGTTGGGTAGAATGGGGTGCTATGAAAAGTCCTTTCCCCGGCATGGATCCGTATTTGGAGGGGCGTTGGGGTGATTTCCACTCCCGATTCCTTACCTACCTGTCTGACGCGATCAACACTCACCTCCCGCAAAACATGTTCGCCCGGGCGCAGGAATGGGTCGTGGTCGAGGAGGCCGACGGCCCACCTCACCGCTATTCGCCGGATGTTCATGCCTTCGAAAAGCTCAGTTCGGGGGCAGGGAGTCGCTACGGCGAAGGCGGCGCTGCGGTGGCATTCGCGGATCCGATCGTCCTGATGCCCCCTTTCCAGACCACGCAGCGGTCGATTCACATCACCGACAAGAAGTCGGGTGGGGCTGTCGTGACCGCCATTGAGATGCTCAGCCCGACGAATAAAGCGTCTGGAGACGGGAGGAGGAAATACTCGTCAAAGCAGGAGGATTACCTCGCCGCCAATGTCAACTTGCTGGAACTCGATTGGATTCGCCGAGGTGTCCCGACGACCGTGGCGACGCGAAGCGGAATCGCCGACCGGCTCAAATCAACCTATCACGCGAGTCTCGTAAACTTCACCAGGGGCGGCCGGCTGGAGTATTACAGGATCAAGTATGACGCCACCCTCCCGCGCCTCGCGCTGCCACTGAGAACGAAGGACGAGTTCGTGCCTTTGGACCTCCAGCCGGTGTTCGATCTTGCCTACGAGCGCGGGCGTTACGCCGACGAGCTGCCCTACGAACAGCCCGCCAAGCCCCCCCTTCGCGGCAAGGCCGCCAAGTGGGCGGCCGAACGCATCGCCGCGTGGCAAGACGAGCGTGACGGCAAGTAAGCAACGACATTCAGCACCCAAGGACTCCCCATGCCCGCCAACGTCCAGATCGTCTTCTACAGTCTCTACGGCCACGTCTACCACCTCGCCGAGGCCATCGCCGAGGGCGCGAAATCCGCCGGGGCGGCGGTGGAGTTGTACCAAGTGAAAGAAATGCTCCCGCCGGACGTGCTCGAGAAGATGCACGCGACCGAGGCGAAGAAGGCGTTCGCCCACGTCCCGGTGGCCGACCCGATGCGCCTGGCCGACGCCGACGCGATCCTCATCGGCACCCCCACCCGCTACGGCAGCGCGGCGGGGTCGATGCAGATGTTCCTCGACTCCACCGGGCCGCTGTGGCAGAAGGGCGGACTCGTCGGCAAGCTCGGCGGGATGTTCACCTCCACCGCCAGCCAGCACGGCGGGCAGGAGACGACGCTGCTCAACCTCTCCACCTTCTTCTTCCACATGGGCTTGGTCATCGCCGGCGTCCCCTACGCGGCCGAGGGGCTGCTGAACCTCGACGAGGTTTCCGGCGGCACGCCCTACGGCGCGACCACCATCGCCGGCCCCAAGGGGCAGCGCACGCCCACCGAAAACGAGCTCTCCATCGCCCGCTTCCAGGGCAAGCACGCCGCCGAGCTCGCGGCCAAACTGGCGGGCAAGTGACGGCCCGGCTAAACTTCCCCCCGCAGTGAAAGTTCGAGATCAGAAGGAAACGAAGGAACCCCCATGCCCCTGATGACCACCAAGCCGATGTTCGACCTCGCCTACGAGGGCGGCTTCGCCGTCGGCGCGTTCAACGTGAACAACATGGAGCTCGCCCAGAGCATCGTCGACGCCTGCGCCCGCGAGAGCAGCCCCTGCATCCTGCAGATCAGCAAGGGCGCTCGCAAGTACGCCAATATCCGCTACCTCAAGGCGATCATCGACGCCGCCGTCGAGGAGCACCCCGAGATGCCGATCGCCGTCCACTGCGACCACGGCGACACGATCGACCTGATCCAGGCGTGCATCGACGACGGCTACACCAGCGTGATGATCGACGGCAGCCACCACGAGTACGACAAGAACGTCGCCCTCACCAAGGAGGCGGTCGACCTCGCCCACGCGAATGGTGTCGTGGTCGAGGCGGAGCTCGGCATGCTCGGCGGGATCGAGGAGGACGTGGTCGGGCTGGACGCCGAGGAGTACCAGAAGAACATCGAGAAGTTCCTGACCGACGCCGACGAGGCGAAGGACTTTTACGCCAAAACCGGCATCGACTCGCTGGCGGTCGCCATCGGCACCAGCCACGGGGCGTACAAGTTCAAGCACGAGGCGACCCTCGCCTTCGACCGCATCGAGAAGATCATGAAGACCTGCCCCGGCCTGCCGCTGGTGATGCACGGCTCGTCGTCGGTCCCGCAGGAGTTCGTGGAATTGGTCAACAAGTACGGCGGCAAGATGCCCAACGCCAAGGGCGTGCCGGAGGAGCAGATCTCCAAGGCCGTCCGCGCCTACGGCGTCTGTAAGGTCAACATCGACACCGATTTGCGCCTGGCGATGACGGCGAAAATCCGCGAGGTCTTCGTGACCAAGCCCGAGGAGTTCGACCCCCGCAACTACCTCGGCCCCGCCCGCAGCGCCATCACCGAGATGGTCGTCCGCAAGCTCCACATGCTCAACAGCGCCGGCAAGAGCGACGCGATCAACAAGCACTGGGCCGAGCAGGGCAAGCCGATGCCGGCGTTCTACGACAGGATCGAGCGCCGCCAGACCGCGGTGGCGTGAGCGGCGGCGGGCTCCGATAAAGGAGGGTACTGTGAAAAACGTCTCGTCCCGCAAAAAACTAGGCTCCACTTCAGGCGACCTGTTCACCTGGAAGGCGAAGCGTCTTTCGCTCGAGAGCGGACGATCCCTCACGCACATCCAGCAGGCCAAACAAGCCGGAAGGATCAGCGGCGAGGCAGCCGAACTGCTCTCCCGCCTTGCCGGGGCGAAACTCGCCACGCGGATCACTACGGTCGCACTCAAGCACCACCGCCCGTCCAAATAGGCCGCCGCCAGACCGTTCACCATGGCAGATGAACCGGAATCAAGCTCGCCGCTGGACGCGAATCAGAAGAAGTTCACGCGCACCCGAAAACGAAGGCTCCTCCGCAAAATCGTGCAGGAGGAGCCGGAGCTGCTGGAGGAGATTGAGGACAGCATCGAGCCATCCTACAGCCCGGTGGCCCACACCATGACGCCCGAGAATATCGCTCAGGCGTTCGCGGTAGCGGAGAAAACAATCGAATTTGAGCGGAAGGAGATGGAGGCCACGCGCGACGTACAGCTTGCGGGATTAAAAGCCGACGGCACGGGGAAGTGGATCGGCCTGCTCGCGGCAACCCTGATTTGCGCAACGATCCTTGTCGTGATTCTCATCCTTCGGGACCAGCCCGACTTGCTGAAAACGCTTATCCCCGGCCTCGTCGGCGTCCTGGCCGGTGCGGTCGGCGGCTACGGCTACGGCTTCACCAAGGGCCGAACGTCCGACCGGGAGGATTGAGGCAAATTCCCCCGTTGCCGCCTCAAACTGCCTCGGCAGTGCTCAGCCGCATGCAACTCCTCAGATGGCTTGACGGCAGGCAGGACGCGGGCGAGGCGAAGTTCACGCACACGGTCCTCGTGCCAGTGCTGCTGGGCACCGACGCCCCCGCGCCCATCCTCGTGCCCGCCGCCTACTGGCCCGCCCCCTATGCCGGCGCGCCGGACGGCCGACCCCGTGCCGGCCTGACGCAATCACCCACTTCAATAGGATTGCAGGACGGGCACGGACGCGATAGCCTGCCGGCCATGAAGCACCCGCGCCTCGCCCTCGTCGCATTGGCCGTTCTCGCCGTCCCACTCGCCGACCGGCCCGCGAGCGGCCAGGCGCACGTCCCGCGCCCCGCGACCCAGCCCGCGACAAAGCCGGCCGGCATTGGCAAGCCGGACCAGGAGATGGACGGCCGCTTCGGCGGCCTGCTCGCCTTCACCACCGACCACCGGTTCTTCGACGACTGGGCCAAGCCCGAGGCGCCCCACCTCTCGCCCGCCCGCCAGGTGCATCGTGGCGAGACCCTCTACACCGTCCTCCTGTTGGGTGGCCCCACCGCCGGGCCGGACGGGAACGCGGACGTGACCTACGACTTCACGATGACCAAGCCCGACGGCTCGAACTATGGCTCCGACACGGGTGCCGCGGCGCTGAGCGGCAAGGTGCCCTCGCCCAAGGAGTTCATCATCAGCGAGAGCTTCCCCATCATGGACGTGGAGGCGGACGACCCGCTGGGCACCTACGCGATGACCCTCACGCTGCACGACAAGGTCTCCGGCAAGCACGTCACGCTCCGGCAGGCGTTCACGGTCGTCGAGGGCAAGGCCGACCCCAAGGCCGCCGCGCCGCAGACGCGGCCGGCCAAATAGTGGGTCGGTTTCGCCCCTTCCCGCGCCGCGCGTCGCAGGCGATACTCCCCCCATGCAACTCCCCCGATGGCTCGACGGCAGGCAGGATGCGGGCGAGGCGAAGTTCACGCACACGGTGCTCGTGCCGGTGCTGCTGGGCATCGTCGCCGCCGCCTTGGGCGTCGGGGCGGCCAAGGCGTGCTGCGGGGCGAACTACCGCAAGGTCGACCCGCACAACCTGCTGCCCCTGTCGATGGCGGGCGTGACGAGCCTGATGGCCGTCTGGTCCTACTTCAACCCGCCGCCGCCCGAGCCGGACCTGTGGGAGGAACCGCCCAAGTCTGCCGGCCGCCGGTCGCGCTGGCTGTCGGCGAAGTAGGGCCGCCCGGCCCGTCCTACACTCCGCCGTGGACGCCCCGGCTGATTCCCCCGCCACCCTCTACGCCCGCGTCGGCGACGCCGGCTTCGCCGACCTCCTCGGCCGGTTCTACGCCAAGGTCCGCGCCGATGACGTGATCGGCCCGATGTACCCGCCGGACGACTGGGACGCCGCCGAGGCCCGCCTGCGCGGCTTCCTCATCCAGCGCTTCGGCGGCCCGGCCACCTACAGCCAACAGCGCGGCCATCCCCGCCTGCGGATGCGCCACGACCCGTTCCCCATCGACCCCGCCGCCGCCGAGCGGTGGCTGACGCTGATGAACCGCTCGCTGCACGAATCCATCGCGGCCGGGGCGATCCCCCTCGACGCCGCGTCGGAACTGTGGCCCTACTTCGTCGACACGGCGCGGCACATGGTCAACCGCGACGAAGAGCCCGCCCCCAAGTAGCCGGGAGCGGAAGCCCCGGTCTGCGGTCGCGGAAACACCCCGACCATCTCACGCCTCCGCCGCGATCAAACGGGGCTCCCGCTCCCGGCTATTAAGGAACGCTTCTTGCGCCCACACCTCCTACTGCTCCCATTGATGCACCTCGGCCTCGCCTGCGCCGCACAACCCGCCCCGCCCGCCAAGACCACTGCGTTGCTGGCGGAGGTGAGCGCCCACTTCACCGCCGACGGCCGGCCGATCCACCCGAAACTGATCTGGGAGTTCTCCGGCTGGCTGAGCGATGCCGACCCCATGACCCTCAAGCTCGACCTGACCAACAGCCTCGGCTCCGACGAGTATTACGACCCGGACGTCACCACCCGCCCGTCGGACCGCGGCGACGCCGGCCGGGCAGTGGAGTGGGTACACGGAAAGTTCTCCGAGCCCGACACCTACGAGGACGTCTCCTACGAGCACCTCGGCCGCCTCGCCGACGGCACGCACGTGCTGTTCACCAGCGAGAACACCGGCGGCACCGGGAACTTTGAGGACCTCTCCTTCGTCCGCGCCGCCGCCGAGCCGGTCGGGCACACGGGCCGCTGGCGCGTCGCGCTCGAGACCGCCGGCACCTCCCCCGTCGGCGACCGCAGCGGCGCGGTTTATACCGTGCTGCCCGACCGCGTGCGGATCGTCTACCCCGACGGCCACGCGAAGGTGGCCCGGCCGTGGTAAGTCTTTTGACGCTCGAATTCGTCCGCCGCGCCTAAAATTTGCCGCAATGCAAACCGACGATGTTGTAGAGATGAAAGCCGAAAAAGAGTTGTTTTCCGAAGGTGCGCTGAAGTACGCTGTCATCCCCTCGCTGCTGGCGATCACCGGGACGGCGGTCGGCGTGGCGGCGATGAAGGTGTTCGGGCGCGACTACGAGGAGGTCGACCCCCACTACCTCGCCCCGAAGGTGATGGCCGGCCTGACCGCCGCCCTCGCCGCTTACTCCTACCTCAAGCCCTCGCCGGAGGAAAAATCCCTCTTCGGCCCCGGCCGGAAATAGCGTAGAAGTGGCCCCGGCATGGTCGAGTGGGTCACGCACATCGTCGAGTCGGCCGGCTACTGGGGCATCGGGCTGCTGATGCTCCTCGAGAGCCTCTGCGTGCCGATCCCCAGCGAAATCATCATGCCGCTGGGCGGGTTCGTCGTCGGGCGCGGCGGGCTGAACTTCTGGGGCGTCCTGGCGGCGGGCACGGCGGCGTCGGTGCTCGGGCAGGTGCCGGTCTACTACCTCGGCCGGGCCGTCGGCCACGACCGGCTGCGGCGGCTGTTCGACCGCTACGGCAAGTGGCTCGCCCTCTCCGGTGAGGACGTCGACCGCGCCGGCGCGTGGTTCGACAAGTACGGCGGGGCGGCGGTGTTCATCGGCCGCTTCGTGCCCGCGCTGCGCACCTTCATCAGCCTGCCCGCCGGCGTGCGGCGGATGAACCTCTGGGCCTTCCTGCTCTACTCCACCGTCGGCATGGCCCTCTGGGCGGCGGGGCTGGAGTACCTCGGCCTGCTGCTGGGCAAGAACTGGCGCCGCGTCTCGCACTACGCCGGCCCTGCGACTTACGCGGTCATCGGGCTGGTCGCGGTCGCGGTGGTGGCCTTCATCGTCCGGCGGAAAATGAAGCGGAAGGGCGAAGTCGGCGCGCCGTCTGTCGAGTCGTGACCGTTCGCAAGCCCCCGTTTAGCCGCCCCGCTTGCGGGGCGCGCATTTGGCAATCCCACGCCCCGCAAGCGGGGCGGCTAAACGGTGCAGTCGTCTCACACACCGCCCCCGTGGTGGCGGTGTGGTAAGGTGGACGCATGAACCGGCTCGCACTTCTGACATTCTGCATCGTCGCTGCTTTGGCAATCCTCAACCCCACCGCCCGCGCCGCCGAGCCGTTTTACGTCGGGGCCGACGTCTCCATGCTGCCGGAACTGGAAAAGGCCGGGGCGGTCTACTCCGACGCCGGCGTGGCGGGCGACGCGATCACCATCCTCCGCCGCCGCGGGGTGAACCTCTTCCGCCTCCGCCTGTTCGTGAACCCCACTGACGACTACGCCAAAAGTTACGGCGCGACGCAGGATCTTGCGTGCGTGCGGGCCCTGGCGAAGCGCGTGAAGGCGAGCGGCGCGGCGTTCCTGCTCGACCTGCACTACTCCGACACCTGGGCCGACCCCGCGAATCAGATCAAGCCGAAGGCGTGGGCCGACCTTCACGGCGCGGCGCTCGAGCGGAAAGTCCACGACTACACCGCCGGCGTGCTGGCGACGCTGAAGGCCGACGGCGCGCCGCCGGACCTGGTGCAGATCGGCAACGAAATCACCCCCGGCATGCTCTGGCCGGACGGCAAGCTCGATGGAACCGACGCGCAGTGGGCCGCCTTCGCCCGGCTGATCAAGGCCGGCGTGGCGGCCGTCCGCGAGGCCGCCACGCCGCGGCACCCGATCCAGATCATGGTCCACATCGACGGCGGCGACCGCGAGGGCTTGGCGGCGTGGTGGTTCGACCACCTCCAAAAGCAGAACGTCGACTACGACCTGATCGGCTTGAGCTTCTACCCCGCCGCCTCCGGCAAGGGTGCCCTTGACCACCTGAAGGCGAACCTCGCCGCCGCCGCCAAGCAGGGCAAGGGCGTGATCGTCGCCGAGGTCGCCTACCCCCACGGCCCCGGCCCCGACCCGCTGAAGCCCGGCGGCATCTGGCCCCCCACCCCCGCCGGCCAAGCCGCCGCACTCCGGGCCGTAAACGAAGCCGCCCACGCCCTCCCCGCCGGCCGCGGCGTGATCTACTGGTATCCCGAGAGCCGC